>ONBK01000003.1 GCA_900316055.1 uncultured Bacteroidales bacterium
GACTATGGGGTGGCCGGAGATGACGACGGTGTCGCCCAAGGTGACGGTGAGGGTGTCGCCGGTGTTGACGATAGTGTCGCCACCGATGACGATGATGTCACCTGGGGCGATGACGACGGTGTTACCGGAACGGATGATAAGGTCGCCCGAGACGATGGTGTCGATGGGATCGATGATGGTGTCGCTAGGGTTTACTGTGGTGTCGGGTGGGGCTATGATGGGGAAGATGAAAAGGGAGAAGTCGGTGTCCGCAGGAGGAAAGACCCATGTGGCGGGTGTGTACGGGTCTGTACTCTTCAGCAAAGCCTTATATTCTTCATAACCAGTGCCATTACATGGGATTTCCGGATAATAGCCAGTAAATATATAACATAAGAGTTCCGGACGGAATCTTCTGGAATAATAACTCGTGTCTCCAGTCGGCTCTATATACATCACTAATCTGAAATGACTTTGCGTATATCCTGTGTAGAAGGTATCGTACACAGTTTGTGGTTCTGAAAAATAACGCTCAAAGACGGGCTTGGGGTATTGGTCAAAATAATTATTGGGAGCCGTGTTTGAAAGCAACCAATGGGTCACGGGGGTGTAGAGGTAGTGTATCGACAGTGAATCGCCCAATTGTTGCATGACTGTTGATGCGTTCCCGTGGTATTGATAAAGGATCAATTGTTCCTCACAGTGCTCCATAGTGGGGTCTTCCGGGTAAGTTGCTTGCAAATAGGCCTGAAGAGTTGGATAATAGGAAGAAGGACTGAAATCGAGTGCCCAAGGGTTCGTCATCATGGCCGCAATGCCATAGACTTGCAGGGTGTCTTTGGCAATGAATCGTTTGGCAACCACAGAACCGTTGCCCCCATCCCATGCGAGTGTATATCTTTTTGTTGTATCAAGCCAGTTGTTGTAAAAGTAATTGTCCAGGGGCGCGGGTTTTCGCCACACGGTGTCCTGCGCCTGCAAACAGCCTCCCAGTGAGGCGGCCAAAATGATAGATATGATAATTTTTTTCATAGCATTATCTTTTTATTTGATTGAGACTGTTAGTATTGTCTATGATAGATGTATTGGCCGTCACTGTAAATCATACCACTGTTGTTTTCGGCGCAGTCTTTGTAGCGGAATGCAAGGCATTGCACAAAGTTATATTGGCTGTCAATGTTACGTTTAGACACGTATTTGTAGGCTAAGCCGTTGTAGGTGCCTGTATGGGAGTCGTAGGTGATGGTCACAGTCTTGCCCTCGTCTTCCATCCGCCGCATCCAGCGCTTTATCTCCTCGCGGCTGGTGGTTCGGTAGGTTACCTCCTTGGAGGAGTTTTTTGTTTTGAGTTTTGAGTTTTGTGTTTTGAGGGCGTTGTAGAAGGTTACCGTGGAACCTTCCTGTGCAAAGTCGCAGAATTCTTCGAGTAGCGTGTCAAATTCCGCGTCGGTCGTCAGGTGGGCGTCATGACGGTCCTCATCGACGGTGTAGACGATATCGCGCTCGTGGGTGTCGCTGTCTTTGTTCTCTTTTTCGCAGGCCGCAAAGGTGAGGACGGCGGCCAGCAGGGCGAGAAGTTTGATGGTTTTCATTTCTTTGGTGTTTTATTTCATTTCGAATGAATAATTAATAGATATTGCGGAACACGTAGCTTTCGAGGCAGCCCGCGGGTGTGTTCACGGGTGTCAGTATGATTTCGTCGTGGCCGTGCTCGTCGATGTCGTAAATGTATTCGGTGTTAAAGTCCACCCGGTTGTTTGTGGTGGAATAGATAAAATAATCCCACATGTTGGCATCAAATGCTCCAGCCTCGAAAGGAGTGGCGCAGTTGACGTAGAACGGTGACGAGGACCAGCCGTGGCTGTCTTCATATTTGATTATATGTTCGGTGTAGTAGTGAATCACGATGTTGAACCCTAAGGTGTCGCATACCCATGTTTCATACACGTAGTAGGTTCGGTGAAGGGTTATCTCGCCGAGGGTGTGGGATGTGGGGTCGGTGGTGTCGATTGCCGTCAGGTCGCGCAGTACCAGGGTTGTGCTGTTCCGCTGTTCCATCGAGAACGGAGCCTGGGTTCCCATGGCATCGTTATACACCATAATGACGGGGTTGCCGAGGCTGTCGGTCTGGTCGGTCTCTTCGTAGCGGAATTTTCCGCCACCAATTTTTCCCTGCCATGTTTGGTCGCCGAAGGTCGAGGTGCAGTACATCAAGTGGTGGTTTTCGTCGAGGGTCATGAGGATATTATATCCGTTTTTGCTGCCCTCATACAAGGGGATAGGTCTCGAGGGGTCTTGTTCGCCGGTTCTGTCGAGCAAAAGATAGAAGTAATCGTTATAGCTGTCCCATCCGGTATGCAGTTCGCCGCAGAGGGTGACGGTGTCGCCTAGGTGGCAGGGCTTTCCGTTGATTTTGAAAGTGCGGTTTGTGGTTATGAAGCATCCTCCTTTCACTAGCCGGAATGTCGAGTCTTTGCTTACCTTCAATCCCCAGTAGGAAGGATCACTTTCTATGAAGACCAGTGTCCCGGTGTAGCAGGTGCCGGGATGCAGTGCCGTGATGTCGGCGGAGCCATGCCAGAGGCTGTTCTGGCTGTCGTAGTACACGGTGACGGTGTTTCCCTCGTCCACTTTCTGCCGCATCCAGGCTTTCATGTCTTGTCGGTTGTCGGAGCTATAGGAAGACGCCTCCTTGGCGCCCTTGGCATTGCGGTAGGCGTTGCGGAGGGCCACCTTGTAGCCTTCCCGGGCATCGTCGCAGAAACGGCCGAGCAGGGTGTCAAATTCCCCCTCGGTGGTCAGGTGGACGGTGTTGGTGCTTCGGGAATAGTCGGGGGTCCAGCGGTCTGCGGTATACTCCATATACTCGATGTCGCGCTCGTGGCGGACGGTGTCGTTGTTTTTCTCGCAGGCCGCAAAGCTCAACACGGCGGCCAGCAGGGCGAGAAGTTTGATGGTTTTCATAATGATGCTCAGTTTTTAGTCGTTGTATTCGAACGTCCAGTGGATGGTTTTGTCTTCCCTGACACATTCGGCGGTGACGGGATAGCCTTGGCTGTCATAGGTGTAATGGATGCTGTATTCGGTAAGATGGCTTTTGCTGCTTTCCCGGTAGTGTGTCAGGTTGTGACGGCTCCACTGCGTCTCTTGGAGGATGTAACCTTCGTATGAGGTCGGCCCGGTGGTGGATGGCTGTGAATAGCCCGGCATTAGGGTGGAGGTGCCGAGAGAGACACCATGGGGATGTGGCGAATTGTCGTATTCGTAGTTGTCGATGCCGGCACGTATCAGGTCGCCATCCGCCCACTCATAGTACACTCCCACCGGCATTGCCAGATCGTAGCCGGGGGTGGCGGTCAGATGGTCGATGAGCCCTTCACTGTTGTAATGATAGGTATAGGTGTTGCCGTTTTGCTGTTCCTGGAAGAGGCGTCCGTCTTGGTAGGTGTATTGTATGTTCTTGAGCATCGTCCCGTCGGCATCGAGGAAGTAGGCTGCGGAGCGGAGGCTGTCGCTGTAGGTGAGTGTGACGGTGTGGTGAGAGTAAAAGATGCTGTCGACCATTTCTCCGTTGAGCATGAAGCGGTTAAACCTTTCTTTTACCATGTCGACGTCGGTCAACTGGTCGCCGTTCCAGAAATAGGTGTACACATAGTGCTCCGCGTAGACACCGGGGTAGGGTTCGTAGTCCATTGTTACCCGCGACAGCCGTCTCTGTTGGCTTAACGTTCCGTCGGTGGTGTTGACGTAGGCCATGCCGTTCCAGGTGTGGGTTCTGCTGTCGTAGGTGACGGTGACGGTGAGGCCGGCGTCCTCCATGCGGGCCATCCAGTGCTTCATGGCTTCGCGGTCGGTGGTGGAGTAGGTGGTGGGCTCCTTAGTGGAGTGAGAACTCTTTTTGTTACCATGGAAGACAACGAACTTGCCCTGCAGGGTGTAGTCGCAGAGGCTGTCGAGCAGGGCGTCGTAGTCTTTTTGGGTGCGCACCTCCACGGTGGTGCTGATGTTGGGGATGTCGTGGCGTGACACCGTGTATTCGATGGAGTGAGGAATCATGACGTCAGCCTCTTCTTGTTCGCAGGCTGTTAGCGAAAAGAAGGCGGCCAGCAGGGCGAAAAATCTGATGGTTTTCATATTGTAACTATTAACTATTATTTTTTATCTATTAACTAACTCATCCAGCTGGTAGTCTAGCAGGGCTTGGTATTGCACCGAGTCGTCGATGCAGTAGAAGGCGATGGTGCGGTCGGCGTGTACGGCCATGGCGCGCCAGGCGGGGCGCACATTGCGCTTCACACGCTTGGCGGGTTTGTCGATGTCACCCATCCAGCTGGTGACGCCCTCCGAGGTGCGGATGTCGAACTCCTCTTTCAAGCCTGCCCATGCGGTGCTGTCGTCGGCCACGAGGATGACCACGTCGGTCTTCACCGTGTTGCACAGCTGGAAGCCCTTCACCTGCGCCACCGTCAGATCTTGCCGTGCTGCATACTGCCGGTACAACGGCACCTCCTCCACCTCGCGCGAGCAGGACAGAAATGCCAAAGGCAGCAGCAATATGAATAATAGACGTTTCATAATGTCTCTATTGTCAAGATGTTTGAGGCTACCTTGGCCCAATGGCTTTCGGCGATGCCGCTGCGGTTGCAGGCGACGTAGTCGTAATCTTTTGAAGTTGAAGGGTGAAAGTTGAAGATTGAAAATCCGGCGACCACCAACACGGCCACGGTGGCCAGCGCCGTGCGGCGTTGGTGTCGGCGGCGCAGCCATGCGGGGTAGTCCTGCCGCAGTCGCTGCTGAAGGCCCTGTTGCTCCTCCTGTTCCCAGATGCTGTCGAATGTCATTTTGTGTTCCATTGTTCTCTCAGTTTTTCTTTTATCCGCATCAGGCGTATGCCTACGTGGTTCTTTGTCATGCCAGTCTTGCGGCCAATCTCTTTGTATTCGTAGCCCTCAAGATGCATGGTTACTATGGTTCGGTCGGGCTCGGGCAGTTGGGCGATGAGTTCGTGGAGGGTGTCGTGCAGCGAGGTGTCTTCGGCGGGGGCGTCGTAGTCGTCGGGCAGTGGGGTGGGGTTGTTGTTTCTCTTGCGCCGCAGGTCGATGCAGGTGCTGCGTGCCACGCGCCATATCCATGCTGCCTGTTTTGGGGTCAATGTTATGCTAAAGAGCTGTTCGCGAAGGTTCCACAGCGCCAGCATGGTCTCTTGCAGCAGGTCGTCGACCTCCAGGCCGTCACCACTATAGCGGCGGCATACCGAGAAGAGCAACCCACGGTAGCGGAGCATCATCTCGCTGAATGTTTCTGTCTCCTTCACACTATAATAACGTATCTCGAGAGCGAAAAATTACAATGCCATAAAAAAAAGCAAAAAAAAGCGCCTGCCAACCGGCAGGCGCTTCATTCGCAATTCTTTTATTAACCTTTATTTTATTCGTTGTTACGGCTGAAGTTGAGGGTGAGGGTGAGGGGAGTGTTGTCGTCGGCATAGAACAGGGGGAGGTTGAAGGTGATGATGTCGGTGGCGTCGTCATAGGTGAACTCCAGAGGAGCGATGGTCTCTTCGCCGTCCATGTCCTCAGCGGCAACGGTCAGGTAGCCGGTGTGGGTGGCACCGTCGTAGGTATACTCATAGGAGACACCGGTAATCTGCTCCAGTTCGCCCTCGCCGCCGCCAAAGGCCATAACGTTCTCGGGGAAGCTGAAGTGGGCATACTGGCCGTCGAAGTTCAGACCGAACACATAGGTCTCTTCAGCGCTGCTGTCCATGCAGGGCATGTTGGTGCCAAGGAGGTTGTTGAGAAGCTCGGTGCTGGTCACGGTGTAGGTCCAGTTGGTGTTGTGGAGGTCGGAAGTGCTCTTCACACGGGCACCGTTGTTGACGGGGTCGGTGTTGCCGCCGTTGGTGACATCGTCTTTCTGGCAAGCGGTGAAGGAGAGGGTCAGGGCTGCAAGGGCAGCGATAAACAAGGTCTTTTTCATGATGTTTTTTTTTAATGTTTGTGATTATTTGATTTGTTTCTTTTCGCTAATAAGAACGGAATAACTTTTGAAAAAACTACAGACGGCTGAAATTTTTTTTCTTTTCTCTTTTCACTTTTCATTTTCCACTTGAAGGCTGAGGGTTTGGAAGGGTGTGCTGTTGAGGTCGGTGTGGGTGCCGGCAACACCTACGAGCTGCAGTTCGGCGCCGATGAGGAGTGCGACATCGCCTTCCGGGGTCTCGCTCTCGTTCCACATCATCATGCCGTGGACGGTGAGGATGAGGGTGCTGCCGTCGGCGAGTTGCATGGCCCATACGGCTCCTCCCAGCGGCGGATTCTCGAGCACGGGGGTGGGGGCGAGGACGAGGGTGCCGGTGTAGAGCTGTGCCTGCTGGGTGTCGTCCTGTCCGAGGTTGACATAGGCGGTGCCGTTCCAGGTGCCGTTATCGTAGGTTACGCGAACGGTCTTGCCGGCTTTCTCCATCTCTTTCATCCAGGCTTTGAGTTCTTCGCGGTCGGAGGTGGAGATGGTGGTGGGTGTGTCGGAGGCGTTGCCTTTCATCTGCGAAGGACGGGTACCGACGAACATCACCTGTTCGCCGCTCTGCGTGTAGTCGCAGAAGCGGTCGAGGAGGGCGTCGAATTCGGCCTCGGTGGTGAGGCGGACGGTGGTACCGTCAAAGACGGAGAGGGCGCTGTGCTCCGAAACGGTGTAGAATATCTCTCGAGTCTGGTTGTTGCTCTCAGAGTTTTCCTTTTCGCAGGACGTCATGCCCGCTAACCCCATTGTCAACATCAATGCAATGAATATCTTTTTCATATTAATATCAATTCTTAATTCTTTATTTATTCGTCATTTTTAGTTCTTCATTCTCTCTATCTGGTAGTCGATAAGGGCATCGTACTGAGCCTCGTTATCGATGCGGTAGAAGGCGACGGTGCGTCTCTCGTGCGAGGCGATGACGCGCAACAGGGGCTGTCCGTTCCATTCGGTGCGCCGTGCGGGATTCTCGGTGTCGCCGAGCCAGCTCACGGAGCCTTCCTCGCCGCGGATGTCGAATTCTGCGCAGAGCTGCTGCCAGTCCTCGTCGTTCTCGGCCTGCAGCATGACGACATCGATGCGCACACTGTCGCTGAGCTTGAAGCCGTCGACCTCGGCCACCTTGAGCTCCTGCCGATGGGCGTAGTGCTGGTAGAAGGCACTTGCGGAGGGCTCTCCTTCGCGCGAGCAGCTGGCGAGCGTAATGAAGAATGAAAAATGAAGAATGAAGAATAGGCTTGCGCCAAACATTGACGCCAACCGTTTTCTATTCTTTATTCTTATAATATTGTCGTTTCTCATTTCTTTATCCTTTAAACGTTACCAGCATCTCATCAGCCATATCGACCCAATACTGGTCGGCGATATTGGCGCGGTTGCAGTAGGCCACGGTGTAGCTGTCGTGACCAGTCTGAGCGCCTGTCAGCAAGGGTAGGGTGGCCCCTGCCGCCATCAGCACCAGTGCGGCGGTGCCCATGTTGCGGCGCCGACGGGCGCGCCAGGCGGGGTATTCGGCAGAGAGGCTTTCGGTGTATTTCTCGACCTCGGCCTTTTCCCACAGTTCGTCAAAATGTTTCTCGTCAATCATATCATTGCTTTTCTTAGTTTCTCTTTGATGCGGACCAGGCGGACGCTGACGTTCTTCTCGGTCATCTCCAGTGTCTTGCCTATCTCCTCGTAGCTGTAGCCTTCGAGTTGCATGGTCACTATCGTGCGGTCGGGTTCCTCGAGACGGGCTATCTGCTCGTGCAACTCGTGCAGCAGGCTGTTGTCTTCGTCTTGCTGGTCGTATCCTTCGGGCAGGGAGTCGGTCTCCTCGTAGTGCCGCAGGGCGTCGATCACTGCGTTGCGGGCTATCTTCCATGTCAGCGCTGCCTGCTGGATGTTCCCCAGCGCCAGCAGCCGCTCGCGGTTGCGCCAGAGGGCAATGGTGGCCTCCTGGATAAGGTCGTCGATGTCTAACCCTCTGTGCCTGAATCGGCTGCAGAGAGTGAACAGCAATCCGCGGTAGCGGTGCAGGAGTTCATCGAATGGATCCGTCCTTCTCACAACTATAATAACGTAGAAAAATGGAAAAAAACTACATGGGATTAAATTTTTTTTTCATTTCTTATAATTTTCGTATTTTTGCATTTTACTTTGTTATAATGATTTTTTTTTAAAATGAAGAAACTGTTATCGATTCTTGTTCTGGCGACGCTGTGTTTCTCGGCTGTTGCGCAGAAGACTGCCAAACATTATTCTATGGATGTCCACGGGCTTTCGCCCGAGGCGGCAATGGCGCTGCTGGACCTTCGTATGGGGAAGATGCTCGACGCTGAGCGCTACGGCGTGGTGACCTCCGAGGGGCAGCGCTGCTTGTCGGCGTTTGTCCTGCCCGCCGCTGGTGTCTACACCCTCTGTGTCGGCAACGCCCCTGCCCGCAAAATAGTTGTTGTCTATTAAAAAAAGCGATGTTATGAAAATAAGTTATTTGTTACTTTTTGCGTTATTCTTCTCCGCCTCTGTTTGTGGCTGTGGCGCATCGAAGGAACCTGCCAAGAATGCTGTTGAGCAGCGGCCGCCTATCTCCCTCTCGCCTATGGCACGCATGCTCGAGAGCGACCTCAGGAAACTCGAGCGAGAGGTGACTCCTTCCGACACCGCCCTCATCAATCGCTACTCCCTGAGACGTCGCGGAAACACCTACTGCGTTTCTGCCTTCCTCACCCTCGACCCGCCTTATGCCGATGGTGAGTTGGAACAATATGGTGTCCTGCTGCAGTCGGTACAGGGCGAGATGGCCACTGCGCTTCTCTCCATCCGCGAATACCTCCGTCTCATCGATTCGCGGTCACTGAAAGCGATTGAAATCAGTCCGAAAGCAGAGCTGAGATAGTGTTTTTAAACACTGAATATTACAGCCCCGCAATCCTGTGGGGCTGTATTTTTTTATATATTAATCTTTAAATTTGTTATTTTTTTGTAACTTTGCAACTTGTTTTTATATATAAAAAGTCATGCAAAACATTCGTAATGTTGCAATTATAGCTCACGTCGACCATGGCAAGACCACCTTGGTCGACCGCATGCTCTATCAGGCCAAACTGTTTCGCGACAACCAGGAGACCGGCGAACTCATCCTCGACAACAACGACCTCGAGCGTGAACGCGGTATCACCATCCTCTCCAAGAACGTCAGCGTCCGCTACAAGGGTTACAAGATTAACATCATCGACACCCCGGGCCACAGCGACTTCGGCGGCGAAGTGGAGCGCGTGCTCAACATGGCCGACGGCGTGCTGCTGGTGGTCGACGCTTTCGAAGGCCCAATGCCGCAGACGCGCTTCGTGCTGCAGAAAGCCATCGAACTGGGCCTCAAACCCATCGTGGTGGTCAACAAAGTCGATAAGCCCAACTGCGACCCCGAGTTGACGCAGGAGGCCGTCTTCGACCTGATGTTCAACCTCGGCGCCAACAACGACCAGCTCGAGTTCCCCACCGCCTACGGCTCCGCCAAGCAGGGCTGGATGGGCGAGGACTACAATACCCCCACCGAGGACATCAGCTACCTGATGGACCTCATCATCAAGTACATCCCCGAGCCTAAGACCGACGAAGGCAACACGCAGATGATGATTTCGAGCCTCGACTATTCGAGCTACCTCGGCCGCATCGCCGTGGGACGTCTGCATCGCGGCACCCTGCAGGCCGGTCAGGCCGTCACCCTCGCTAAGCGCGACGGTACGATGATTAAGACCAAAATCAAAGAGCTTTACACCTTCGAAGGTCTCGGCAAGGAGCGCATCAAGACGCCCGTGGAGGCCGGCGAGATATGCGCCGTGCTCATGGAACTCGACAAGAACGTGGCCTTCGAGATAGGCGACACCATCTGCGATATCGAGAAACCCGAGGCACTGCCTCCCATCAAGGTCGACGAGCCCACGATGAGCATGCTCTTCACCATCAACACCTCGCCCTTCTTCGGCAAGGAAGGCAAGTACGTCACCAGCCGCCATCTGCGCGACCGACTCTATGCCGAGCTGGAGAAGAACCTGGCCATGCGCATCGAGGAGACCGGCTCGCCCGACCAGCTGCTCGTCTACGGCCGCGGAATCATGCACCTCTCGGTGCTCATCGAGACCATGCGCCGCGAGGGCTATGAACTGCAGGTGGGTCAGCCGAAGGTCATCATCCGCGAGATTGACGGACAGAAATGCGAGCCTATCGAACAACTCACCGTGCTGGTGCCTGAGGAGTTCAGCTCTAAGGTCATCGACGTGGTCACCCGCCGCAAAGGCGAGGTAGGCACCATCGACACCAAGGGCGACCGTGTGCAGCTCGACTTCACCATTCCCTCACGCGGCATCATCGGCTTGCGCAACACCCTGCTTACCGCCACCAACGGCGAGGCCATCATCGCCCACCGCTTCCTCGAGTTCCAACCCTGGAAGGGCGACATGGACGACCACAAATACGGTGCCCTTATCGCTAAGGAGACCGGCGAGGCCACGGCTTACAGCATCAGTAAGTTGCAGGACCGCGGTCCCTTCTTCATCGAGCCGGGCGACATGGTGTATGCCGGCGAGGTCATCGGCGAGAGTCTGCGCCCCGGTAACGATATCGTCATCAATGTGGTGACCGCCAAGAACCTCACCAACATGCGCACCAAGAGCGCTGACGAGAAGAGCACCTGCGCTCCGGCCATCAAGATGAGCCTCGAGGAGGCTATGGAGTACATCCGCGAGGACGAATACCTCGAGATCACCCCGTCGCACCTCCGCATCCGCAAGATTATCCTCGACGAAATTGAGCGCAAACGCGCCCGCATCGCTGCCGGCTTCAAAGACGAGTAGGTCGATGCGAGCGATACATAAGCCCGCATCGCCGCAGGCTACAAAGACGAATAATTATAGGAATTCCCAGAACACCTGGGGGAGATAGACATTTTCCAGCGAGGTGGCTTCTTTGAACAAAGGGGCCACCTCTTTTGGTGTGTACCCTGCGATGCCGCAGCCCACGGCGGTGACGAGGAACGTCAGCTCGGGGTGCTGTTTGGCGCAGGCGATAAAATGTTCAACGGCATTCTTCAGCGAGGCTTCGCCTTCCATGGTGGGCAGGGCGTAGGTGCGGCCTGTCAGGCCCTCGCCGACACCCCATTCGGCACCAAAAGTCTTGTGGGCGAACCAGGCGGCACCGCCGCCATGGGCTCCCTGGATGTTGCTCCCGAAGACAAAAATCTCGTTGTCGCCAAGTTCGGCGATACGGTCCGACGCCACACGACGACCGTCAATGATACTGGCGTTTTTCATATTAAGTAGTGTTTGAATTCCAACTGCAAAGATACAAAAAAAAGGTTAAAGGTTAGAGGTTAAAGGTTAAAGTTATGGAAAAAAGTGTATCTTTGCAGTGCTATGGTGATGCATATCGATGATATCAAAGCGCTGGCCCACAGGGCTCACAGTGATGCAGGATTTCGCGACAGCCTCTTTGAGGAGATGCAGGGCGACGACCTCCGCGAGGCGTATAATGCCGCATGGGCGCTGACACATTTGCCAAAAGAGGACACTATATATATAGATACGCGACGCGCGAGGCTCACGGATTTCGCCATCAGCACTCCCGACACCTCGTTGCGGCGACTCTCGCTGGTGCTGCTCGAGAGGCTGGAGTGGGGGAGAGAAGCCCTCGACGACGAACGCTACGTGCGACTGCTCGATTTCTGTCTGGAGCACATGGTGCTTGCCGATGAGCCCTATGGCATCAAATCCCTCTGCATGAAAATCGCCTATCAGATGTGCCGCCACTATCAGGAGCTGAAGGAAGAACTGAGGCAGAGCCTTCTGCTCATGGAACCCTCCGAGCTTGGGACCGGTGTGAGACACACCAGGAATAAGATACTGGGGGAAATGCGTTAATGCGTTTTTGTGTTATTGCGTTAAAGTTAAGGTCAATGTCAAGGTTGAAAATTGAAATGTCGCTGCAAGAAAAACTGTTCTCACTCCGAGATGAAAAATATGCCGCTTTCTCGGCGAAGCTCATCCCCACCGTCTCTCCCGACCGCTTCATCGGGGTGCGTTCTCCGCAGCTCCGTGCGCTCGCCAAAGAGATAATTCATTCAAACAACCAAACAATCAGTCAATTAGGTTTTCTCAAGGAACTGCCACATCAATATCACGAGGAGAATGTGCTACACGCCTACCTGTTGTGCGGGGAAAAGAAATACGAGATTCTCGTTGAGGAATCGGAACGCTTTTTACCCTACATCGACAACTGGGCTGTGTGTGACTCTCTGGCGCCCCGGGCTTTCGCCCGCCATAAGGAGGAACTCCTGCCGCGAATCAGGAAATGGATGTCGGCGGAGCACGAGTACACCGTCCGCTTCGGTATAGGCACTCTGATGCGCTACTACCTCGATGCCGATTTCCGGCCGGAGCACCTGCAGTGGGTCGCCGCTATCCGACGCGAAGAATATTATATCCAGATGATGCAGGCTTGGTACTTCGCCACCGCCCTCGCCAAACAATGGGATGCCACGCTGCCACTCTTCATCACCCCCCAGCCCCCCTCTCAGGGGGGACGGCTGCCGCAGCCACATTCAGGGGTAGTCGGTCAGCCACTCTCCGACTGGGTCCGCGCCAAATCCATTCAGAAAGCCCTCGAGAGTTACCGCGTCAGTGACGAACATAAGTCAATCCTCAAAAAACTCAGATAATTATGATATTCTATTTTTCCGGAACAGGCAATACACGCTGGGCGGCGAAGGAGCTGGCCCAAGCGACAGGCGAACAACTTTTTTTCATTCCCGAGGAGATGAAAGGGAGCTGTGAATATACATTGAAAGAGGGGGAACGCATCGGCTTTGTTTTCCCGACCCATGGTTGGCAGCCACCACGCATCGTTCGGAATTTCATCAAGCGACTGAAAATCAGGTCTGCCCAAGGCCATTATTGTTACGCCCTCACCACCTGTGGCGACAGTATTGGGAAGACGATGGCGATACTCAACAGCGATTTGCGCAAAGCAGGTCTTCCCGTTGCCACCAGCCTCTTCTCTCTTGTGATGCCCGAAAGCTATGTCTGTCTGCCGTTTATGTATACCGACTCACCGGAGAAGGAGCAAGCGAAGATAGCCACTGCCAAGGAGCAGCAGGCAATCTATTCAGACATGATTGCCGGCAGGAGGGCCGACGAAATCCACATCAAGAAAGGACCGGCTCCTTGGACAATGAGCCATATCGTCGGAAGTTATTTTAATAGGTTCATGGTGACCGACAAGAAATTCTCTGTCGACCCCGAAGTCTGCATCCATTGTGGAAAATGCGAGCAGGCATGTCCTACGGGCGACCTTGTGATGAAGGATGCCCTTCCCACGTGGCGGCACGATGGCAGCTGCACCTGCTGTCTGGCCTGCTACCACCACTGCCCCAAACATGCCATCAACTATGGGAAGATTACCCGCGGTCGTGGCCAATATTTTTTCGGTCACGAAGGGTAGGGTAGACCTTTAGTCGTTTTTTTGACTTTGGACTCAAAAGTAAAAAATCGCTTCTGAGCGATTTTTTTTGTATTCTGGAGCGCCAGGTAGTCGGTCACCGAGATAGGCGCTTAGAAGCGATTTTTTATTTTTCACATCCGTAACATCAGTGGCGCCAAACCCACTGTTTACAAGTGTAAATAACGCCATTCTTTCATAATGTTACAAATGTAAACCAAAAACATTTGTATTTTATGTTAAATAATTTAATATTCACCATATTGTTACATAGTATTAGTTGATAATCAGTATTTAATTCATACTATCTAAAGAAATAGATGCAGTATAATCTTGCCGTTGAGTAATTGTTTAGATATTCTGTTTATATTTTATAAATCATTTAAATATAGTAATATAATAGTTGTTGTATAAAGTTTTACTTGATTGTATTGTATACTTTACATGTGTAATAATGAAAAAAGTGCTTGCGGGTGTCGAAAAATGTTTGTACATTTGTAATTCGAAATAGACGATATTACATTTGTAAGAAAATGATAAACAGGATAAATCTCATTTTGCAGGCCAAAAATATCACTGCAAAACAGTTCGCAGATGAAATCGGAATTCAGCCCTCCGGAATGTCACATATTTTGGGTGGTCGGAACAACCCGAGTCTGGAGTTCGTCAGCAAGGTCATCCGTCGCTATCCCGAGATTGACGCCAACTGGCTCCTCTTAGGCAAGGGTGAGATGTACGGAGAATATAGAATGAAGCATCCCGAAGGGGAACCCACCCTTTTTTCCATGGAGGCCCCCTCTCCTGCTCCGGACGATACCCGTGTCTCCGATGCTGTTCCCGAAATAGAGCACCACACTCCTGCCCAGGAACTTTTGGTCGACCAGGAGCCGAAATCTGAGACTGCCCCCCAGCAGGAGGTGGAATACGGCACTGACGTTGAGTCTGAACCTGCGTCGTCTCCACAAAAAGAAACTGCGCCTATCGTTTCTGACGGGCGCAGATTGGTGAAGATTCTGTTTTTCTACGACGACCACACCTTCTCGGAGTATCGTCCTGAGTAGCAGTCAATTCTTTTTCTTCCAGAAGTGAGGTGTGAGGTCCTTGAGGACGTTGGCCTCGCGGCATGGTGCGTTGCCGGGTTCGGTCTCCCGACGGTGCTGTACCAAATAGAGGCGTTGGTTGGTCTTGGGCGATTTCAGCGGTCCGAGATGTGAGAGATAGGGACCCAGTTTTACATAGTCTAAATGGTCGAGGTTCACCTCTTTAGCCAATATCGAACGGCCGCTGTACCAGGCCGTTTTCAGTTTCGGGTGACGTTGTTTGAGTCGTGCAGCGATGCCGTCGACCTCTGCCGGTTCGGCGTCGCCACCCATCAAGGCCACGCAGCTCACCCCCGAAGGCTGTGACGCCAGCAGGTGGTCGATGGCCTCGTCGGTCAGCGGCTCCCCTTCGTCACCCCAGAGGTATTTCGAATGGCACCCCGGGCAGTGGCAGGGACACCCTGAGAGATTGACGGCCAGCGTCACCTCGTCGGGAATCTCTTGAAAGACAATATCTGTGTTAGTATATTTGAGCATTGTTTAGTTCATGGTAGCGTAGTATCTGCGGGCGGCTTCCTGCTGGCGCGGCTGACTGAAGTTGCTCACGCGCTTGAGGTAGCCGATGATGCGGGTCATGTAGTCGACATTCTTCGAGTGGCACTTCGGGCACTCCTTGAGGTAGCGCTTGTCGATGTGGCCGCAGTCGTTGCAGATGGTATTGGGAATATTGAAAGTGAAGTAGTTGCAGCCTTCCTTGGCGGCTACCTCGAGCAGCTGCAGGTACTGCTGCTGGGTGAGGTGCTCCTCGAGGTTCATGTGCAGCGCCGAGCCGCCGGTGAGGTGTTCGATATAGTGCTTGCCGTGCAGGCGGAACTTGTCGAGGACGGTGAGCGACTGGTCCTCGACGATATAGAAATACGAGTTGTAGCAGTCGCGCGGCACGAAATAGCCGTCCTCGCGGTCCCATTTGGCGTGTTTCACGCCCACGTTCTCAGCGGGAATCATCTCGCAGTTGAACATCACCTCCTTGGTGCGGTATTCCTTGTTCTTCTTCTCCACGAGGCCGAGGACAGTCTGCACGAATTCGCGGTATTCGGGGCTGTCCTTGATGGCGATGCCCATGAACTCGGCAGCCTCCACCAGACCGTTGACACCGATGGTGAGGTACTGGCGCGCGATGTCGATATAGCCGGCGTCGAAGAGCGGTAGCATGCCGTGGCTCTGAAGTTCTTTGAGGTTCTCATTGTAAGCCAGCTGCACTTTGTGGCAGAGGTCGATGATGTCGGTGAGGAACTCCTTGTAGTCCTTGCCGTTGTTGACGGCATACTGGATGCAGCGGTTGAGGTTGATGGTGAGCACCGACTTGGAGCCTGTGCTTACGCCGCCGGCACCCAGCGTGTAGCTGAAGCCGTTGTCGGTAATCTCGTTGCGCAGACGGCAGCAGGAACTCAGCGAGTCCGCATTGTCAGAGATATAGGTGAAGAAGGAGTGACCTTCGGAGTACATCTCGGCGGTGAAGTTGGCCATATCCTGGTCGACGAACTTGCCATCCTTGTCATACAGCAGTGCCATCGTCTCCACGGGGAAGGTCAGCACGGCCTTGGTACGCTCCTGGTTGAACCATTTCATGAAGCGTTTCTGCAGCCAACAGAGGCCGTCCCAGTCGGGCTCGCTGCCGTCGGGGAAGCGGAACTCGCCGAAGAGGCTCTCGAAGTAGGGCTTGTCGTAGTAGGCAATGTTCCAGAACACAGCCTGGTAGTTGCGGGCACCTGTGGGCTGGTTCAGCGAGTAGACAATCTGCTCAAAGCAGTCGGTGATAATCTTGTCCATTGTCTTCTGACGCAGCGAGAGGTCGACTACCTTGTTGGGCTCCTTCCAATAGTCCTTGCCGTAGTCCTTCTGGATGAAGTAGTTGAGATACATGAGGAACTCGGGCGTGGCGCAGGCGCCGCTCAGCATGGAGGAGACCATAAAGACCATGTTGATGAAGCCGCCGCAGTAGCTCTTGAGGTTGGTGGGAGCCGTCGAGTTGCCGCCGATGCTTGTGGTGCCACCCAGCAGCCAGGGGTACATCGTGATGGAGGCGCAGTAGTTGGCCAGCGACGTCTCGTCGTTCTTGTAGATGAAGTGGTGCGTCAGAAGGTCGATGTAGCGGTCGCTCATCTCCTTGCCGTACATCTGCTTGATGCGGTCGGTGAGCAGGCGTCGGTTCAGGCGGATGAAGCCGCTCTTCGGCAACTCGCCGATGAGGGTGGCAATGTTTTTGTGCTCCACATTGGCGTTGGCGTCGTATTTCGAACCTGTGGCGGCATTGGCGGCATCGCAGTAGTCGGAGAGGAAGCGCAGTTTCTCCATCGTCTCGCGATCCTCGGTGTGCTGCTGGCGGTAGAGGATGAAACTCTTGGCCACATTGTAGTAGCCCTCCTGCATCAAGGCCACCTCCACCTGGTTCTGTATCTCCTCCACGGTGATACCGTCGTGGATGTCGATACGGGCCAGGATCTTAGACAGACGACCCAGGTCGATGTCCTCCTTCTGCGAGTTGAACGCCTTGATGATGGCATTCATTATCTTGTCCAACGAAAAGCGTTCTTGCGTCCCGTCGCGTTTGGTGATGGTAAAGCTGTTGGTCTCCATTATATATATATGTATTATTTCCTAAATATAGTCTCCGTATCTATCTTTAAAAAGTTTCGCGAAAGGACACCGACAGCATGGTGGCGGTTACGGCCGGCTTTTGACGCGAAAGCGGCATGTATCGTAATTGTCATGGCAGGTGTCTGGCTTTATTTGTGAACAGTTGTCGGCCAAGCCGACACCGTCTTTGTGACAGTTGTCGGCTATGCCGACACCGTGTTCACAGAACACAGTTGCGCGACAGCTCGCGATTCTCACGCGATTCCCTCTTGGTGTCCACCACAAGAGATAGACAACCATGACAAACAATTCATGTCAAAGTACTTAAATCAATTCTCGGTCTCTTTCGCACGTTGCAAAGATACACCCAATCCCCCGTTCCACAAAATAAAGTTCTCAACTTTTACCTGTTGAAAAACCAGATTTATTTTGCCATATCAAACATCTTTCGTACTTTTGCATCCCGAAAATAAGTTATCAACAGATATGAAGAAAACCGTTCGTACCCTTTTGCTGGCATCCCTATGCCTCCTCCTCCCCGCCACCTTGTGCGCACAGAAGAAAAACACCACCAAGAAAGCCGCCACTACCCAGACGACCTATCCCCAGCGCGACGAGGCCTTCAAGGCCGACTACAAACTGTCCGCCATCGGCACTTTCGACCCCAACAACCTGGAGAGCCTCCAGTTTACCGCAATGCCCGCTCCCGACTTTACGGGCCATGTTCTGAAACTCGACAAGAGCCGCAAGCAGGTCAAGCTCAAACAGCTCTCCTGCAAGCAAAACGGAATCACCGACGATGACAACTGGTTCTTCAACAACGACCTCGTCCGTCGCGAGGAGCGCGTCGAGCTCCCCATGGGACAGTTCGCCCCGCGTTTCCGCTACCGCACCGGCGGCTACCTCATCACCACCTACGGCGAGAACTGGGGCAACACCCTCAAGATGGTCATCACCGACGAGGCCCAGCAGACCCTCTACGCCGCCTATGACTTCGAGAACTGGAAGTTCTCCCCCAAGACCACGCTGATGGGTAATACGCAGAGCCTCGACGACTTCATCATCGAGGGCAACATCCTCTACATCGCCCACGGCACCAACGGCTACTCCGACGGCGCCGGTTACCAGACGGGCTACATCACCGCCTTCGACCTCGAGAAGCAGGAGATTGTATGGACCACCCAGCCGATGACCTGCAACTCGCACTTCGCCATCGTGGACAACTCCATCATCTGCGGCTACGGCTTCACCTCCGAGCCCGACAATCTCTTCATCCTCGACAAATACAGCGGCCAGCGCATCCAGAAAATCCCCATGAAGAAGATGGTCAACGAGGTCGTCCCCAAAGACGGCTACCTCTACGTCCGCACCTACAGCTTCGACTATTTGTTTAAGATACAATAATTAATATATGGAAGTTAAAGAATTTAAAGAAGTTAGAGAAGTTAAAGACAAATGTGCCAGCCGGCGCTATTGGCTAAACTCCTTAACTCCTGTCTCCTGTCTCCTACTATTTCTTATTCTTCATTCTTCATTCTCCACTCTTCATTCTCAGACAATCTGCAATTCCAACAACGCCTCCATTGCGACGATAGAGAGTGATGGGACGGTTCGCAACAGCAGCAACTCCACGATAGGCTGCATCGAGAGCGACGGCGACATCCGCGACCGCAGCAACGCCTACATCGGCAAGATAGAGAGCGACGGCACTGTCCGCGACCGCAATAACGCCTACATCGGCAGGATAGAGAGCGACGGCACCGTCCGAAACCGCAACGGATCCTACCTCGGTAGGGTGGAGAGCGATGGCACCGTCCGCGACCGCAGCAACCGCACCCTCGGCACCGCCCGCGGCGTCCCCCAGCGCCACGCCGCCCTCTATTTCTTCTTTGACTTCTTCAAATAGAGATAGTTACAATCCCTTTCGGTCCCCGATGCAAAAAATGTGTCGGGGACCATTTTTTACCACTTTTTCTTACTTTTCCATTTGACTGATAATCACTACTTTGTTGCCTTTAACTCTTACTCAACTCTTACTCCCCTCTTACCCCTCCCTTTGCCCCCCATTTCCGGAGCAAGAGAAAAGTAAAACCCCTGCAGGTCCTCCCGCAGGGGTGTATACTTCGTTGAGGGTTCTCTGACCCGTATCAGATGCTGTCGGCTTCCTCCTATTGTACCTCTTGAAACAGCGCCAACCCCTTTGCCGTCAGCAGATACCGCTGCCGCGGATGATTGGGCCGGTCGGGATATTTCATACGTACATAGCGTTCTCGCAATGACGGCTCAAGATGATAATCCAAGAAATTTTGCCTATGTTTTAGCCCTTTCAATTCCATCATTTGTTTGATGCTCAACTCTCCGTTCCCAATCACCCGCACAAGTTCAATAATTTTTTCATTATTAGTGTATAGCTTATTATCTGGATTTATTTTATTTACAGTTGTACTTATACGGGTACTTGTACGGGTACTTGTACGGGTGTCAAGGTTAGGTTGTATGCGCCACTCGTCTGTGGGATGAATGTGAAGATAGCGATTGCGGAGGTCCCATTTCTCACCCAATAATAAGTTACGGAAGAAACGTTCCAGATAGATTGGCGAATAGTCAATGCTTTTCACGGCGTTCTTGTAATTGGCTCGAACCAGCGCATTGCGGAAATACCATGAATGACGTGCAAACATTTCATTATCCACTTCAAATCCAATATCGCGCAGGTAGAGAATTGAAAATACCGCTGTCGTTCGTGTGTTACCCTCATTGAAAGCATGTATCTGCCATAAACCAGATACAAATCGAGAGATATGTGCGATAAGTTCATCGGGAGAAATACCGTTATAACTAAAATCGCGTTCCTGGGCAATATCGTAATCCAAAGCACGGCGAAGATCCTCCCAATTAAGATAGTGAACAGTGTCACCCTCGAGGACCCATTCTTTTTTGGTAAAATCATGTTTGCGCAATTCGCCAGCGTGCTTCATTACCCCCTCGAATATTCTACGATGCAAAGCGATATATCCACCTGTACTGAAGTCTGACGTCTTTGAGGACAATATTTTGGTAATGTTGGCCGAAACCTTGTCGGCCTCCTGTTTATCGTCATCGTCAGGCTCCCGTTGAACCTTCGATTGGTAATAGGTCCGAATCAAATTGCGGGCTTGGTCAATGTCTATCGTCCCCTCAATATGCTTTCTCGCCGTTTGTTTCAGGTAGTCCGATGTCGTCAATCCATCGACAGCCTGCAATCCAATAGCAGCCTGCCAGATAGATGCTTTCTCTTTCTGTCCAGGTTCGCCCTGACGGATATACTCGTCGAAATCCAAATATCCCTGCTTCTTCTCGCTCATAATCACAAAAGATATATCTATAACGCAGGATATTGGAAATTATTGTGTACCAAAAAGAGTATACCTTCTTGCGTGGAAGATATACTCTTATTAGTTATGTCAGTGCTAGGGTCTAATCGTCTATCTGCACAACTTTCCCATTGTAGAAATAGACCCTTGTCTTGTAGTTGTAGCACCACACCTCGCTTTTTCCGTACTTCGTCGTTGTGCGGTAGGTGTTCCATGGGCGACGCCATGCATCACGCACCATCTCCTCGGTCATACCAATTGCAACCTGACGATTTCCAACGAGAGTACCTTTTTCTGCTCCGTACTTTGCGATCATTTTCCGTCTGAAATTCTCCTCCTTTTTCTTTCTTTCCTTATCCAATTGCCGTTGTTTTATTTTTAGTTCTTTCTCATGTTGAGCAGATGCTATCTTCGGGCGTGCATATAAATTCTTTATATCGCCTTTCTTTATCACAAAAAAATCTTCCATTTCATAAAAATAATCACCCACATCTATTTGTTTTCCTCTTATTTTGAAGCAAGCAATATCGCCTGTAGAGGAGTTATCGTTTTTTAGTAAGTCATATTTATCATATGCATATACAATGTTTTCTACTTCTCTACCAAAAGAACCTGTTTCCTTACCCTCTAATACGATATACAAATTGTTTCCTTTCAAAACCACATCTTTAAAGAGAAAACTTTTATCTTTTAATCTAATGAGATTTCCTGTAAGGTCATCGAGTATTACCTGATAGGAATATAGGCTATCCCATGTAACAACACCTATCACCACTTCCTTGTTTATAAACGTTCGCAATTCATTATAATAACTTAAAGAAATGATTGGCCTTATATCAGGTTTACAATAATACGTATGGGTATTGTTTGTATCGGTTGAATTAAAAATAATATAACGAAGATAACCAAATACCATTCTTTCTTTATCTTCACTTTCTTCATTAGTTAAATATAACAACTCCTCCTTTAAATTATATATAGTTTTTTCAAGATCTCTTGAATAACTACTATATTGATATTGAGGTAGATGTGCAGAAACTCTTATTGCATTTTCATTCTCAATACAGAACACATAACCAGACCTGACATAGTAGCCGATGGGCATATCAAGACAACCATCAAATAGTCCATTTTCATTAGTTGTAAATTCACTGCCTTTCATTAAGTGTGTTTCTGACAAATAAAAGGTATCACCAATCGTAACTAGTGCATTAAAATCAATATCTTGTTCATAATATTTTTTTGCTGCGGAAAGCGAATCCGAATATTCATTTCCGACTATTTTGATTTGAGCATTGGCAATGCTTATACATGCAAGCAAAAGAAGTGTAAAAGATAGTATTTTTTTCATATTATGTGATTTTAAGTTAATACCACTCTTTAATCCAAAATTCCTCAAATAAATCACTTTCTGTATTATTAAAATCATTTTCCCTATCCTTACTCCATCCGATGACATCATACATATTTAGTAATTCCCATTTTTCTATTTTACAGTTATTACAATCCTCTTTCAGTTTTTCCCAATATTTAGTTCCTTCATCGTGAAACGTGATTACCCAATAATGGATTTCGTAATGTTTTTTACGTCTTCCATTGTAATATGCACTCACTGCTTCAGCATAACGATCCAATTGGTTATCATGAATCATCGTGTATGCTTTATCTTCTATAACTACAAGGTGATGTTGTGTTTCTCCGTTCACCACCACTTCAACCTCCGCAATCACATCAATACGTTCCCATTGCCGCCAAACATCCACTTTTCCAATTTTCACGTTTCCAACATCTTCTTTAACTTCAATTAGACGAAGCAAAACTTCTTTACTGATTTTATGAAGATTCTTTTTCTTCACATCCTTTTCTGCGGCCAAACGCATCAGCCATGACACTTGGAAATCAAGCATAACCTCATATCCATGGTTGCTGCCCCATTTGTCTTGCATCAATAAAGATTTTTTTTCTTCCATTTTGTTTCCCTTTAGTCATTGCCTACTCTATAATGCAGTTTTCGGCTTCCCTGCTTAATTGTTTGTTGAGCTGGAAGCCGCTGTTCGAATAAGGGGCATAAAGAAAGGCGTAAATCCCTTCGTTTTAATGCCACTTATTTCCTGTGGTGGTGTCTGGAAATACCATTGATACAAATAAGTGGGAAAGAATTCACGCCATTGCGTGAACTATCCGCAATCTTATTCTCGTATCATATGGGAGTTTTCCAGACTTTCCACGAGGGAGAACAAGAGCGTCAGCTCAATATGATGTCTTTACAATATTTTGCCTGCTACATAAGCATCGGTTTTAAGTTGATATCGGTTTGTTATTCTGCTTACAGGTTTTCTATCTCGTTCACCTCAGTATCTTCTATGGACAGCAGGTTGTTGGAAGCTCGTTCCAGGCTATTCTAATCCACTTCCCTTCAAAAAGCTGTATTGCATTCTGTTGAGTCATTATCTTTAAATAATCGACTGCAAAATTACGAATAAAATCCCATTCCACCAAAAAAAGTTTAATGACTACTTAATATAATATAAAAACAAGGTTATGATATTAACGACAACCGCAACAACTCCTACCTCGGCAAGGTGGAGTCTGACGGCACCGTCCGCGACAGCAGCAACCGCACCCTCGGCACCGCCAAAGGGGTGCCCATGCGCTACGCCGCCCTCTATTTCTTCTTCGACTTCTTCCGGTAGGGGAACCTTCGCGATTCCTCAGGGATTAAATCATAGCCGTGAGTTTGGCTCACGGCTTTCTTTTTGTCCATTTTTATGCTTTTCTACAGCCCTAACAACCAGTATCTTGTTAACACTCTCTCTTACTCTGCTCTTACTCCTCCCTTACTCCTCTATTTATAAAAATTTTCTTGAGTAAGCAATAATAAACAGAGAATAACGTTATCATAAATAAAAAATCAAAAAAAATATTAACTATGGCAAAGCAACAGTCTGGTATTCTGGGTGGTTACGTCGGAAAAGTCGGTACCGTCGTGGGGTATATGTGGAACGGGAAATACTGCATGCGGGCGTATAAAAGGTATGTGAAGAATCCGCGTTCGAAGGCGCAGACGGAGCACCGCGAGATGTTCAAGCAGGAGGTGCAGCAGGCGGCGAAGATGCGCTGGGCGGTGACGACGACGATGACCGAGATGGCCCGCGAGGCGGGTATGACGGCCTACAACCTCTTCGTCAAGGTGAACCAGCCCGCCTTCGGCGTGGACAACGGGCAGCTGACGATAGATTATAGCAGGCTGGTTCTCAGCATAGGCGATGTGGCGCAGGTGCAGGCGAACGAGATGGAGTGGTCGGCCGACAATGTGCTGAGTGTCAAGTTCGACCGTGGTTGTGGCAGCGCCTTCGACCACGTGTATCTCTATGTATATGTTCCCGAGCTCGAGAAGGGATTCCTCTCGGCGCCGACCTACCGGCGCGACAAGCGCATTGCCGTCGCGCTGCCCGACGAATTCGCAGGACACGATGCCCAGGTCTACCTCATGGTACAGGCCGCTGACGGCCGTTGGAGCGACTCTCTGTATGTCGGCGAAATAGCATTGAATGAACTTGTTGGAACCGAAGAAGAACCCTTCGACGGTCAATCCATCGCCCTCGCTGACATTCCTACCGAGACTCCCGCTGTCGCCACTACGGTAGCCGAATCTGCAGCTCTGTCCCCACAGCAACCGCCAGAACCCGAACAGCCTTCCTCAACGCCCCAGCTCTCGCTGGATTTCTTCTGACGAATTATCCCCCTGCATTTCCTTACTTCCTTTAATTGGCCGAAATGCTGGAGTTTGAATGGCAATTAATATTTTTTGTTGACTGAAAAAATATTTGTATCTTTGCAAATTGAAAGTTGGATAACGGAACTAACATTTTTGTCAATCAAAGTTTGATGACGCAAGGGAATAAGGACATTCTGCTGCAATTACTCAAGCGACATTGGGCGCTGGGTATATGGGATCAGATAGACTTTGACAAGTTCTATCTCTATTCGATTATTACCCATCCCACCGCCATCGAGGGCTCCACCGTGACCGAAATCGAAAACCAGTTCAGACCCTTCCTTCGTTTTTATTGCAGATAAAGAATATCAGATTACCTGAACATAATATTCCTGCATAGGTAACGCAAAAGAAATAACAACAAAAATATTCAAAAAGATGACCAAAGAAGAATTTAAAGTATTGGTAATGCTTTATGTAGCCAATGTGGATGGCCACATTCATGAAAATGAGGTAGAGCAGATGTTGGAGAAAACCGACTCCGCCACATTAGAAAGGATAAAAAAGGATTTTCGGAAGATGAGTGACATGGATATTCTGTCGTGCATCCAAGAAAACAAGAGAAAATTCATAGTGGATGAAGCTTCAAAACAAGGTTTTCTGGATGAAATCCAATCAGTTATTGCGGCAGATGACCACTGCTCTCCTATGGAGACCCACCTGATGCGGACATTGAAGAAGATGCTTGGATAGGAACATCTTAACAAATTTATCGTACATCTTCTGTTTTTTTTTCGTATCTTTGCACCGTGAAACACTGAAGATGATTATGTCATTAAACATAGAAATAGTAAAGTAATCATAGAGCTTGTGGTGTGCCGTCGGCTATGCCGACAAGTGCTTGCTCTCAAAATAGCCTCTGCAGGGATTCCTGCGGAGGATTTTTTTATGAAAATGTTAAAGATTTGGTGGAATGAAAAAAAGTTTGTAATTTTGCAGTCGTCAAACGTCGGAGTCCGCAAGGGCAATGGCGGGCGACAGACATATTGAAAAGACGTTGAGTTAGACGTTAATCTGCGGTCAACTTGAATCTCGCAAATTCAGAAACCCTTCCGCATGATAACGCGATGATCGGCGTCCATGGGTATGATGTACATAGTACTCTCATAGTTTCTATTGTATTTCATTACAGCGTGGGCTTCGACATTGCTTATCCTCGGAAGGAGGCGATGCGAGAGCCTAAGTTGACGGGATAAGCAAGACGGTTTAGACCCGCGCTTCTTTTTATGTCCGTTGGATTGAGAAAACGTCAAAACTGAAATATGAGAAAAAAATACAAGCTAATTCTATTGCTGACGCTGACGATGTTTGGTTGTTTGGAGAAGGATAACGAGACGGTGATGATTCCTCCCTATCTGGAGTCGATACCGGAATCGCTTATCCCAGACTCGATGGTGGACTCGCTGAGGAGCTATATGACCATCAACGAGGGAGAGAATCCTCCTGTGATAGAGGGAGGATTCCTGGCCTCGCCTATGGCACTTGTGTATGCTTCCGACGCCTATCAGAATAACAACTTCTACAATGCCAAGCTGCTGTTCAGTTCGCAGAGTTGCCGCAATATGCTCTGCTACACCGAAGAACAGGCTTCGGCACAGTTGGTATGCGACAACGCCATCGTCACTGGACAGGGGAGCAAGTTCACCTTCGCCGGCCGCGCCGAGATGAAGAACAATGCAGCCGGCTGGTCGTGCGTGATAGGACTGATCATCTCGGGCGAGCGCTCTTCCAACGGCTCCATCCAGCGGTTGGAATATGCCAACGTGATGCTGGAGAAGAACGACCCCTACAATGTGCTGCTCGAGGTGGGCGACTTCCGTGTTTATCGCGACCAGGACGGCAACACCACCCCTCACGACTGGCAGCCTTCGGCGCAGACAGATCCCGTCACCACTAACATCATGAAAGGAAGCCTATGAAAAGAACAAGCATATTCTTGGCAGCGATGTTGATGGTGCTGAATATGACAGCACAAGGCGTGGAATTGGAGTGGGTATCGACACCCAAACATTCGGTAGGACTCTATGTAGGAGGAAGGGTAAACGACATGTCCCTTTCCTATGCCGCTTACGACAAATATGAGCACTCGATGATGATAGGCCCTTCGGCGGGACTCTTCTACCGTCACCGCATCAAAGGACTCCTCTATCTGCGCACCGATGTGGCCTATGCGGTACGCGGGATGGATATGAAGTGGTGCGACGTACACTACGACATGTGGGTGCCTTATCTCGACTTCCGACCGATGCTGCATCTGAGCCTCTGCCGTCCCTGGTGGGAAGTGGTGCCTTATGTCGCTCTGGGAGTGGATTGCAGCTTCACCCTTCCGGGGAAGATTAACTTCGAGTCGAATTCTGTTGCCGCCACCTCGATGGCTTTGAACAAAAGCAACATCAAACCCTTCGACTTTGCCCTCCGTGCGGGTGTGGGCACCGACATCCATTTTGAGGCCTTCGAGCGCGATTTCTTCGTGACGGTGGAAGCGGGTGTCGACTTCGCGCTGATGAACAACTTCTCGTCGGCCGAACTGGAGGGGGAGGCACAGGCAATCAATCCCGAGATGGGGAACACCCAAAACTTTGGTACCCGCAAGAACCGCGGCGTCGAGCTCACGGTGGGACTGGGCATCCCCCTCGTCAAGAAAAGAATCTTGCCTTCCGGGAAAGGCTATATGGGAACAGGCTTCTCGCTGGAGGACTACTTGGCGCAGAAAGACAGTGTGGATGAGGAGGAGACAGAACCCATGGACACCGTTGCCGAACCCGAGACCCACGAGACCGTGTGGGTGAAGGAAGCACCTTATCGTCGTGCGCAGGACTACGAATACAAGGAATGCTACACCCTCGAGGAAATACTGAATATGGTGGCACGAGGGAAGGAAGTGTGCGACCTGCGCATCTGCCTCTTCGACATCAAGTTTGCCTTCGACTCGTACGAGCTCACGATGGGCTCGAAACAGAAACTCAACCGCATAGTGAAACTGCTGAAGGACTATCCGCAGTATAACCTGCATGTGGGCGGTCACACCGACAGTATTGGTAGCGATGCCTACAACGACAGGCTCTCGCTCAACCGCGCGTCGTCGGTGGTGAACTACCTTGTCGACAAGGGCATCGAGGCGTCGAGACTGAGCTATGAAGGTTTTGGCGAACGCTATCCCCTTGAAAGCAATGCCACCGAACGCGGCCGCTACATCAACCGCCGAGTGGAGTTCGAGCTCTATTGCAGCAAGCGGAATGTGGAACTGGAATTGGAGGATGAAGAAGAGGAACAAGAAGATGTTGAATTTGATAAAAATGAGGATTAAGATATGAAACGAATAGTATTGTTCTTGTCGATGCTGGGACTGGTGGCGGGCCTGCAGGCCCAGGTGGCCACCGTTCCCATGGGAGGGCATGTGACGGGCTCGGGAGGCGAGATGACCATAAGTCTCGGCCAATGCGCCACCCGGACGGTCTATGACACCGCCGTCACCGTCAACGTGCGTACCGCCTCGCTCACCGAAGGGGTGCTGCAGCCCTATCTCACCTTTGAGCTCAACAGGATTGACGGTGTGGAGCCGCTCTCCTGCAATGTCAATCTCTATCCCAATCCCACCACCGAAAGTTTCACCCTCGAGACCGACGAGGCTACTGCCCGTATGCGCTACAGTCTCTACTCCCTCAGCGGACAGATGCTTCAGGAGGGCTCCTTCCTGCAGCAGACCTCGGTGAATGTCTCCGACCTCTCCTCGGGACAATATATGCTGAGGGTGGAGAATGTGGGAAGAAAACAATCGAACGTGTATAAAGTAATCAAAATCAGATAAACGATGAACCGGAAAAAACTATACCTCATTCTTCTGACGGTGATTGCCGCCTGCTCGCTGCAAGCGCAGGCTCCGAAACGAATCAACTACCAGGCGGTGGTGCGCGATGCCAATGCCCGCCTGGTGGACAACCGCACCCTGCCCATCCGCATCACCATTATGCAGGGTTCACCCAACGGCACGGTCGTCTATACCGAGACCGCCAATGCCACCACCAACAGTTTCGGTCTCTTCTCATACGAGATAGGCACGAATGCCGACCTTGGGGTGGTCGACTGGGGCAATGGTCCCTTCTACCTCCAGTCGGAGGTGCAGCTCACGGAGGGTGCCAATTTCCATATCGTCACCAACCAGCAGTTGGTCAGCGTACCCTATGCCCTCTATGCCAGCGTTGCCGACAGCGTGAGGGGAGTGCCGTTTGAGGAGAAGCAGGTGCTGTGGATGGGGCACGACACCATCTACCTCACGGGTGGCAGTTTTGTGGTGTTGCCACCTGATTTCGACGGCGACTACAACCACCTCACCAACAAGCCCACCAATGTGAGCCAGTTCACCAACGATGCTGGCTATATTACCGGCGAGGTGCAGGTACTCTCCATCAGCAACGACACCATCTTCCTCACGGGCGGCAGCTTTGTGAAGCTGCCTGCGGGTTTTGACGGCGACTACACCCACTTGACCAACCGTCCTACGGGACTCAGTGCCTTCACCAACGATATGGGCTTCATTACCCAGGAGGTGCAGGTGCTCTCGATGGGCAACGACACCATCTACCTCACAGGTGGCAGCTATGTGGTCATCCCCGACTATGTGGAGATGCAGACTTTGGCCGATGTTGTCGCCCTGGGCAATTCCGCCGGCGGCGAACAGTTGAAGAATCTCCTCGATCCCACCGACCCACAGGACGCAGTCACCAAACACTATCTTGATTCCATCTGGGCACTATTGGCAGAGAATCCCAATGCCAACTACAGCACCCATAATGTCACGCAGGTGGATGTCTGCGATTCGTTCTTCTGGAACGGGGCCAATTACTCGTTGTCGGGCACCTACACCTATGCTTATTCCAATGTGGGTGGCTTCTACAGTGTGGATACTTTGAAACTCGCCGTCCGTGTGGGTACGCACAACGTGGAAAATATCACCGCCACGGGTACCTACACTTGGCACGACACGCTCTACACCGCTTCGGGGACTTATACCTATAACTATCTCAACCTTTACGGCTGTCCCAGTGTCGACACCATGCACCTGACCATTCACGCGGGCAGTGCCGACTGTACAGCGCTACGCTTGGAGAGCGACACATCTCAGCTCGTTGCTTGTGGCCGCACCACATGGTACGGTGCCAATGTTGCGGCATCGGGGAGGTACGAACACAGCCTCGGCAATATTGCCGAGGGTGGATGCGACAGCGTGGTGCGTGTACAAATCATGATTCTGCCCATGTTCTATGGCGACACTTCGGCCCGTACCGCCACGGGAGTCACTTGGAGAGGAAACACCTATACGATGACCGGCGACTATTCCGACACGCTTATCGCCGTCAACGGCTGCGACTCTATCTATACGTTGCACCTCGTTATTGGCTCCAATCTAGGCGTAGGCTCCATCCCGGGCATCTTCTCTGTCGGCAACGGGGAATATGTGCGTTTCGCTAGTGGCAACCTACAGCACCTATCGTCAGATATGTTCTGGCGTTTCGCCACACACCAATACGAGGTGTTGAATCTCACCTGTGCCGCTGCCTACTATCCCACTTGGGCCGACCTTTTCGGTTGGGGTACCAGCGGTTACCACGACCCTGCTGACACGCTGAACACGAATTACCAACCTTTTGACCAATCGAATGCTTCGGCAGATCCAGGCACCGACGCCTACATAAACAATCAATACGGATATGGCCCCTCACGGAACATGACGGATACAAACCTCACGGGCAGCAGCCGCTACTATGACTGGGGGCAGTTCAACACCATTGCCAACGGAGGGTTCGAGGAGGAACTGTGGCGTGTGCTCTCCAACGAAGAGTGGGACTACCTGCTCAACCAGCGCAACAATGCCTCCTATCTACGTTCTATTGGCCGCATCACTGGTATTCCAACAGCCACAGGAGGAACCACCACTGTGCAAGGTTTTATTGTCCTCGCTGACGATGGCAATGCCCACTTGCCCTCGGGAATTTCATTCACACCAAACGCCAGCAACTATAATGCCAACTCCTACACCCTTGCGCAATGGAAACAGATAGAGGATTCGGGGGCCTTGTTCCTTCCAGCAGGCTACTATTGGACCTCCACCAGCGGTGGCACAGGTTCGGCTTACTGCTTGGCCATCAACGGCACGACTGTTATCCGTGCTCCCTACAACCGCAGCAATCAAAACTATGTTCGACTGGCGCAGTCCTACGACCCCAACGCCATGGTCTGCAACTGCACCTACTACGACACGACCATCATCTCCACCGGTACCTTCACTTGGCACAGCCACACCTACACCGAGACGGGTGATTATATGGAGGCCATCACCAATGCCGCCGGCTGCGACAGCATCATCTCACTCTCTTTGATTATCGATGACCCCGGGGTGTTGCCTGGCTATTTCTCTGTCAGTGCTACCCACCAAATACGCTTCTCGAAGGGCAACCTGCAGTACAAAGCTTCCAACAATATCTGGCGTTTCGGACACCACCAGTATGACTACCGCGGTGCCGACAACAATAAGCGCTCTGCCACCTATACGGGGTGGATTGACCAGTTCGCCTGGGCCACCAGCGGTTACCACGACAGTACCGATTTTGAGAATACGGGTTATCGTCCTTGGTTGTCCGGTAGCTCTTATGGTTACGGACCTTCAAGCAATATGGCGGACTGGGATCTGGTGAACACTAGTGCGGAATACGACTGGGGAGTACATAATCCCATTGCCAACGGTGGAAACATCCCAGGTCAATGGCGGACGCTGACGAGGGAGGAATGGGAGTATGTTGTATGGCAACGAGACAATGCCGAAAACCTCCGAGGTTGGGCCACGGTAAATGGTGTGCGAGGATTCATTTTGCTGCCTGACAACTGGGTCCTTCCAGCTTCGACCACATTCACCCCCAACCCAAATATCCGTAGTCAAAATAACTACCTGCTAAACATCTATGGTGTTACCCAATGGGCTGTTATGGAGGCTGCAGGCGCGGTATTCCTCCCCACCACGGGCACGACGGCCGAGAGTACTTATTCCGCCTTTTATTGGAGCAGTACAACCACCCGTACAGGTGTATTTCATTCGTGGTCTAGTGGCGCTTACGTTTTGCTCTGGCATGTTTCTGTACAAAATGATGATCCTGGTTATTATGTACACTGCACCCTCAGCAATGGTGGTCTCTACTGTTACCCAAGAGTCTCTATTGGTGGTTATGGTAAGTATAGTTGCTATTTTGTTCGCCTGATTAAAGACTAAATGGTCATGGAATCTATTAGACAGATAATCAAAAATATCATAGCCGGAATAGGGCTAATGACACTTCTTTTTTTCCCGTTGATTGCCAATGGGCAGGTGGGTCTAACCTCACCGGGTCAGTTCTCGCTGCAGGCTGTTGTGCGTGATGCTGATGGCAACTTGGTACCTTACAGCGACTTGCTGCTACAGGTGGACATACTGAGCGATACGGTGTCAGAGATCCCTCTACATACCGAACAGCAGACGGTCACCACCAATAGCTTTGGTTCTTTCTCCACCATCATTGGGGCTGGAGAGATTAACTGGGGCGAAGGACCTTACTATATGCATATCGACATCTCTCATCCTAATGGGATGGACCTGGCAGCCACCTACCAGCTAATCAGTGTTCCCTACGCCTTGAATGTACATGTGACGGACAGCATCCGCGGGGTATCGTATGCTGAAAAACAGATATTGTGGATAAGTGGCGATACTATCTACCTTACGGGAGGCAGCTATGTAGTACTCAACCGCTTCGACGGCGACTACAACAGTCTCTCCAATCGCCCCACCAACATAAGCCACGTTGCCAACGATGCCGACTACCTGACCAGCGAGGTGCAGGCGCTCTCTATCTTGGGATATACCATCACCCTCACAGGTGGCAGCTCGGTGACCATTCCTATGGGCTTCGACGGCAACTACAATAGTCTCACCAATACACCTGATGCATTGAGTGACTTCGAGAACGATGCAGGCTTCATGCTTGTGGAGCAGCAAGTGCTCTCCATCGACCACGACACCCTCTTCCTCACGGGAGGCAGTTTTGTGAAGATTCCCCGCCGGGCAGAGATACAGACCCTCGATTCCACCACCGCGTTGGGCAACAGTGCGGGCAACCGCCAACTGAAAAACCTGATGGATCCCACCGACCCACAGGATGCACTTACCTACCACTACCTCGATTCGCTGCTCTCGACCCTCCACCTCGACTTGCTCGACCAAGGATCCCATACAACTTTCACCATCGCCGCCTGCGACACCTTTATGTGGTACGGCACCGCCTACACCTCCTCGGGAACTTATCTCTACCACTATTCCAACGACCTGGGTTTTTATAGCACCGACACCCTCCATCTTACCATCCGGCACGGCTCGCGTCAGTCGCAGACCGTCGACACCATAGGCTCCTACGTCTGGCACGGACATATCTACCACCAGTCCGGACACTACCTATATCACTATTATAATAACCTAGGGTGCCCCAGCACGGACACGTTGCACCTGAACGTGTCCGACTCCTGCAACGCCTACCGTGACGCTGCCGACACGGCGCTGCTTCATTCCTGCGGCAAAGTACTCTGGTATGGACACTACTACGCCGCCTCGGGCACATACGAGCACAATCTGGGTATTGCCGCCGCCAACGGCTGCGACAGCGTGGCCTGCGTTCAAATAGTCGTCGCTACAGCTTATAAACGCGACACCGTAGCTCGTACTACTACAGGTGTCACCTGGCGCGGGTCGACCTACACCGCACAAGGCGACTATGCAGATACGCTGACAGCTTCCAATGGCTGCGATTCCATTCTTGTGCTCCACCTCTCTGTAGCCTCAAACGTTGGTATGGGCGCCGCCAAGGGGGTCTTCTCCGTCGCCGACGGCCTGCAGGTGCGCTTTTCGAGCGGCAACCTGCAGTTCCTCTCGTCTGACAACTACTGGCGTTTCGCGGAGCACCAGTATGATGTGCTGAACAGCTCTTGCGTGGCCTCCTACTATCCCTTCTGGAGCGACCTCTTTGGCTGGGCCACCAGCGGCTACCACGATGTCGCCGACACGCTCAACACCCAGTATTTCCCCTGGGACCACAACAAGACCTATCAGGCAGAACCAGTGGCACAATACAACCTTCAAGGATATGGACCCTCTACCTTTATGACGGATACGAACCTGACGGGTACGAGCCGCTACTACGACTGGGGGCAATACAACGTTCTTGCCAATGGTGGTGGAGAGCAGAACTTATGGCGCGTGCTGACACGCGAGGAATGGGACTACCTGCTATATCAGCGTCCAGATGCTGCCAACTTGCAAGGGCGGGTTACGATTTGGAATGTTCCCACTTCAAGCGGCTCGACTACCACGGTGCGAGGTTATGTACTCTTGTCGGACGATTGGACTGATGTGGCAGGGGTTCCCTTTTCGAGGTCATCGACCAATTCTTATTCCATCACAGAATGGAGACAGCTTGAAGATGCCGGTGCTGTGTTCCTGCCATTAGGGGTATCGAATGTCGCTCGTTATTGGAGTTCCAGTTCAAAGGGTAATGGAGGTGCTTACTGCTTCGCCATGGATGATAGTCAGAAAATGGTGGCGGCATACAATCGGAGTGTAGAATCCTTTGTGCGTCTGGTACAGAATGTCACCGCCGGTTCATTTGACTGTCAGTGTTCCTATTTCGACACGACGGTTGTCTCTTCAGGTCCCTTCTCCTGGCAGGGCCATACCTACACTGAGACGTGCGACTATCTGGTGGTAATCACGAATGCCGCAGGCTGCGACAGCATGATTACCCTCTCGCTGATTATCGAAGACCCTGGTGTGCTGCCAGGATACTTTTCCGTCAGCGACACCCATCAGGTGCGCTTTTCAAAGGGGAACTTGCAATATAAAGCCAGTGACGATGTGTGGCGTTTCGGCAACCACCAGTACGACTACCGCGGGGCGGGCAACAATTATCGTTCCGCCACCTACAAGGGGTGGATTGACCAGTTTGCCTGGGCCACCAGCGGATACCACGACAGTACCGATTTTGAGAATGTCTACTATAGGCCCTATTCGAGCCGTGGTAGTTATTCTGGCTACGGTCCCTCCAGCCGCATGGCGGACTGGGACCTTGTGGGTACCAACGCGCAATACGACTGGGGGGTACACAACCCCATCGCCAATGGGGGCAACACGCCGGGGCAGTGGCGCACTTTGCGAGGTGAGGAATGGTGGTATCTTGTCAATCAGCGTCCCAATGCCAATAACCTCCAAGGGTGGGCCACGGTGTGCGGTGTGCGCGGCATGGTGCTGCTGCCCGACAACTGGACGCTCCCCACATCGGTGACTTTTGTGAACACGCACTCTCGACTGACGAGCAACTATGAACAGAATGTCTACGACACTGTCCAGTGGGCAGCGATGGAAGCGGCGGGAGCTGTATTTCTTCCCACTACCGGTACTACGGCAGAAGATTCCTATCCGAGTTCCTATTGGAGCAGTACAACCAATCGGGGAAATAGCCTCTTCCAAGCTTGGTCCAGCAGTGCCCAGCACCTAAATTGGAGAGTTCAAGCGCAAGACGAGTATCCTGGATATAACCTTTATACTTACCACGATAACGCCTTCTATTACTATCCTTTCGTTGATGGCATAGGTAAAGGCATCAAAATGTTCGTCCGCCTAGTTAAAGACTGAATTAGAGTTTTAACACACATCCCAGTACTTTTTACTGGGATGTTGCTTATGTTGGTCTTTGGTGAGAAATTATGACAGACAACTGGATGGGACTGGATGGGATGGATGGGACAGAGTTGTTTATCCATAATATTATTCTTAAGTATACTTTGCAAATATACAAAAATATTATAAACTACACTTTAAAATATTATTTCATTATCAACCCCGACCTATCCTCCACCAGTTTCCGGTCGAGGGCGATGCGTTTGATGGGCTTTTTGATTGCATTATGACTTCCGACCAAAGAGGAAGCAACTGACATGGGGACTGCCAAATTGGCAGTCCTCTTTGTTTGGTATGGTTGTTGATTGCTTGATTGCGTGAATGTGTGAATGCGTGAGTGGCTACGCAATCCAATTACTCAAACAATCAAGCAATCAAACAATCAAAAATCAAATAACTATGACCTTAGACAAGTTCACAATCAAAGCGCAGGAAGCCGTGCAGAAGGCACAGGAGGTGGCTCTCGGAGGGCAGCATCCGGCCATCGAGACGGCTCACCTGCTGAAAGGGCTCCTCTCGGAAGACGAGAATGTGACGCCCTACCTCCTCAAGAAGATGGAGGTCAACATCCCCCGCTTGACGCAGCAGGTGGATGAAATCTTAAACAGTATGCCTCGCGTCAGTGGCGGACAGGTGTACCTAAGCTCTGACGCCAACCAGGCCCTCGTGGCCGCACAGCAGCGCGCCACTAAGATGAACGATGAGTTTGTCAGTGTGGAGCACCTGCTGCTGGGAATCCTCAGCGGCCGCGACCGTGTGAGCCAACTGCTGAAGGATGCCGGTGTCAGCGAGAAGGCGCTCCTCGCCGCCATCCAGGACCTCCGCAAGGGCTCCAAGGTGACCAGCCAGAACCAGGAGCAGACGATGAACGCCCTGAACAAGTACGCCAAGAACCTCAACCAGCTGGCGCAGGCCGGCAAGCTGGACCCCGTCATCGGACGCGATGAGGAGATTCGTCGTGTGCTGCAGATCCTCTCGCGCCGCACGAAGAACAACCCCATCCTTATCGGTGAGCCCGGCGTGGGTAAGACAGCCATCGCCGAGGGATTGGCCCAGCGTATCGTCAGCGGCGACGTGGCCGAGAACCTGAAGACGAAGACCATCTACTCGCTCGATATGGGTGCCCTGATTGCCGGTGCCAAGTACAAGGGCGAGTTCGAGGAACGACTGAAGAGCGTCATCCGCGAGATCAACGAGGCCGATGGCGAGATAATCCTTTTCATCGACGAGATTCACACCCTCGTGGGTGCGGGTGGGGGAGAAGGCGCCATGGACGCTGCCAACATCCTCAAGCCGGCACTGGCAAGAGGTGAGCTAAGAGCCATTGGTGCCACCACCCTTGCTGAGTACCAGAAGTATTTCGAGAAAGACAAGGCCCTGGAGCGCAGGTTCCAGAGCGTGCTCATCGACGAACCGTCGGTGCCCGACACCATCAGTATACTGCGTGGATTGAAGGAGCGCTACGAAGTGCACCACCGTGTGAGAATCAAGGACGAGGCCATCATCGCTGCTGCCGAGTTGAGCCACCGTTACATTTCCGACCGTTTCCTGCCTGACAAGGCCATCGACCTTATCGACGAGGCGGCAGCCAAGCTGCGGTTGGAAATCGACTCTGTCCCCGAGGAACTCGATGAAATCGAGCGCCGTATCCGTCAGTTGGAGATTGAGCGCGAGGCCATCAAGCGCGAGAACGACCAGAACAAGATAGCCCAAATAGACAAGGAGCTCGGAACTCTCCGCGAGCAGCGCGACCAGATGAAGGCCCGCTGGCAGAACGAGAAGCAGATAGTCGAGGCCATTCAGGCCGAGGTGAAGAACATCGAGAGTTTCAAGTTCGAGGCCGAGCAGGCCGAGCGTGCCGGCGACTACGGCAAGGTGGCTGAGTTGCGCTACGGCCGTATCAAGGAGGCCGAGAAGAAGGTGCAGGACCTCAAGGACCAGCTCAAGAAGATGCAGGCCGACAACGCCATGATTAACGAGGAGGTCGACTCGGAGCAGATTGCCGAGGTGGTCTCGAAGTGGACCGGCATCCCTGTGACGCGTATGCTGCAAAGCGAGCGCGAGCGCCTGCTGCACCTCGAAGACGAGCTGCACAAGCGTGTGGTGGGTCAAGACGAGGCCATCAGCGTGATAGCCAATGCCGTGCGTCGTTCGCGTGCAGGCCTTTCCGATGGCAAGCGGCCCATCGGCAGCTTCATCTTCCTCGGCACCACGGGTGTCGGTAAGACCGAGCTGGCGAAAGCCCTCGCCGAAGTGCTGTTCGACGATGAGAATATGATGGTGCGTATCGATATGTCTGAATACCAGGAGCGCCACAGTGTCTCGCGACTCATCGGTGCACCTCCAGGGTATGTGGGCTACGACGAGAGTGGCCAGTTGACCGAGGCCGTGCGGAGGAAACCCTACAGCATTGTGCTTTTCGACGAGATTGAGAAGGCTCACCCCGATGTGTTCAACATCCTGCTGCAGGTGCTCGAAGATGGTCGGTTGACCGACAACAAGGGTCGTACCTGTGACTTCAAGAACACCATCATCATCATGACCTCGAACATGGGCTCCGACATCATCCGCGAGAAGTTGGAGGGCAGCACGATGCCCACGCAGTATGAGTTGGATGAGACTAAGAATGCCGTGATGGAGATGCTGAAGCAGCGGATACGTCCCGAGTTTCTGAACCGTATCGACGAAATCATTATGTTCCAGCCGCTGTCGCAGAACCAAATCAAGGACATCGTCCGCATCCAGTTGCGCATGGTGGCCAAGATGCTGGAGCAGAACGAGATTACCATCTCCGCTACCGACGAGGCCGTGAACCATCTGGCCGAGATTGGCTACGATCCTGCCATGGGTGCCCGACCCGTGAAGCGTGTCATCCAGCGCGAGATACTCAACGAGATGAGCCGTCAGCTGCTGGAAGGCAAGATCCACAGCAGCGAGACCATTATCATTGATGTCATCGACGGCCAATTCGTGTTCTACAACCCTGCGCAAAGCGAGAGCAAAGGAAAGTGAACTTTGCTTTGCCGAGCCAAAGCAGGGTCTTGGGCGGCACTCCAAAACCCTGTGCAAAGCGAGAGAAAAGCATAATAATTTATGCTTCTCCGACCCCAAGCAGGGTCTTGGATGTCAATCCAAAATCCGACCACAGAGCAGTAACACTCCGATAAACAAGAGGAAAGAGGTGCGCCAGACGGCGCACCTCTTTTTTTTGTCTCTATGTCGGATTATTTTCGTATTTTTGCACTTTAAAAGTAGCATAAACAGAGATGGATAATTTTGTAGTATCGGCAAGAAAGTATCGTCCCACGACTTTTGCGAGTGTGGTGGGGCAGGAGCATATCACCCGGACGCTGAAGAACGCTATCGCGACGGGACAACTGCCGCAGGCTTTTCTTTTCTGCGGACCGCGTGGAGTGGGTAAGACCACCTGTGCCCGAATTTTGGCAAAGACCATCAATTGCGAACACCGCACCGCGGAGGGCGAGGCATGCAACGAGTGCGAGAATTGTCGCTCGTTCAACGAGGGGGCCTCGATGAATATCTTCGAGCTCGATGCCGCCTCGAACAACTCGGTGGACAATATGCGCGAGCTGGTGAAGCAGGTCTACATCCCGCCGCAGACGGGCAAATACAAGGTCTACATCATCGACGAGGTCCATATGCTTAGTTCGGCGGCTTTCAACGCCTTCCTGAAAACCCTCGAGGAGCCACCTGCCTACGCCAAGTTTATCCTCGCTACCACTGAGAAGCACAAGATTATCCCGACCATTCTGAGCCGTTGTCAGGTATTTGACTTCAAGCGCATTGAGAACGAGGATATCGTGCGGCATCTGAAGTATGTGGCCGGCAGCGAGGGTGTGAAGTACGAGGAGGGTGCGTTGGAGGTGATAGCCCGAAAGGCCGAGGGTGGCTTGCGCGACGCGCTTTCGATTTTCGACCAGTTAGTGAATTTCACCCAGGGCAACTTGACCTATCAGGGGGTGCTGGAGAATCTCAACGTGCTGGATGCGGACTATTACTTCAAGCTGGTGGACGACTTCCGCGGCGGTAACCTCAGCGGTGCATTGTTGCTCTACCAGGAGGTGATAGGGAAAGGTTTTGGCGGTCAGCATTTCCTCACGGGGTTGTGCGAGCACCTGAGGAACCTGATGGTGAGTCTGGATTCGCAGACCTTGAAGTTGATAGACGGTGGCGACACCCTTCGTCAGCGTTACGGGCAGCAGGCGCAGCAATGTGGCCTTCCGATGCTGCTGGGGTGGTTGAATACCGCATCTGATTATGAATTCCGCTTCCGCGAGGCCAACAACAAGAATCTGTTTGTCGAGGTCTGCCTGATGAAGATGGCAACGGCCTCGATGCCACAAGGGTAGATTGCGAGACGTCCCGAAAGGGCAGGCACGGATGAAGGTGAAAGTGGAAAAGTGAAAGGTGAAAACAAGGAGCCGGAGGTAAAACCAGCGGTTGCTCCGCCATTGCCACCTGTTCAGGAGTCCACCATTGAGCCCCAACAGGCTGTCGCCCCTCCGAAACCTTCACGGCCGGCGCCGATGCTTGGTGGTATCTCCATCAAGTCGGCGCAGGCGAAAGTGCAGCCGGTGCAGCATATCGAAGTGGAGGTGAAGCCCTTGACGGAAGAGGACCTCGCAGCCTATTGGCAGGAGGCGGGAGAGAAGCTGGGTCTGCAGGAGTTGCTGTCGGAAGGTTTGCCTCATCTGGGAGAGAAAACCGGATATTTTGAAGTGGACGCACAGTCGGTGTCGTTCCACGAGGAATTCAAGCCGCACAAAATCGATGTGATGGAGTTTCTCCGCAAAAAGACGGGCATGAAGATGTTGGATTGTAAAGTGAACCAGCTTTTTGTAAGTAAAGAGGAGGTGACCTATTCGCCTGACGACAAGTACAAGGCGATGGTGGAGAAAAATCCTCATCTGGCAGAATTAAGGAAACTGTTTCCGATGATAGATTATTGATTTGTGGCGGTTTGCTCCTTAAAGTCGCAGGCCTGCATAGCAGGCAGAAAGTTTAAAGTTTAATTTTGTAACGTTTAAGGTTTAAAGTGAAGATTCCATTCTACAAATTTGATGGCGCGGGTAATGACTTCGTGGTGATTGACAATCGTGACGGACGGTTTCAAGCGACGGAGGACGAGGTGGCTAGAATCTGTCACCGAAGGTTCGGTGTGGGTGCTGACGGGCTGATGACGCTGGAAAGTGGAAAGTGTACGATGCCCTTTGATTTTGAGATGAAGTATTACAATAGTGACGGTCGGCTGGGGTCGATGTGTGGGAATGGAGGCCGTTGCATTGCCGCGTTTGCATATTTGTTGAGAGTGAAAGAGAGTGGGGCAAGTGGTGGTGAGTTGCATAAGACTTTTCATTTCAAGGGGTACGATGGACCGCACGATGCGGAGATTGTGATGTGGGACGAGAAACAGCATGTGGGAATAGTGAAGCTGGGGATGCGAAGTGTGGCCTCCAACGAGGTGAGAAGGTGCTTGGATGGCTGGTTCCTTGACACCGGCTCTCCGCATTATGTACAGCGAGTGACTGATTTGGAACACTTTGATGTGGTGGGAGAGGGGAGAAGGATTAGAAATATCGTCGAGGAGTTCCCCGAGGGTACCAATGTCGATTTCATCGAGGACCTGCCCGACGGCCGACTCTTTGTCCGCACCTACGAGCGTGGTGTGGAGGATGAAACATGGGCCTGTGGCACTGGAGTGACCGCTTCTGCCATAGTGACTGGAAACCATAGTATTGTCACACGCGGAGGTGACTTCAGGGTCACCTTCGACCCCACCGGAGAAACTTACGGGAATGTCAACTTGATAGGACCTGTAGCACTTAACTTCATAGGAGAATGGACCTCTTCAGCGCAATAGATACTGACCCCGTCCGCCAAAGGATGGATGAGTTGGCCAAAGAACTCGACCGGCTCAACTACGAGTATTACATGAACGACCGTTCGTTAGTGAGCGACGAGGAGTTCGACCGCATGATGCGCGAGCTGCAGGATTTGGAACAGCAATATCCCGAGTTGGCCTCTCCGCTGTCGCCCACCAAGCGTGTGGGTGGCGAGGTGAACAAGAGTTTCCGTCAGGTGGAGCACCGTTTCCCGATGCTCTCACTGGGCAACACCTATTCGATAGCGGAAATTGTGGAATTCGAGGCGCGGACGCGCAAGTTGCTCGCCGGTCAGGAGTTTTCTTATACCTGCGAGTTGAAATACGATGGTGTGGCCATCGGTCTTACTTATAAGCATGGCCGTCTCGTGCAGGCGGTAACGCGAGGCAACGGCGCTGTGGGCGATGATATCACCATCAACGCCAAAACCATTCCCACTATTCCATTGCAACTGCGTGGCGACTATCCCGACGACTTCGAGGCTCGCGGCGAGGTGGTGTACCCCTTCGAAGCTTTCGAGGCGATGAACCGTCAGCGCGAGGAGGAAGGTCAGGAACCCTTCGCCAATCCCCGCAATGCAGCCAGCGGAAGCCTTAAGTTGCAGGACTCGGCCGAGTGTGCGAAGCGTAAATTGATGTTTTGCATGTACTTCATGATGGCCCCCGACGGCATCAGTATACCTGATACCCATTTCAATCGACTGGAATATGCTCGTCAGATGGGATTCAAGGTGCAGCCCTACATAAAGGAGTGCAAAAACATAAATGAGATAAAGGAGTTCATAGAATACTGGGACAAAGAGCGTTGGAATCTGCCGTTCGGCATCGACGGTATCGTTATCAAGGTGAACCAGACCCCGTTGTGGGATGCGTTGGGACTGACGGCCAAGAGCCCGCGTTGGGCTATCGCTTTCAAATTCAAAGCTGAACGTGTGAGCACCCCCTTGGAGAGCATCAGCTATCAGGTGGGACGCACGGGCGTCATCACCCCCGTGGCCAACCTGCGGCCCGTCTGGCTGGGAGGCACCACCGTGAAGCGCGCCACCCTGGTCAATGCCCATTTCATCGCCAACATGGACATCCATATCGGCGACCACCTCTTCATTGAGAAAGGAGGCGAGATTATCCCCAAAGTGGTTGGAGTGGATTTGGAACAGCGCAAGCAGGGCTCGATGCCCGTGCAGTATATCGTGCGTTGTCCGGAGTGCGGAGCCCAGTTGGTGCGTGCGGAGGGCGAAGCGGGACACTACTGTCCCAATGCCGACGGCTGCCATCCGCAGATTATCGGTCGACTGGAGCATTTTGTGAGTCGCAAGGCGATGGATATAGAAAGTCTTGGTCCCGAGCGGCTGGAACTGCTCTATAGCGCCGGGTTGGTGAAGAATGTGGCCGATATTTACGACTTAAAACGAGAACAACTGATAGGTCTTGGAACGGATGCTACTATTGACTCCGTGAAGTCGTCGAGCACGCTTCAGGAGAAGAGTGCCGACAACCTGCTGGCAGCCATTGAGGCTTCGAAGCAGGTGCCTTTCGAGCGAGTTGTCTTTGCACTTGGCATCCGCTACGTGGGTGAGGTAGGTGCCAAGAAGCTGGCCCGCTATTTCAAGAATATGGATGCCCTGATGGTTGCCTCGGAAGAGGAGTTGGCGCAGGTGGAGGATGTGGGCGAGGTGACGGCAAAGGCTATTAGCGAGTGGTTCCTCAATCCATTACACCGACAAATCATCGCACGCTTGAAGAATGCGGGATTGCAAATGAACGGAAAGTGGAAAGTGGAAAGCGGAAAATTGGAGGGTATGACCTTTGTGGTGAGTGGTGTCTTCGAACATTTCTCGCGCGAGGAAATCAAAGCCGATATCGAGAACCACGGGGGCAAGGTCTCCGGCTCCATCAGCAGCAAGACCACCTATCTCTTGGCAGGCGAGAAGATGGGTCCCGAAAAACTCAAAAAGGCCGAAAAACTCGGGGTGCCCATTATCAATGAGGATGACTACTTGAAAAAGGTGAGAGGTGAGATATGAACTGAGGTCGGCAACCTTGTGGAGCCAAAGGTGAAAATGAAAAAAAAATGATAATGAAGGCGCACTTCCCGCACTCCCTTGTATTCCTTGCACTTCTTGCACTCCTTGCATTTCCTGCGAGTGCACAATACAACCACTGGGAAGTGGGGTTGAACGGCAGCTATGCAGCACCCAATAATTTTGAGATGATGGGATATGCCTGTGGGGCGGCGAGTGTCGATGTGACATGGGTGAGCCGGCAGACAGGCAATGAATACTGGCGACTCTACAAACATTATCCATCCTTTGGCCTGCGGGCATCGTTTGCCTACATACCGGAAGCCATCTATGGACATCGTTTCGGGTTGGTAGGTTTGGTGCGGGCTCCACTGGGGAAGTGGGTGGGTTACAGCATCGGATTGGGACTGTCGACCTATACCAAAGCCCAGTGTTTCACGGGCGACGAGGAAAACCTCCTCATCAGTTCTCCCGTCAGCTGTCTGATAGATGTGGGGTTCAACTTCCGTATCGGGGACGATGTGATGCTTAATGCCTCGCTGCTCCATTCCAGCAATGGGATGCTCTACAGGCCCAATAAGGGAGTGAACTTCCTTCAGTTGGGCATTGCGGCGAAGATTGGCAATGGTTACGAGAAGAGTCTCGACTGGGAGCATTCGAGGAGCCTTATCGACAGTGTGCCCTCGTTTCACTCCAGCGAGTGGAACGTAGCACTCTCGGGTGGTACCGCCATGTCGCGCGATTCGCAGATTGATGGATACTTCCCATGTTACGACCTGAGCATCTATTACCAAAGTTATGTGAATCCAGTCTTCGCTTTCGGTGGGGCGATAGACCTATGGTACAATGGAACCCACTGGGAACCTATCCGCAGGGATGAGAGCAACTACCGCCTGCCGTTGTATCTGAGTGGCATGGGTATGATGGAGTTTTTCTGGGGTCCCTTGAGTCTGAAAGCAGGATTGGGTCTTGTGGTTGTGGCATCGAATCAAGTGACCATACCGATGTACGAGCGTGTGGGGGTCTACTACAATTTCGGACGCAACTACGTGGGTGTCGCCTTGAATGCGACGGCAGGCCGCATCGAGTTCATCGAATGGACCTACGGCCGAAGGTTCTTTTAATTGTCGGCCTGCTTTAGAATATCTTCGATGATTTTTGCTTTCCAAGGAGTTTTGAGGTCGAAGATTTCGTCGACGGGACGTGAGAGCATCTCGATGAGGAGGTGGGTGTTGTCTTGGTGCTCCATATTTTCCAGTTCGGCGGCTACCTGACCCCAGTCGTGGTTGGAGAAAAGGAGAGGTGCGAAGTTGTTGAGGTCGAAGTTGCGGACCACCATATTGTCGATGCCTTCGGTCTCGATGCGCGAATGGGCGCGGGCGAGTTTGATTTCGCCGACTTCCTGCAGCACCTGTTGGTATTTCTCGTAGAGCACATATTCGTTCATGAGGAAGGCGACGAGGGCATTGGAAAGGGTGTCCCACATCTTGCGGGGCAGGGGACGGGCGACGAAGCGGCCGAGCATGAAGCTGCCGGCGGTGAGTCCCGAGATGTTGCGGGAGCGGCACTGCTGGTAGGCCCGACGGAAGAAATCTATCTTATTGGAATTCTGCAGCATGTTGAAGAGACGACTTTGGTCGTTGTGGTCGCCCATGCGGCTGAGGAGTACCTGCGAGACATAGTCGTCGGGGTGTCCCTCGTACCAGTTGTTGACAATCTCGGTGGCAATCTTAGGTTTGTTCTGGAGGTTGCAGCGGATGAGTCGAGCGAGTTTGTGGATGTCGGTGATGTAGGCCGCCTCCTGCGAAGTGACGATGGTCTGGTATTGCTGGTAGGCCTCCTTCATGCGGTCGAAAAATTGCCGTTCGTCGGCCTCGAGTTCCACTTTGCCACCCTCGATATATTTGGTGAAACGTGCGGGACGGAAAGCTGCCTGACCCTTGTAGAGGCTCTGGCGTTTAGAGCTGACGGTCACCATCTCGCCTTCGCGGATGCTTTGTCCTTCGCTGTTGACGATGGAGTCGTTTTCGATGTGGATGCCGTAGGAGTGGAGGTCCATGAAGGCAGGGATGCCGTAACCGCGGCAGGCTGTGACGACGTGGATGGCGGCGGGCATCATGGAGAGGATGGCTTCCACCTCGTTGAGGGTGATGGTGTCCTGTGGGACGAAATGCTCTTGACAGAGGCAAACGTTCTCGCCCTTGCTTTTCAGTTCCTTGGCTTTGGCCACCGAGAAGCAGAGACGCGCTGAGATGGCGGTGCGGGGAAGGACGCTGAGTCCATTGCCAAAGAATTGCAACTTGGCGATGGAGTGGTCGTCGATGGAGGCCGAGATAATTTGGCGCAGGTGGTAGGGTTTGATGAGATCCATCACGTTGGCGTCAGAGACGAGTCCTTCGTTGCGCATATCGATGGCCGAAATGAGTGCCGCGCGGCCGGTCATCTCGGAGGCGTTGAGTTGGAGTACCGAGAAGAGGCTGAGCTTGTGGGGACGGGTTTCGACGGCGAACTCGATGGTGACGGGGGTTTTGTATCGGCTCTCGAGTTTTTTCAGCAGCGGGTCGAAATGGTAGACGGCGGGGAACTGGTTGCGTATCTCGTTGCGGTCGAGATAGGCGCGGTCCTCGGTGGTGACATCGCCGGTCATAATTTCCTCGCCGAAGATGTTGCTGTAGCTCTCGATTTGTTTGCCCTCGCCGGTGCGCGAATGGCGGCTGTAGAGCACGCCAGGATAGCTCTCGTTGTTTCCGATGGTCCACACCATGCGCTGGAGGATGAGGCTTGGGAAGGCCTGCTTGCCCTGCATGAAGGTGAGGATTAGATCGGAGTTTTCCTCATAGAAACGGCGGACGAAGAGGGTGAGGCGGTAGGCTTGGTAGCGGGCGTCGGAGATGAGGCGGATGCCGTCGTCTTGGGCGGTGATTTTATTTTCGAGTTCCTTGATGCGCTGTTGTTGGGCGGGAATGGTCAGTTCGATGTCGGAGTGCTCGTCGCGGTGCTCCAGACACATCATCTCGCAGAGGGTGTGGAGGGTGCTGAGATAGACGCGGTTGGCCATCGATGGTTCGAAGCTCTGTTTGAAGGCTTCGTAGGCTTTGCGGGTGACACCTATGTTGAGCAGTGTGGGCATGAGACCCGGGATATACTGCGGCATCGCGCAGCGGATGGCGAAGACGAGAGGGTTGTGGTCGTCGCCCAATTGACAGTTGGTCATCGTCTCCAGGTTAGAGATGGCCTTGTCGAGCATCTCTTCGAGGTGCTCGGGGTGTTGGAACGATTTGGCGGTAAGGATGCAGAAATCGGGGACGGGGTAGCAGTTTTTAGTAAGGTCGAGCAGCATGTGACCTTTGTAGCTAATGGCCTCGTCGGTGAAGTCGGTATTTTCGGTGAGGGTGGTGATGAGTTCGTCGCATTCGAAGAGAGGGTTCCTGTTGACGAATTCGCAGCATTGACGGTGAAAGTTGTCGCGGATGAGGGCGAGATGTTGCTTCTGTTTGTCAGACAGGAGGTTGTCGCGTTCCAGGAGCAGGAGGGTGAGGAAGTCTTTCTGGTCGGTGTCGCGAAGCTTCAGCAGACAGTACATGTCGTACCAACGGGGAGGGAATTCACGAAGGGTGCTATCCCCTTTGAGACGGTAGATGACGGTACCGGGCTTGTTGCCTTCAAGGCGGTTTTCAGGGTCTTCGCTGTCGTGGTTGAAAATCTCGCGTCCCTCGCGGGCATAGAGATTCACCATGAAATAGTTGGGATAACTGGCCCGGATGCGGATGCTGTCGATCATTTCTTATTTTTTCTTTTTCGAATCCAGCACTTTCTGCAGCTGCTCCTCGGGAGAGAGTCCCACCAGGGGGAGCATTTTGCGGGTGTCGGGAGCCAGGTAGTGGTCGGGATAGTTTGTCACAAAGAGGGTGTAGGCTTCACGGGCTTTCTCATACTCTTGATTCTGCTCATAGGCCTGTCCTTTGAGATACTGGCAGATGGCGACATCCTCGAAACCAGGGTAGAGTTCAATGATGCTGTCGAGGGTAGCCAGACCTTGTTCGAAATTGCCTCCGTTGATTTGAATCTGTGCGGATTTCAGCATGTAGACGGGAGCGAGGCTGTCTTCGGGGAAGCGGTTGGCGTACTCGAGACACCAGGCAATCATCTTGTTCGATTTGGCGGTGTCAATCTTGAGATCTTCACGCAGTGAGAGGTCGAGGCTATCGATAGAGTCGACAAGAGACTCTTGAGAGAGGGTGTCGATGGTTTCCTCGTTGTTCGACCCACAGGCCACCAGAACCGAGAGGCAAAAAGCAAAAACGATATAATAAGTTTTCTTCATGTTCATTGAAACTCTAAACAATAATCAATTAACTCTTAACTATAAATTCTTATCTTGCTCTCTTCATTTTGTATCTCGTATGCACACGGCCGGCAGAGATGTCGTTGAGGCGGCGTTTGAGCATGGTGCGGCGCAGCGGGGAGAGGCGGTCGGTGAAGACCTTGCCGTCGAGGTGGTCGATTTCATGCTGGGCGATTCGGGCGAAGAGTCCGTCGATTTCCTCGGTATGCTCCTGCCAGTTCTCGTCCCACCAGTGGAGTACGATAGTGTCGGGACGAAGCACATCCTCATGGATATCGGGCACGCTGAGACAGCCTTCGTTGAAGTATTTCTTTTCGCCTTTGAACTCAAGAATCTCAGGGTTGATGAGAACATGCACTTCGGTGGGGTCGCCATAGGTGTCGGTCTTCTCGTCATAGGGGCGCACACCGATGGTTACCAAGCGGATGGAGAGGTCCACCTGCGGGGCGGCGAGACCCACGCCGTCGGCGTTGTACATGGTCTCGAACATATTGTCGATAAGTTCCTTGAGGTTGGGATAGTCCTTAGGAACAGGTTTTGCTATTTTGCGTAATGTCGGATGTCCAAATCCTATAATCGGAAGTATCATAATTCTTTATATGGTTTTCATGTAATCCTGCAGCATGATTGTGGCGGCAATCTGGTCAATCATGCCTTTGTTCTGGCGTTGTTTCTTCTTGAGGCCGCTGTCTATCATGGTTTGGAAGGCCATCTTCGAGGTGAAGCGCTCGTCGATGCGGGCCACCTCCTTGTCGGGGAAAGCCTCTTTCAGTTGCTGGACGAAAGGTTCGATGAGCTTCATCGACTCGGAAGGGGTGTTGTCCATGTGCTTGGCCTCGCCGACAACGAAGAGGTCCACCTCCTCGCGCGCGCAATAATCTTTAATATAGGCGAGCAGGGTAGGGGTCTCCACCGTGGTGAGGGCGGAGGCAATAATGCGCACGGGGTCGGTTACCGCCAACCCCGTGCGCACTTTTCCGTAGTCTATGGCCATTATTCGTCCCATAACTTTTCACTTTCCACTTTTCACTTTCCACTTTTACTGTGGCCCCTCTCGGGTTCGAACCAAGGACCCGCTGATTATGAGTCAGCTGCTCTAACCAACTGAGCTAAGAGGCCTGCCAAATCGGATGCAAAAATACAACTTTTTCCCGACATGGCAAAAAATATTTTCATTTTTGTCTTCAGAGCATCTTCTGCAGCTGCTCCTCGAGTTCGGTTCCCATCTCTTTTGAGAAGCCTGTGTGTATATCCACAATCTTGCCGTCGCGGTCGAGGATAAAGAGGGTCGGGAAACCGTGAACATGATAGGTCTCGGTCAGTTTGTGGTCGGAGAAAAGCACCGTGTAGGTGATGCCGCGCTTGGCGAGGAAGGTGACCATCTCATCTTTCACAGGGTTGTCGTAAGGGTCAATGCCAACAACCACGACGCCGCGGTCTTTGTACTTCTCGTGGAGGCTCTGCAAGATAGGTAAAGCGGCGCAGCAGGGCGCGCAGCTTTTATAGAAAAAATCCACCAGCACCACCTTGCCCTTGAGGTTGGTGAGGCGCACGGTGTCTCCCGCCAGCGTGGGCAGCGACCAGTTGGGTGCCGGAGTCCCCTTGGACAGCGGCTCGGGAGCTTTGTGTGGGACATAGTCCCTCTGCACCATTTCGTCGGGGATGGACTTCAAGGTCAGCTTCGACCCGTCAACCTTCGGGTCGAAAGAAACCAGCTTGAGTTCCTCGTATTGAGATACGGTGTCTGGCCCGTCAATGTTGTCGAAAGCTTCAGAGAACTGGATCGGCAGGTAGTTGCTCTTGTCAATCCAAATATTGATTTCGTAGCGGAGGCAGATAATGCCGAAATAGGGGTCTGGTTCACCGCTTTGCTTCATGAGGATGTTGACCAGATAGCAGGGCTTGTCGTTCAGATGGGTTTCCGAAAGCGAAATGAGATAGTCGCCGCTAGTGTCGGCAATCCATTTCTCTAATGAAGGGATGAAATAGGTTCGGGCAGTCAGCGGGGAGAAAAATTTGAAGTTGTGTTGCCTGTTCTTTATTTCATCCGCCCATTGGGCACACGAGAGAATGGTGGCTGTGTCGTTAAGATACACCAATTCATTTCCTGTATAAAGAAAATGGCCGTTCCATTCCGGATGACCCTGAGGCTCATTAACCATCGAGAAGGCTTTCCCGAAAATGGTGTCGTCGGGTAGCTTGCGGAAGTCGCAGGTGTTGCGGTAGTAGTCGGTGTCCTTGTCGTCCATGTGCTTCATTTTCCGTTCCATCACGTAGTGTCCGCCCTGGATGGACTGGCATTTCTCGCGCGATTTTCGGATGACGGTTTCTATCGACTCTTGTGCTTCACACTCCGCAACGGGGAGCATTTCGGCCAGCAGCGCCACGGCTGCCAACACGAGTTTCAAATTGATTTTTATCATGTTTTTTATCTTGTTGACTTTATTGTTTTAAATGCCGTTTGTCAAGTTCTCAACTTGACAAACACGCCTTCTGCCATCGACCGTATTCATGTGAAGCTATGCTTCGATATTGAGGCCGATGTAGAAGCCCTTGCTGTCGTGGAAGTAGAATGGGTTGGTGTGGTCGCCGCCGCTGGTGTGGGGAGGAAGGAGTTCGTAGCCGGCCTTGAACTCAAAACCAATTTTGAGATAGCGCGTGTACCAATCCACACCCCAGCCAAACGAAAAGCGCAGTCCGTGGGCGTTTAGCGATTGGATGCTTCCGTCGTCGCTGTCATTGCGCAGCGAGGCGAAGTCGAAACTGTAGCTGAGTCCTGAGACGAGGTAAGGCTCCAGATTACCCCAGCGGATTGCGATGAACTTGACATCCACAGGCAGCTCGCCACAGACGCTTTCCACCTTGTAGTCGGTGGACGGCGAGGTGGGAACAGAGACATTGCCAGGCTCCCAGTTGCTCTTAAAGAGCGACACTCCCGGCATGGCGCGCAGGCTTAAGTGCCGATTCAGAGGGATTTCACCTATCACGGCGAAACGGAAACCGGATGTGCAGATGGTGTGGTTGCCCTCCTCCAGGGCGTGCGCCACACCGCCTTGGGTGCTGTAAAGGTCGACCGTGTTTGGGCTGAAACCCGCATGAAGACCATAGAGAATCTTGTGATTGCCCACCGTCGCGCTGTCCCGCTCTTGCGAATGGGCAGTCCCTGTGAAGAACAACAATTGGAGAACGCAAAGCATCGCGATGCCTCGAAACATTACTTTCATAACAGTTTATTTTTTTAGGTTAATAAATGAGGTTATTCAGCAAGTAATGTTTTCCTCGATAAGCGTCTGGTTTTTGTTCATAATAACGTGGTGATTTCGGTTTTATTGTTTAATTCACATTTTCCCCTTTCACTTTATAAGACGGCAAGGTGCCTTTTTGGGGTCACACTTTTAACAATAGTTAAGGTCTTTTAACATTTCGGTTGCACTAAGTCAATTTTTTTTCTTATCTTTGCCAAATTAGATTATATTATAATAAACAACCTAAAAATCTGAACAACATGAATATAGATTGGCAAAACCTCCCCTTCGGTTACGTCAAAACCGACTACAACGTCCGCTGCTACTTCCGCAACGGCCAGTGGGGTGAGATTGAAGTCTCCAGCTCCGAGAACATCAACATCCACATGGCTGCCTCCAGCCTCCACTATGGTCAGGAAGCTTTCGAGGGTCTCAAGGCCTACCGTTGCAAAGACGGTAAAATCCGCATCTTCCGTCCCGAAGCCAACGCCGAGCGTCTGCAGAGCACCTGCCGTGGCATCATGATGCCCGAGCTGCCCACCGAGAAGTTCGTCGAGATGTGCAAGAAGGTTATCAAAATGAACGAGAAGTTCATCCCGCCCTACGGCACCGGCGCCAGCCTCTACCTGCGTCCTCTGCTCATCGGTACCGGTATCACCGTGGGTGTGAAACCCGCCGACGAGTACCTCTTCCTCATCTTCGTCACTCCCGTGGGACCCTACTTCAAGGGCGGTTTCAAAGCCAATCCCTACGTCATCACCCGCAAGTACGACCGTTCCGCCCCCCTCGGCACCGGTATCTACAAGGTCGGTGGTAACTACGCCGCCAGTCTGAAGGCCCACACCGAGGCTTGCCACGGTGGCCAGTATGCCTGCGAGTTCTATCTCGACGCCAAGGAGAAGAAGTATGTCGACGAGGCCGGCGCTGCCAACTTCTTCGGCATAAAGGACGGTGCCTATATCACCCCGAAGAGCACTTCCATCCTGCCCTCCATCACCAACAAGAGCCTCATGCAGCTCGCCGAGGATATGGGCATGAAAGTCGAGCGTCGTCCCATTGACGTTGAGGAGCTCAGCACCTTCCAGGAGGCCGGTGCCTGCGGTACCGCTGCCGTCATCAGCCCCATCGAGCGTCTCGACGACCCCGAGACTGGCAAGAGCTACGTCTTTGGCAAGGAGCCCGGTCCCTACAGCACCAAGCTCTACAACGCCCTCCGCGCCATCCAGCTCGGCGAGGCCGAAGACAAGCACAACTGGAACACCATCATGGACTAATCCATCCAGCGATAACAAAAAAAAGCCGCTCTTATGGGCGGCTTTTTTTGCATCTACAAAAGACTCTCACTTAATCATTTTCCCCACCTTTTTTTCATCGTTCTTTTTTATGGGAAAACAATGGTAGAACAGCGGTTGAACAATTGAGAAAAAGGTCGTTAGGCGCTACCGTTTCTTCCTCAACTCGATGCGGAAGCAGGTTCCCTGGCCGGGGACGGAATACTTCAGGTAGAGGTTTCCGCGGTGGTACTGGTTGACGATGCGGCGAGCCAGCGGGAGACCGAGGCCCCAGCCACGCGACTTGGTTGTGAATCCTGAGTCGAAAATCTTCCTCTGCACCGCTTTGCTCATCCCCTTGCCGGTGTCGCTGATATCGAGATAGATCATTCGGGCATCCTGCGAGGCCACGATGGTGATGGTGCCGTTGCCTTCCATGGCATCTATTGCATTTTTGCAGAGATTCTCTATCACCCACTGGAAGAGGTACGAGTTCAGTGGGGCGATGAAACTCTCGTCCTCGGGGAACGAGAGGACGAATTTCACCTTGCGTGGTGCGCGGCTCTGCAGGTAGTTGATGGCTCCTTCCACCGCCTCTCGCACGTTCTCGTCCTGCAATTCGGGCACCGAGCCAATCTTCGAGAAACGGTGCGTGATGGTCTCCAGCCGGTGCAGGTCTTTCTCCACCTCGCTGGCATATTGTTCGGTGAACTCCTTGCCTTTCAGGTACTCGGTCCAGCCGGTGAGCGACGAAATGGGCGTTCCTAACTGGTGTGCCGTCTCCTTGGCCAGACCCACCCAGATGCGGTTCTGCTCCATGGTGCGGGTGGTGCGGAAGAGGTAGTAGGCCACCACCAGCAGCACCAGTGCGATAAAGAAGTAGAACATGGGAACCCAGCGCAACGCCTTCAGCAGCTGTGAGTTTTCGTAGTATACGTAGGCTGTGCTGTTGTCGGGCAGTGTGATTTCGATGGGGTCGTTCATGCTTTCCATCGACTGTAGGCGTTCCTTCAGTTTCTCGGGTGTGTCGATGTCGGAGAGGTCGATGTTTCCGTGGGCGATAATCTGAGTGTGGCTGTCGTCTACGATGACCACGGGCACAATCACCGAATTGTTGGTGATTTCCTCCAGGAACGACCGCGAGAAGCTGGTCAGCATCTCATGTAGCTGGGTGTAGTAGTGCGACTCTTTGTAATACAGCGTCATGGGCATGCCCCAGAGGCTGTATTTGAAGGGTGGGTTCTTCGAATATTCTTCCAACAGAGAGCCTTCCAACTTTTGTCCTGCCAATTCGTTGGGGACGGTAATGATGGAGTCGGCACCCGTGATGATGATGGGAGTCTTCGCGCTGTCGATGATGTAGTTGACGTAAGCGAGGCTGAAGCGCAGGTCCACTGACTGGTCGGGGTCGTTGAACGACTGAAGGATGTCGGCATAGAGTCTGATTTTGCGCTGTTCGTCGAGGGTGGCCTCCTCGAAGAATTGGTGGGTCACCGAGGTCATGCGGTTGCGTTGGGCGATGGCGTTGGCCCAGAGGCGAATCTTCGATTCCTCCGACTGGCGCACCTGTTGTGCCACATTTTCCACCTGCCACAGTGCGAACAGTGCCAGCACTATGGAGAGGAGCATCAGTATGAGTTTCAGTTTCTGTTTCATACAGATTGTCTATTGTCCTTATTCATCACTCAACGTTAATGGTTTTTGCCGGGCTGATTCTACTAATGTAGGCTGCAGGCAGCAGTAGCGCCAGAAGGCAAATGACAGCTGTCGAAACGCTGATGAGCAGGAATATCCAAGGGTCGGTGTCCACGGGGACGTGCGACATGTGGTAGCTCTCGGCGTCGAGTTTGATTACCTGCCATTTGGACTGCACGAAGCAGAGGGTTCCAGATAGCACGATGCCTATGGCAATGCCCTCGAGGATGAGACGCGAGGCTTTGAGGATGAAGATGCGACGGATGGAGGCATTGTTGGCACCGAGGGCTTTGAGGATGCCGATGGTGCGGCTCTTCTCGAAAATCATGATGAGCAGGGCGGAGACGATGGCGACGGTGCAGACGATGCTCATGATGACGAGGATGAGTGTGATGTTGCTGTTCAGGAGGTCGAGCCAGGCGAAGAGGGCGGGGTAGGCCTCCTTGATGGTGTGGACGGAGAGGTCGTAGCGGTTGTGGACGGTGAGGAGGTCCAAGGCCTGGAATCGCATCTCTTCGAGTTGGTCGAAGTCGTCGACGAGGAGTTCGTAGCCTCCGACATCCGTATCATTCCAATCATTTAGTTTTTGAACCTGACGGAGGTCTCCGATGACATAGAGCTCGTCGACCTCGGGGAGGTCGGTGTTGTAGATGCCGCTGACGATGAAGGCCCTCGAGCGGTAGGTGCCGCCGGCGACAGCATTGGAGCCAGCGGTACCACCTTGCCAGAAATAGGTGCGCATTTTGTCACCGACTTTCAATCCCAGTTTGTTTGAGATGGTGAGGGAAATCAGTACTTCGTTGGAGGGTTTGATGTCGCTGTCGGAATCATCGGAATATTCTGAATGTTCCAATAATTTGGGCAGGCGACCTTCGACGAGGTTCTGGTGGAAGAAAGAGGAGTCGTAGTCGGCGCTGAGTCCGCGGAAGAGGATGCCGTAGATCTGCTCTTTGGTTTTCACCATGCCGCCCTTGGTGGCAAAAGTCTGCAGGTGTTTCACACCCGGCAGGGAGCGTAGGTCGTCGGCGAGGGTGGGGGAGAGTGTCACGGGGTTTTCCTGGTAGGCAGGGTTGACAGTGTAGTTGCTGACAGTGAGGTGGCTGCCGAAGCCCACCACCTTGCTGGCAATCTCACCTTGGAAGCCGCGCAGGATGCTGACGGCCATCACCATCACCACTACACCCAGTGCAATGCTGGCGACAGCAATGACCGACAGGGGCCCAGAAAAGCCCCCGCCGTCTTTGCTTCGCGGCATAAACCGCCCTGCTATGAATCGCTCGAACTTCATCTAGTCTCTAGTTTCACTAGTTAAACTAGTTTTACTAGGAATACTAGAAACTAAGTGCGATAGCCACGAAATCCTCGGCCTTGAGCGAGGCGCCGCCAATGAGGCCGCCGTCGATATCGGGGCAGGCGAAGAGTTCCTTGGCGTTGCTGGGCTTGCAGCTGCCGCCGTAGAGGATGCTGATTTCGTCGGCCAGCTCCTTGCCGTATTTGGCGGTGAGCAGCGAACGGATGTGGGCGTGAATCTCTTGAGCCTGCTCGGGAGTGGCGGTCTTGCCGGTGCCGATGGCCCAGACGGGCTCGTAGGCGATGACCACTTCCTTCATCTGCTCGGGGGTGAGGTGGAAGAGACCTTTCTCGACCTGGGTCTTTACCACTTCGAGTTGACGGCCGGCTTCGCGATCCTCGAGCACCTCGCCGACGCAGACGATGGGCTTCAGGCCATGCTTCAGCAGCTGGTCCACTTTGGCGGCGACGGTCTGGTCGGTCTCGCCGTAGTAGGCGCGGCGCTCCGAGTGACCCACGATGCAATAGTCAAGCTCCATGCTCTCCAGCATTTCGGCACTCACCTCACCGGTGTAGGCGCCCTTCTCCTGGTCGCTGACGTTCTGTGCACCCACCAGAAAATAACTGTCGTTGGCGTAGTCCGTGGTCATCTCGAGATAGGGGAACGGGGGGCAGATGATGAGTTGCGTCTCGCGTGGAAGCTCTTTCTGCTCAAGCTGTTCCATGATTCCGTTGATGAGGTCGTCGGCCTCGTTGAAGTTGCAGTTCATCTTCCAGTTGCCTGCTACGATATGTTTTCTCATGATGGTTGGGTTTTTGAGTTGTTTTTAATGAATAATGTATAATAACGCCTTTCCCCTGAAAATATTTTGTCTGGTTCAAAAATAAATAGATTTTGCAAATATATTTTGCAGATTCGTTTTTTCTTCGTAATTTTGCAAATTGAAATCATACAGAAAATATGAGTTATGAGCACGCAAGCGATGACACAGATGATAGCCGACTATTTCAAGACGCAGCCCGTTGTGAAGGCTTGGCTTTTCGGCTCCTTCGCCCGTGGCGAGGAGACGCCCGAAAGCGATGTGGACATCTTGGTTCAATTCGACCACGGTCGCCCTATCGGATTGCTCCGCTATGCCGGAATGTGGAGAGAAATTGAGGAACTCATCGGACGCAAGGTTGATTTGGTCGAGGACGGCACATTGATGCCCTTCGCTGTGGAATCCGCAAACCGTGATAAACAATTGATTTATGAGAGAGCATAGCAGAGACATCGAGCGGCTGCGGCATATTGTCGACAGCATTGCCCATATAGAGGATTTCCTTCGCGGAAAAAACATTGAACAGATGAAAGCCGATGTGATGTGCTACCACGCTGTAGTGTACAACATTATGATTATCGGTGAGGCGGCAAATATGCTGACCAAGGAGTTCCGCGACAGTCATCAGGAGATCCCTTGGCGGCAGATTGTAGATATGCGCAATGTGCTGGTACACGGTTACTACAACACAAGCCCGCTGTTTGTTTGGGAGACCTACACCAACGACCTGCCATTTTTAAAAGAGCAGGTGGAGAAATACATTGCCGAACTATCGGAGAACGAATAAAATATTGTGCATTTTTGCACCGTTGAACCAAAACTAAAAGTATGGCATAAAAACAAAGAATTAGAATAGACATAAAGACATATTGAGCTGACGCTCTTGTTTCTCTCAAAGCGAAGTCTGGAAAACTAGCCATGATACGAGAATAAGACGCGGATAGTTCACGCATAGGCGTGATTCCTTTCCCCTTATTTGTATCATTGGTATTCCAGACACCAGCTTTGAAAATAAGGTGAGTATTAATCAAAAAAGGAATTTACGCCTTTCTTTATTTATGAAAAAGACAATAACACTTATACTGGGTATATTAACACTCTGTTCCTGCTCTTCTATAAAGCGGACAGCTGTTAAATATGAGACGGTAAATACTTGGCCAGAGTGGTTACACTGCTATGCAAAGTATTGCAACATCTCCGACGAACATCGTCTTTCAACCATCAGCCTTATCGATTCCGTGTATATGCTACTCGGAGACAGCAAAACACCAACTGCTGAACTTGAGCAGCCTATTTGCAGAATGAGCAAGGCCATTGATGAGGCGATTCGCACGGACACCTCATTTGAATTCGCGCAAATGATGAGAGCGACGGCTCGCAACTTTGGAGGATTATTTCTATCCGATATGGAGCGTCTTGGTGATAATGATTGTACTGTTTCTCTTATGGCTTCCGCACCCAACCTTTGGCTAACCGTCAGTAATGAAACCGGCGATTTGATGTGCAATTCACTATTCCCCGACTCGTGGTCTTCTATGGACAGATTCGCTTACATCGTCTTTTCTATGAATGAAGAATCAGAAGTAAGTTACTCAGCGATTATCTTGGTAAATAGTATTGACACAAAGATAGACGAGATTGTCATCTCGTTTTACGACAAGGAAGGCAATCTTATATCTGCCCCATTGGGCTTTGGAGAATTTGATATGAGCAATGCTGAAAACGGCAGTGTAAGGCTGTTCATGTTGCCGGACGTGTTCATGCAGAACATCTTAAATTCAAACGTAATGACCATATCATATAATACTGGCAAAGACACTGTATCAATGACTGGCATGCCAAGCCTGACTTTTAGAGAACAATTGGAGAATTGTCCTCGACTAAAGGCACTAATTAATGAAAAACAAGAATAAAGCAGGAACGCCGAAAACTGTATCATAGAGTAGGCAATAGAAATCAAAAATATGTCGTTAGTAACACATGTATTTCAAAGCCTTCAAAGGCTTCAAAATGGACGAGTGGTGTCGACAGACGCTGTTCCAAGACGAGCAAACTTCGACTACGACTTGACGGGGGATAACGTGGTTATTTCGATTCTCCCAACATTGTCTCCCAAAAGAGCACACCTCGTCCGTCAAGATGGATTTAATCTTTATTACAGAGGAGATGACCCTGATTACCGTTTCGAGATAGAATGTTGGCCAGACAATGGCACAATAAAACGGTTTTCTGTGTTCAGAGATGATACTGGCGTGGAGTATCGCTATATTAGTGATCACCAGGATAGAATGTGGTAAATAAAAATCAAACAATTATGGTTATTACATTAAAAGAATTTATTGAGAAATCAGTACCAGCGTGGCGGGCCGCAAAAGCCTACATTCAATGTTTTGACAACATAGATAATCCGCCGGAGTTCAAAACGAATCATTCAGATTCAGTAATAGAAAAATATTTAAAAGGGAAAATATCAAATATGGGATTAAATGAATCGGATATAAAATTCCATGTTCTATTCCATGTGAGTGATGATTCCTGCATTAAAGTTGGATATAATATGATGCATGTCTACCTTCGCCAAGATAAATCTGTGTTATGTGTGGAATTTGTAAATTGTACTGATTCATTCTTGAATATTACAAGACAATTAGGAATGGTTAATGGTGTGGCATATAAAAGCAGGAAAAGTTTGAGTTTTGAAAAATCCGAAGTTTTCTTTTTTTAGCATTAGGATATTCTACCACAATGATATGTGGTATTAACGACAATAGTAACAATTAAATATGCATCAAAATGAAAGAATTTAGTTTCTATATTCCAGCAGAGAACTACACATATAGTTTCTCGTTGCCTTCTGAAATGATGGGCGGAGGTGTCTTTGTGGACCCATCAGGATTAAGACATCCCGATTTCTCAGTAAATAGACAGACGGCAAACAATCTCGGTTTTTCTGCATTGGGTAATGCCCTAATGGGTATGCAGGCGTGGCAAGAGTATGAAGAGTTTAAACGTGATTTGGAATCGTTTGTAAATAAAATAATTGAGACTCATAGGGAAATATCCCACGAAAGTTTGGATTACGCAATGTTGGCTGTTTGTAAAGAACACATTAAAAGGTGTGGTAGACTTTTGTATAATGATTTACTAGGTTATGCGGATTTAGCCACATGCGTTGATAAGGCCATATATCAAGGAACAATGAATTCGTATCACGACTTCTATAAACATTCTGTTTATTTGGTACTAAACTCATATCCGACAAAAGTATTGTTCCAAAATGCATTTGGAGGCTTTTATTCATGGGCAGACGTTCCCTCAGAATAATTCCGACTACGCACGCACTATTGGTCGGACTTGACATGCGTGTGTAGTCGGAATAAACGTGCGTGTGTGGTCGGGGACTGAAAAAAGAGTATATCTTTAGTATATCTTTCGTGCAAGAAGATATACTCTTTTTTTTAATTGTGTATATTTTTTCAGGGATGGTAATTTGATGGGGGAAAGGCAGTAAGCCGACCGCTGACACACCGCCGAGGAATCACCGAGAGGCCGTGGGGTGATGTGGACTTTTGAGTCTTTATGTGAAAACTTTTTTTGTAAATATAAATTTATTTACTATTTTTGTAGCCTGTTCCTTTATGGAAGAAACGAGTCAATTAATTAAATATAAACCTTTTAAAACAAAAAACAAACAATGAAAACCGCTTATAACTTCAATGCAGGTCCTTGCGTCCTGCCGAAAGAGGCCATCGAAAGCACGATTGCCGCTATCCGCGACTTCGACAACACCGGTATCGGTCTGCTCGAAATCTCTCACCGTACCCCCGGTTGGGAGCGCACCATGGAAGAAACCCGCCAGCTGTGGCGCGACCTGCTGAATATCCCCGCTGAGTATGAAATCCTCTTCCTCGGTGGCGGTGCCAGCACCGGCTTCATGGATGTCCCCGCCAACCTGCTCAACAAGAAGGCTGCTTACCTGCAGACCGGTGTGTGGGCCAAGAAGGCTGCCAAAGAGGCTAAGAACTTCGGCGAGACCGTGATCGTGGCCAGCAGCGAGGACAAGACCTACAGCTACATCCCGAAGGGTTGGACCGTCCCCGCCGACGCCGACTACTTCCACATCACCACCAACAACACCATCTACGGTACCGAAATCCGCAAGGACTTCGCCGCCAACGAGATTAACAATGTGATGCTCGTCGCTGACATGAGCTCTGACATCATGAGCCGTCCCGTCGACGTGAAGAAGTACGGCCTCATCTACGGTGGTGCCCAGAAGAACGTCGGCCCTGCCGGTGTCACCTTCTACATTGTCCGCAAGGATATCCTCGGCAAGATCACCGACCGCCAGTACATGAACCCGCTGCCCACCATGGTGGACTTCCGCACCCACGCTGCCGAAGAGGCCAAGAACATCAGCATGTTCAACACTCCTCCGGTGAGCGCCATCTTCGTGATGCACGAGACCCTGAAGTGGGTTAAGAACACCATCGGCGGTGTTGAGAACATGAACAAGATCAACCTCAAGAAGAGCGCCATGCTCTACGAGGAAATCGACCGCAACAGCATGTTCCGTGGTACTGCCGAGAAGGAAGACCGTTCCATCATGAACCACTGCTGGGTGATGGCCGAGGGCCGCGAGAACCTGCAGGATGCCTTCATGGCCTTCGCCAAGGAGCGCGGTATGGTCGGTATCAAGGGTCACCGCAGCGTGGGTGGCTTCCGCGCCAGCCTCTACAACGCTTGCCCCATCGAGGCCGTCGAGGCTCTCGTCCAGTGCATGCAGGACTTCGAGAAAGCCAACAAATAATTAAGAAATGGAAATCAGGGACGACGTCAAGGAAGGATTCGAGAAGAAGCTTCGCAAGGAGCCTACCTGCGTCTTCTCTGATGAAATAAAGATTTATCCGAAAATGAAAGTTTTAGTTGCTACTGAGAAACCGTTTGCCAAAGTGGCAGTTGACGGTATCAAGAAGATTGTCGAGGAGAACGGCTACCAGTTTGCCCTCCTTGAGAAATATACCGACGTGAACGACCTCTACAAGGCCGTTGCCGATGCTGACGCCCTCATCGTCCGCTCCGACAAGGTGACCAAAGAGGTTATCGACCACGCCAAGAACCTGAAGATCGTCGTGCGCGCCGGCGCTGGCTACGACAACCTCGACCTCGAGGCTTGCACCGCCCGCGGCATCGTCGCCATGAACACCCCCGGTCAGAACAGCAACGCCGTTGCCGAGCTCGTCATGGGTATGCTCGTCTATGCCGTCCGTAACTTCTACAACGGCAAGAGCGGCTCCGAGCTCATGGGCAAGAAGCTGGGTATCCTCGCCTTCGGTAACGTGGGACGCAACGTGGCCCGCATCGCCAAGGGCTTCGGTATGGATGTCTATGCCTACGACGCTTTCCTGAGCGCCGAGCAGATCAACAGCAGCGCCATCGCCAAGGCTGTCCCCAGCCAGGAGGCCCTGTTCGAGACCTGCGACATCGTCAGCCTGCATATCCCCGCCACCGCCGAGACCAAGCAGAGTATCAACTACAACCTCGTTGGCAAGATGCACAAGGGCGGTATCCTCGTGAACAGCGCCCGTAAGGAAGTCATCGACGAGGCTGGTCTGCTCAAGCTGATGGCCGAGCGTACCGACCTGAAGTACATCACCGACATCATGCCCGATGCCGATGCCGACTTCAAGGCTTTCGAAGGCCGCTACTTCGCCACCCCCAAGAAGATGGGTGCCCAGACCGAAGAGGCCAACATCAACGCCGGTATTGCCGCCGCCAACCAGATTGCCGACTTCTTCAAGACCGGTAACAAGAAATTCCAGGTGAACAAATAAAAAATGCGCCTGTGCATTTTCAATCCTGAGCACGACCTTTGCTTGGCCAAAGGTCGTGCTCATTATGTCCCGCCGCGCTCGGCTGTAGAGTTCGCCCGCCGTGACGCGAACATCATGTCCGTCCTTTATCCCGATGCCCTCTGCTGCTCCGTCTATGACCTTTCACCTTTCACCTCTCACCTCACACCTCTCACCTCCGTCACCGCTTGGGGATGGGATGCGGTGGTGAAGCATGAGCTTCTAAAGAGAGGAATAGACGAATCGCTGCTGCCCTTGGACGAGGAGATAGACACCATCCGTGAGCTGCAGCACCGCTCCACGGTGCTCCCCCTGCAGGAAGACTGCCACGAGGTGCGCTCCATAGAAGATATGGAATCATTATTAAAAAGTCGCGAGCACTGGGTCCTCAAGGCCCCTTGGTCGGGAGCGGGTAGGGGTCTGCGTTGGGTGCACGGCAGCCTCACGCCTATCGACCGCGACTGGATAGTGAAAACCGTTGCCAACCAGCGCTGCGTCATCGCCGAACCCCGCCGCGATGTGGTAGCAGACCTTGCACTTGAGTATATGAGTGGTTATTTTATGGGATACTCCTATTTCAAGACAGGCAGCGGCGTGTACAAAGAGAATGTAATGTGGCCTGACGCCCGTATTGTAGAGACGTTCCATGAAACGTCTCTTCAGCAGACGAAGGCACAGGTTGAAGAGTGGCTGGCCGCCAACGTGTGGCCGCGCTACCGAGGACCGCTGGGCGTCGACCTGATGGTCGACGCAAGGGGGCAGACTTTTGTCTCCGAAATCAACTTCCGTCACACCATGGGCATGGTGGCACATGCCAAGATAGTTAATAGATAATAGTTAATAGATAATAGTTAATAGATAAGAGTTATGGGATTTGTAGAAGCGTTGTTATTGGCTCTGGCACTTTGTGTCGACACTCTGGTGGTCTCTGCCGCCACCGCATTCCGTACTAAAATGACCTACCGCCGCGGGCTCCTCATGGCCTTGATTCTGGGATTTTGCCAGTTTGCCTTTCCCCTGGCGGGTGCCATCATTGGCGACGTGGCCCGCGCCTTCATCGAGGCTGTCGACCACTGGATAGCCTTCGGCTTGCTGGCCTTCATCGGTGGAAAGATGATTCTTGACGGCATCCGTGGCGAGGAAGGGAAGGCTGAGGAAAAGACTCCTGATAGCCACCGTTCGCTGATTTATACCTATTTTTTATTGGGTATTGCCACCAGCATTGATGGTCTGGCCGTCGGCATCGGTCTCGGCTTGGACGATCCGCTGGCTACCGTCCTGTGGATTGTCGCCACCATCGGTGCCGTTACAACCCTCGTCTCCCTGTTGGGTATCTACCTCGGCAAGCGCAATATCCCGGTTCCGGAAAAGAGCGCCAATATCATTGCCGGAGTAGTGCTTATCGGCCTCGGAGTGAAAATTCTCCTTGAACATCTGATAGGACAAACAGTCGGTGACTGTTTGGCCGGCTGGGCACCCGCAGGCATCCCCATGCCGAGGACATTGGTGCCAGCCTAGCTCCTTCCTCCGGTGACGGTACCAAAAAAAAAATCGGTCGTTGTCAGATTTTGGTCAAAAAATGTGTATTATATATAGTATAGGGGTTGATAACAAATGATGGACCGGAATAAGGCTTACACCGACCTGTTGATGCGCCACCGCAATATGCTGTGGGGTCTGTGCTGGCAACGCTCTGGCGGCGACCGCGACCGCTGCTGCGACCTGCTGCAGGAGGTCTCTATAGTTTTGTGGGAGAATTTCGACAAACTGCGCCCTGAGTCCACTCCCGAACAGGAGCGGGCTTGGGTTTGTTGGCAAGCACGCTCGGTCTTCTATCAGATAGGACGGCGACAAGAACTGTCCACCGAACCCCTCTCCGAAAACTTATCCAACACTTTTACCGAAGAAGACACTCAGCAGCGGAAAGAGCTGCTCGAGGAACTCCTCTCCTCGCTCGACCCCGACGAGCAGCGGATGCTTCGTCTCTATCTGGAAGGCTACCGAGGCGACGAGATAGGCAAGGAGATGGGCATCAGTCGCGACAACTTCTACCAGCGCATGCATCGCGCTATAGAGAAGATGCGGAGCGTGGTGCTGATTCTGTTCGTCTTGCTGCTTACCTCGGGAGTGGCCATCGCCATCGTGCCGCAGTGGCGCCACCTCCTCTTCGGTAGCGGAAAACCCGAGGCGACGGTTGTCGACACACTACAGGAGGAGCCTGAGTTTTTCCCCGAACCCATACCATTCTCCGACCCTGTCGCCCAGGCACCGAAATCCGACAGAGACCCCCTCCCCGAGAGGGAATCTGTGGAACCGTTGCCTTCGTTGAGTCTGCTGGAATCGACAGAATTACCGGAAGAGGTGCCTCTTCATACAGAGTATGACAGTCTGGCGGTTTCGGTCGACGACAGCCACCTCATTATCACCGGTGCCGAAGGAGAATGGATAAGGGTATTCGATAATAAAGGCTGGATGGTGGCTGCGGAGATAGCAGGAAAAGTCTGTGTCATAGATCTTTCCCTCTATAGAACGCGACGTTTGAATCTGCGGATAGGCGACCGCCCGACCATGCGGCTAAAGCTATAAGTAGGAAGGGAACCTCGCGGGGTTCCCTTCTTTGTTTTATTGCAATATCACTTTCCTTGTCACCACGCCGTCGGGAGAATGCAGTCGTAGGACGTAGGTCCCACGGGCATAGTTGCTGACATCAAAGGTGATTGCTTGATTGTTTGAATGTGAGGATGCTTGGGTGACGCGACCGTTCATGTCGACCAGTTCGACTCGCACCGCACCCTCGAGTCCCTCGATGGTAAGACTGGTTGATGCAGGGTTGGGGTAGATGTCGATTTTCATTCTTGAATCTTCAATTTCGTCAATTCCATCGCAGTCGTCATAGTATTGGTCGGCGAATTGGCTCCAATAGTCGTCTGCCAAATAGGCATTGAGGCTGCCGCAGGGGACGATGATGCTGTCGACATCCGTTCCATTCAGGCATCCATACGTGCCGTAGCCGTCGTCCGTGGTGACAGATGGCACGGTGTTGTGCAAGCGCAGCATCTGTAGTGGCTGTTGGTAGAAAGCGCCCACCTCGATGGTGTCGACCGGGGCGGAGAAAGTAAGCCGGTTCAGCCTTCCCATGTAGTCGCCGATAAATGCAGTCATTCTGACAACACGCAGCGTCGGTGGCAGCGTCAACTCCGTGAAGGAGCAGTCGCCGAAGGCACAGGTGTCAATGACTTCGACGGCATCGCCCCAAGTGATGTGCGACAGGGCGTTGCACATGAAGAATGCAGCTTCTGGAATGGTGCGCAAGCCATTCGGGATCTCGATTGATGTCAGATGGTCGCAACTGTGGAAGCAGCCTTCACCCATCGTGTCGAGGGTGGTGGGCATACCGACGCGAGTCAGCGACTGGCAGTAGTAGAATGCGTATTCGTCGATAAAGCCCATATGGCTCGGCAGGTCGATGCTCACCAGCGAGCTGCCGTTGAACGCCTCTCTGCCAATAGTGTTCACCCCGTCGGGGATGTGGACATACCTGACATCGTGGTTGCCTGCAAATCCGTTGACCACACGGAGCGTGCTTGGCAGAAACACCGAATCGGCGCTCTTGTGGGCAGAAACCAACGTGTCGCCGCCCGCAGAATAAATCATCATCCCATCCATATAATAATGGGTGTTACCATCATCGATGGAAAGGTTGGTGAGGGCAGGGCAGTTGGTAAATGGGCTTGCGGCGATGTGCGTTACCGACGAAGGGATGATGACATTGTTCAAATGCTGGTTGTAGACAAAAGCCCAGTAGCCTATGCTGACAAGACTTTCCGGAAGCGTCACGCTGGTGATATTCTCGCAATAGGCGAAGGCGAGAGATGCTATATGCCGAGTGCCCTGCGGCAGGGTTACGGAACCGCTTTTTGCCATCGGACATTCCACAAGGGTGGCAGTGTCCTTGCTGAACAGCATCCCGTCAATTGTCCTGTAGTTGGGATTGCTTTCATCCACGTTGATGTTTGTCAAATGGTTTGCCGCAAAGGCCAGCGCTTCAATATTCGTCACCGAGGCGGAGACATTGATGGTTGTCGGGACGGTGGCGAAGAGGAAGCAGCCACGTTTAATATGCGTGACCGACGAGGGTATGGTGACACCGGAAAGTGTTGCCCAGTAGAAGGCTTCCTCGCCCAGGGCGACGACATCGTAGATGGTACCGTTGTAGGTCACCGTAGCAGGAATGTTGATGTTGCCCGAATAAGGGGTGCAATTTTGTTTGCCTGTCACTTCCACGGTGTGGTTTTCTGCGGAAAGGACGTGGTAGCCTATTCCTCCCGACATAAAATTCTGTGCCGATGCGGCGGCGGAAACGCAAAGCACTGCGAGGAGCGCTAAAGAAGTTTTGTAGTGTTTCATAAAAAAAACTTTAAACCTTAAAATTTACTTCTACTAATACAATACACATTTTTTGAGGCAAATCTGACAAGAGGGTGAAAATTTTTTTCCTTTTTTTTCGTTTTGGGTGTAATATTTAACCCCCTTTGCGCAACTATTATGTGTAAAGGAACTAAAAAGACTGCCTGATTGACTGCAACGGAATATAACAAGGGAGTGAGCCTCTGGGCCGACGATGCGATGCGCTTTGCGATGCGCTGCTGCAACAGCCGCTCCGACTGTGAGGATGCCGTGCAAGAGGCGCTGGCCTCGCTCTGGAGCCACCGTGACGAGGTGGCCGCCGCCAAAGGCAAAGGCTACCTGCTCAGCGCTGCCTACCGCAGTCTGATGATGACCCTTCGCCACAACAAGGTGGTGCAGATGCACGAGCGGCAGACGGTGGTGGAGACCACACAGAAGCCCGATGAGCGCTTCGACCTCCGTGAGGCTATCGAGCGCAGCCTCCAATCCCTCCCCGAAGTGCAACGGGCCATCCTCCAACTGCGCGATGTCGAGGGCTACAGCTACAGTGAGATAGGGGAGATCCTCTCGCTCAGCGACTCCCAGGTACAGGTCTACCTCTTCCGTGCACGAGTGGCAATGAGAAAACAACTGAAAACATTAGGTTATGGCAACGATAGATAACAACAACTATGAATTGTGGCTGCTGCGGTATGCCGAAGGCGAGTTGACCGACAGCGAGCGCCTTGAGGTGGAAGCCTGGCTCCAGAGCCACCCTGAGGCTGCCGAAGAGCTGGCCCTCTACAACGAAGCCCCACGCCTCGAATGCGACGAGAACGTCCGCTATACTCGCCTTTCACCTTTGGCTCCACAAGATCACCTTTCACCTTTGGCTCCACAAGATCACCTTTCACCTTTCACCTTTCACCTTTCACCTTTCACCTTTCACCTTTCACCTTTCACCTTTCACCTTTCACCTTTCACCTTTCACCTCTCACCTCTCCTTCGCTGGAGTGCCGCCGCTGCCGTCCTCATCGCCCTTATGCTTCCCGCCCTCCGCATGGGCACTATGGACACCCTCGAACCCCAGCAACCCCTCCTCGCTACCACCACAATACCAGCAACGCCAGAAATTCCTGAAATTCAGACCACTCCGAACGCTCTGACCACTCCGAGTATTCCGAAAAATCAGATCACTCCGACCTCTATAGAAACTATAGAAGCTATAACTACTATAGCTACTATAGACACTATACCCACTATAGATACCATTGAAACTAATGATTTAACCCCCACTTTTATCCCCTCCACCAGCCTCATCGTCTACACACCCGCCCCCGACACCCTCTACACCAACACCCTCATCGTCTACGACGACTCCCGTCCCAAACTCCGCGACCTTGCTTCCGAATGGGTCGAGGACAGCCCGGTGGGCAAGTTTATCCGCCGTAACTTCACCTCCCCCAAGAGCACCCTTCTGATTGCCTCGCGATAATGAACATTAAAACATACAAATCATGAAAAAACAACGTTTCTTCTCTCTTCTGGCGAGCTTGGCGCTCTGCGCCGTCGCCACAGCACAGGTCCATGTGCAGCCCGTCACGGGTGTTCACTCCATCAGCGTCGAGGACAATGTTTCCTTGAGAATCTACGCCGGAGAAAAGACGCAACTCGAATCCGACAGGCCTGTCAGTGTGGCAAAAGTCGCCAATGGCGTTATGTCCATAGAAGGCAATGTCACTGTGGTCCTTCGCCTCAATCCAGCAGACGGAATTGTCAGTTTTTCTGCCGAGGACGGAGCCTCTATTGTTTTCTTTGCAGGATCATTCGATTTCGGAAACCAGAAAATTACCATCAACACTGAAGACAACGCCAGGGTCGAGATGGACGTGACCGCCAACTCTTTCGCAGCCGGTAATGTACTCTTTAGGTCACAGGACAACTCGTTTATTATAAGCAAAGTGCCAATCACCATGTATGGTTATAACTTCAATGCCTCGGACAATGCTTACATCGAAGTGCCTTCTGTTGACCTCAGGCTCTTTGATGACAGCATCGTGGATCGCAACACATATGTTACCGTCACCGACAACGGAAAGATTGTCATCAAAGATAAAGGCACGGCCGGCATCATCTCCTGCGAACACGGGTTTTCCATCGGTGGCTCCAAAACAAGGAAAGCTAACCGCAATTTCGAAGTCATCTGGACCTGGGGCTTCAACCACTGGCTAGCCGACCATCCCTTCTCCGGCCGCTTCGGCGAACCCAATGCCGAAGCCGAGGTCTCCTACTATCCCCTGAACTTAGGTCTCTCCCTCGATTATCCTCTCATCAACACCCCCCACTTCGGCCTCTATGCCGGCCTCGGTGTGGAAGCCAACCGCTACCACTTCCGCGAGCATCAGGTGGTGGCCACCCCCACGGGATTTAGGACAGTTTCCCCAATCTATCCCGCAACGGTCACCATCACCCCTACCTCAGACCCCAACAACTGGGATTCCTACTTCACCACCGCTACCATAACTGTCCCCATTACCTTCAGCTTCGAGCCCGGGAAATACGATGATTTCTGCATCCGTCTCACTGCTATTCCCGGCATCAATGTCTGGGGCTTCCTCAAACAGAAATACGACTCCAAAAGTATCGACCTCGAAGTCCGTGACAAGGAAGCTGGCAAGAAACTCAACCCCTTCGTCTTCGACACCCGCCTCAGCCTCATGTATGGTGAGCATATCGGCATCTATGCCCAGATGTCCTTCTGCAAGCTTTTCGACTTTGGTTTATATCCCCTCAAGTTTGGTCTCATCCTAAACCTCCCCGGTAGATAGATTTGATGTTATTTTTTATTAAAAAAGCAGTATAACCCACTGGTAATGTGGGTTATACTATTTCTATATACCCATAACTACCTGATACTTAACACCAACACCGTATCAACACCGTCCCAACACCGTACTAACACCGTATCAACTCCTACCATAGTAGGACTTGATAGGGTGTTGGTAGGTCGAAGGTAAGTTTAAAGGATGGGGGTGAGGAGGCGTGCGAGCGATTCGAGGAGTTTCTGCAAGGGGGAGCGGTGGAGCCACTCTTCGGGGTCGACGAGGGTACACTGCTGTTGGTCCTCGAGGAAGATGTCGCGCTGGCGGCAGGCGACGGCGCTGTCGTAGAAGAAGGCATTGACCTCGAAGTTCTGCTCCATGCTGCGGGGGTCGAGGTTGGTGGAGCCTATGGTGGCGAAGTCGTCGTCGCAGACGATGGTTTTGGCATGCATGAAGCCTTTGTTGAAGCGATAGATTTTGACCCCTGCGGGGATAAGGTCACGGAAGTAAGACTGCGAGGCGAGGCGGGTAATTGCGCCACGGTCAGCGGTGGAGGGGACCATCAGTCGCACGTCGACACCGGCGAGGGCAGCGTTCTGGATGGCCATGAGCACGGGCGCTGTGGGGGTGAAGTAGGGGGTCTGGATGTAGAGGTAGCGACGGCTCTGCTCGCAGACATTCACCATTCCCTGCATGATGGCATCCCAGGGCCCTATGGGGCCGGAGGTGACAATCTGGGTGATTGCTTGATTGTTTGATAGCTTGATTGCTTGCAGGGGGAAGAATTTGGGTTCGTCGAGGAGTTCGTGGGTGCAGAAGCGCCAGTCGGAGAGGAAGACTACCTCGAGTTGTGCGGCGGCGGGGCCCTCAAGGCGCATGTGGGTGTCACGCCAGGGACCGTTGTTGATGCCATCGCGGTAGCGGCGGGCAATATTCATGCCACCGGTGTAGCCGGTGTGGCCATCGATGACCACAATCTTGCGGTGGGTGCGGCAGTTGGCTTCGCCTCGGAAGAAGGAGGGGTAGAAGGGCATGAAGCCCTGCACCTTGACACCATGCTTTCGCATAAGGCTGTAGTAACGACGGCTGACGAAGATATTGGCCCAGCTGTCGTAGATGAGGCGTACGTCGACACCTTCTTCGACTTTGCGGATGAGGAGGTCGCTGAGGCGGCGTCCCACCTCGTCGTTTTCGATGATGTAGAACTGTATGTGAACAAAACTGCGGGCAGCCTCGATGTCTTTGAGCATGGATTCAAAGAGGGGGGAGAATTCGGTGTAGATATCCACCTTGTTGCCACCGAGGAGGGGAGCGTCGTTGGCGTTGCGCATCATGGCGGCGAGTTTCTGGTATTTGTCGCCTTGGGGGAGGGAGAGGAGGGCGTCGCCAACGGCCTGGTCGCGCAGCGCATTGAGTTTGGCCAGTTCATCGGGGCGAATGAGGAGGCTCCGGTGGTGGTTCTTGCCCAGCAGGAGGAAGAAGATGATTCCTACGATGGGCAGCAGCAATATGAAGGCTATCCAGAAGATGGAGAAGTGGGCACTGCGATTCTCGTAGATGACAAACGCAATGGAGACTACTATGGCGACGATGAGGAATATGTGCATTTGTAACGGTTAAAGATTATTATTCTTCATTTTTTGTCTCAGGTCAGCCGCACGGGCGGTGAGTTGCGCTATCTGCATCTGCAGGAAGTCGTCGCTGTATTTGCGGTCGCAGAAGCCGTTGCCACGAGCCACGAAAGCGTCATCCTCCTCTTGGTCGACCGTGAGGTCCTGATAGCTGTCGAGCAGTCGCAAGGTTTCCTCCAATTGTTGTTCTAAAGTGTCCATTATAGATGAAAGGTGAAAATTACACAAACAATCAAGCAGTCAAACCTGCCTGACCGCAAGGGAACGGCCTTGAGCACCGCTGAAATAAAATCAAATCCTGCGAAAAATCAAGCATTTCGTTGATGGCAGTTTCAATGCCTTCGTGGTCGACATCCGTGGTGACGCGGTCGGCATGTTTTTTGACGCTCTCGTCGGCATTGCCCATCGCCACCCCTATGCCGGCCCATTCCAGCATCTCGATGTCGTTGGCTCCGTCACCGAAAGCCAGCGTCTCTTCCTGACGGATGCCGAAATGCTGGCAGATGGCTTCCATACCGCGTGCCTTGCTGTTGTCGTGGGCTACGATGTCGGTGAAGTAGGGGTGCCAGCGAGGCAGTCGGCAGTGGGGGAGGAGGGCTGCGACTTCGCTGTCCATCTCACCGGGCATGATGGCAATGATCTGATAGACGGTCTCGGAACGCATGGCATCGATAGGGACTACTGGTGGCATCTCAAACTCCAGCTGGTTACGCAGCTTGAGTCCCACCTCGTTGGGTTGGGCGAGGAACATGTTGTCTTTGGTAAAGACCATGGTGCAAAGGTGACGCTCTTTCGCCAGATCGAGCCATCGTTGCAACTCCTCGTCGCGGATGGGATTGCTTAATAGTGTTGAACCATTCGCCATTACCAGTCCTCCGTTCATGGTGATCATCCCTTCGAAGCTGACAGGCATCTTGGGGATCAGCACTTCGGGACGACCGGTGGAGAGGAAGGTGCGCACACCTGCTTTGTGCAGTTGCTCGAAGGCCCGCTCGGTGCCCTTCGACACACGGTGGGTCTCGAAACTCAGCAACGTGCCGTCTATATCAAAAAAAGCCGCTTTTATCATTTAACTCTCAACTATTATCTATTATCTATTATCTCTTATCTTTAAACTTTAAACTTTAAACTTTGACCGTTATATTATGGATACACTTCGTGTAGAAATCCTTCAAAATCAGTTCAAAATCAGTAAAAATATTTTCTAAGATTTTCTATTAGATTTTTCTAAAATTTCTAGCCTTTAGGCTATCCCAAACTTTAAACTTTAAACGTTAAACTTTAAACGTTACACAATGACCTCTGGTCACGGCCTGCGACCTTGTGGAGCAAACCACTAACCACTAACCGTTATCTATTATCTATTATCTATTATCTATTATCTATTATCTATTATCTCTTATCTTTAAACTTTAACCTTTAAACTTTAACCTTTCTGCCTGACCTCTGGTCACGGCCTGCGACCTTGTGGAGCAAACCACTAACCACTAACCGTTATCTATTATCTATTATCTCTTATCTTTAATCTTTAAACTTTAAACTTTAACCGTTAACCGTTACCACCACTCTTATCTTTAACCTTTAACCGTTAACCGTTAACCGTTACCACCACTCTTATCTTTAACCTTTAACCTTTAACCTTTAACCGTTACCACCACCCTTAACTCTCCTCAGTTGCCACGCGTTCCATAGATTCTGCCAGACGCTGTAGAAAGCCATAAACACTGACGATAGGGGTGAGTAGAGGAAGGTGTTGACCATCCAGATGCCCATGGCGGAATTTTTCTGTCCCATCATCTGTGCACCTCCGATAATGTCATGGTAGCGACGCCCGTATTTTCGTCCAAACCAGAATTGGAAGATGCAGAATAGCAGCGACAGGGAGCTTAGCCAGATGATGTTGGACCATTGGCCTTCACCTTGTGTCAGGATGTAGTGGATGGTCTGTCCGAGGGTGAGCAGCAGCGCAATGGCCCATATATAGTAGCTCCAGTTGGTGCGTTTGGCCAGCACGTCGTTCACCTTGGGCAGCCATATCTGCAGTATCAGTGCCAAGAAGAAGGGCAGGGCCAGCACACTGCCGATTTTGGCCATCATCAGCATATAGGAGTTGACCAGGGAGAGTTCGGGATGGTCACCAATCAGGGTGAAGACAACGGGGGTCACCACAGCCATGGAGATATTGCCCACGATGGCGAAGGTGGTCACCCTCTCGCGGTTGGCACCCAGCATGCATGCCACCACTGTCGATGAGGCCGCTACGGGGGTCAGGGCGCCCATCATCACTCCTTCAGCGATAATCTTGTCGACTCCGCAGAGGGAGAGTACTGCGAAGAGTCCCACGCCTACAACAATCTGGTAGACAATCAGGCCCAAGTCGAACATGGTGGGACGGAGATGTCTGATGTCCACAGCCACGAAAGAGAGCAGCAGAATGGAGAAGATGAGGATGGGGACGAGAAAAGAGAGGCTGACACAGTGGTCGTGCAGCAGGAAACCAAGGACGATGGCGACGGGGAGTACGTATTGTTTGAATTTGGCCATAGGGGTTAGAGTCGGTGGATGATTTGAGAGAAGAGTAATGTCATCTTGTCGGCAGCCTGGTCAGCGGCACGCACCACATCGCCACCGTCGTTCACCGTTCCGTTGCCGAGGTCGGCCGACTGGTTGGTGATGACACTCATGCCGAAAACTTCCATGCCGCAGTGACGGGCCACGATGACCTCGGGCACCGTCGACATCCCGCAGGCATCGCCCCCGATGATGCGGTACATGCGGTATTCAGCACGTGTCTCATAGGTGGGACCTGTACCGGCCACATAGACCCCCTCACGGAGCGTGAGACCCAGTTTGGTGGCCTCCTGTAGCGCAATGTTGCGCAGGCGCAGGCTGTAGGGTTCTGTCATATCGGGGAAACGGGGACCGAACTCCTCCTTGTTGGGACCAATCAAGGGATTGGGCATGAAGTTGATATGGTCGGTGATAATCATGAGGTCGCCCACCTTGTAGTCGGGATTCACGGCACCGGCAGCATTGCTCACCAGCACCGTCCGGACGCCCATCAGGGCAAAGACCCGCATGGGGTAGGTCACCTCCTCCATGGTGTATCCCTCGTAGTAGTGGAAGCGTCCCTGCATGGCCATCACACTCTTGCCTCCAAGGATACCCACAATCAGGTTGCTTTTGTGCCCCACTGCGGTAGAGACTTTGAAATGCGGTATCTCGGAGTAGGGAATCGTCAGTGGATTCTCAATCTGCTCTGCCAGTTTCCCCAGTCCGCTGCCCAGCACGATGACCGTCTCGGGCATCTGCCAACCGCACTCCACGATGCGCCCTTTCAAAAATTCCGCTGTCTCGTTGTAATTCATACCCTTTAAAATCTTTAACCTTTAACCTTTAAACTTTAAACTTTAACCGTTAACCGTTACCACCACTCTCAACTCTTAACTCTCAACTCTTATCTTTAAACTTTAAACTTTAAACTTTAACCTTTAAACTTTAACCTTTAAACTTTAACCTTTAAACTTTAAACTTTAACCGTTCTGCCTGACCTCTGGTCACGGCCTGCGGGAGTTTCAGAAATGAGCGCAGAAAGTGTTTACATTTTTTGCCGAGTGCAAGAAACGTAGATGAAATCACGCAAGCTAGGTGTTGTGCAGAGGACTGGAGCAAACTATTATCTCTTATCTATTATCTTTAAACTTTAAACTTTAAACTTTAACCTTTAACCTTTAACCTTTAACCTTTAAACTTTAACCTTTAACCTTTAACCTTTAACCTTTAACCTTTCTGCCTGCTTTGCAGGCCTTGAGCACCGTTGAATTAAATTTAATCTAGCGAAAAACCTTTATCTGCTCTATCCTTTTCTGTATTTCCGCAGCTCTTTCGTACTCCTCGTTTTCCTCGCAACGCTTCAATTCCTCCTCCAATTCCTCGATTGAATTCTCACCTTTCACCTTTGACCTTTCACCTTCCACTCCCTCCATCCTCACTCCGGTCTCCTCTATCACGCTCTCCGCCATCATGATGGGACAGTCGGCAAGGAGTGCCAGCGTGATGGCATCGGAAGCGCGGCTGTCGAAATCGCGGCTATTGAAGCCATCGGTCATGTGCAGCGTGGCGTAGAAGATACCCTCGCACATGCGGTCAATGCTCACCTCTTTCAGCCCAAGCCCATATTCCTCCATCACGTGCATCATCAGTTCGTGGGTCATCGGACGGCGAGTCTTCACCTCCTCCTTGGCCAGCAGGATGCCCTGTGCCTCGTGGGCACCGATGAAGATGGGCACCTGGATGCCGCTTTCAGGCTCGCAAAGCATCAGAATATAGCTGCCGCTCTGCGACATCCCGCTCTGTATCGTCAATGGAAAAACCCGTTTCATGAATATTATTGAAAATTGATAATTGAGAATTGAAAATTAACAACGCGCCAGCTTATCTTTAAACTTTAAACTTTAAACTTTAAACTTTAAACGTTACTAAGTATTCGGCTAGTTTTTTTACGGCGAGGCCGCGGTGGCTGATGCTGTTCTTCACCTCCAATGGCATCTCGGCAAAACTCACCGCAAAACGGTCGGGCATAAACACCGGGTCGTAACCGAAGCCCTCGCCATTCGAATGCCTCTCGGTCAGTATCTGTCCGTCTACTCTCCCCTCAAAAAACTTTTCACCTCCTTTCACTCCCTCAATTAAACATATCACTGTCCGGAAGCAGGCTTTGCGGTTCTTTTCTCCGTCAAGGGCTCCCAACAACTTGTCGATGTTGTCATCAAAGGAACAGTGCTCTCCGGCGAAACGTGCCGAATAAACTCCTGGGGCACCACCAAGGGCTTCCACCTCGAGTCCTGTATCGTCTGCAAACACCCCGTCGAAGGAGTTCTTCATTCTGAATTCCTCAGTCTTAATCCTATCCAATACCCATTCCGCCTTCTGTTGAGCATTCCCCTCCAGCGTGTCGGCCGTCTCGGGAATCTCGCCTTCCAGCCCGGCTTCTGCCAGCGATACAATCTCAATATCTTTCACGTCCGAAAGGGCAGCTCGAACCTCGGTTAGCTTATGCTTGTTGTTGGTGGCAAAAATCAGTCGTCGCATAGATACATAATATTTAATGTCTACTTGCTTTCGTTCTTTTCTTCCTGTCGAGCGAGGGCGCTGCGGAGGTGCTCGGTAGTGTTTTTGAATTTCAAAGTGTGTGGATTGTCGGGGAGTTTCTCTTGCAGGCCTTCGAGCACCATATCATAGTAGTCGATACTACCCGGGTCACGCGGGTCGATCAAAGGACGGGTGTTGAAGGGCTTGTAGAGGGCGATAAGGGTGGCAAGTGAGCCTCTGTTCTCCTCGATGAAGTGGCAGACGTACTCTTGCTGCTCAATGAAAAGGGTGCGGTAGATAGAGTCGGTCACCGCCCGTTTGGCATCGAACTGCTTCTGCGTGATGGCATTGACCATCAGCAGACTATCGTAACGGTTGGCAGTGTCCACGATGTCTTTCAGGGCCCATGAGCCGTCATTGTAGAACTCCTGCATCTGCCACAGGAGGACGCTCTCGGGCGAGCCGGAGACGTTGTAGCTCAACGAGAGGTTGCCCCACTGTCCCTGCACATTGACGGTCTCCCCGAGGTCGGGAAGCAGCACCACGAAGTCGTTATCGGTGCTGTGGAGGTTGTAGAGACTGCGGTAGGACAGGGTATGGGCATAACGGAAATGCCCCTTGTCATCAAGTTGAATAGAGTCAACGAACGCAGAGCCATCGGGTGTCATCTCCTCCAGCCAGAGGCGCTGTCCAGCACCCCCTTGTATGGTTCCCTCAAGGGCAAAATCAGTCTTGGGGTCGAACTCTTGTGAATCCGTGCTGCTCTTACAACCCACTGCCACAATCGACAGCATCAATACCGAAACAATAACTCGAATCTTCATAATTATTATCATTTATTGGATATGCTTCGCATAGAAATCCCTCAAAATCAAATAAAATTATAATAAAATTTTCTATGGTTTTTCTATAGGATTTTTTCTAAGATTTCTTGCCGCAGGCAATCCCACTCTTCTCTTTTATCTCTAATCTCTTATCTTTAAACGTTAAACTTTAAACGTTAAACTTTACAAAAGAAAATCCGCCATTACCAACGCCGCCATCGCCTCAACCACCACTGCGGCACGGGGTACCTGATAGCGGTCGTGACGGCCGGAGATTTGCAGGGTTCGCAGTCCGCCATCAGCGGTGAGACATTCGACAGGCTGGGGAAGGGTAGGCACAGGGTGAAAGGCCACTCGGAACTCTACAGGCATGCCGTTACTGATGCCCCCCTGCACCCCTCCACAATGATTTGTCAAGGTGAGAGGTGAAAGGTGAGAGGTGAAAGGTTGGATTTCTTCTGTTTCACCTTTCACCTTTGACCTTTCACCTTTCCACCGGTCTATATACTCGCTTCCCATCATCTCTGCCGCTTTGAATCCGGCACCCATCTCGAAGCCTATGGCCGAGGGGATGGACATCATGGCGAAAGCCAGGTGAGCGTTCAGTTTGTCGAAGATGGGTTCACCCACGCCTGCCGGCAGTCCTGTGATGCGACAACTCACAACGCCCCCAAAGGTGTCAGATAGAGGTTCATTTGTTTCACCTTTCACCTTTAACCTTTCACCTTCAGAGAAGGCTTGGATTTCGATGGGTGCGATGATCTGCTTGGCGATGGCTCCAGCCACCACACGGACCACGGTCTCACGAGCCGAGGCGCGACCGCCACCGCGGTGGTCACGGATGCTATATTTCTGCTGGTAGGTGTAGTCGGCATGGCCCGGGCGGTAGCAGTCGACCAGTTGGTCGTAGTCTTCCGAGCGGGTGTTCTTGTTGCGGATGGTGAAGGCGATAGGTGTGCCGAGAGTGACCCCGTCCTTGAGTCCGGAGAGCCACTCTATCTCGTCTTCCTCCTGCCGCAAGGCTCCCTGCCTCCTGCGGGCGAGGTCAGTCTTGATGGCATCCAAGTCGAGACGAATGCCTGACGGGCAGCCGTCTATAATGCCACCTACGGCGAGTCCGTGGGACTCGCCGTAGGTCGTCAGTCTGAACTTCGTTCCAAACGTATTCATACTTCTTATCTCCTTTCCTCTTGGCTCCTTATCTTTCTGCCTGACCTTTGGTCACGGCCTGCGACCTTGTGGAGCAAACCGTTATTTAATTGATATGCTTCGCATAGAAATCTTTCAAAATCAGTAAAGATTTTCTGAGATTTTCTTTTAGATTTTTCTAGGATTTCTTGCCGTAGGCAATCCCGAATCTTTAACCTATAACCTTTAAACGTTAACCGTTAACCTTTAAAAGGTTATTGGTTATAGGTTATTGACGCTTGCGCAACACGACCGCGGCAGCCTTCTTTAAACTTTAAACGTTAAACTTTAAACTTTATTTCGGATTAATCTCCAGCAGTTCTACCTCGAAGATAAGGGTCGAACCAGCGGGGATGTCACCCATATCGCGGGTACCGTAGCCGAGGTTGTAGGGGATGTAGAGGATGTACTTCGAACCCTCGTCCATAAGCTGCAGACCCTCGGTCCAGCCAGGGATGACCTGATTCAGCGGGAAGGTCAGAGGCTCGCCACGGTCGATGCTGCTGTCGAACTTCTTGCCGTCAATCAGTGTGCCGGTGTAGTGCACCTTCACGCGGTCGGTGGCTTTCGGATGCTTGCCGTTGCCCTCTTTCACCTTGCGGTATTTCAGGCCGCTCTTGGTGGTGTAGACGGACTTGTTGTTGCTGATTTCCTTCATGAACTGCTCGCCTTTCTCGATGTTCTCGCGAGCAACGGGGTTTTTGCTGGCCTCTTGCTCCATCTGGCGACGTTCGAATTCCTTCTGGAAACGTTGCAGCAGGGGGAAGGCCTGCTGGTCGTTGAGACGGCTCTGGGCGTTGGCGGCGTCAATCAGGGCCTGACCGGCAATGCGGGCATCGATGCCGAGTTGCTGCTGCTCCCAGTTGCGGAAGATGTCGCGACCGATGGCATAGGAAGCCGAGTCGTTAAAACTCTTCAGTTCCACATTCTGCGCACAGACAGTGCCCGTCATAGCACACACTGCCAAGAATAAAAATGTCTTCTTCATCCTACTTATCTACTTATCTTTAACCGTTAAACTTTAACCTTTAAACTTTTAACTTTAAACCTTAAACTTTAAACTTTAAACTTTATTTATACTCTTTCACCTTCACGCCATCCAGCACTTCCTTGCCGCAGATGGCGAGGGCCAGCATCTCGTTCTCGCCCTTGTAGATCTTCACGGGGGCAATCCAGCCGATGCGCTCTTCAATCATAGCCATCCAGGGTTTGCTGTAGGCGATACCGCCAGTGAGGATGATGGCATCCACCTTGCCTTTGACCACAGCGGCCAGACGGCTGATCTCCATGGAGACCTGATAGGTGAAGGCATCCACCAGGAGCTGGCATTTGGCGTCACCAGCGAGGGCTTTCTTCTCGACCTCGTAGGCGTCGTTGGTGCCGAGGTAGGCGACGAAGCCACCTTCGGCGGTGACCATCTTCTTCAGCTTGGCCTCGTCATACTTGCCGCTGCAGGCTACCTCGATGAGCTTCGAGGCGTTGATGCTGCCGCAACGGGTGGGGGAGAAGGCACCGAGGCCGCAGAGGGCACGGTTCACTTCCACACAACGGCCGTGCTCGTGCACGCCCACACTCACGCCACCACCCATGTGGGCGATGATGAGGTTCAGGTCCTCATAGTGCTTGCCAAGTTCACGGGCATACAGCTTGCCGGTCATCTTCTGGTTCAGGCAGTGCCAGATGACACCCTCGCGCGAGGGGTCGAGGTCGAAGACGGGATGGCCGCTGATTTTGGCGAATTCCGGACGCTCGTCCACGATGCCGGGGTCGGCAATGTAGGCGCACTCGAGACCAATCTCACGGGCGATGGCGTCGCTGATGAGGGCTCCGAGGTTGCAGGCGTGCTTGCCCTGGATACCGGCGTGGCACTCCTCTTTCATGAGGTCGTTCACGCGGTAGCAGCCGCTCTCGCAGGGGCGGGTGAGGCCGCCGCGGCCCATGACGACGGCAATCTCGTCGTTGCTCACGCCATGGCGCTTCACCATGTCGAGGATGGCAGTCTTGCGGTACTCGAACTGGTCCGCAACTTCATGGAACTTCTGGATCTCCTCGATGGGGTGGGAGAGGTTCTCGGTGAAAACTTCGGTCTCGCCTTCGTAGATGGCAGCTTTGGTCGATGTGGCACCAGGATTGATAACCAACGTGTACTTCTTATTACTCATCGTATTATATATTTATTTGTTCCTAATTTTCTTTAACCTTTAAACGATAAACGATAAACTTTATCAAGGTGCAAAGATAATAAAAAAAAATGACAATCTGCCAAATATTTTTCAACAAATTGTCATTATATTGATTATTAATATATTGTATGGTTAGTGAAAGGTTATAGGTTATAGGTTATTGGTTATTGAAAGGTTTGTGAGGTTAATGAGTTGAATGGGTTAGTTGGGTTAGTTGATGGGACGCGGCAGCTTTCTTTAAACTTTAAACTTTAAACTTTAACCGTTAACCGTTACCAGGTTTGCTCCACAAGGTCGCAGGCCGTGACCAAAGGTCAGGCAGATTGGTTATTGGTTATTGAAAGGTTTGTGAGTTTAGTGGGTTGAATGAGTTAATTGGGTTAGTTGGGGTAGTTAGTGGGACTGCGGCAGCTTTCTTTAAACGTTAAACGTTAAACGTTAAACTTTAACCTATAAAGTGGGTTTAATGAGTTGAATGGGTTAGTTGGGTTAGTTGGTGGGACGCGGCAGCTTTCTTTAAACTTTAAACTTTAAACTTTAAACGTTATCAGAACGGCAATATCCCGCCTGCGTCAGCCAATTCGCATAATTCGCAAAATTCGCCGATGATAAAGACGGATGCGTCAGCCCCCTTCGCCGTTGATAAAAAGAAAGTTAGCCGTAAATCAGCAGTCCTGCAGCCCCAGACAGCACGATGAGAAGTATAGGGGAGACCTTCCTCCACAGCGACAGCCCGAACACCACCGCAAAGATGATCAAATTGAAAATTGAAAATTGAAAATTGAAAATTGTGACGGTTCCCGTTGGGGTGGGGGAGAAGGCCGTGGGCATGAGCGATAGTGCTGCAGCGGCAATAAGTCCGATGACGGTGAGTCGCAAGCCCTTGAAGATGACATCGAACGGCGCTTGGTCTTTGTGTCTCAGCAGCCAGCGGCCAACGATGAGGATGAGTGTTAACGGGAGGATGAGGACGGCCAACGAGGCGATGACGGCCCCCAGTGCAGCCATCCATTCGGGATAGCCTTCTGCGATGACAGCGGAGTAGCCCGCATAGGTGGCGGTGTTGATGCCGATAGGGCCGGGGGTGATCTGGCTGATAGCCAGTATGTCGGTGAACTCCTGCGAGGTGAGCCACCCGTGGTGTGTCACCACCGCGTCCTGTATCAGCGCAATCATCGAGTAGCCTCCACCAAACGTGAACGCCCCAATCATCAAAAACGTATAAAACAGCTCAAATAATATCATCTTCTATTCTTGTTTTGCCTTCGGCTATGGATACGCTTCGCGTAGAAATTTCTTTAAAATCCAATAAATAATCAGTAAAAATCATATTCTTATTTTGTTCAAGATTTTCTGTGATTTCTTGCCGAAGGCAATCCCCTAATGATACGCTTCGCGTAGAAATCTTTCAAAATCATTTTAAAAATCAATCAAAATCTTATATCTGCTTGTTTGCCGTAATTGGTATATTAAAATATTGATTTTCTAAGATTTTATTTAGATTTTCTATGATTTCTTGCCGTAGGCAATCCCCTAATGATACGCTTCGCGTAGAAATCTTAAAAATCAACTTAAAATCCTCCAAAATTTTTTTTTGCTCTATGTTTGCTTCCGGTATTAATATGTTGATTTTCTAATATTTTTATTTAGATTTTCTATGATTTCTTGCCGTAGGCAATCCCCTAATGATACGCTTCGCGTAGAAATCTTAAAAATCAACTTAAAATCCTCCAAAATCTTTTTTTGCTCTATGTTTGCTTCCGGTATTAATATGTCGAATTTCTATAATTATATTTAGATTTTCTGAGATTTCTTGCCGTAGGCAATCCCCTAAGATACGCTTCGTGTAGAAATCTTAAAAATCAACTTAAAATCCTCCAAAATTTTTTTTGCTCTATGTTTGCTTCCGGTATTAATATGTTGATTTTCTAAGATTATATTTAGATTTTCTGAGATTTCTTGCCGTAGGCAATCCCCTAATGATACGCTTCGCGTAGAAATCTTTCAAAATCATTTTAAAAATCAATCAAAATCTTTATTCTAATCATTATACATGTCTATTTTCTATGATTTCTATCCTTCAGGCTATCCCATAAGCCGAAGGCAATCCCTAAACCTCTGTTATATAAGTTTAACTCGATCTATTTCACCATCAGGGTACAGTTCGTACCATTCACTGTATAGACGTTCTGGCGAAAAATTGATAAGCATTCCGTATTTTAAGTGTGTAATATTTAGATAGTTCTTTAGTTGCCTACGATGTTCTTTCCCTATAAAGTCTATTGCTTTTAATTCCACTATTATTTCATCATTGATGACTAAATCCATACGGTAGGTTTGGTCCAACTGTACATCATCCCAATAGATTGGCAAAAACACTTGACGTTCTACTTTATAACCTTCTTGTTCTAGCAGATATTTCATTGCAGCCTCATAAGCAGATTCTAACAAACCGTAATGGTATTTGTTGTATACCTTCATGGCGATGCCTGTTATGTCAGCAAAGAACTGGTATTTCTTATTATGTTCCGCAATAAGGTCCATGTTGCTTTATTGTATTAATATGTTGATTTTCTAAGATTTTTATTTGGATTTTCTATGATTTCTTGCCGAAGGCAATCCCCTAATGATACGCTTCGCGTAGAAATCGTTAAAAAATATTCTTAAAATCAATTAAAATCTTTATTCTAATCATTATACATGTCTATTTTCTAAGATTTTTTATTTAGATTTCTAGCCTTCAGGCTATCCCTCCCCGCCGTGAGGCCATCTTATTGTTGTGTTCAGTCGTCGTCATTAATAATATGTCTATTTTCTAAGATTTTTATTTAGATTTTCTATGATTTCTAGCCTTTAGGCTATCCCTCCCCGCCGTGAGGCAATCTTATTGTTGTGTTCAGTCGCCGTCATTAATAATATGTCTATTTTCTAAGATTTTTATTTGGATTTTCTATGATTTCTAGCCTTCAGGCTATCCCTCCCCGCCGTGAGGCCATCTTATTGTTGTGTTCAGTCGCCGTCATTAATAATATGTCTATTTTCTAAGATTTTTATTTAGATTTTCTACGATTTCTAGCCTTCAGGCTATCCCCTAATGATACGCTTCGCGTAGAAATCGTTAAAAAATATTCTTAAAATCAATCAAAATCTTTATTCTAATCATTATACATGTCTATTTTCTATGATTTTTTATTTAGATTTCTATCCTTCAGGCTATCCCTCCCCGCCGAGAGGCCAAAAAGTCCACCGAGAAGGATTGCGGCGAGGACGACGAGCACCGGGCTCACGCCCAGGAGCCAGATGAGGAGGCAGGAAATGACAGGAATAATAACGTAAGGCACTATCTGCACCCCCTTGCACCTCCCGGCACTCCTCCACAGCCCCTTCCAGAGCAAGAACACCGGAGCCGCAATCAGCGCCACCACAGCCGGTCGGATGCCCATGAAGATGTGCTGCACCGTAGGAACGTCTTTGAACTGACGGAAGAAGATAGCGATGAGCAGTATGAAGATGATGGGCATCAGTATGTTGCCCAGTACAGCCAGCAGTGCACCTTTAATTCCACGAAGCTTCTGTCCAACGACAGCGGCGATATTGGCAGCCATAATTCCCGGCATGGTCTGCGCCAGAGCGATGACATCCAGCATCTCCTCTTCGCTCAGCCATTTGTGTCTGTCCACCACCTCGCGCTGGATGAGCGGTATCATCGCATACCCTCCACCGATGGTGAATGTCCCCACCTTGAAAAAAGTTGTAAAAAGCTCGCAATATTTTACCATCTTCGTCGTTCTATCAGTAAAACTTTAAACGATAAACTTTAAACGTTAACCGTTATATTATGGATATGCTTCGCATAGAAATCCTTCAAAATCATGTTGAAAATCAGTAAAAATATTTTCTGAGATTTTCTTTTGGATTTTCTTAAGATTTCTTGCCGCAGGCAATCCCAAATCTTTAAACTATAAACGATAAACTTTAAACGTTTCAAAAAAACTTTAAACTATAAACGTTAAACTTTAAACGTTAAACTTTAAACGTTACAAAAAAACTTTAAACCTTAAACGTTAAACTTTAAACTTTATTATATGAACGGATTGTTTTTCGGGTTGTTCATGGTCTTCGTCGTAGTGATGCTGGTACTCGACCTCTTTGTGTTCCATAAGAAAGACCATGTCGTGGGCGTGAAAGAAGCCGCCGTCTGGACCGCCATCTGGGTCTCCCTCGCCATGGGTTTCGCTGTACTGATCTACTTCTTCGGAGACTGGATGATGCCCCCCGATGCCTCGAAATTCGAAATTCAAAATTCAGAATTCATGAAGGCCTACTGTGGCGAGATGGTCTCCGAGTTCCTCGCGGGCTATTTCCTCGAAGAGAGCCTCTCCATCGACAATATCTTCGTGATGATCATGATTTTCGTCTCCTTCGGCATCAAGAAGGAGTACTACCATCGCGTCCTTTTCTGGGGCATTTTCGGAGCCATCGTGCTGAGGTTCATCTTCATCTTCGCTCTGGCAGGACTCATCAGCGAGTTCGCCTGGCTGCTGGCAGTCTTCGGTGCGATACTCATCTACAGCGGTGTGAAGATGTTCCTCGACAAAGGCGAAGAGCAGATGGACACCGAGAACCACCCCATCGTCAAGTTCGCCTCCAAGCACTTCCCCGTCACCACCAAGAGCCATGGGCACGATTTCTTTGTTAAAGATGAGGAAAAGGAAGAACAAACCTCAATGAGGAAGTCTCACACTTTTAACTTTTCACTTTTATCTTTTAACTATAAAATGACTCCCTTGTTTTTAGTCCTCTTGGTGATTGAGTTCAGCGACATCATCTTCGCAGTCGACTCCATCCCGGCAGTCTTTTCCGTGACCAAGAATCCCGTCATTGTCTACACCTCCAACATCTTCGCCATCATGGGATTGCGTTCGCTCTTCTTCCTCTTGAGCGATGTAGCCGACCGATTCTGGATGCTGCATTACGGACTGGGGGTCCTGCTCACCTTCATCGGAGTGAAGATGATAGGTGGTGAGTTCTTCGAATGGGAGATTCCGGCCCTTGTCTCCCTGGCCGTCATCCTCGCCATCCTCCTCCTCAGCGTTCTCCTTTCCATGCTCATCCGCAAACCTGTGCGCTAAGGATTTGCTTCGCATAATATAGGATACACTTCGTGTAGAAATCCTTCAAAATCAGTTCAAAATCAGTAAAAATATTTTCTAAGATTTTTATTAGATTTTCTTAAGATTTCTAGCCTTTAGGCTATCCCAAACTTTAAACTTTAAACGTTAAACTTTAAACGTTACACAATGACCTCCGGTCACGGCCTGCGACCTTGTGGAGCAAACCTTTCAATATCTTTAAACGTTAAACTTTAAACTTTGACCGTTATATTATGGATACACTTCGTGTAGAAATCCTTAAAAATCAGTTCAAAATCACACATAATTCATAAGGCTATTTTCTTGAGATTTTTTGATTTTTCTAAAATTTCTAGCCTTTAGGCTATCCCAAAACAACGGTCACTAAGCTCCAAGCTATAGTGGCCGTAAAGGATTTGCTTCGCATAATATGGGATACACTTCGTGTAGAAATCCTTCAAAATCAGTTCAAAATCACACATAATTCATAAGGTTATTTTCTTGAGATTTTTATTAGATTTTTCTAAAATTTCTAGCCTTTAGGCTATCCAAAAACAACGGTCACTGCAGCTTGGCGCTGGGTGACCGTTTTGAATAGGGGGATCGCCTGCGGCGAGAAATCGGAAGAAAATCTGGATGAAAATCCTCGAAAATCGTTAAACTTTAAACGTTAAACTTTAACCGTTACACAATGACCTCTGGTCACGGCCTGCGACCTTGTGGAGCAAACCTTTAAACGTTACCTAATTTTAATCTTTAAACCTTAAACGTTAAACTTTAAACGTTAAACGTTACCTAATTTTAATCTTTAAACGTTAAACTTTCTGCCTGGCTCCATAGGATAGTGAATGGTTATTGGTTATTGGTTATTGGTTATTGAAAAGTTAGTGAGTTGAATGAGTTAGTTGGGGTAGTTGGGGTAGTTAGCGGGACTGCGGCAGCCTCTTTAAACGTTAAACGTTAACCGTTAAACATTATTATAAGTACTATAATATTAATACTTTATATAGGGTTGTTAACAATTGGTTAAAAAATGTGAAAAGATAATTTGGTCAGAATAAAAACATTTCGTATTTTTGCATTCCGTATTGTAGTATGCCCTAACCATCGTTTAGAGATGGGAGTGAGGGTGCTTTAGCAGTGTTGGGAGTTTAAGTTTTCCGGTGCTAAATAGTTAAAAACTAGTATTTATGAACATTTCCGTTGCGGGTACCGGCTATGTCGGTCTCAGTATCGCCACACTATTGGCTCAGCATAACGACGTGACTTGTGTCGACGTGGTTCCAGAACGCGTCGATTTGGTGAATAATAAGAAGTCGCCCATAAAGGACGACTACATCGAGGATTACCTGGCCCACAAGCCCCTCTCCATCAAGGCTACCCTCGACCAGGAGGCAGGTTATCGTGATGCCGAGTTTGTCGTCATCGCCGCTCCCACCAACTACGACAGCCAGAAGAATTTCTTCGATACCTCCGCTGTCGAGGCCGTCATCGATGCTGTGCTCAAGGTCAACCCCGACGCAGTGATGGTCATCAAGAGCACCATCCCCGTGGGCTACACACGCTCGCTGTACTTGCGCTACTACCAGAAATTCAAACCTGCCCGACCGCAGGGAGCGGCCTTGAACTCCGATGAAATAAATCAAATTAGTGAAAAATCAGAAAATCAGGAAATCCTGCCTGGCTCCAAGGGAGACATGGCCTGCGACCGCAGTGGAGCAAAGCAATTTAATCTTCTCTTCTCGCCGGAGTTCCTGCGTGAGAGTAAGGCCCTCTACGACAACCTCTATCCCTCACGCATCATCGTGGGTGTACCCAAGATGATGCCTGGTCCTGAGTACCAGGAGGAAAATGAGGCTATCAAGGCCCTCACCGATATCGACTGGCTTACCGAGAAAGCCCATCAGTTCGCTGACCTCCTCGTCGAAGGTGCCATCGGCCCCTCCCAAGATTCAAAATTCGAAATTCAAAATTCAAAATTTGAAAAGAACATCCCTGTTCTTTTCATAGGCATGAAAGAGGCTGAGGCCGTGAAACTCTTCGCCAACACCTATCTGGCCCTCCGCGTGAGCTACTTCAACGAGCTCGACACTTATGCGGAAATGAAGGGCCTTGACACCCAGGCCATCATCGACGGCATCGGTCTCGACCCCCGCATTGGCACCCACTACAATAACCCCAGTTTCGGGTACGGCGGCTATTGCCTCCCGAAGGATACCAAGCAGCTGCTGGCTAACTACGAAGACGTGCCGCAGAACATGATGTCCGCCATCGTCGAGAGCAACCGCACCCGCAAGGATTTCATTGCCGACCAAGTCCTCAAGATGGCCGGCTATTTCGATTATAGCGAAAATAATGAGTTTTCACCTCTCACCTCTCACCTTTCACCTCCAACAATCGGTGTCTACCGCCTCACCATGAAGTCCAACAGCGACAACTTCCGTCAGTCCGCCATCCAGGGCGTCATGAAGCGCATCAAGGCTAAGGGTGCCCAGGTTATCATCTACGAGCCCACCCTCGAAGACGGCACCACCTTCTTCGGCAGTGTTGTTGTAAATGACTTAAAGAAATTCAAGGAGATGTCGCAAGCGATTATAGCAAATAGGTATGACCCTTGTTTGGATGACGTTCATGACAAGGTTTATACCAGAGATATTTTCAAGCGCGACTAATTATAAAAAAAGAGGGAAATAGGGCAGGGGAAAGGTGTTTTTCACATTCACATTAAAAAATAAGTAAAACCCCGGCCGTCCGCCCCATCCACGTGGTTTATTATAAAGTTTAAAGAGGATGTTTTCTTTCGAAAACTTAAAGGTATATCAGGATGCACGTGAGTTGGTGAAAAACGTTTACCTTCTCCAGAATACTTTTCCGAAAGAAGAAAGGTATGCATTAGGCGACCAGATACGTCGTGCGGCAGTGTCCATAACTGCCAATTTGGCTGAAGGCAGCGGCCGGCAGTCTCCGAAAGAAAAAATACACTTCATAGAGATTGCATTCGGCTCGATGACAGAGGTGTTCTGTGAGCTTCAAACTGCTTGTGATCTCAACTATATAAAGACTGAACAGTTGGACGCCCTGCGTCCGCAGTTCACCGAGGTTGCAAAAATGCTCTCCGGCCTTAGGAATTCTTTGAAGCGGCAGGTTGACGAAGATAAAGGTCTTTAACCTTTACAAAAGGAAGAAGGTCTTTAACCTTTAACCTTTAACCTTTAACCTTTCTGCCTGGCTCCATAGGAGACAAGGCCAGCCGCAATAACGCGACTGGCCCATCGAAAAACCTACGCCGAATACGACCCCACATACTCCGACCGCATCCACTCATAACGCCCGGCATTGTACGACTTCGCCTCCGACGAGTACGACGATGCCTCCTCTCCCAGCGCAGCCACCTCACTCGTGTAGTTTACGCCACTGAACTGACTGCTGATTTTGATGGGGATGGCGTAGAGGTTCACCACGTGGAACTCATCGTCAGGAATGGGGATTGTCACCTCGCCACTCTCTGAGATTACCGTTGACTGCGCAGCCAGGAACCCACCGCTGCGGCTGTCGGCATAGAGAGCCACGAATACCACACGGTCGATACTGTCTGGGAACGTGGCGGAGGTCTTGATGCTACCATCGGCTATGGTCACGGCTCCGATGGTGACACCTGCGGAGAAGCCCCCTTCAGAGAGAATGAGATCACTGGGCGCCAGAACGGCTTGGATGGTTCCGTTGGCCGATGTAGTGGTCATACGCTTCATGATTTCATGCATCCACCGCTGACGACGGCCACGGTTGCCGTTGCCCGTCATGCCGTAGATGATGTCTGCCTTAATGAGTTTGGATAGTGATCCTGCCAGCGCCATTTTGGCGCGCACGGCCATCTGCTCCTCGCTGTTGGCATTCCTTATATGAGGCTGGTGTTTTCGGATGATGACTTTGCCGTCCTGCCCCTTGGCGCCGACGAGGTTACCGGTACGACCGGTGAATTCGATTACTGAACTAAATGTACCCATAATACTTTAAAATTTAAAAAGTTAATAAAATTGTTTATACACGTTATCGTCCTCGAGGTTGACTGAAACGTTTCGATAATAATATAAGGCCCAATAGTGTTACCCTCTAAAAAGTAAACGTGTTTTCACAAATAGTAGCGAATAGCAACAAATGGTAACAAGCCGACTTCCGCAGCTTCCGTGAGCGCAGCGAGCAGGCCAATAAAGACCACGTCAGCCCCTCTGCAAGCGTAGCAACGCAGAGAAATCTGTGATATCTGTGCTGTCTGTGTGACCTAGCCCTCCGCGAGCGCAGCCATGCGGAGAATTTACAAGATCAACGAGCAGGATGCATGTCATCGAGCGGAGCGGATTTCGAGCGGATTTAGACCGGAGTTAGAGCGGACCTAGAGCGTAGAAAGACCGAGCGAAGGAAATAGGAACCGCAGACATCAGACCCCTCCCCCTATTGCGGCCCTAGACCACAGCACTTTACGCGCGGCCTGCGGCTCTTACTGAGTGATACAACGAATAAATGTGAAAATAAAGTGGGAGTGAGGGTTTAGAAAGTGGGCCGAGAGAACATCTGGAGCAGCAAGTGTAGTGTGAGCTTGCTCAAACACTGCCGAGTCGTGACAGATGAAGACAAAGTCAACCGTCCCCCCGACCTGTGGAGAAGTACGTTCCCAGCTCATTAGAGCGAACGATATAGGTTATTTAACCAAAGAAGAATATGATGAATTATACACTGAATGCCGTAGGCTTTCAGCAGGAATTATGAACCGACGAACGAAGTAAGAGCAGAGACCAAGCTCGCTTGGGCTATGCCTTACGAGGAGGAGGAAGACTTTAGTCAACTTTATAAAGGAGATAAAGGCAAGTGATAAGGTCGGTCCGAAGTACAACTCTTGAACCCTTGTGCCGAAGGCTGCGAACACCTATGAATTAAATCAAATGAAGTGAGTCAACCCTTGAACCCCTTGAACATTTTTTACGATAATGGAAAAGAACAGTAAGATTTACGTGGCCTGCCACCGCGGAATGGTGGGTTCCGCGATAGTAAGAGAGCTCCAGCGGTAATCCTGTCCTAAGCATAAACTATTATCTTTTATCTCTTATCTTTTAACTGAATCAATCCTGCGGTGCTGCTGTCAAATACAAAAACAAGCATTTATTATATATGTCATCAATCAGAATTAAAAATATAGGTCCCATCAAAGATACTGGTAATGTGTCTTTGACTCATGTTATGCTTATTATTGGAGAGCAAAGTTCAGGTAAAAGCACTTTCATGAAGATTTTGTGCTATTGCCGTTGGTTCGAGAAGAAGGTGATGATAGGTGACTATAATGATCTGAGTTTGATAAAGGTTATCGACTTCGTTTTTCCGTTGATGACTTTCCATAAGTTAAATGATGACTATTTCAACGGTTCGTCACTCATAGAATATCATGGCGAGGCTATTAACATTACAGTTACTGGATTAAAAAGTATCGATATCACTCGCACTGCTCAGTTTGAGACAGTTCGCCACAATACCAAATTGAGTTATTTGCCTGCTGAGCGTAACCTGCTCTCGGTTATTCCTGAACTCGATGCCAAGTATCGGTCATCAACGTTTGATGTGATGTTTAACTCGGTTATCGAGTTTAACGAGGCAAACGAAATGTTTGGCGAAAAGAAACCGCTCAAGCTTTCCATACTTAAGGGTATGGAGTATTATCATGAAGGTCATGCCGATTATGTGCGCTTTGCTGAACATCATAAACCGATGAAACTGGAGTATATGTCAAGCGGCGTACAAGCTGCTGTGCCAGTATCCATTATGTCAAGATATCTATGTGAAATCACGGGTACCTTATCTAAGCGTACGCCGTTGAATGCACAAGGTGGTTTCAGTCCCGATTTCAACTCCGATTTTGAGCATGACAGGCTTAGCTACTACAACTATCCGCAACTCTTTGTTGAGGAGCCAGAGCAGCACCTCTTCCCTCAGTCCCAAGCAGAACTGATTGAAGAATTGCTCATCAATCAGCAGATGGCTTTCCAAAAAACGCAACAGATGGGTTACTTGTTTATTACCACCCACAGTCCATATATCTTGTCCGTGATTAATATATTCCTCTTGGCAGGTAAACTGAAGAAAATGGATTCTTTCAGCGAGAAGGTTGAAAAAATAACCAACGTTGCCATTGCTCCCAGGGATATGTCTATTTATTCTATTGAAAACGGCAAGTTTGTGTCGCGTATGGATAGCGATACAGGAATGATTGGCGGCAACTACCTTGATTCGGTTTCAGAGGTGATGTCCGACAGGTTTAACAAGCTCTATCGTTTGTATGTGAACGAGTTTGCAAAGAAATAGGAGTGAAGTATGGCAAATCGTAGTGACATAATAAACACGCTTCGCAAGGCTTATCCTGATGTCGATAATTGCCTGTTGCCTTCCACTGGCGACGCACATGTAGTTGATGCGGGCATATCCCAATTCTCTGCCGATGCCAACATTCCAGGGTTCGATATCTCAAACCCTAACAATCGCCCGATGTTTCTGCTCCAAATTGATGGCAAACTGTTGACTTCATCTATGAGAAAAGTAGGTCAATGTGATTGTGCCATTGTGAGCGACAATGAAATCAGCTTTGTAGAGCTTAAAACCGATGCTGTTGCTCCCAATGAGAAAAACTGCGATAAAGCCGAGTTGCAGATATTCACCACTATTATGCGGATCAATTGGGCGTTGAGTCGGGCAGGTGCCAGCCTCGTGCCTTTGGCCAACCTCGAAAGCTATGTGTGCTTCAAAAGTTATCCAGCCGTGAACGCAGAATTGCAGAGCCGTCAGCTAAGGTTCTTTAATAATACAGATGTACCGCTTTGTTACAGTAATAAGAAAACTCTTTAAAAACGATACGAATGTCTCTCACCGAAATACAATCCCTCTTGGACGCTCATTGTGATGAGATTATTTCTGGTATCACCATTGGGAAATACTTAGGTAGAGCGGTATCTGTAGAAACAATGTGTAATTAGAAAATAAAAATATATGGCAAAATTTATTGAATTGACAGATTTTGAAGGAGAGAAAGTCTTTGTAAACGTAGAGCATATTATTAAAGTACGCCCGGACAAGGATGGCTCGTACATCTATTTCGACCAAACAACCAATAATGGCAGTTATTTGCATCCGATTCCGTTGCACATATCTGAAAGTTATGAGGAAATAAAATCTATGATGCAAAGTTGAGTGACCTTTAAAGAGAAGTGTTCTTATGGTATATATAGTTTCATATGATTTAGTGGAGCCCGGTCGGCGTTATGAAGATTTGATTAATCGAATAAAACAAGAGAAGGTTTGGGCAAGGTTAGGTGGTTCTGCATATCTTGTGGAAAGTAGTTTGACGGCAGTGGAATTAAGAGACTGTTTTAAAGAGGTCTTAGATGGTAACGATAAATTGTATGTTGGAGTGGTTACCGCTCCAGCAGCATGGTACGGCTTGTCTGACCAAGTAAGTGCGTGGATAAAAGATAATTTGAAATAATGGAAAGTTATGATAACGAGAGAAAGATTGTAAGGTTGCACCTGATTTATTGGGCTGTAATCTTCATTCTTTTAGCAATTTTTCTGTTATTGATAGCACCTGGCTGTGTTAATCAAAAAGCATTTGAGAATTTCTCATTTGCTTCTACTCTTATATCGATAGTCTTGGCTGTAGTATCCATAGTGTTCTCTTTTCGAACCAAATCGAATGCCAGTGAAAACATAGCAGGCATTAGAGAGATTGAACGAAATATCGAATCGAAACTTCAAAAGTTTGATTCTCTTAAGAATGAAATTGTGGATGAAGTTAAGGGAATTACTAGACCTATAGAGGATGATGTGAGTAGTATTCGTCAAGGTCAAATGGAAGCATCTACTCAGATGCAAAGAATGTTAGAGAAAATGGCCCAAAAAAGTGTGGGTTCAGGAGACTCGGATGGCAAATTGTTGAGTTCGGCCTCATTTTATGGTAATGTGATGATGTATGCTTTATGCAAGGCTAAACAAAGTGGCAAGGCAATAGATATGCAGAAAATTGGACTTGACTTTAATGATAATTATGACTACTTTTGGGGGTTTTGGGTTGCACTGACTGCATTGAAAGGTCGTCCGTTTGAATATGTAGAAAGTGGACGCATAATTACCGTTACAAAATTCGATGAGACGCAATTGGGTGACATGGAATACTGGAAAGCCAAAATAAATATCTATAAGGATAAAGCGGAGGTCAAGAAGTACATGGATACTGTAGACGAGTATTTTTCAGAGGGTGGTACTAAGCCTAAAGGAGAGGAGACGTCTTCTTTATAAGCAAGGATTATTGATTATCTATATCAACTTCTTGTAAAATATACGGGAAAAAAGTCAGTGCATTATTTTTATTGCGAGAGAAAAAAGCATTTATATAATTAAAAATCGAACTATCAAAACATCATACATCGCGGAACTCCGTTTTCGGCACCAGACCCGAGTCCTTCAAGATGTACCCTTTAGCAGTATAGATAAAATATCGAACTTTTACATTTAACAAGATAATTCACACAAGCTATATTCCTGTTTTTTGTGATGAATAAAAGAGAGACTTTTATACAAGGCGTGATCAACTACCTTAAGATGTCAACATCCGGGGCTTTGATGATTTCCGGAGCGTGGGGGTCGGGAAAGACTTATTTCATCGACCATACTCTTGTTGACCATCTGAAAGGTGATTACTGACCTGTGAAGATTTCTCTCTTCGGATTAGAGAAAGTTGATAACCTGGAAAGACTGATAACTGAAAAATTCTTGGCTGATTATGGCGAAGAAAAAGATGCAGCTTTTTATTCGGCTGACATCTTACCTCTTCCATCTTACCTCTTACTTCAGCCCGGCTACTTTGCCATCTTCTTCCCGCAGGACGGCCACATGCCGCAACTGAGTGTTGATAAGCCAACAATGGTGAAGAAAATTGTGGTGAAAGTGGAAATGGGTTAAGGTCAAGGTTAAAGTTAAGGTTGATTTCAGCAAGGACGCTGATAGGAGACAGTATGGAGCAACCCCGATCTAATACACAATGACAAACATAGAACCCGAAATGGAAATCCACGACGTATTTGGCATCAAACCCTACGGAGAGGTTGGCCTTAAGATTACAGAGGCAGCAATAAAGGGTGTCTCGGCATTCCTTGAGGCGGTGTGCAAACCCGGTGCAGAAGAACTAGGCTATATGATAAAAGACCAGGTTCGGCGTTGGCGTCTGAACAATATACTACGGATGCTCGAAAAAGCAAAGGGGAAGTTGAGTTTCGATGGTCAGGAGTTAAAAATCTGTGCCAATGCTCGTGTGGGTCTTTCCATTATGGAAGAAAGTTCAGAGGTCGATGATGATGAACTGCAGGATTTGTGGGCTGGGTTGTTTGTATCCTCCTGCACTCCCGACGGACGGGACGACAGCAATATGAATTTTGTGGATTTGCTGCGTCGCATGAGTTCTGTTGAGGCCAGAATTCTCGATTATGCCTGTAATAATTGCAAAAAGGTTATTTATCCTAATAGGTTGATTCTGGCAGACGAGTTTTGTATATCGTTTGAAGAACTGTCAAAGATTTCTGGTACTGATGATATCTATCGATTAGATAGCGAGTTGGATCATATGCGTTCTCTTGAGTTATTGATGAGTGGCGATACATTGGTTCCTGGTGGCGGCTTTCAGGCAGGAGATGAAGAACTAATCGCTAATATAACACCAAGTTCTCTCGCATTAAGTTTGTTTTATAAAACCCATGCGATTGGAATCTCACCTGTCGAATTCTGGGGCGAAAAATTGGTTCATAGTAACGAGAAGGAGAATGTCATAATACAGTGATTATTTTATTTATAAACTAATTAATTTTTATAAGGTATGTCAGAATATTTGAGGATAGAGAATTTTGGACCTATTGTAGAGGTTGAGATAGATGATATTCGTCCTTTGTGTGTTTTGATTGGAGAGTCTGGTAGTGGCAAGAGTACTATTATGAAGGTTCTATCTTTATTCCGTTGGATATATAAACGGGTTAATTTACGATCTTATTTGAAACATGCCCAAATAAAACGGACACAACTTGGATTCAAAATCAAGCCTTTAATGCGCACATCTGGCATCTACGAGTATCTCCGCGCGGATTCAGTGATTGTTTATCGTAGAGATAATTATGAAATCAAGATGGAGAATCGTAGTGTCAATATTAGATTCACGATTGCTCCCGATGATTTGTGCTTAGATAAAGTCTGCTTTATTAGTGACAAACGTTCTATGATTCCTGATTTTATTGACAATAAAATGGAACGTAGAATTGCTAATTATTATTTACAGGACACAATGGATAACTTTGTGATGGCGTATAAGCAGTCACGCCAGTTGTCCATAGATTTCTTAGGCGTAGATTTTAAAGTGGAGAAGCCAAAGAATGGGCCGGAACGTCTTACCATTCAAGGCGCTGATGGTGACGAGTTCACGATCGATATGAAGAATGCCTCATCTGGTATTCAGACGGTCACTCCTTTAGCTATGATCGTCAATCATTACGCTACGCAATATGATGCAGAAGACTCAATGAACACCGCTCTGTTCCAGTATATGAAAGACACTGACATGTTGAAACAGTTCAGTGCTGTCAAGAACGTTGGTGAGATAACGCGTAGGACAGTTCATGTAATGGTTGAAGAACCGGAATTGAGCCTATATCCTGAAAGTCAGACTCAATTAATTGATTTCTTAGTGGAACGCAGTTTTGCTCAGCCACAGCGAGACTATGATATGACACTGATGATGGCTACTCATAGCCCATATATTGTTAACTATTTGAATTTGCTTATTAAGCGGGCTGACCGAGGTGTGGATACACCCTATAAAATGTCATTTGATGATATTTCTGCATACGAGGTCAACGGAGGTTTCATTACTTCTCTGAAGGTTGATGCAGAGCATAGACTGATAGATACACGCTCTTTGTCACAACCAATCTCAGACATCTACGAAGAGTTTAACCACAATGTCTGAAGAAACGATGCTGGAAGATTTGTTGAGAGGCGCAATGCTGGGCTATATTAACCAGCATAGATCAGGTAATCTGGAGGAGTGGTCAACGACACCTACTGTTGTTACAGAAGACATTCCTGACAAGGTGTTTGGTATCAGAGATGTAAAGGGTACTTCAAACAGCATAAAGTGTGCACCACATACAAGTGAGGCGACATATTATAATGGTGATGAAAAGCATCAGTATGTTTTGCGTTTTATCCGTTATGAGGAGTTTATTAATCAGTTTAGATCCTATAAAGAAAACGGACAGATAGATAAGGATTGGACGAAGAACTTGAGCCGCCCCGATTATATGGCCTATGACGTATCTGGACAGAAACATTGTATGATTATCCATGAGTTGTCGCAGGGCAATATCAGGAACAAACATAAAGACGGGAAAAAACAACTTCTGAATACGGTTCTATTACTGAGTAAGATACCTGAATTTCAAAGTTTTCTAAACGAGTTTCAAGGGAATTGTTATTGCTTTCTTTCTGCACAAGGTTGTGTAGATGTTACGCCAAACAATATGGCTGACAGCTTCATGGAAATTTATAAAAAGCTTCCAGATCCACTTCCAATTGACAACTCTTCAATAACGAAACGAGGTTTTAAGGCTTTTGAGACCAAGGTGATAAGACTGTGATAAAGGGAAGGATTGTTTGTACATTATCATATCCTATATTTAATGCCATACGAAAAAAAAGCAACGTTTAAGAAGTGGAGTGGAAAGGGGAAAGGTTATAATCGTGAACCCTTAACCTTGAACAATGAACCAGTCCGTTATAAGCCTAAACATGGAGCGTTAGCTCCGTTGATGTCGGAAGAAGAAAAGAAAAAGGCCGGAATTCATGAGCTTTCATATGACTTTGGATGTCGTATCACCCGTTTGTTCCAGTATCTCACGGAGGATGCAGAATATAAAGAATACGTACAGTCTAAGCAGATATATAGGAGTGGTACTTCAATAGGTGCGAATGTGAGGGAAAGTAAGCATGCTCAGAGCGATGCCGACTTCCTGAGTAAGATGAGCATAGCCTATAAAGAAGCTGATGAGTCAGACTATTGGCTCAACCTCCTTCATGACAATGGCTATTTGGATGATGATCAATTTAACTCGCTGAACAAAGATATGACCAGGATTCTGAAAATCCTCACCTCTATAGTAAAAACACTGAATGAAAAAGTGAAGAAGAAATAACCTTGAACCATGAACCCAGAACCCTGAACCAAAAGTTTCCCTGAACCATAAGTTCCGCACAACCTTAAGCCCCAACCATAGGGTGGGGAACCTGCTGGGCTCTCAAAATGGTTCAATGACCATCAGGTCTATCTTATAAATAATATTAAAACATTCCAAAACAATATAATTATGGCAAAATTTAAAATTGGAGATGTAGTTACTCTTACATCTGGAGGAAATGAAATGACAATAATCGGAATCTATGAAAATGATCCTAACAATTATCATTCAAGTGTAGGCTATGAAGTTTATAGCCAAAAATTTGGAGGAGCGTCTTCTACTTATTATGGTTGTGCATGGTTTGAAAATGGTTTAAAAAAAGATGATGCCTTTCCTGAAGAGGCCTTAAAACTTATTTAATAAGATATATTATTTCTTAATTAGTTATGATTAACGTTGGAATTATTGGATGTGGCTTCGTTGGTGGAGCCTTGAAAGATTGGTTAGAACACAACAATCCGGAGTGTAAACTTTTCATCAGCGATCCTCCTAAGGGATATAATGATGATTTGAGTAACATCGATATTGCTTTCTTACAAATCCATGTCCCTACAGAGGATGACGGAACGCAGGATTTACGTCTTATGACGGAACTGATCAAAAATTTGCCAAATGTGCCGGTGTTTGTTCGCACTACTATTCTTCCAGGTACGAGTGACCGACTCTCCAAAGAAACTGGTCATCAGGTATGCTATATGCCAGAGTTCCTCACTGAGCGTACGCACATTGAGGACTTCAAAAAGCAAACAATGGTTTTCACTGGTGCTCACGAGTTGCTTACCAAGATTTTCGTGGGTAAAAAATTCACCGTTATGACTCCGCTTGAGGCAGAACTTACCAAGTATATGCACAACGTGTTTGGTGCTTATAAGGTTACTTATTTCAACGCGTGCCGTGAATACTGCGAGCAGATGGGTGCAGACTGGCGTAAGGTGCATACTGGTGTGCTGCTGTCTGGTTATATCAACGATACACACACCTACGTACCTGGTCCAGATGGCAAGTTTGGCTATGGTGGTAAGTGCTTCCCGAAGGATGTTAATGCTTTTGCCAAGATGACGGAGGGTACTCCTTTAGGAACCCTTTTGGAGCACCTTCACGAGTTAAATGTCCACTTCCGTGGGGTGGAAGAGCATATCTAATAACTTGAAAGTAAAAAGGAATGAAAGGAATAGTTCTCGCTGGAGGATCTGGCACAAGATTGTACCCAATCACCAAGGGTGTTAGCAAGCAATTGCTTCCGATTTATGATAAACCAATGGTTTATTATCCTATCAGCGCTTTGATGCTTGCTGGGATAAGAGATATCCTTATCATTTCAACGCCATACGACCTCCCGGGTTTTAAGCGTTTGCTGGGGGATGGCTCTGATTATGGTGTTCATTTTGAATATGCAGAACAGCCTTCACCTGACGGCCTTGCACAAGCATTTATCATAGGCGAGAAGTTCATTGGCAACGATTCTGCTTGTCTAGTCCTAGGAGATAATATTTTCCATGGTGCAGGTTTTACATACCTTTTGAAAAAGGCAGTTGATGATGCTGAGAAGAATGCCAAAGCTACTGTGTTTGGATATTGGGTTAGCGATCCTGAACGGTATGGTGTGGCTGAGTTTGATAAGGATGGTAACTGTCTCAGTATTGAGGAAAAACCCAAAGAGCCTAAGAGCAACTATGCAGTTGTAGGTCTCTATTTCTATCCCAATAAGGTGGTAGATGTAGCAAAGCACATCAAACCTTCTGCACGTGGGGAACTGGAAATCACTACTGTGAACCAAGAGTTCCTGAAAGATGGTGAGCTTAAGGTTCAAACCCTTGGTCGTGGCTTTGCATGGTTAGATACAGGCACACATGACTCCCTTTCTGAAGCTTCTACTTTCGTTGAAGTGATAGAGAAAAGACAGGGTTTAAAAATTGCTTGTCTGGAAGGTATTGCTTATCGCAACGGTTGGATTTCAGAAGAGAAGATGCGTGAACTGGCTAAACCCATGTTGAAGAATCAGTATGGCCAATACTTGCTTCGTGTGATTGATGAGAAAAAAGATGATGTAAACTCTGACACTTTCAGACGATAACTATGGCAAAAGTTGATGATGTTAGAATTATAGAACTGCCAAAGTTCTTGGATGCAAGAGGGAATCTTTCTTTTGTAGAACAGTATAACCACATTCCTTTTGAGATAAAAAGGACATATTGGATATATGATGTTCCGGGAGGTGAAGATAGAGGTGGCCATGCATTTCAAGAGAATCAAGAGGTGCTGATAGCACTTTCTGGCGCTTTTGATGTGGTAGTTGATGATGGTGAGAATAACAAAACTTTTACGTTGAATCGCTCATATTATGGATTATACATCCCACAGGGCTTATGGCGTACTATGGTTAATTTTTCCACAAATTCTTTTGCCCTTGAGTTCGGTTCAGTAAAGTATTCTGCGGAGGACTACATCCGTGATTACGATGAATTCTTAAAACTGAAGAAAGATGGCAAAATATAGTGTGTTCGACTGCTCAATGGTGGAGTTGGATAAGCACCATAGTGACCGTAAGGGAAACCTGACGGTGGTGCAGAATGGCGAGACTTTGCCATTTGATGTAAAGCGGGTGTATTACCTCTATGATGTGCCTGGTGGAGAATCACGTGGAGCTCATGCACATAAAGATTTGGAACAGTTGATTATTGCCGCATCTGGCTCATTTAGGGTAACTCTTGATGATGGCAAATGCAAGCGCTCATTCTTCTTGAACAGACCTTATCAAGGACTGTATGTTAAGCCCGGGATGTGGCGTGACCTAGAGGATTTCTCTTCTGGAGCGGTATGTATGGTATTAGCCAGTGAGGTGTACCAGAAAGAGGATTATATCCGGGATTATGAAGAATTCTTAAAATTCAGGAAGGAAATATGATTCATCCGTTAGCTGATTGTATGAACAAGAACGTGCCAGAAAGCACAAAGGTGTGGCAGTTCTGTGTAGTGTTCCCTAATTGTCAGATAGGGGAGAATTGCAATATATGCTCTCATTGCCTGATTGAGAATGAGGTGGTGATTGGCAATAATGTCACTATCAAATGCAATGTGCAGGTTTGGGATGGCATTACGCTGGAGGATAATGTAATGGTAGGGGCAAATGTAACCTTTACCAATGATATGTATCCCCGATCAAAGAACAAGGATTGGACATTGTTGAAAACCAGGGTCTGTAAGGGCGCGACCATTGGAGCTGGAGCGGTGATACTGCCAGGTATCACCATAGGCGAGAATGCCTTTATTGCTGCTGGTAGTGTAGTTACTAAGGATGTGCCTGCTGGTGAATTATGGATGGGGAGTCCTGCAAAGTTTTACAAGAAAGTAGATTTTTAGAATATGATTCCATTTTTATCACTGAAAGACGTAACGGCTCTTCACGGAGCAGAGATTAATGAGGCTGTTAGCCGTGTGGTTAATGGAGGGTGGTATCTCCAAGGTAAGGAGAATGAGAAGTTTGAGGCAAATTATGCCAACTTTATCGGAACAAAGTACTGCATAGGATGTGCTAACGGTTTGGATGCACTCATCTGGATCTTCCGTGCATATATTGAGATGGGTGTAATGCAACTAGGCGATGAGGTGATAGTACCTGCAAACACCTATATTGCCACCATTCTTGCAATAACAGAGAATGGCTTGAAGCCCGTTCTTGTGGAGCCTAAACTTAACACACTGGAGATAGATGACGACCTCATTGAGGCTGCCATCACTCCTAAGACTAAGGCTATTGCTATTGTTCACCTCTATGGCCGTAATGCTTATACAGATAAGATTGGTGCTCTTTGTAAGAAGTACAATTTGAAACTGGTTGAGGACAATGCTCAGGCTCATGGTTGTAAGCATACTGATGGTCGTGTAACCGGTAGCATTGGTGATGCTGCTGGTCATAGCTTCTATCCTGGAAAAAACCTTGGTGCGCTTGGTGATGGTGGTGCGGTTACCACTAATGATCCAGAACTAGCTGCTGCTATTCGTGCTTTAGCAAATTATGGTTCACAGAAGAAGTATGTGTTCAAATATACCGGTCGCAACAGTCGTCTGGATGAGATTCAGGCAGCTGTACTTGATGTGAAGTTGAAGTATCTGGTAGAGGATAACGCTCACCGTAAAGAGGTGGCTCATTACTATTATGAGCATATTAATAATCCGCTGATTACTATGCCGGACTTACTTCCTGATGAGCAGAATGCATACCACTTGTTCCCGATTCTGGTAGATGACGGAAAACGTGATGCTTTGCATGACTATTTGGACCAGAATGGTGTTGGTACAGTTTGTCATTATCCTATTGCTCCGCATAAACAGGAGTGCTATGCTAAAGAGGGATGGAATGTGCCTCAGTTGAGCCTTCCTATAACAGAGAAGATTGCAGATGAGGAACTGAGCCTCCCTATTGGACCTTCAATTACTATTGAGGAGGTAGGAACTGTTACTGATCTTATTAATAGTTTTAAATAATGTCTGAGCCTGTTACGGCAAACAATAATTACAAAGAAGGCCTTAAAGGGACAACTCTTTTTGGCGGAGTGCAGATATACAAAATTTTGATATCTGTTATTCGCTCTAAGCTATTAGCTATATTCTTAGGGCCTTCCGGCGTTGGTGTTCTAGGCCTTTTGAGTTCTGCGACGGACTTCGTATATAGCTTATCAAACTTCGGTCTTGGCACAAGTGCTGTACGTGATATATCTGAAGCGAACAAAGAGGGAGATATTCATCGGTTATCGTATGTTAGTACGGTTTTTAAGAAACTTGTATGGGTTACGGGATTATTGGGGTTGTCTATTTGTCTGTTATTTGCACCTGTATTAAGTCAAGTATCTTTTGGGAGTCATGATTTTACATTTACTTTTGCAATCCTTTCAGTAATCCTTCTGTTCAGAATGTTGTCAGAAGGCCAAAATACCTTATTGCAGGGTACACACAATTTAAGGATGATGGCTAAGTCTAATGTATGGGGAAATACTTTCGGATTAATTGTAACAGCTCCTTTGTATTACTTTTTTGGGGTCCGAGGAATAGCGCCCGCATTAATACTAACATTTTTAATCAATTTGCTTGTTTCATGGTATTATTCTAGTAAGATCAAACTTGAGAAAGTTGAAGTTAGTTACAAACAAGCTTTGGTTGCGGGTAAAAAAATGTTGAAACTAGGGGGCTATATAGCCCTTAGTGGATTAATTTCGACCATTGTTCCATATATCATACAAGTTTTTATAGAAAAAAAAGGCGGATTACAAGATGTGGGATTATATGTGGCTGGATTTGCTATAGTTAATACATATGTGGGTATGGTTTTTACTGCAATGGCAACAGAGTATTTTCCTCGCCTTTCATCAATAGCAAAAGAATCTGGTGCATTTAATATAGCATTAAACCAGCAGATGCAGATTTGTATTTTGCTTATTGCTCCTTTAATATGTGCTTTTATTGTTTTTTCTAAAGTCGCAATTGTTGTTTTATATTCAAATGAATTTTTGAGCATAGAGCACATGATACTATTTGCCGTATTTGCAATATTGTTCAAAGCACCCAGTTGGTGTTGCTCATATGCAATATTAGCGAAAGGAGATGGTAAAATATTCTTCATAACGGAGATGCTCGTTTTGATACTTCAGGTGGGTTTGTATATGTGTTTTTACCTCTGGTTGGGGTTGACAGGTATTGGTTTGGCGTTTATTGTAATGTATATATACTACCTCATTCAGGAATGGTTTGTGTGTAGAAAAAGATACGGTTTTTCTATTTCTAGAGACGTTATAAAAACTTATTTGCCACATCTGTTTTTTTGTGTAGGTTGCCTAATAACAGTTATGTTTTTGGGACAAATTCCGAGGTATATCATCGGTAGTATTCTTATCGTGCTTGCAGGTTTATATTCATTTAAAAAACTGGACAAGCAAGTTGATATTCGTGGCTTTGTAAAATCCAAGATAAAGAAATAAATGATTTACGAGGACAAAGAAAAAATTTGTAAGAATCCATTAGCATCAGCGTATATATTTACTTACAACCAGCAAGAGTTGGTGAAAGAAACGGTGAATAGCTATTTGGCTCAAGAGTGTGATTTTGATTTTGAGATTGTAATATGCAACGATTGTAGTAAAGACAATACATTGCAAACCTGTTTGGAATTTCAAAAGCAATATCCAGAAAAAATACGTGTGGTGGATAATGAGCAGAATATGGGAATCCGTGGCAACTACTTAACGAATGTAGGTAAGTATGCTCGCGGAAAATATGTCGCAACATGTGCTGGAGATGATTGGTGGAGTGACACTAGGAAATTGGCCAAGCAGGTAGGCTATATGGAAGCACATCCAGAATGCGACCTTGTTCACACAAAGGCAGCCATTTATGTGGATAAAGATAAGGCGTATAGTAAACGTCAACTGGGTTTAAACAGGAATACATTTGAAGAGAATGTTTTGCTTAATGGTGTCGCTGCGTTGACTATATGTTTTACAAAGTCTTCGTTCGATGAGTTTGTACAAGATGTAAATCCAATTTCATTGCCATTTTCAGAGGATTACCCGATGGTGCTATGGTATTCTTACAAAAAGAAAATTCATTTTATAGATGAAGCCACCTGTACATATCGTTTGATGACAAATAGTCTCTCGCACACACCCGACAAGAACAAGATCTACAAAGGTCCCCAGGATGCTTACGACTGCAAGATGATTTTCATCAATAAGTTTGGTATAACGGATGAAGATCTGATTAAGAAAGTGACGTTGACTTATTATTTCGATAGAATGCGGTATGGGCATCTTCTGGGAGATAAGGAGAATATCAAAAAAGGAGAGTCTTATTTCAAGGAGAAACATTGTTATCATTACTATCTGCTATCTAAATTGTATGGATTAGCAGGGAAGAACGAAAAAGCGAACAAAGTGGTATTCTATTTTGGTATTCTTCTGCGGAAGGTGTACCCCATTTATAAGTAAAATTAAGAAATCATTAAATATTATGAGCGTTTTTAAAGACAAAGTCCTGCTGATTACAGGCGGAACGGGTTCATTCGGCAATGCCGTTCTTCGTAGATTCCTTACGAGTGATATTAAAGAGATTCGTATTTTCTCGCGTGACGAGAAAAAGCAGGATGACATGCGTCATCAGTTGAACAATCCAAAGGTTAATTTCATCATTGGTGATGTGCGTGACTTTGAAAGCATCAACAATGCTATGCAAAATGTTGACTATGTGTTTAGTGCTGCTGCATTGAAACAAGTGCCTTCATGCGAATTCTGGCCAATGCAAGCAGTGAAGACCAATGTCATTGGCTCAGAAAATGTGCTTGAGGCTGCTGTCCAGAATAAGGTAAAACGTGTAGTGGTACTTTCTACTGATAAGGCTGCTTATCCTGTTAACACGATGGGTATGACTAAGGCTTTGATGGAGAAGTTGGCCATATCAAAGTCTCGTGATCCAAGAGCAAAGGCAAATGGAACGGTTATTTGTGCTACTCGTTATGGCAATGTGATGTGCAGTCGCGGTTCTATCATTCCGCTCTTTATCGACCAAATTAAAGAAGGTAAACCAATGACAGTTACCGTGCCCGAGATGACTCGTTATATGATGTCACTTGATCAGGCGGTTGATTTGGTTCTTTTTGCTTTCACTAATGCCAACCCTGGCGATCTTTTTGTGCAGAAAGCACCTGCTGCTACCATTGAAACTTTGGCCAAGGCCGTCAAGGAACTTTTCCATGCTGACAATGAAATCCAAATTATTGGTGCAAGACACGGCGAAAAGATGTACGAAACGCTCTGCACAAGCGAGGAAATGACCAAAGCAGAAGATTTGGGTGATTTTTATCGTGTGCCAGCCGATTTGCGTGACCTTAACTATAGTCGATATGTAGATACATTCGGCCATCGTTTCGATGTGCCCGACTATAACTCGGACAATGCCCGTATGCTGAATGTGGAGCAGATGAAAGAGTTGCTGCTCACACTTGATTATGTGAAGGAACGCCTTTCTGAATTCGGAATAAAATATTGATCCTTATGATACCTTTAGTTAAACCCTATTTCCCTCCACGCGAGGAGTTGATGCCTGCATTAGAGGAAATTCTTTACAGTGGTTACGTTGCCACTGGCCAGCCGGTATTTGACTTTGAAGACAAATTCAAAGCCTATATCGGAAATGATAATATTGTTTCTCTTCATTCAGGAACAGATGCTTTGCATTTAGCCTACATCCTTGCTGGTGTAAAGCCTGGTGATGAAATCATCAGTACTCCAATGACGGCTGAACCCACCAACACTTCCATCGCTATGGTGGGTGCCAAAGTGGTATGGGGCGATGTTGACCCGAAGAACGGTTTGCTTGACCCAAAGAGTGTGCGTAGCATGATTACGCCCAAAACCAAGGCTATTGTTTTGGTTCATTATGCGGGTATGGTATGTGATATGGATGAGTTTGTTAAGATTTCTCAAGAGTATAACATTCCTATTATTGAGGATGCTGCTCACGCTATGTGTAGCAAATATAATGGCAAAATGACAGGTTGCAACTCGGCTTATACCATTTTTTCATTACAAGCCATCAAGCACATGACTACCGTTGACGGTGGTTTCCTCGCTATGCGTGATGGCAGTCAGATGGATAGGGCAAGAAAACTTCGTTGGTTTGGTCTTTCAAAAGACAAGAGCCGTTTGGACAACGACATAACCGAGGTAGGGTACAAGTACGCCATGAACAATGTGAACGCCACCATCGGCCTTTGCCAGATGAAACATCTTGATGAGGTGATTGGCACTTACATTGACAATGGTAAGTATTATGACGAAGCTTTGAAGAACATTCCTGGCGTTGAAATGGTTCGTTACAATAAGAATACTGAGGCGTCCTATTGGCTTTACACAATGCGTGTTGAACGTCGTGATGATTTCTGCCGTATGGTGGCCGAGCACGACATCACTGCTTCACAACTCCATCACCGCAGCGATACTCACAGCATCTTCAAAGAATCGAAACGCGACCTGCCTGGTATGGAAGACTGGTATGCTCACTTTGTACACATTCCTTGCGGATGGTGGGTGAGCAAAGAAGACAGAGAACAAATTGTCTCGACTATCAAAAATGGTTGGTAGTAGTAATTTCATATAAATGCGTATGAGTTTTAAAGATAAAATACTTACACCATTTCTTAATTCAGTTAAAGAATTTGGATCAAGAAACGCTTTTTGTATAAAAGGCGAGTTTTATAGCTATAATCAATTATACGATAGAGTATTAGCTGTCCGAAAAGCTTTAATAGGGGGGGGCAAGTTTAGTGATAGTCAAGCGGTTGGTTTGGTGATCAACGATGACATCGAAACCTATGCCTCAATATTTGCTATTTGGTTGGAAGGGAAACATTATGTACCTCTGCATCCTTCTTGGCCGATTGATCGTTGTAAGGATATAATTGATCAGGTTGAAATACAATGTATTTTGGATTCGTCTGATGATTCTCGTTATGAAGGAAACGTGATAATGACATCAAATCTTACATCAACCAATGAAATTCTTGATGAAATAACACCTTGTGGAGATGATCAAATAGCATATATTCTGTTTACATCTGGCAGTACTGGTAAACCAAAGGGCGTTCCGGTTAAACGAGGAAACTTAGCTTCATTTGTAGAGGCATTCTGGAATATGGGCTTGGACATAACGGAGGAAGATAGATTTCTGCAAAGTTTTGAATTGACATTTGATCTTTCTGTGTTCTCATATTTAATACCGCTATTAAAAGGTGCTTGTGTTTATACGGTACCGAGCAATGTTATTAAATATGGCTATATTTCTGAATTGTTAGAAGATTATGATTTAACAGTTGCATTAATGGCTCCCTCAACTATTAACTACTTGCGTCCTTATTTTGATGAGGTTGAGGCCAAGGGCCTTAGATATAGTCTGTTCTGCGGTGAAGCCCTACATGAAGATGTTACAGCCGAATGGGCACAGTGTGCATCAAATGCTAGGATCTTCAATGTTTATGGACCAACGGAAGACACAATATTCTGTACATACTATGAATTCCAACGTAATAAGCCTAACAAGAGCCATAATGGGATTTTGTCAATAGGAAAGACTATGACAAGTGGTGGCGTTGCTATTCTTGATGATGAAGGTAAAGAAGTAAAGAAGGGAGAACTGGGTGAATTGGTGTTGTTTGGAAAGCAACTGTTTGATGGCTATTGGAAGAATGAAGAGAAGACAAAAGAAGTGTTTATTGACGCACCCGATGGTACAAGATATTACAAGTCTGGAGATTTGTGTTATTATGATGAAGATAGTGATATAATGTATTCTGGTCGTAAGGACTTTCAAGCTAAGATACAAGGTTTCAGGGTTGAGCTTGGTGAGATTGAATTCCATGCTCGTGAGATTCTTGATAATACAAATGTTGTATGTGTTGTATATGAGAATCAACAACAATTAACTGAAATTGCAATGTTTGTGGAATCCCAGGAGTTTGACACAAAAGATATGCTTTCGAAAATGAGAGAGAAGATGCCTCCATATATGATTCCAACAAAAGTTCTTTTCGAGCCCAAGTTCCCATTGAACATAAATGGTAAGATAGATAGAAAGGCGTTAAAAGCAAAATTATAAACTACATGGAAAAATCATTAAATATAGTTTTCTTTGGAATAGATGCTTTTAGTAATGTGGTATTAAACTCACTTGTTGAGTCGGAACACAAGGTCCAAAAGGTGATAACCCACCCATATGATGAAAAGGCATTCAATATGCTGAAATCAACTTGTGAAAAGAATGGGATACCAATTATTCAAGCCAACAAGATTAACTCCAAAGAAATAATTGAAGCAGTTGATGATTGCAACCCAGATATATGCATAATAGCTCATTTTGAACGTATCATTAAACCTGAATTACTAAGAATACCACGTCTTGGATTTATCAATCTCCATCCTTCGTTGTTGCCATACTACCGTGGCTTGGCTCCCCAGCACTATCCAATCATCAATGGTGAAAGGGAAGTTGGCATAACGGTGCATTATGTTGACGAAGGAACAGATACAGGAGATATAGTTCTTCAAAAACGATATTCATTGGAGGATGATACATATGTGGCAGAATTACATGCTCTCTGGATGCGTGAATATAAGACGATAATGGTTGAGGCTCTAGACTTGATAGTTAATCATGCACCTGTCATAAAACAGCCAGAAGGAGAAGGAAGTTTTTATCCAAAAATGGAATCAAAACCTTATCCTCTTGATAAGAATTGGCCGGTACAAAAAGCTTACAATTGGGTTAGGGCTATGTCATTGCCTTATGACGGAGTGTTATATGATGATATGCTCATCTTAAAGGCACACATTCTTGAAAAAGGAGAAACACCAGACGAGGACGAACCGATTTTGCAGTTTAGCGATGGTTCATTAGTAGCAGAATGGTATGAATAATTATTAACAAATTAATAGAAGGAAACATTATTATGGAAAGAAATGAAATTACAGAAAAACTAAATGCGATTTTTCGCGAAGTGTTTAACGACCAAAACATTGTTGTCAACGATGAAATGACAGCTGAAGATGTTGAGACATGGGATTCATTAACAAACATGTTAATGATTTCAAATGTTGAGAAAACTTTTGGTATTAAAATCAAATTGCGTGAAATTAACAAATTGAATAAAGTTGGAGATCTCATTGATCTAATCGCTTCAAAGACTGTATAAAATGGTTGTCAATTCCTTTTCTTTTCTGTTGTTCTTTGTAGTAGTTTTTATTTTCTACTACTTGCCGGTATTTAGAAAAACACCGAAGTATCAGAATTGTATTTTGTTGCTTTCAAGCTATTTTTTCTATGCTTATGCTGATTGGAAAATGGTGCCACTTTTGTTGGCAGCAACAGTTGTGTTTTATTTTCTAGGCCTTTGGTTAAAAAAGAAGATTGATGAAGAGAAATGGAATTCTGTGACCTGGATAAAAGTTTTGGGAATAGTACTTGGAGTTGGCGTTTTAGGCTATTTCAAGTACTTTAATTTCTTTGCAGGTTCTATAGCTCATCTGTTATCGCTTTGTGGATTAAATGTTTCGTGGACTGCTTTGAATATTATTATTCCAGTTGGTGTTAGTTTCTTTACTTTTAGGCTATTAAGCTATATCTTGGAAGTCAGTAATGAGGCTATAGAACCGACGAAGAATTTTGTGGACTTTGCAGTATACATATCGTTCTTCCCCACAATACTATCTGGACCTATTGATAGGGCGAAAAAGTTTATTCCTCAATTAGAAGTAACAAGAAGGCTAGATTATTCAACTGCTATTGATGGATGTCGACAGATTTTGTGGGGTATATTCATTAAAATGTGCATTGCAGATAATCTTGCTACAATTACTGACTCTGTTTGGGCAAATTATCAAAATGAAAGTGGTTCTACACTTTTGGTAGCAGCGCTGCTATATGTAATACAACTGTACACAGACTTCGATGGCTATTCCCACATGGCAATAGGTGTTGGAAAGATTCTAAATATCAAGATTGCTAGAAATTTCAACCACCCCTTACTTTCAAGAAATGTGGCCGATTTTTGGCGTAGATGGCACATGTCTCTGTCAACATGGATTACTGACTATGTTTATACACCATTAAGTTATTCATTTAGAAGTTGGGGGTCATTGGGTGTTATATTAGCCGTTATGGTTAATTTGTTTGTCATCGGTTTGTGGCATGGAGCGAATTGGACATATATAGTTTTTGGCTTGTACCATGGCATATTGTTTATTCCACTTGTTTTATCGGGAGCTTTTTCAAAAGGCTCAAAATTAACAGCCGGCCGTTTGGAATTGCCGCACATTAAAGATTTCCTTTTGATGGCATTAACATATATTATAATTGCTGTTGGTATGGTTATCTTTAGGGCTCCGAGTGTCGCTGATGCTATCAATTTTTCAAGAGGATTAGTTAGTTTAACACTATTCTCCAATCCATCAATTAACTTAAGAATAACACTAGTATTTAGTATTCTTTTATTATTACTTTTGGAATGGAAGCAAAGAGATAAAGAACATCCCCTTCAATGTTCACCTAATAGAACAACAAAATTGATAAGGTATGCAATAGATGTAGTTGTTCTTATTGCTATTGCATATTTTGGAAATGTAGAAAGCAACCAGTTTATTTATTTTCAGTTTTAATATAGATGAAAAAATTTCTTATATATATTCTACTAGTTGTTGCTCCAGTATTATTATTAATCGCTGGCGTTAATTATTGGATAGATCCTGCAAATGTTCTTCATAGTAGTTATGTTGAAAAAATAATAGAAGGGCATAAAATGAGTAAGAACGTAACAATTACAGGGTCAAATATGGATGAAAGATCATATAAGAGAAGGCTAGCAGAAATAAATAAATCCTCTCATTTTGAATATATTGTCCTTGGAAGTAGTCCTACAATGACTTTATCGGAAGATATATTTACTCCTTCTAAACTGTTAAATTTAAGCGTCTCTAGTTGTAAACTGGAAGATATTATGGCTCTTCTTCAAATATGCAATGATAATGATTTGACATGCGATACTCTGATTATAGGTATTGTACCTACTTATTTTAATGAAAATGATAAAGGAAAAAATTGGGAAATATATTCTAAATACTATAATGAATTTAATGGAGAGAATGGAGATTTATTCGAGTATTCGTATTTTTCTAACTTATTTTCTATTTCATATTTTCAAGAATCTGCGGCCTCAATCCCTAATAAATTAAGAAACAAAACTGTTGAAATGAACTATGTTACAACAGTGATTAATGATAACTACACTAAGCGTTATGACGGATCTATCTACTATCCAAAATCATTTCGCGAAAGGGAACAATCTGTTGTTGATCAAGAATGCGAGAAATGGACATTTGATGCATATAATAATTTTTCAGAAATCTCTCAGAATCGTGTAGTGATGTTTGAAAAAGCGATTAATAGAGCTTTGAAGAATAGTAAATTGGTGATTTTCTATATGTGTCCTATGCATCCAATATTTTATGATAGACTAAAGAATGAAATATGGATGAAGCAATGTGAAGACTATATAAAAGCTTTTGCCAATAATAATAATATTAAAATAATAGGTCATTTTAATCCGGCTTGTGATGGGCTGAAAAATACTGATTTTTATGATGCTAGTCATGCGAGAAAGGAAACTGTTGACACAATATTTTTCAGATATTTAAAGGCAAATTAGTATGGGTTTGCAATTGATTATTCATAAAGACATCTTGTTTCGCGATCTTCTTCGAGGTATTGCGATAAAGAATGTTGCTTGGCCTCATTCAATAGAGAGCCAGGTGAAATGGATTATTGACAATATGTCTCCTGATGATAATCATGTGTTTTTAACAGAAGAAGGTTGTGACAAGGCTTATATGACACTTTCACCTGTGGAAGGTATTTTGAATGGTAGTAAAACACGGTTTATGGGGGTGGGGTGTGTTTGTGCTAAAGAACGAAATAAAGGAGATGGAGGAAAGTTGGTGTCTAGTGTAAATGATTATCTTTTTTCAAATGGATTATATGGACTATTGTTTTGTAAAACAAATCTTATAAGTTTTTATAAGAAAAACGGCTGGCAATTACTACCTGATGAAATAGTTACACTACAACCACAACACGAAGGCGTTTTTGTGATGGTGTATAATTGCCCTGAAGTGAGAAGTTTTAAATACAGTAGTCGTTTATTTTAATTAACTTTAAAATGATACCATTATTCAAACCATACATGCCGCAAGAATTGCCTGAAGTAGACTCCATTCTACATTCTGGAGCCTTGGCTTATGGCAAGTGGGGACGCGAGTTTGAAAAGCGTTTGGGTGAATATGTTGGCAACAACCAAATACTTGCCACCAACAGCTTCAATGCAGCCTATCAAGTGGCCATCACAACCCTTGGTCTCCAGCCAGATGACGAGGTGATAGGTTCGCCCATGACTTGTTTAGCCTCCAACCAACCCTTTGCTACCCAACATGTGAAAGTGATTTGGGCTGACATTGAGCCTACTTCGGGTATGCTGGATGTGGAGGATGTCCGCAAGAAGATTACACCTTGCACCAAGGCCATCCTTATTAACCATTTCTGCGGCTATGTGGGTTATGTAGATGAAATACTTGCCTTGGCAAAAGAAAAAGGCTTATATGTGATAGAGGATGCCATTGAAGGGTTTGGTTCGGAATATAAGGGAAAGAAAGTTGGCAACCTTGGTGCTGATGTAACGGTCTATTCCTTCCAGACGGTTCGATTGCCTAATACTATCGACGGTGGTGCTGTGTCATTCAAGGATGCAAATCTTTACGAGAAAGCTGTTTTGGTACGTGATTATGGAATTGACCGCCCCAAGTTTCGTGATGACATGAACGAAATCAGTCTTCTTTGCGACATTGCCCTTCCTGGCTATGGTGCAACACCATCTGAAATCAATTCTTATGTGGGCTGCTTGCAGATGGAGGTGATTGACGAACTGCTTGAAAAGCAGCAACAGCAAGCTCGCAAATGGGATGCAACGTTTCAGCAGGATCGTGTAAAGCCAGTTTCTATTGTTGCCAATACGAAGCCCAATTATTGGGTTTATGGAATTTTGGCTGACAACAAACGTGAGTTTATGCAAGAATGGCGCGATAAAGGCTATTATGCCTCTGGCGTTCACCTTCCAAATACATATTATTCAGTTTTTGGCAGTCAGCCAGAACTGAAGGGTGTTAAGGAGTTTTATAGCAAATATGTAGCACTGCCTTGCGGGTGGTGGATGTAGATTTAATAAAATGAGATTAAAAAATATAGTAAGACAGATTTTGAATCTGTTATTTAGAGACAATAATTTGATTGTTTGTAAAATAAAAAATGGGGGGGTAATTATTGATCCCTCAACCAGCCTTTTTAATTGTCGTTTTTCTGTTGCAAAAGGTGCGCGTTTAGAGGTTGGAAAAAATGTACTTTGAAAGGTGTTAGTATTTGTGTGGAATCAGGGGGAAAGGTTGTCATAGGAAACAATGTTGTTATTAATGCAACTAGTAAATCTCGGACAATATTAAATGCATTTGGAGGAGAAAATATAATTATTGGAGACGATTGTCTCTTGTCAGATAGTATACAAATTCACAATACAGATTATCATTCTTTAATAAGTAACGGTAAAAGATACAATTATCCCAAAAGTATTATCATTGGTTCACATTGTTGGATTGGTTTAAATGCAATTATTCTAAAAGGAGTTGAATTATCTAATGACACTGTTGTTGGCGCATGCTCAGTTGTAAGTAAAACGGTACATGTTTAGCAGGTAATCCTACACGAGTAGTAAAAACAGATATCCAATGGGATATTAAAAATATTATTTAGTTATGAAGTTATTGTCTATAGTAATACCCACTAGGGGAAGGGAGTTCTATTGTATTGAAGCAATTAAGGACATTCTCTCATATAAAAGAGATGACTTTGAATTAGTGATATGCGATAATTCAGATACCGACCAAATAGATGAGTATTTACAAGCTAATCCCGATGAAAGAGTGGTATACCAACATATCCGTGGTCGCATTAATTCTGTAATCAATATGGATACTGCCATGCGGATGGCAACTGGGGAGTATGTATGCATGATCGGTGACGATGATACTATATTGCCGACAATATTTGATGCTGTCTTACTGGCTAAGAATAATGATTATAATATAGTCTCACCTCGTGATGTGGTGGTTTATTTTTGGCCAAAAGCACTTAAAGAAGAGGGCGTCTTATCCTGGGCTTTGCGAGTTAATGAAGGTGGGGCAACAGAAATGGATAGTGAGTCGCAGTTAAAGGCTTTTGTTAAAAATGGATGTTTGACTTATTCCGATGTACTTCCAAGAATATACCACGGAATAGTAAAAAGAAATATTCTCGAAAAAATTTTAAATGAAACCGGACATATAATTGGGGGGCTTTCACCAGATATATACCTGTCTATCTCTACAACGTGTAACAGTAAGAAATTTACTGTTATCAAATTCCCTATAACAATTGCTGGCGCTTGTCCAAGAAGTACAACATCAGAAAGCAACACTGGAGGGCATAGAGGTAGAATAGAGGATGCTCCTCACCTGTTCAATCGAGGGCCTTACGTATGGGATGAAAGAATACCTCGCATATATACTGTTCAAACGATATGGGCGGAGACAGCAATGAAAGCCTTTGAAGAGATGGGAAGGACGGAGTTGATCAAACAGATCAATCAGGGATACTTGTATGCTGAAATGATTAGGAAAAATAGAACTATGATAAAGGATTTGATACCGGCGATTAAGTATGCTAGACCTATTAGTGGTAATGTGCTTAATATGCTTAATTTCTCAAGATATTTTTTATTAAAGCCTATACAGCGTTTAGGAAGGGGAGAAATAAAGTCAAGGAGCATAGAAGATGTAAAGAGCATTTCTATTGCTTCAAAGATGTACATGGAAATTATTAATGAACACGTATGAAGAAGGCTTCTTTTTATATATTCTATATCTTTTTACTTGTAATATACTTGTATAGTATTGTTTTTGATTTTTTCCCTCTGAGTACTAAAATTATTTTAGAGATAGTCGGATTATTTTCATGTGCTAAGTATTTTGCAAATGGAAACTATAGATTAAAAAAAGAATATAGAACAATAATAACATTAATACTTTTTATTGTTGTCTGGGATATTATTACTAGTTCCTTAAATGGTAAAAGTGATTTCCATTTGATTAAAGATATTGTTCCTATACTTGGAAGTATTTTTGGTGCTCAGTATCTATATTCCTTATCAAAGCCTTATTTTAATTCTCCCAACAAATTCCTTATAGTAGTAACCGTTACAATCTTTGGTGAAAGTGTTTTGGCTCTTTTAATGAAGGCTTCACCTGCACTATATGAATTAGTTGATTCTTTTTTAGTGTTTGACTTTGGTAGTGACACGATTGATGATATATTCGACTTAACAAGAGTGTTCGGAATCGGAAATGCCCACTATTTCGGTGTTTTAGCGACATGTATATTAGGAACAATGACTGCAGCTTATCTTTTAACCCTTTCTAAAGGTATGGTTGAAAGAGTACTACTTATAGTAATGTGGATTGTTATATCCTTCACTTCATTCCTAACAGCTAGGTGGGCGGTATTTATTATAGGTCTTTCTGGGTTATTGTTCGTGTTAAGTTTAAGGCATAACAAACTTAGTACTCAGATTGTGACTGCGTTCTCTTTTCTTTTTATAGGCTCTATTGTTTTAATTTTTGCAACGCAGAATGTCGATACAGAAGTACAGCAATGGGCATTCGGTTATTTTGTAGACAAAGATTCTAGCGATCACTCTGCTGATATTGTTATTGGATGGTGGGAAAATACAAGATTTGATATTAAAACCTTTATAATTGGAGATGCTCAGTATGGTGACCCAAGGGGCGGTTATTATATGAACGTAGACATTGGTTATTTCCGAGAAATTTTCTATGGTGGATTAATAGGTTTATCAATAATTATTTATTCGCATGTAAAAATACTGCGATACATTTATCACTATTTTAGAAACAGAATGTTTAAATTGTATTTATATTTTTTGATGTTAGGCTTCTTGGCTGCAATGGCCAAAGGAAACTTAAATATGATGACATTCTTCATTCTTATACTTACCTATTATTCAGAAGGCATATTTGAAAAAGTTAAACAGCCTGCATATGTGGGGTAAACAAGACTTGTTATATGGTACAACCTATAGACTTTTATTGTTCGATTTACGAAAAACTGCAATATCGGGATGGTGAAATTTCATTTCTCATGCGACCTTTACGTCGCTTGATAAGGAAGGTTGCAACCTGGCATATCACATATTGCTGGCATAATAGAATATTTAATATTAAACGTGAGAGGCATGATTTGATTGTTTCCCTAACGACATTTCCCTCACGGATTAATATTGTTCATCTGGTGGTGCTTTCAATGTTACATCAGACATTTCTGCCTAAAAAGATCATTTTATGGCTATCGAAGGAGCAGTTTGATAAAAAAGATTTGCCAGACTCTTTACTATCATTGGAGAATGAGGTTTTTGAAATCCGTATGGTTGATGGGGATATACGATCTTATAAAAAGTCATATTATGTATTAAAAGAGTATCCAGAGGATAATGTTTTATTAATAGATGACGATCTTTTCTATCCGACAGATACCATTGAAGTATTGCTACAAGCACTAAAGATGCATCCTAATACGGTTATATGTAGATATGGTAGTATTATGAAATATGATTCAGGAAAACCAATGCCATATAATAGTTGGTGGAAAGAAATAGTAGAACCATCTGAAGACAAGAACCTATTTTTTGGAACTGGTGGAGGAACACTTTTATCAAGACACTTATTATACGATGATGTGGATAATATTGAACTTGCACTTTCACTAGCTCCCTTGGCAGATGACGTGTGGATGAACGCAATGGTTAACATGAAGAATACACCAAAATATAAAATAAGATATGGATTAATTCTTCCAATCTATCATAATTCGAGCAATACATTGACAAGTAAAAATGTAGGCCAGAGCCAGAATGACCTCCAGATTTTAAATGTTCGAGAGAGTTATTTGTCAAATTTGAATATTGATCCTTTCTCTGAAAGGAAATAACATTGTATGAAAGAAGTAATTAGTGAATTTTATCATTTTGTTGTTAAAATATTAATGTGGATACCACTTCACATTTTGAGGAAATGTGTATGCAAATTTGTTTTTAAAAAATATTCTTTCTCCACTTCTATAAGAAGAAATATAGACTTGCGTACTCCATATCGAATAAGCATCGGAAAGTATTGCAATATAAACAAAAACTGTGTTTTAGACGGAAAGGGGGGTAATAATTGGAAATAATGTTGACATTATATGGACAGAACAGCATGATTATAACTCGCCCGATTTCATTTCCATTGAAAAATCTGTAGTTATTGAAGACTACGCTTGGATTGCTTCCCGGGCTACTATTTTGCCAGGAGTGACAATTGGCAGAGGGGCTGTTGTTGCATGTGGGGCAGTTGTAACCAAGGACGTGCCACCTCTTTGCATAGTAGCAGGTGTCCCTGCAAAACTAATTGGAATTCGAAAAGACGTATTTAATTATAAATTAGGAACATCATCTATTTTATAAAATATTAGAATGAAATATTTTATTTGTGATATTACTGGACGTACTATTAATTATGATGAGGCGCTTTGCGAAGCTTTAGGAGAGGTTGTGCATCAAGAGTGCAGCGTGGAGTTCTGGTCGCAAGGCGGACATAGGAGTTTGTATTATACATACAGACCTTTTTATAGCGTGGTGCCGTCTAGGTACAAAAACAGCAGAAGTATATTTGTGCTTTTTTTGAAAGCATTAGATACTATATTTGCTTTTTTTATTGTTTTTTTTCGATTACTGAAGAATAAACCAGACGTTTTCCATTTACAATGGCTGCCTTTTCTGTCCTTAGGTAATAGAGGCGCAAACATAGATTTTTTCTTTTTGGAGTTAATGAGAAAAATCAGTGCTAGGACGAAGTTCGTTTTTACAATTCATAATATGTGCCCCCATGGGATGAAAGAAGATGGCAGGATGGCTTACAATACACTTTTTGCAAAAGCAATGGAGTATTTTGATTGTTATGTTGTACACACTCATAAAACAAAGGACGAAGTATGCCAAACGTTTGGTTTAGCAGAAAATAAGGTTGTAGTTATTCATCATGGCGTTTTTATACCAAAAGATATTGTGTTTGAAAGAAAACAATGGGATCAAGCTGATGTACACATAATAATGTATGGGAGTCAGAATTGGTATAAAGGTACAGATGTTTTGGTTAAAGCATTACAACTTATACCTAATGAGTATAAGGAAAGAATTCATGTAAGAATTTGTGGTGTTGTTGATGGCGAAATGCAAAAAGAGTGCTCTGATGTAGCAGTTAATGTTGATTTGAGTTGGGACAATTATTATCTAACAGATGAACAGCTGTACAAAAGAATAAATGAATCGGACATAATCGTTTTACCGTATAGGAGGATATCTCAAAGCGGAGTGTTACTTCTCGCGCTGGCCACCAATAGGATAATTATTACTTCTGATTTGCCAACGTTTAAAGAAACTCTTTGTAATTATGACGAAAACTTATTTTTTGAAAGTGAGAATCCTTCCTCTTTAGCAGATCTTATCGTAAGATATATAAATGAGGGAATTGATCGAGAGGAAGTGCTAGAAAAATTAAGTGAATTAAAAGGTTTATATTCTTGGTCATCTGCAGCAAATAAAACATTACAATTGTATAATAGATAATAGAAATGTTACAATTCGTTGGAGATATAAACCTTACAGACTGGGACTTTAGCTTTGGTTTTGGCATTGGAAGCAGAATAGAAAATGGTTTTAATCCGTTTTCTGGTGTCGAACGGAATGCGAAGGACTTATGGATTGGTAATTTTGAAGGCGTTGCTTCTGATGTTACCAATAAAACTGGTATGGCTGCTCAGGTTTTCAGAGTTGCACCCGAAGCATTGAAAAGTTTGCCCCATTTTAATATCTATGGTTTTGCTAATAATCATGCTATGCAGCATGGAAAAGAGGGATACAAACAAACTGTAGATGTATTAATGAACTTTGGATGTCAATTGTTTGGCTCAAATGATAGGAAGACTATAATAACCGAACATCAAGGAAAGACAGTTTCTTTAACGGGATGCTGCTTTAGGATTGATGAATTTACGGAAACGCCTTCTTACTGGTATAATCCAGAATATGCAGAAATAAAAAAGGAGGTAGCGGCCATCCCCTCTGAGACATTTAAAGTTTTCTTTGTCCATTGGGGGAACGAGTACATAAATAGACCGTCTTCACAGCAGAAGAAGTTTGCACATTGGTTGATTGATGTAGGTTTTGATCTGATTATTGGAATGCATCCTCATGTACTACAAGGATATGAAAATTATAAAGGAAAGCGAATCTACTATTCATTAGGTAATTTTGTGTTTGATATGGTTTGGGAACCATGCCGGTATGGTGCAATTGTTGGAGTGGATTTGTCTGGAAAAGAGCCTTTATATATAAATAAATATATTTATATAGATGATTCTTGCGCTCCTCGTGTGGTACCAGAAGAAAGTTTACCTCATAAATACCGATTTAATTATTTGAACCAGCGCCTTCTGCTTGATGATAACTCAGAGCAGTATCATAAGGAAATCAACAAGTTGTACTGTGAATATTCCAAGGCAAACAGAAAAAATGTAATGAAGAATATTTTGCGTCATCCGAGTTTTGGCGTAAACGTTATTAGAGATTTTCTAAATAGAAGACTAAGATAGATTAATATTAAATATTATGTTTCATCCTACAATGAGTAAATCGGGTAGATTTATTTTTTACCCTTTGATTAAGTTTTGTGAGTGGATGGGGGAGAACCATCCTGCCCCGTTAGTGAAAATGCGTTATTATGCTTATTTTCATAGATTCCCGAATCTGAAAGATCCGAAGGATATGAACGAGAAGTTGCTGTACATGAAGTTATATACAGATACTACCCGTTGGACGGAATTGGCTGATAAATATAAAGTTCGTAACTATGTAGAAAAATGCGGTCTTGGTGAGTACCTTATCCCTTTGGTGGGCGCATGGTATGATGTTAACGACATTGACTTTGACAAACTGCCACAGTCGTTTATCTTTAAGGCCAATAATGGTGTAGGTAAGAGCGAACTGCTGATGGTCAAAGACAAAAGTAAGTTGAATATCGAAGAGACAAAGAAGTTCCTAGACGGTTTATTGAAGCGCAAGCACGTTGGTGTTCTTTCAGGTGAGCCCCACTATAGGTCAATGAAACCTTGTATCATCGCTGAGGAATTGTTGCCCTCTGAGGAAGGAGAAAAATCACCAGCGGATTACAAAATATATTGTGCTAATGGAAAGGCTCGATATATTTGGATGTGCAGTGGACGAGACAGTACGGGTACAGATGTGATGACATATGATTGCAAATGGAATCCACGTCCGGATTTGTGTATTTTTGATTCACGATACAGGGAAGGTAAAGTTCGTCCAAAGCCTCAGAATCTAGAAGAGATGATCAGAGTAGCGGAGACTCTGGTAAAGCCCTTCCCGTTTGTTAGATTAGACCTGTATAACATCAACGGAAAAATATATTTTGGAGAGATGACATTTACTCCGCTTGGAGGTATGGTGAACTTTCATCCCCAGAGTTTCCTTGACGAGTTAGGAAGTGAGATTGATTTAAATTATCCAAATAATTAAATCCAATTTATGCTATCTGTTATTTGTCCGATATATAACGAGGAGAAATATATTGCACAGTTTCTTGATTCACTATTACTGCAGGATTATCCAAAGAATGATTTGGAAATATTGCTGGTAGATGGTATGAGTAAAGACAAAACAAGGGATATTGTAGCAGGATATATTGCCAAATATCCTTTTATTAGGTTAATTGACAACCCTGATAAGATTGTGCCTTATGCGATGAATCGAGGAATTGATGCGGCTCAAGGTGATATAATTATGCGTTTGGATGCGCATGCGTCATATCAGCCTGATTATTTCTCAGTACTTGTAAATGGACTTTGTAGGCTCAATGCAGATAATGTGGGTACTGTGTGCAAGACTGATGTTCTTCATAAGACGCCCAAGACATTAGCCATTCGCGAGGTACTTGGAAATAAGTTTGGAGTAGGGAATTCAACATTCCGAACTGGTATTGATCATGAACAGGAGGTGGAAACTGTACCATTCGGTTGCTGGAGAAAAGAGGTGTTTGAAAAGTACGGGAAGTATGATGTTAGGCTGGTGCGTAACCAGGATATAGAACTGAATAAGCGCATTATTCGTGGAGGCGGAAAAATATATATATTACCTGAAACATACTGTACTTATTTGGCTCGTGAAACATGGCACGCTTTGGCGAAGAACAATTATGGGAACGGGAAGTGGAATATTTTGACGGTCTATTACACTAGGTTGTTCTCCTCATTATCGGTAAGACATTTTATTCCGTTATTATTTGTTCTTTCTTTGATTATTCCTTTGCTTTTGGCATTGATTTGGTGGCCCTTTGCATTGGTTTCAGCAGTATCGTTATTAGCATATACTGTTCTTTTGTCAACGGTCAGTCTTAAACTGGCTGTTCAGAAGCATCTGAATTTCTTTTATTTATTGACTACATTCTACGTGCTTCACTTGTCGTATGGGTGGGGTAGCCTAGTTGGTATTCTTAAACTGCCATTTACTAAGCGGTAAACCAAATGCGTGAAAGCAATATAAAGGCTTTTTTCGCCTTGACCTCAGCTGGCTTATGGGAGAGAGAGGTCAATTTGGCAGAATATGGAGTAATTGATTACTCAGAGGTTTATAAGTTGGCTTCCGAGCAATCTATAACAGGACTCGTTGCTGCAGGGTTAGAGCATGTAGAAGATGTCAAAGTCCCTAAAGAGGAACTCTTGACCTTTATTGGGGATGCACTCCTATTAGAGCATCGCAACAAGTCGATGAATGTGTTCGTCGCGGAGCTCATTGAAAAGTTGAGAAAAGCGGGGATTTACACATTGCTTGTAAAAGGACAAGGTATTGCTCAGTGTTATGAAAGGCCCTTATGGAGAGCATGTGGAGATATTGATCTCTTCTTAAGTGATGAGAACTATACGAAAGCTGCAGTTTATTTGAAACCTTTAGCTTTTACAATAAATGAAGAGCGCCCGCGAGAAAAACATTTGGCGATGACCATAGACGGATGGGAGGTGGAACTGCACGGGAGACTTTACGGAGGGTTTTCTAAAAGGGTGGAAAAAGAATTGGATAGCGTTTATGATAAGGCTTTCTGCGGAGGTGATGTGCGCTCTTGGATAAATGGTGACACACAGGTGTTTTTATTGTCTGCGGGAATTGATGTGTTTTATGTTTTTACTCATATTCTGCAGCATTTCTACAAGGAGGGTGTTGGACTGAGACAAATTTGTGACTGGTGTCGGTTGCTCTGGACTTATCGAGATACAATGGATGTTCTGATGCTAGAATCTCGAATTAAGAAGGCTGGCTTGATGACTGCATGGCTGGCTTTTGGAGCGTATGCTGTAGATTATTTAGGAATGCCTGTTGAGGCTATGCCGCTATATTCAGATGATAAACGTTGGAAAAGGAAGGCAAAGCGCATAAATATTTTCATTTTGAGTGTTGGGAATATGGGCCACAATAGGGATGCTAGTTATTTCAGCAAGTATCCATATCTTGTTAGGAAAGTTATATCCATGTTTAGGCGAATTGGTGATTTAATTGATCATTCAAAGATTTTTCCGATAGACTCGTGGAGGTTCTTTCCTTATATTATATTTAATGGACTAAAGAGTGCAGTGAGAGGGGAAGGGTGAGTTTTTGTTGGTAACGTAATAGCGTCCTAATGTATTATGATAATTAATCAAGATTCTGTGTTTATATCAGTGTTTCAGAGTGTAAAGTCTAATTCTGATTCGTGGTATAGAGTTCTTAAGTTTCTAGGGAAAGGGGGAAATGGTACTGCCTATTTGGTTTCGTGTACGGATGGTAAGTATAAAGGGTCTTTCTTTACATTGAAAGTGTTCCATATGATTTCTTCTGAGGTACGCAAACAACGTTTTTTAGGGGAAATCGAGTTAATGAAGTCCTATCACCATCCAAACATTCTACAACAATATGATGAAGGATCCTGGAATGGTTATCCATTTGTCATAATGGATTACATGCCATATTCTATGACCGTCGAAATAGCGCATGAAACGATTACAATTGAAGATGCTTTAAGGTATTCATTGCAATTGTTGTCAGCCTTAAAGGCGCTCCATTCATTAGGATATATACATAGGGATATCAAACCAGGAAATATATATGTAAAATCACATAATGCAGTATTAGGTGATTTGGGGCTAATAAAAAAAGTGGCATTAAACAATGATGAGGCTGAAGAAGATATAGAAGGATATATTGCAATGCCCAAATATTATAGAACACCTGATTTGGTTGAATATGCTAAGAACGGAACAGTGTTAACCGAAAGTTCAGATGTATTTCAACTTGGTTTAGTCTTGTGTGAAATATTCGTTGGAGTAAATCCATTAAAACCGACAGACAACCTATTAGATGACATTAAACTGAAACCAGTACCTGTACCTAAGGGGAAGTATGGAGGCAGAATTCACTATATATTATTAAAAATGATAGCCAGGGACAAGGAAAAAAGGATTACAGTTGAAAGGGCTTTGGATTTATTCAACAAAATACATGAGGATTATTTAAAAGATATTATCAATATACAAGGAGATATTCTATATGCGTAAAAGAATCTATTTGTGCCTTGCGCACATGTCAGAAACAGGACTTGAACAGAAATACATCAAAGAGGCTTTTGATACAAACTGGGTAGTGCCCCTTGGCCCGAACGTAAATGGCTTTGAGAAAGATCTGGAGGAGTTCGTAGGTCAGGACAAGAGAGTGGTAGCCCTTTCTGCTGGTACTGCTGCAGTGCATCTTGCTTTGATTGCTTGTGGCGTAGGCCCTGGTGATGAAGTGTGCGTGCAGAGCTTTACTTTCTGTGCAAGTTCGCATCCTATCACATACCTTGGCGCAACACCTGTGTTCATTGATTCAGAGAAAGATACTTGGAATATGGACCCCGAATTGCTGGAGAAAGCTATTCTTGACCGGAAGGCAAAGACGGGTCGTTATCCCAAGGCTATTGTTCCAGTGGCTCTTTATGGTATGCCGTATAAGGCTGACCGCATTATGGAGATTGCGGACAAGTATGGTATCCCCGTAGTTGAGGATGCAGCTGAAGGCTTTGGCTCAAAATTCAATGGTCAGGTGTTGGGCACCTTCGGTAAGTATGGTGTACTTTCGTTCAATGGCAATAAGATGATTACTACATCTGGTGGAGGGGCCTTGATTACTGCTAATGAAGATGACTGGCGAGAAATTATGATGTATGCCACCCAGTATCGCGAGAGCTATCCATACTACCAGCACGAGAAGATTGGTTACAACTATCGCATGAGTAATATTTGTGCTGGAATTGGCCGTGGTCAGATGACAGTAGTTAACGACCATATAGCTCACCATAAGCATGTTCAGAAGCTGTATGAAGAGCTGCTGAAAGATGTTTCTGGTGTTCATGTACATGCTCAGCCTGCAACGGGCGAGTATGATTCTAACTATTGGCTCTGCACCATCACCATTGATGAGAACGTAAAGATAAAGGGACAGGAGAACGCCTACAAGACCATCGTTCAGGGTGCTGTAGGTGGAGCAGCCGGTGTGATTCATGTGGCAGACAGTGCAACCACGGATTGTCAGCCCAATGACAATGTGGAAGCTCTTCGTGTATATATGGATGCCGCTGGCATCGAGGCTCGCCCCGTGTGGAAACCGATGCACAAGCAACCGGTTTATAAGAACTGCCCTGCCTACACAAACGGCGTTTCGGAGGCTATTTTCAAAGTAGGCATGTGTCTGCCTGCTGGTCCTTATGTCACAGATGAGGACGTGAAGTACATCGTGGAAACGATCAGGAGCGCAATCGAATAATGAAAGCATTCTTAAAAGGGGTATGGCAGTTCTGCTCATACCTCTTTTGGCCTCAAAGAAGACCAAAGGATTACTACAATCTTTGATCTATGACCCAAGATGAACGTTGGTTGTCCAAATACAATGAGGTAAAAGCGTTTATAGAGACGAATAAGCGAAACCCCTCTAAATACGATGCTACAGAAAGAGGAAAGTATTGCAACTGGCTCCGGCATAACAAGAAACTCTACAATACCGGTGAGTTGAAAGAGGAGAGGGTGGGAATGTTTAAGGTGCTTTTTGATGTGATGGAGGTAAATATAAGGGTGAACCAATGGAAATGATGTAGTGATTAACAATGAAGATTCCTGAAGACATAGTCATCCGCTTAAACGAACTTTCCATTGAGTCCGTAGCAGAAAAGTTGGGGATAGAAGTGAAGCGGCATAAGGCACACTGCTTTATGCACGACGATCATACTCCCAGCTTAAAGTTTAGCACTACAAAGAATATGTTTTTCTGCTTTGTGTGTAACAAAGGCGGAGGTCCTATCCAATTGGTGATGGAACATGAGGGATGGAACTTCCAGGATGCATGCATGTGGCTGGCAAAGGAGTTTAATGTTATTATTCCTGAGAATCAAGGCCATGCGAAACCCGTAAAGAAGACCGTCCGCAAAACCTACTTGACAAAGAAAGAGGATCAAGTTTATGCTCTTGATGAGGAGATACTTTTGTGGCTGATTGATAATGCGAGATTGTCGGGAATTGCACAGAAGTTCTTGTTTGATGAGCGCTGTTTCAGGAAAGATGTTATCCAGGGCCTCAACATCAAATCGGTAACGGACTCAAAGAAGGCAAAAACTTCACTTATATTAAAATTTGGAGAAGATAGATGTGTGAAGTCAGGGATTGTCAGACGAGGAGAATATGGGACTTACTTCTATTTCTACACACCTTGCCTGCTTTTCCCCTATTATGAACAGGACGGAAAAATAGCTGGAATTCAATCGAGATATTTAGGAGAAAAGAAGGATGCTCCAAGATTCCAGTTTTTGGCTGCACAGAAAACCAGATTGTTTAATCTCCCTATTTTGAACACCCTAAATAGAAGTGATAAACTTTATATTAGTGAAGGAATAACGGATTGTCTGGCAATGATGTCTTCTGGTTTAAAGGCAGTGGCAATACCTAGTGCCACCATTCAACCTTTAGAAGACTTGTTACTGTTGAAGAATTATGATTTGCACATGTATCCAGACCAGGATGAAGCAGGTCAGAAGGCTTTCATGGAACTGAGGCGTTTCTTTGTTAATAACTATTCCATGGTGAAAGCAGAGAAGTTGCCCGACGGCATGAAAGATTATTGCGATTATTTTATCTCAACACAGGTTGCTGATGGCAAATAATGAAAAGACACTGGCGGTAGCGCCTAATGAAGTATATACTTTCCAGATGCTGCTGGATGATATACAGGAAAGTGTTATCATAAATGATGAAGACGCACAGACTGATGATAAGGCATCACGAGAACAGCAATCCAAGCTGATTGTCTTGCAAATGTTGATAGACAGAGCCAATGAGTATAACGATGAAAGCCATCGTGATGACGAGAAGTTGAGGAATGCCATAGATGTCAAAGTGAATAATGACGTTCATTTGGCTGGATTCATCTTCTATATCTCCCAGAATCCACAATTTGACTATTCGTGGAATTATTTGAGAAAGCGAGAAAGCAGCTACAAAGAGTTTCTTATAGAGGGTATCCGTTTTCTGGATAATGTTCTTTCAGATATTAATATGCTCGCGAGAAAGACAGGAACAACGAAAGATGTTCATGTGGTAATGAACGACATTATTGATGTCTCTTTGACAGGGGAAAAGCCTTTTGTGAAAGCGAGTGTTCTATGGGAAAACTTTCATCGGATAGCTACAGTGAAGAGGGATTATAACTTTACGGTGAAATCCAAAGAGTGTATTTTGGTGGCAGGAAGACGGAAAAAAACATCTGATGCTGAGAAGATTATTGATGCAGCTCTTGCTATGCTCAATAAAAAAGAGGGGAGTACAGAATGAACGGGAAACTAAAGTTGATAGATAAAATACTGGATGAACGGAATATCTTCAACTCGATATTCTGTATGGAATCATATGTGTTCGACAAGGGGTTGTTGGATACAGAGAGGCCTGTTGTCTCGTTTGATGATGATGGCGTTGCCAGTGAACCTATAGCGGCCAATGACCTTGAACTATACTTTGCCCTTGCCGACAAGCACAATGTTGAACTGATAGAGAAGGTTATTGGTTTATGCCAGCAAAAGTTGAAGTGGGTGTTAGCGGAAAAGGAACATCTCTTTGACGCAACGGTCTATTTCAAACTCAAGAATTATGATGATGGAAAACTGAAGTTCCGCCCGATGCATACGGCAAGGCTGATTGACTTGATATGTATGGTAAGCATCATGAATTGTCTGATGTTTGATGATGATTTTGAAACTGGTGAAAGGAAACTTTCTGACCTGTCAAAACTGCTACCTCATAACTTTTATGGTAATATTCCTAGTACAAACGTTCAATTCCTTTTCCACAAGTGGCAGACAAAATATAAGGAGTATACAGAAGAGGTAATTGAACATTGTCGAACTTATCAGCAGAACCACAGTTATCTGACGGAAGTGAGTCTAGACATTAAGAATTTCTTTCCGTCAATATCGCCAAAGATGCTGTATGACTATATCATCAGCAAAATGTCAAAGACATATGAGCATGATAAGGAGGATTTGAGCAAAGCGGTAGCGAAGCTCTTGTATTTCAAGATTGATAAGGAGAATATTGAGCCTTGGATAGAGCATTACTATCCGGAGGAGGCTGACTTGACTGGAGCTGAATTCTATATGAACTACGGGATTCCGCAAGGTTTGCCTCAGTCGTATTTCTTTGGCAATCTCTGTATGATAGAGGTGAAGCGGCTACTGATGAAGAAAGAATACTTTGAGGGTGATGCTTATTTCTATGTTGATGACTCGGTTATATACATCCAAACAAAGTTGGATGATGATACTTTTAAAAACAAGATTAACCAGTTAAATACGAGTCTTGCTAATTGGTGTAAAGAGGCAGAAAACAATCCGAGTACAATAAGCAAATATGTAGGGGCTGACTGTCTGGACTTCCAAAAAAAGCTAAGTTATAAGATACGGTTCCACGAAGATGGTAAAAGCGTATTTACTCATATTGATGAGGCAGATAACCAGTATGGACCGATATCTAACATTACTAGGGAGACCTCGATGCATTCAAAGTTAGCTTACAATTTGGACGAGGTGGATGATCATGTATCATTGAAAAAGTTGCAAGCTCTTGATGAAGTCATTTCGCGAGAAATTGATGAACTTACTCAGAAACAAAAGAACGCTACAGGCAACAGTACGAATGGGGATGCGTTGGCATCAAGGCTTAAACTCTTAAGAAGGTTCAAGAAATTCTTCCTTTATCGTAACCGATTGCTGAAAATCAGGGAAGAAGGTGGTCCAAGCGAGGATATGTTGAATGACTTTAGAAAGCGATTTCTGGAGAAAGCGACTAAGGCGGAAGAATTCTTTGAACAATTTGATGAAGATATATTCCAATCTGAGTATAGATTGCTTATTCAGAAGTTGCCAAAGAAAGATGCAGAAAGTTTCGTGAAAGAGATTGAAAACTTTGAGAAGCAGATGTTGGGATCTTGTGGGGTTGAAACAAAAGGACGCTTGCCATTCTTGTTTTACACAAAAGATGTATGGGCTGCTCTCAAGATGAAATCTTTGACACAGGATATCTATGCTTCACTGGTTCGCTGGGCAAAAGAAAACTTCAGTGGTTTGAAAAGCATGGACCCAGACAAGCAAATGTTGAAGTTTAGGAACTTTTTGGAGCCTGTGAAGGATAAGAACAACCCGAACCTCCACAGTATTTTTGGTATGCAAAAGGGAGGGTTCGAGGGTAAGAGTTTTACACTGTTTGTGATAAATGCTTCAGCTGAATACCAGCGGAGAATCCTAAATGTGTTCTTCTCAGAGATAATGGATGTGGTTCCGTCAGATACACTTGCCTTTACAAAGATGAATGCCAGACGACTCAGGTATTCTGAACTGAGGATTCTGGCTTATCTGAGGAACCAAAGTTTTTATCTAGAAGACTTTGAGGAGTTTATTGAGCATATTAAAGATAAAGACATTTCCAATCAGATGGGAATTGATATGGGTGTTCTGGAAGTGCTCAACATCTTTATCAGGAATGTGAGGAAACCCGAATGGGTGGACTCGCTGATAGTTACCCATAGACTGACAAAAGGGTTATGGTACAACGGTTCGAAGTTCCTTAATTCATATACCCTACACAATGAGGAACATGCGGTTACGCTCATCACCAAGTCATTGGAACTAACAAACCGTATTGATTATTTTGTACTGAAAGATATTGACTTCTATATCCTGTTCTTAGCTTGCTACCTCCATGACATCAGTATGGTTATACACCCAGATATGGGCAGACTGAGTTCAGAGAACGGGAAAAATCTGGTGTTAATTTCCGACTTAATGACTCAGATGCAGGATGAGGTAAAGAAGTTTAGGAAGATAGACTTTAACGACAAGAAGAATTCAAGATATAAGAATGCGGGGAAGTTCCTTGTTGATGTTTTCAGTCAGGTGTATGGTTACTTCGAAGCGTTAGTCAGGGATAGCCATGCAAAGGACAGTGCCAAATTTATTCGTGATCGCTCCAATTCTCTTTTGAACTATTTGGAGCCAACACTGCTTTCATTTGTTGCCAAGGTGTCTGAAAGTCACGGCTACGATGTGTTGGATGTGTATGGCTTAAAATCGAGAGCCAAGGATGATACTATCAGTCTGAAATACCTAATGATACTCATCAGGATGGCAGACCTGCTGGATGTGGCTAACGACCGAGTGAACTACCATCTGTTAAGGCAGAATCTAAAGAATCTGTCGTTAACATCGAAATTCCATTGGATTTCACATTTGGTAACGGACAAAATAGAACTTGATACGGATTACGTTACAGATGAAAAAGCCAAAATGGGCGAGAAACCGATAACGGAAATCATCAACCTTAAACTCTATTTGAACTTCAAGCAAATGACGGTTGCAGGAAAAAAACGGAAGTGTCAAGGCTGTCAGATGGAAAAGGGCGATGATTGTTTGATTATTAGAGTTAATGATGGAAGTGACCGTACTCGTGTTTGTGGAGAAGATCAGTGTATGGTACTATGCAGTTGGATGATGCATAAGCATGATTGGCTGGTGAAAGAATTGGGTGCGTTGAATGACTATCTGTTTTCCGTGAATAATTCGTTATTCAAGACTCAAATCAATTTCATCATCTACTATCGCGACGAAGTGAGGCTGGATGCTGATATGTTTGACAGTGTACAAGATTATTTGGATGCTTAATATAGCAACTAACAGAACTGCTTCCCCTTTGTGAGGGCAGGAAAAACAGAGTGGGCGCACGCCCTGGCGGGCGGCCTCTCTGTGCGGGGAGCGGAAGGCTCTTTTGCGGGCTTGACCGCAAATGTGCCTGAAGCGGTGGTGATGTTTAACAATAAAGAAAACAAAAAAAAATATGTGGTTGAAATGGATATTTGACAGGGTGGTTGCCCTGATAGGATTGCTGGTGCTGTGGCCGGTGCTGCTGATTGTGGCGGTGCTGGTGAAGGTGAAGATGCCGGGCGGCCCTGCGTTCTTTGTGCAGAAACGTGTGGGCAAGGGCGGCAAGCTGTTCAGCTGCCATAAGTTCCGCACCATGACGGTGAAGCACAACGGCAGCACGGTGAGCGTGGCGGGGGATAGCCGCATCACGCCACTGGGCGCAAAACTGCGCCACTGGAAGTTGGACGAGCTGCCCGGGCTGTGGGATGTGCTCGTGGGCAACATGAGTTTTGTGGGGCCAAGGCCTGACGTGCCTGGGTATGCGGACAAGCTGCAGGGTGATGACCGCGACGTGCTGAAGTTGCGTCCCGGTATCACGGGGCCGGCAACGCTGAAGTATCGACTTGAAGATGAGATGATATCGGAGTACGTGGCGCAGAAGCAGGCGGCGGGCGACACGCGCCCGATGCAGGAAATAGCCGTGGAATACAACGACACTGTGATTTATCCTGATAAAGTTCGACTCAACTGCTATTACTACCGACATTATTCTTTCATAAAGGATATTCAGATGATCTTCTGCACTGTGCTTGGAAAGAATATGGAGTATGCGGGGGAGAGAATATAATAGACCAGATGTGTCAGAATATTAATAAGATTATTGACTACCGGGAATTAATGTAAGATAATTTAGGAGTTTGATTGTCGAAAATTTTATATCTTTGTGACGAAAAAAAACATCGAATTATGCAGTCAATATGAATGTAACTTCTAAAATAGAGTTAAATGAAGACGGCTTTGGCACTTTTAATCCAGAAGTGATTGCTATGCTCCTCAATTCCATCAGAGACTTCTTTGCCAGTGTTGGAGTTGAATCCATGAAGCCAATTGTTATAGTTCATGACCCTACAGGACCCGAATGTTGTGCGATCCCCAATGAGGAAAAACATCTTATAAAGCTTTCTACAGGAGGAGATTTTTGGTGTCAATGGGTTTATCAATTTGCTCACGAGTATTGCCATCACCTGATTGACGGTGGGCTTGTCCGACAAACGGCCGGACTGAGATGGCTGGAGGAGTCAATATGTCATGTGGCATCCTATGTGTGTCTTGACAATTTTGCAAGAATATGTGCACAAAGAGTGGATTTGTGCGGGAATGTGAAACAGATTGTTGACTATTTAGAAGGCATGATGTGTGAAAGTGGGAAAATTTTGTACGAACCTTATATACATAATATACAAAAATTAAACCCAATTGTTCCCATACCTAATGAGTGCTACATTTCATTGCATACCTATATTCAAGAGAAGAGAAACAAACTGGAATCAGAGTATTTCGTGTGTGGTTATATATATATATCACGTGCACTTTTCCCGCATTTTTATAACAACAAGAATCTTTGGAAAATTCTGCCAGAGTTAAAAGACACAAGACAGTGGGGATCTGTTGAAGAACTTTACGAGCATCTAGAACATCATGTCAAAGACGATTATAGGCAATCTCTTAATGATATGATAGGCTGCTTGATATAGCCCCCCCCCCATCAACCACTATATCAAGTTCCCGAAGGGGACGTAGGAGCGGGGACGGGGGATAGGTACTGATTCTTAAAACCATTATAAATAAAAACGGAGTATCACCTATGCAGACGAAACTCCGTTCTTTGAGTTCCAAGTTCCAAGAATCAAGATTTAAGTAGATACAAGATACAGGATTGATAGATTCAAGTTCCAAGATTCAAGTTCCAAGAATCAAGATTCTGATAAACGCTACGCGCTGTTTCAGGTTACAAATTTCAGGATTCAATTCTCCTTGACACAGGATGCCGATGGAGCAGTGTTTGAGGGCATGCGCGGATCGCTGATCCAAGTTGCAGGATTCAAAATCCATATTGCTCATTACTCTACGAATTGAACGAATGTAACTAATTAAAAAGTTTAAAGATTAAAATTAGGTAACGTTTAACGTTTAAAGTTTAACGGTTAAAGATTCTGTAAAGGTTATTGGTTATAAAATTTTTTTGTAACGGTTTGCTCCACTACGGTCGCAGGCCGTGACCGGAGGTCAGGAAGAAAGGTTTCGTAACGTTTAGATTTTTTATTGAGAACGAAGCCCGCTCGTACTCTATTGGTTTTGGATGCATAACTCCATAATATGTTTACAGAATGTGGGGTGGAAGCGCTTCTCTCGAAGAAATCGAGAGAACGATGTCTGATGTAAGACGGATGATGTAAGAAGACACAATATGAAAATCATCAATGAATCTTTACTGAATGGGGTTTCTGCTCAAGCCAAGGCTTCGCCTCGCTTGCGGATGAATAACGACGACGGAAGCGTTATAGAGAGTGTTGTCCTTAGCCAAGAAGACGGAGTGTATGGAGTTGACATCCTTAAAGGAGTATGGCACAAACTTGAGTCGCTTGAGCCTAATAGTGTTATATTTGAGTGTAAAGAGGGACCGTTTGTGCCTCACGAGGAGGATGGCATACTTGAACTGCCGGAATCACGGAACCAATGAACCACTGTGCTATGGAAACGGTCAAGAAAATGCTGAAAGGGATTTGGGAGTTTTGTAGGTATGTGTTTGTGCCGCAAAGGAGGGCAAAGGGATACAAGAATAAGTAGTTGTTGATATGGAAATAACCGACTTCTCTTTCAATGAAAATGCTCTGTTCTTGAAAATAATCGAAGGAACAGATATGAGTGCTGTAATGCACAACGTTATATCCGAAGCACAGCATGAAAGAGAAGGGAATTGCTTTGTTAAATTTGAACGGACAGTTATCCCTGCCGCTCATCATGATATGCTTTGCTCTTTTGTGGCATTTAAAAGAAAAATGCGCCCTTCATGTTTTCCCGCAGGGGTTGTGGTAGAGGAACTTTGGAAAGAAAGACGGTTGGCATATCTTCTTGTTATAGAATATAGGGGTTACGTTGTAATCTTGAAAAGAAATATTAGTACCATCAAGAAGCTAAGAGAAGTAGTTGAGAACATCGATTATAATGTGCTTTGCAAGGTGTTTGTTGACGACCATACACAGTATAAACGTTTTGGCATGAACAATCTTGACCTTGCTGATTATGCAATGCGCAGTAAGTCATTTGTGGCTGAAAACCTTGAAGCTGTTTTCTCTACGCTAGGGGCAAATAATTACGCTTTAAGCAGCTTCCAATTAAAAAACAATGATGGAATCTATTCTTTATCCCTAGACACTTCCAAAATCAACCAACCCGGTCAAAAGGCAGATATAAACACATTATTGTCGTGGTCAAAGGCGGTCATAGATAAGATTGCCGCCTGTAATGATGAGGCCGTCTCGAATTATCTGTCAGTATTTGCTACTCCAGTTGATTATTTAACGGAATTCAATAGGGGAAACCTCGATGCAAAAGCAATTCTTTTCTCGCTATATAAATTACGAACCGAAGATTGGATTGAGAGCATAACAAAAGAGGACGAAGAGGAACCGTTAGAATTGAATGGGATCTGTGATATATTTAAAAACTCTCTCGACCTTATAGCAGTGCCGGATCATGAGCATAACTACTATGTGGATTGGGGAGAGGAAAGGAAAATCAATGTCATTGTAAGCGAAAGAGGCGTTTCATTTACCAGCGAATGGCTAAACAGTATTAAACTTAATCCGGCTGAAGATGATGAGGAGCATGATGAAGAATCATTGGCATCGTACATAAGAAACACGGGCGCTTATACTGTTATGTTTGATTCGCCCACTTTAAAGTATTCAAACAGAAAGCTTTTTAAGGACGCGGGGCTAACGGGAAACGTTGAGGTGTTCCTGAACTTGTTTGAAGATGATGCGGACTTGGTAAATACCACGAGTGAGAAAGGTGATGTGGCGGCGGAATCAACGGTTTTTGAAGAGGGCTCATTATTCCGTTTTACGGAAGACAAGTATTCTGCAAATGGAAAGATAATGGTTTGTGATGATCTGGGAACGGAATGGGCGGATCATATTCTGATGGGCGAAGACTCTGTAGCCCTTTTTGCTGCAAAGCATAAAGATTTATGTTTCTCTGCCAGTGCATTTCAAGAGGTCGTGGGTCAGGCTCAAAAGAATTTAGGAGTATTCTTCCCGCTTGATGGTATGTGGGATTCAAAGATTAGGAAATGGCAAGAGCAATATAGATTAAATCATGTGCAGTCTCAGATTAATAGGGTTAGGACAGAAGGGAAGACATCTAATGATGCTGTTGACATGTGGAAACGCGCAGAGAAACAGGTGAATTATCAAAAGGATTTATATTTGGTCATAGACTTTATGTCAAAGGCAAGGCTGACGACCGCGTTGAGGAACCTGCGTGACGGTGTGGACTTTGCTGAAAAGAAGGAAGCTATACCGATACTTTGGCTGATTTCCTCCCTCTGGTCTTCTTGCCAGGATATGCACATAAGGTTACACATTACTTGCCGGCCTTAATGTTTTGGATATGGCGCACGATGTAGTTAGGAATAATTGTGCTATAAGGCTTAAGGTTATTAATGATTGATTAATATGGGAGAACAATACTTCAAAGGCGTGCTGGCCGGATATCTTGGGGCAAACTATATGTGTGGCCCTATCACCGAATGGCAGATAGATATCATCAAAGAAAACATTTTGCATTATTGTGAAGCGATGATAGACCATTCCCTGCTCTCATATCAAGAGAAAGAAGACCAAAAGCGCCAAATGAAACAAAGCCTGGAAGTGTATATCCAAGGTGTGAAGGATGAGATGAGGGGGATGGGGAGGATGAGATAGTGTTAAGGGCTCAGAAAGCATTTGGCGTTTTTGAGGGAACACTTTGGATGGTTGATTGATAAGAGTCGTGAGATATAAAGATAATCTAAAACAATCAGTATGTGGTCAGATAATATCGCAGAGAGAGACTACTTGGGGTTTGACGTTCATGCGAACCTGATAAAAGGGCTTATAGATGAACCAGGGATGCTTCCTATTACCATCGGTGTGTTTGGTGACTGGGGCAGTGGTAAGTCCAGCATCATGGAGTCGCTGAAAAGGGCCTATGATGATGAAAATGACAAGACCACCGTATGCCTTCAGTTCAACGGATGGGTGTTGGAAGGGTACGATGATGCCAAGGCGGCGCTGATTGAATCTATCCTGAAAAGTTTTGAGGAAAACAAGTCGCTTCCAAGAAAAGCAAAGAACAAGATAAAGAAACTCGCCAAATCTGTAAACTGGATGAGGGCGATTGGCTTTGGCGTAAAGAACGTTGCAGTTCCTATCGTTGCTGCTTCCTTGACAGGTGGATTGAGTCTTGGACCACAGATTTTTGAATGGATTAAGTCGCTCTCTTCAGACCCTCAGCAGATAACAGATGCAATAAAAGATCTTGACTACGATATGTTCAAGAAAAAATATCTGAAGGAAGCTGACGGAGTGAAACTGGAAGAGCAGTACCAGATGGTACGCAAATTCAGAGATGACTTCAAAGAAATGCTTGACGAGGCCAATATCAAGAGACTCATCGTCCTGATTGATGATTTGGACCGATGTTTGCCTGACAGGATTATTGACAATCTTGAAGCAATCAAGTTGTTCCTGAATGTTAACAATACCGCATTTGTTATTGGTGCTGATCAGCGCATTGTAAGAGATGCTATCCGTCACCGATATAAAGAGTTGATTGATAGAGATGAGGCGGAAGAGAATAAACGTGTTGTGGTTGATTATCTGGAAAAACTCATTCAAATTCCCTATAACCTGCCTAAACTTTCAGAGTCAGAAGTGGAAACGTACATTACGCTTCTTTTCTGTGAGGATGAATTTGGAAAGGACGGAATGGGCGTTGTTATAAATGCATTCAAAGAGTACAGAAAAACTGATCGATACAGTGTGTTTGGGATAGAGCAAGTAAAGGCCATTGTTACAGACAATGCAGTTAGAAAAAGACTGGAAGAAAAGGTGACTCTAATTTCCAAACTATCACCACTGATTGCAGGAAACCTTGACGGTAACCCAAGACAGATAAAACGTTTTTTGAATACGTTTGTACTTCGCAAGAAACTGGCAGATGTTGCTAAACTTACTGACTTCCGTGTAGATATACTTGCCAAACTGATGATTTTGGAATATGCAGAACAGAGTATGTTTACGGAGTTGTACAAATGGCAGTCCCAGAATAAGGGATATGCAATACCTTTGAAGGAACTGGAGAAGAAGAATGAAGATGGAGAACACGAGATCAGTGATAAGTATAAGGCATGGAAGAATCCGAAAATCATAACATGGCTCGATTCAGACCCGAAACTGGCAGATGTTGATTTACGCGACTATTTCTGGATTTCTCGTGATAGACTGGAATCCATGTCAGATACGATGACGCCGCCAATAGTTACATCTACTATTAATTCACTTATGGTGAAGGGACAGGCGGAAGCGCTTATTCACCAAAAGATAAAAAGAGATATCTTGGGCTTGCAGGATAATTTGCAACACGAATTGTATGCGCAACTTGCGAAGCGGGCGGCATCCAACGGTGCAGAAAGAAAGCAGATATTCAACTTGTTTGAGTATATGATTGAGGATAGTTGTCCGTGCAGCAATGAATTCCATACTTTGTGTTCGACTGTGAGTTACAAGAGAGTCCCGGCACTTAAGGAAATTGTGACGAGAATAGCTGATAGTCACGATGAGTTTAAAGATTTGAAAGAATAGATATGGGAACATCGAAAGCATACGGAGGCTTGAAGGGTAATCCTACATGGGGTCCCCTTAGTAGTACAGTGACTCGGGCGGTAAATGGCGGACATCCTACTAAGAGTTCTCTTGGTAGCGTAATGTCTCATACCGTTGCTCACTTAGGCGGTTCACATGGTGCATCATCTGGTGGTTCGAGTACTGGAGGACGTGCTGGCGTAAGAGCGGCGCGGCAATTGGGTTCTTTTATTGGGAACGTCCAGAACTACGGATTTATACAGGCTTTGGATCTAATAGCCGGAGGTGTTGAAATAGAGGATGCTAATCAGGCTATAAATGTCATACTAGAACACTGTGCTGAGCAAGCTGGGATCTTGGATGAGATAGCAGCAAAGGCGGCGATACGCGACCTCTTGGAAGAGATTGGTGCCGGTGCGGAAACGATAGAAGAACTTGGAGACGGGTTTGATGCCGCCATCAAGGACTTCGGGGCAGAAGAACTGTTGGTGAAATACTTCGGATACTATCTTTATGAACATCTTTGTACAGACTTTTATGAAAAGCTTATCAAAGAAAAGGGAATAAGGGAGACAGAGGGTTTCTATAGAGATCTTAAGGACTATATAGCTGAGAAGACCAAAACCACATCAAAACACCGTGACTTAAAAAAGATAGACTGGCAATCTGACTACGGGAAAGAACTGATGCAAGAGATTTTCCGTGACACACTGAAAGAGTTTGAGAACTATGAAGGTTAACGTCTCGATAATTCGACCACGAAATCCGTATGATTTTGCGGGTATAGTGCTGAACTATGGCTCTCCTGAAGTAACGGAAGTGTCACTCCATATAGATTATCGAAACCTCTTCGAGTTTACTAGAAGGCAAGAGGGAACTGCTTTTGACCTATTTGTTGTTGCTAGCATCGTTTATGGTATCGACATCCTGCTTCCACGTGAGATAATAGGTTTTGACGGGTGGAGCAGAGAGATTGATATTTGCTTCCCAGTTGAACAAATCGACGTGTTTAATAGCGGTAAAGAAGTTCTGGAGAAAACATTGAGCTTTTTGACCGGCGATTTGTGGACTGTTTCATTTGAAAACAGGACGATAAGACGGCTTTATAAGTTTGGGAGTAGGCAGAAGGCATACAGCGAATCATTCAGAAAGAGGCATAAAGTGGTGAATCTTTTCTCTGGTGGTATGGATTCGTTGATAGGGGCCATCAACCAACTTCATAAATCAAATGATGAAGTGTGTTTGGTCTCCCATACTGATTCTATGTTCAAGGGGGCAAAGACTGACCAAGAAGAGATACTAAAAGAGTTTAAGAAGAAATATCACCACTACCACCATATCCCAACCAGGGTGGATATGGGGAAACACGATATTCATGGCAATGAGTACGATAAGGAGACAACATTGCGTTCACGCTCTTTCTTATTCCTCAGTATGGCGGTACTTGTGGCTGACTCTATCGATGAAACCATGCCCGTGCACATTCCTGAAAATGGCACCATTTCACTAAATTATCCTTTGACGCCTTCTCGAAGAAGCAGTTGCAGCACGCGTACGACACACCCACATTATGTAGAATTGATGGAAGAGTTCCTGAGAGCAATAGGGCTGAAGCATTCGATTATTAATGACTACCAAACTTATACTAAAGGAGAGATGGTAGAAGAATGCACAGACCATGACCTGTTGCTGAGGACTTATCCTTTTTCTTGCTCTTGTGGTAAACGTGGAACAAGAAAAGATATTCGCGATGATGCCCACGCTTCACATTGCGGTGTGTGTATGCCTTGCGTTTATAGAAGGGCTGCATTGCATAAGATAGGGGAGTCGGAAACGGTAGGGACGGATATATTTAATTCGCATAAACGCAGGGTTATGGAGATTCCAGACATGCCTGCACTTGCCTGCTACCTTAGAAAGGCTTTGACCCTTCAAGAAATAGAACGAGGGCTTCTTGTCAATGGGCCACTTCCGTTAGACAAGTTGGAAGAATACGCAAAGGTTGTGATGAGAACACGCGATGAGATAAAGCAATGGATAAGAGATGAGGCTTCTGATGAAGTGAAGCGTCTGTTTGGAATACGATGATAGATACGCACTGCCATTTTGATATGATGCCCAAGCCAGAAGCCTATATCAGGCAAAGGGAGCTGGTGGGTGACATTGTGATTGGCATGACTAACCTGCCAAGTCACTTCCAGATGGGGCAGCCACATTTAAAAGGGTATAAGCATATCAGATTAGCGTTGGGGATGCATCCGTTGTTGGCTACTGAACGTAAGATAGAGGTTCCGCTTTTTAAAAGGCTGGTTGATCAGACATCATATATTGGAGAGATTGGGCTGGATTTTTCGAAAGAGGGTTATGCTACTAAAGATGATCAGATTGAAGTGCTACATGAGTTGCTATCAGCAATTCGTGGCAAAAAGAAGATAGTTAGTGTTCATTCTCGCAAGGCAGAGAAAGAATTGCTGGCTTTGCTTTGTGAGTATGAGATAGAGAATGTGGTTTTTCACTGGTATAGTGGGCCTGTTGACCTTATACCTGACATTCTGGCGCAAGGATACTATTTCTCTGTGAACGAAGCCATGTGCCTGTCGAAGAACGGTAGAGCCATTATTGAGAAGATTCCACGGGAAAGGTTGCTGACAGAAACGGATGCGCCATATAATGAGAGAACTAATATTCGTGCTGCTCTGGATTATATGAAGATGTCAGAAACAGATGTCTTTCAGAATTTCAGAAGTCTATTGAATAGGATTAAGGCGTGATGTGTGACAGCACAGGAGGCTCTTAAAAAAGAATAAATGTTGCTAACAAATGCAATTCGATTGTGGATAAATCGTTAATTTTGTGGAATAATATATAGTTACGATTATGATATTAAGAACAATTTCTCTAACAAACTATAGAAATTTTAAGGAATATTCTATAGCGCTCGGGAAGAAGACAACCATGCTGATAGGGCGTAACGGCATGGGTAAGACAAATCTTATCAATAGTATGGTGCAGGCGATTAGCTTTATCTTCTCTAAGCAACGTAATATGCCTCAAACTGAGTTTATACGCAGTTCAGACCAAGGTGTGAAACGTTTTGCGGCGACGGACGCAAGATTCACTGCTGATTACCAATATCCCATTTACGTAAGGGCTGAGGCGGAAATCAATGGTGGTACGATACTGAACTGGGGATTAGAACAAGAAAGTCGGAAAAGCGGGCTAAAAGACTCAAAGTTCAGAGAAGCCTATTTACGCTTTTGGGATTTTTATAATCATGTTGGAGAGAAACCTTTATTGGCTTTCTTCTCAGATGGCTTCCCTCACAAGAATACGCGTCTAAGCAGGGCTATGAAAGACCGGCTTAAGTCTGGCAAGGCGTTACCCGCGAACACTGGTTATTATCAGTGGGACCAGGATCAGAGTTGTGTGGAAATATGGAAGCGCTACTATTGCCAGCAATGGCTCAATAATCGTCTGAATCCAGATAAGGCAAAGGAGGATTATGTTGAAGCGATAAAGGAGGTGCTCTGTGGTTTCTCTCAGCCATTGAATAAAGAGCTCGAGAATGGAGAGATGGTCGTTGAGGATTTGTTTGCTGAAATACGAGATGATAAGAGCATATTAATGATTAAGTTGGCAGGGAAGGAACAGCCGGAGCCTTTTGACAGCCTGCCCCAGGGATATAATAGGATATTCTCTATGGTATTTGACCTGGCCAGTCGAAGTTATCTGTTGAATGGTAACTGCAATCCCGAAGGTATTGTATTCATAGATGAAATCGAACTTCATTTACACCCTTCAGTTGCTATTACTATTCTTCAAAGATTACGCAGATCGTTTGAAAGGCTACAATTCATAGTTTCTACTCATTCACCACTAGTAATCACAAACTTTAACCAACAGGGAGGAGTTAATGATTATCGTCTGTATCAATTGACCTGTGAGGATGGAGTGTATGATAAAAAAAGGATAGGTGACGTGTTTGGATTGAACTATAACGAGGGCCTGACCTCTGTGATGCAGACAGAAGACCGCGACAGGAGCATGAAGGAAATGAGAGATCTGTATCTTTTTTGGAAGAACCGTGATGAACGTAAAGCCAGATTGGTCGCGGAGAGAATTAGAAACGAGTATGCTCATAATATGGCATTTATTAGGGATTTAGGTCTATAACTGGCGATGGAGACGATACTAAAGAACAATGATGCCGCAGCAAATGCTCTCATTGACCCATATTTGACTTGGGCAAAGGGTCAATGGTGGTATGGTGAAAACTGTGGTTCAGATCTATACAACAAGCTGCGTCTTCGGGATGCTAATGGCGACAATACCCGCCAACGTCTCATTGACGAGGTGCTTTTGCCTGAGCAGAATCATCGTTGTTGTTACTGTATGCGTCATATAGATGACCGTATGGATGATGCTTCTATTGAGCATATTGTGCCTCAGCACACGACAATAAATGCGGAGATGAACCATTACTTCACAGCAAGGAGTGGTGGTTTGAATAGCGGCAATGTATGTCTTACTCCAGATTATGTAAGAAGGGGAGATGTTGGTGCACCGTATCCTCATCATGTGGCCTATCACAACTTCTCTGTAGCTTGTCGGGACTGTAATAGCAGTCGCGGTCATTATGAGATTGAACCTATTTTTCTGTTTGCAGGTATTCATGGTGAAGTAGTCTATAATGACAGAACTGGTGAAGCTGAATGGACTCTTGATCCAGCCTATGTGAATCCTGTTCCTGAATTGCCAACGATAGAAAAAGTTGGTGTAAATCGACCATTGCTTAAAGCCATCAGATCTGTTTGGTTCTATGCAAAGAGAAATGGGTTACTTCCCGCAACTGCTGGTCGTGAAGAACTGATTTATGGTGCAGTTGGTGATAGCCTAGATGCGGATCCCGAAATGAGAGACGACGATTTTGACGCTTATTTGAGTCTTAATACTGATGAGATGTGGAATAAGTTGTTGAAATTCGACTATTTTGGTTAACTGAATGTGTATAAAAAAACGGAACCCCATCTATTGATGGAGTTCCGTTCAAGGTCCAGAGTAGTGAATCTGTTCCATAACTCACGGCTGGCCGCTAAGTGTCCTACGAATCTGGTTCATGGCATCGTTGGGACAAAGTCGTCCGCTAGATACGATTCGCCCATCCCGGACTTCAAGTCCCAACTCGGATATGCCCAGGATCTTGGCAGAGGGCCACTGCTTACGGGCCAGTAGGAGCACACTGATAAGCTCGGGGCGAGAGAGGCCTGCGGCACTGATGATGTGGCTGTGTCGGAAGTCAGACACACGGCTGTTACGAATAGCAAGAACAGCGTCTTGAGCGGTAGAATTGAGAGCGTACTGAGTATTGAAGATTACACAAGCAATATTAGACCGGTTGACAGAAGAGGCTAAAGCATCACCTCGTCTGAGGATGAATCTGGATCTGCGGAATTCGGATCAGGACGGGAGTCAGCGGATGCTGAATGCCATTGAGCCGGGGTCGGTTGTGCCTATCCATCGCCATCGGAATACATCGGAAACGGTAGTGTGTCTCCGGGGAAAGTTGGTGGAGGAGTATTATGATGACTTGGAACGGATGTGTACGGAGTCTATCGTGTTGACACCCAACGGGCAGACCGTGGCGCTGAATATTCCGGCAGGGCAGTTGCATGCAGTGAAGGCGTTGGAGAGTGGAACTGTGATTCTGGAGGTGAAGGACGGGAAGTATGAGCCGCTGAGTGATGAGGATGTGCTGACTTTATAAAGTTTAACGGTTAAAGTTTTTTATGGAGAACGAAGCCCGCTCGTACTCTATGGGTTTTGGATGCATAACTCCATAATATGTTTACAGAATGTGGGGTGGAAGCGCTTCTCTCGAAGAAATCGAGAGGGCGATGTCTGATGTTAGACGGATGATGTAAGAAGACACAATATGAAAATCATCAATGAATCTTTACTGAATGGGGTTTCTGCTCAAGCCAAGGCTTCGCCTCGCTTGCGGATGACAGATATTCCGATTCATCGGCATCCTACAAAAGACGAATCGTTTGTTGTGTTAAGGGGAAAGGTGCGTTCAACGACATATAACGATGATGGCTCTGTAATAGAGAGCGTAGTGCTCAGTCAAGAAGATGGCTTGTACGGTGTGGATATTCCCAAGAATGTCTGGCATACATTACAATCACTCGAATCAAACAGCGTAATCTTTGAAGTAAAAGAAGGCCCATTTGTGGAGCATGAAGTTGAGGGAATCCTCAACAGAGATAAGAGTTAATAGATAATGGTTCAATAAAAGTAACATTAAATAAAGTAGCTTATGACAAAGAATACAGAAATGAACACCATCAGATATAAAAACACATTTGTGGAAATCGTTACCATCTTAGTGATAGGGTTGGTATATGTAATATTGCTGCCTGCGCACATTATTGAATACATCAACAATGCTTTTGATAACATAACGTTGCCTGCACTGGTCGGGGTAAAGGATGTGTTAGGATATGCTGTACTAATTGTTATCTCCTTTGTATTTGGGGTGATGAATTATGTGATTGTTTGGCTCGCCAATGGTAAAATAAATAGGAGTCAAGCATTATTGTTATTAGGTAAACCTCAATCTGAAGACAATAAGCAATCGAGAAACAGTCTTATCGCAAACTATATCAAAGATGCTTTAACGCATATATGTTTGCTGCTGGTTGTAGCATGGGTTGTTGCAACACTGCTGGAACCCTCACGATTATTTAATGCTGGCTATTTGGTTCTTATCCTCGTTGCTTTGCTTGTGGTTTTATATAGATATTTAAGCGGAGAGGATGCTGGTGGCGAAAGCAAAGTAATTGAGGAATATGAGGAAGCTTATAAAAAATGTTTGCTGAGGGTGTATTTCAGAAGCGAGTAACGACACTTGAAGGATTTGCACTGTTTACGAGCAATATTCTTCTTCCGCTACTTGTGCTGATGTTTAGTAACAGCATTATAACCGATGTAGCAAATAGCGCTGTATTGTGGGTTATTGCTGTAGCGCTTTATGGTATTGAGGTTCTTTTCCAAATACTCATTATCCGTTATGTCTGGAAATGGTCAAAATAATTTACATATTAACAAGAAGTAAAAATGGATTGGATTTGGGAATATATTAATCCATCCAGTGATTATTTGGGAGCTATCATTGGCATGATTATGTCTATAATAGCTCTGGCTCTGCCTATTTCTCAGAGCACCATATCAAGCCGCCTTGCATCTTATCACAACAAGCATATCCTTGAAATGTTCAAAAGCGAACGAACATACAAGGCTATGCTTTTTTCTATATTGCTGCTGATATCTACTCTGGTGTTGTCTATTCTTTTCAAAGAGGATGCAACATGGGGCAAATTGGTGGGTCTACTTTGTTTGTTTGCAGGCATTGCTTCGGTGATTATATTTTGGCAGTATTTCAGAAAAACAAATCAATATACAATCAACACTGATAACGTCGTATTTGATTATTGTAAGAAAAAATTGGCTGCATTACCAAATAACAGAGAAAACCATAAAGAGAGATGGGAACTGCTGGAAATGGCAGCCTGTGTGATAGATCATAAAGAAAAGAGTGGAGATTATGCAGATATAGAAGAGATAGTGAGCTTTTTAGAGGATAATTTCATTGCGATTCTCAAAGATAAGAGTTTTGTGAAAGATGACAGAAATAAGAATGTATGGGACTACTCATTGAAATATTACAGTCTCTATCTCGACCTTTGGAAAAACTGTTACCGGAAGTCACCAAGCACAGCTGCAATGATGATGGGTGCTTATGATCGGGTGGTTAAGTATGCAATTTCGCATGAAGAGAAGGGTTATCTCGGATTTCAATCATATATACCACTCTTTTATCTGTATCAGCAAATTGCAGCCTCATTGGAACCTGAGGATAAAAAGACACCACGTACTGCAGAATATTGTTGGAAATGGTATTTTGATGTAATGCTGTCGGATGATTTCCCAGAAGAAAAAGTTTTCACGGCTAATGTATACTTGCTGACAGTGATGAAGAACATTGTAGACTATGACATACTTTTTGTGTTCAAGGCTTATGTTGGACATATTATTGACTCAATGATAATCCTAAAATATGAGGACTATGTTTTTACAGGTGATGGGAATATTGACCAGAAATTAAGTGACCTCCAGCGGAAAAACCACAGGATAGTACGGTTTAATGAATATAAGTGTTTGTCGGAAGATCTTAAGACAATTGATGTAAAAGATGCTTATAAGGATGAATTGAAAAAGCGGATAAAGCGTCGCTTTGTATACAACAATATTCAGTTCGTTACTCTTTTGATTGGATCATACGGTATGTTCCTGAAGAAGTATGACTTTGTAAAAGCTCTTGTATACTATAATCAGCCGTTTGATTCGGAAGCCTTGTTTGCAAACAAGGATATTGTACCAGAGTCGTTTGATGAACTGGTGGATATGTATATGAAAGTTCACCTAACAACGATGAATTATATCACGATATGGCCAGGACATCATGATGTTGCGCACTGTTATAAGCAGTTCTTGTATTTTCTGACATTTGTGCAGGCGAATCGGGTGAATGCAAATTTAGGGCTTGATGTATCCAAATATGGCGATAATTCGCAGCAATTGTTCTATTTACAGCATGTGATTGAACAGTTTGAGGATGCGATTAAAAACTTCAGTGATGAAGAACTAAAGAAATTGGATATTCAAAATGTTGACAATAGTAAGAATAAAATTAAGGAGGCACTGGATAAAATCCAGAAGAATATTAAAATTACAGATGCCAACCTGAAGCAATGGCAAGAACTTGACGAGGAGAAGGTTGAAACTTTTAAACAAGATGTCATAGACCAAACAAGGGAAAGCTCATTATGGGTGCGGGCTTTCAAAGAAAATGATTTAGAAGGTGGCACAAACTGTGATTATATAATTGGGCTGAAAACATTTATTGATAAATCTTTCCTCGCTGTGAATGACGAAGGAATGTATGTGGGTTTTTCGCAAAGTTTTTCTAAAGAGCTTGTTAGGCAGATAGATTTCTATGTTGAAAGGAAGTTAAAGGCTCAACACAATCAGCATCCTTTTTCAGGCTTTCGTATTTCAGAGAATGATTACAAGCGTAAAGTGTTGGATTTTGACAAAGACTATTCTGCGGCTTTTATTAATGTATACGATTATCATGAGGCTCTTTATGATGCACCTGGTTTTCAATGGATTTGGGAAGGTGATAAAGCTGGTATAACTGCCAATGGGTGTAGCGTTTATTATTTTGGAGACCCTGATATTCCCAAAAAACGGTTGGTGGCATTTAATAAACATTGTTTCTCGAAGATAGAAGTAACAATACCTGAATGTGGGTTCAAGGTGCTTGACCTGAACACGAGTGAAGATGACAGAAAGAAGCTGTATGGCTCATCATTACTGAGAGACTTGGCAACTGATGCTGAGAAAGATGACGAATTGAAGAAGTGTGTCCTCGTTGAAATAAAAGGGGAAGTCCATTTCTATATGAAGGACGATGCTGAGATTGCTTATGTAGTGGAAGATAATTAATGTGAAATGTTTGGATTAGCCATCCCTAATTTTCTAGAATGATATGACGCAAGACGAGCTGTGGCATTCGAAGTACAAAGAAGTGATGACTTTTATTGAAACAAATCATCGGAATCCATCTAAACATCGAGTTGAAGAACATCAGATGTTGAACTTCATCAAGCACAATAGGAAGTTGATGAATAAAGGTGAGTTGAAAGAAGGTAGGGTGGAGATGTTTGAGAAGTTGTTGGAGATGGGGGAGAGGTGTAGGAGGGTGAATCAGTATGTCTGAGAAGTAAGATGTAAGAGGGAAGAAGTAAGATGTGGAGGTTATGACCCAAAACGAACGCTGGATGGCGAAACATAAAGAGGTGTTGAAGGAGGATAGGGTGAAGTTGTTTCAGAAGCTATTGGAGTTGGGAAAGAGGTTTAAAAAAGTGAATCAATACACTTAGTCTGTTTATACAATGGATAATGACATTAATTTAGTTCCATATTATAGAGATTTGTTGATAAAAGCTGTTCCGGAATCCACTTTCTCTATGAGTAAGTGCATACTAAGGGGGTGGCTTTTGCGTTTGGGAAGATCATTGGAGTTAGACAGTATGCGTCTGTATCTGTATGATGACAGGAGCAATGGAATTATAATAAGACAGATATATGGTGACAAGGAGTATTGGAAAGTTGTTGATGTTACCAAACTCCGAAAGGAAAACGCAAAGTATAAGAATCTGTTTTTTGTGAAAATACGACACATTAGAGAAAATGGCCAGTTTTTGGTGTTAGGATATCTTGCTTTTCATACGGAACGATACGTAACCAAAGATTTGATAGCTTCATTGGATGTGTTGTGCATGTTGTATGGGAACTATATTGTAAAAAGACTTGTGACGTGCCAGACTACTCATCTGAATCAGGTTTTGTTGAAAACTTATTCAATAGCAGCGAGTGAGGAACTCCCTGGTACTAAAATTAAAAAACTGTTAGAATGTTTCTATAGCCTGACTTGTTTTAATTATGGGCTCTATTGCACTGTTCATAATACTTCCATAGTGGCCGAGTATCTTGTTACCAGCAAGGGTAGCTTCGTGCTAAGACGCCATAAGCCATGGACGGTCGCCAAAGCTTTTATAAATGATCTTGCAAATGGTAATCCCAGCTATTCATGCCCATTGTCTGATTTACCACAAGAGATTATAAATTTTGTTCTATTTAGGGATCAAAGACAACCCGAGGCATTTATCGTGAATGCTATTCCGATAAAAATAGATAACGAAATGGTGGGGCTTTGGATGATTTTCAACTCAAAAAATAATCCTTATGCGAGTTTTGGTATAGAGGGTGTTATTGATGGTACGCAACCCCTACTAAGTAATAGTTACAGATTTTTATTCCAAAGAAGATTTAACAACATGATAGTAAATCCAATTTTTCAGAATCGCGATACACGCGTTGACAACAGTTCGGTGTTTACAATTATGCCATTTACAGAAAGTTGGTCTAATGATGTTTGGGAACAGGTGATAAAACCTGCAGTGCAGGAAATGGGAATGGTACCTGTTCGGGCTGATGATTTGTATGGACAAAACATAATGGAAGATGTATGGCAGAGTATTCTTAAAGCGGCCATTATTATTTGCGATACCACAGGTCGAAATCCAAACGTGTTTTACGAGTTGGGGATTGCCCATACATTGGGAAAGAAGGTTTTGCTTTTGACACAAAATATTGATGATATACCTTTTGATTTGCAAGCCTATCGTCACATTGAGTATAACGTTACATTGTCGGGCGGTAGCCAGCTGAAAGATACTCTCAAAAAGTATATCAAAGAAACATTAGCGAGTAAGTAATGATGAAGACAGAATGACCATGTACGAACTAATACCAATATGTGAAATTATTAATCGAAGAATAGAGAACGAGTGGCCTCTGAAGCAGAAGAGGTTGATGATGTTAGGAAGAGAGGTTAGAGAACGAGCCAAGGCCATCGAGAATGCGGCGACAGAGTGGGAAAAGGTGATTGCTGATGAAAAAAATATAAATGAAAATGGCTGAAATTAAGAGGTAATCAAATGAAAGTTTTTGTTTACGGAAAAAATTCGGACGATAAAGGCACTCAATTGGAAGTTTTGACTTCTGTCATATTGAAAAATATGGGGTATACTATAAGCCGAAATGAGATAAGTTCCGGAGGAAATGAACTGGATGTTGTTGCAACAAAGAAAGAACCTTATGGAGGAGAGACACGTTTGATTTGCGAGTGTAAGGCATACAATTCCCTCATTTCAATGAATGAGTGGTTGAAATTCATCGGCAAACTGCATCTGGAACAAAGAAAAAACCAGATGACTCATGGATTGATGATTGCTTTATCTGGTGCAAACGGTTATGTGCTGGGGTCTTACAATGATATAAAAAATGACAATTATATAACACTTATAACAAACAAGGATATATATGACTATATATCGGCAACACATGTTCTGTTGCCCGAAAAGGAAGTGTCTGAAATAATAGGAAACTACACGAGAAAGAATATAGTAGATGTTAATCTTATATTTTACTGCAATTCTTTCTATTGGCATATCTGTTTTCCTAATGGTGAGTATACCATATTGAATAATGATTTGTCAAATATTGATGATGAATTCCTTGCTGCTTTTAAGGAGATGATAGAATCCCAAACAGATTCTCGCCTATATATTGACATCAGAAAGGAGCAGGAGGCTGTTCAAAGGCGCTCTTACATACGTTCTTTGGTCTTAAGCTATACAATGGATGAAGACCATACAATACAAGAAATTGTTGACTGGATAAACAAGGTTAAAGATGGTTTAAATGTGACGAGGGTTGAGGTTGAGGAGTGTATAAATGCGATACCATACCTAAAAATTGCAGATAACGCCAAAGTCTCGCTGATAGATAAGAAAGAGATTGATTATATTGAGTTTTACCGATTTTTATTGCAGGATGTGGTTTCTGTTAGAGTAATGGTGACAAAATTCTATAAAAGTCATATTAATAAGACGTTGCTTAAGAAGATAAAGCAAATACAATGTGATATTCAGATACCTGAAAAGAATGTTGAAGAATGCTTGTTCTTGTTAAAGCATTCGCCATCTGCGCTGACTTATGCAATTAACGAAGATAAAGCTATAACAAGATACCGAAGTAAGGGCAAGGCTATTTCCCCCAGTGTTGAAAAAGCACATACGGAGTGGTTTTTGGATAATGTGATGAGAAGTTTTATTGCAGATTACAACAACAGTAGTCTTACAGAGTATTATCTTGACATGGAGAAAATCCCATCAATTGAAATGCATACCAATTTAAGGATTTTTAAGGAAGGGGAAGATCCGATAGAGATACATCATTTCAAAGCAGAATTAATTGGCCATTTGGGAGAAGAATATAACAATAAGGCCATATTAATGGTGAAAATACCAGAATGAGCAGAGTGAAGACTCTGACAAATAATATACAAAGAATACAAATAGACAATACTAATATGCAGAAAATTGACCTAAACGGCAAGACCATTCTGGTGACGGGTCATGCCGGTTTCATTGGCAGCAACCTGGTGAGTCGTTTGTTCAAGGAAATGAACGGCGGAACAGTTGTGGGTATTGATAACCTTAATAACTACTACGACACAACGCTCAAGGACTATCGTCTGGGGCAGTTAAAAGTTAAAAGTGAAAAGTGTAAAGTTAAGTATGTAAGTGTTGTAGGATCAATTGCTGATAAAAACCTAATTGAAAAGCTTTTTGCTGAATACAAATTTGATATAGTGGTGAATCTTGCCGCACAAGCTGGTGTAAGATACTCCATTGAAAACCCTGATGTGTATATTGAAAGCAATATCATCGGATTTTACAACCTGTTAGAGGCATGCCGTCACAATCCTGTTGAACATCTGGTGTATGCTTCTTCAAGTTCAGTTTATGGTGGCAACAAAAAAGTGCCGTTCAGCACGGACGACAGGGTGGATAACCCGGTAAGCCTTTATGCGGCCACCAAGAAGAGCAACGAACTGTTTGCTCACTGTTACTCGAAACTATATAACATTCCAACTACGGGATTAAGATTCTTCACCGTCTATGGTCCTGCTGGCAGACCCGATATGGCGTACTTCGGTTTCACCAACAAGCTATTGAAAGGTGAAACTATCCAAATTTACAACTACGGCAATTGTCGCAGGGATTTCACCTATGTGGACGACATCGTGGAGGGTGTTATTCGTGTGATGCAGGGGGCACCAGAGAAGAAGGTGGGAGAGGATGGGCTTCCCGTTCCTCCTTATGCTGTTTACAATATCGGTGGCGGCCAGCCGGAGAATTTGCTCGATTTCGTTCAGATTTTGCAAGAAGAGTTGGTAAGAGCTGGAGTTCTGCCCCAAGACTACGATTTCGAAGCCCACAAGAAACTGGTTCCAATGCAACCAGGAGACGTTCCTACAACGTATGCAGATGCTGAGGCCCTTGAACGCGATTATGGATTCACGCCAAAAATTACATTAAGAGAAGGTTTGAGAAAGTTTGCAGAATGGTATAAAGAGTATTACTTTTCACAAATGTCATGCAGTGAAAAATAGCGAAGAACAGGAACAACACTGGACCATGAAGATCCGCCCGCACGAAAAGCTGTGGCACATCGATCTGGGCGAGATCTGGCGCTATCGCGACCTGATAGAATTATTCGTCAGGCGCAATATCGTGGTGCAGTATAAGCAGACCATCCTGGGTCCGCTTTGGTATCTGATACAGCCCGTATTGACCGTCATCATGAATATGGTGGTGTTTGGAGGCATTGCCAAGATGAGTACCGACGGGATGCCCCAGGCACTTTTCTATATGGCTGGCAATATCTGTTGGTTCTATTTCTCTGACTGCCTGAACCAGTCGTCAAACACATTCACAGCCAATCAGAACATGTTTGGCAAGGTCTATTTCCCTCGTCTGGTGGTGCCCATCGCTGTGGTGATATCCAATTTGTTGCGATTTGTCATACAGGTAGGACTCTTTGTCATACTCTATCTCTATTTCTTTATGGCAGGTGCTCCTATAGCCCCCAATTGGGCTATTCTGCTTACGCCCCTATTGGTCATGATGTTAGCAGGACTGGGTCTTGGCTTTGGCATTCTGATCTCCTCGCTCACCACGAAGTATCGTGACTTTATGATTCTCTTCACTTTTGTTGTCCAGCTCTGGATGTATGCTACGCCTATTGTCTATCCACTCAGTATGGTGGAAGAAGGTACGCTTCGCACACTGATTATGACTAACCCGATGACCTCTATCATCGAGGCTTTCAAGTATGCCACTTTGGGACAGGGCTATTTCTCTTGGCTCGCCTTAGGCTATAGCTTCCTGTTTATGAGTGTACTGCTGCTATTTAGCGTTGCTATATTTAATAAGGTACAACGTAATTTCATGGATACCGTCTAGAACCTTATGGAATTAAAAGATCAAAGCTTTGCAAATAATAATTGACGAATTATGCTTTTCAATTCTTTTGAGTTCTTGGCATTCCTGCCGATAGTGTTCCTGCTCTATTGGTTCGTGTTTCGCGGGCGACAATGGCAAAACGTGTTGATTGTCGTCGCGAGTTACATATTCTATGGTTGGTGGGATTGGCGATTCTTATTCTTAATAGCCCTGACATCGCTTTGTAGTTATGGTAGTGGCCTGCTTCTGGAACACTACGAGGGGCAGCGACGAAAGCAGAAGTGTGTAAGTGCAGCTAACATTGTGCTGAACCTCAGCATCCTTGGGGTATTCAAATATTGTAATTTTTTTGTAGAAAACCTTGATGCGTTGTTGGGGGCATTTGGTTGGCATTTGGACTGGGTGACAATGAACATTGTATTGCCCGTCGGCATCAGTTTCTATACGTTCCAGGCACTCAGCTATACGATTGACGTTTATCAAAAGAAACTACCAGCTACTCATGACCCTGTAGAGTTCTTTGCCTACATCAGCTTCTTCCCTCAATTGGTGGCCGGCCCTATCGAGCGGGCCACCAACCTTCTACCCCAGTTCCAGCAACAAAGGCATTTCGACTATGCCAAGGCGGTTGACGGAATGAGGCAGATGCTATGGGGTTTTTTTAAGAAACTCGTTATTGCAGACAATTGTGCAACTGTTATTGACAACAATTGGGGGAACTATGCTGAACTACCTGGTTTGACCCTTTCCCTTCTTTGTGTCCTCATTGCGTTCCATATATACTGCGACTTTTCCGGCTATTCAGACATCGCCATCGGTTGTGCTCGATTGTTTGGCTTCAATCTGATGCGAAACTTCAACTACCCGTATTTCTCACGTAGTATTCCTGAGTTCTGGCGTCGTTGGCATATCTCCTTTACTACGTGGTTTCGCGACTACTTATATTTCCCCCTAGGAGGAAGTCGATGCGATAAATGGAAAATCGTTCGCAACGTATATATCGTATGGGGCATTAGCGGTTTATGGCATGGAGCAGATTGGACATTTGTTTGCTGGGGCCTGTACCATGCGACTCTGCTGGTCATTTACAATCTTTTGGGTATTAACACGAAATATCAGAATGTGGTAGCATACGGACATCTTTTGCCAAACATAAAAGAGACATTCCAGATAGCATTGACTTTCTTCCTTTTCGTTATCAGTTTGATATTTGTGCGTGCCGAGAGTATGACGCAGGTCTTTGGGTATCTGTCGGCAATGGTCACGAACAAATTCTTTGGTTCCATTCCCCAGAACGGAATAACCTATCTTTGTTTTGGCCTTGCTCTTCTTGCTGTTGAATGGCTACAAAGAGACAAGCAGCATGCACTACAGTTCCCTAATAACAGGTTGTTTAGTAAAAAAGTCACAAGGTGGGCGTTGTATATCATAATCTATCTGTTGATTCTGTTTAATATAGGAAAAAGCCAGACATTTTTTTATTTCCAATTCTGATAATCTATGAAAAGGTTTATACATAATATCACCATTTTGGGCATAATTTTATTGCTTATCAATATAGCGATAGAATTTCTGTTATTTTTACGACCTAATGAATATTCATATAAAAGAGCATATGTTGAAGAACATATTAACGATATAAGATGTTTGCTTTTGGGCAATTCGCACATAGCGTATGCATTAAAACCAAATCTTTTGGGTAATGATGTTTTCAACATGGCAACTTTAGGAAGAAATATAGTTTATGACATAGATTTAGCAAAAAGGTATGTACCCCAAATGAAACGATTGGAATTTTTAATCATCCCTTTGGAATATAATCAATTCTATTTTGATAGGCAGAAAGACAACCCTAATGAGATGAAGAAACCATTAGGGCGTGAAGGTACATATAAGTGTATGTATTATAAATATATGGGCATCCGAGTTGATGGCTTTTGGTATTGGTCTGAAATCTTGAATTCAAAACTAGACTACATGAAAAGGTTCCTAAAAAAAGACGTAGATGCCAGAGAGTGTGATTCTTTGGGATATGTTAAGCGGAGTTTGTCAAAGAGAAATGCTAATTGGAAGGATAGGTCTCTGCCAAAGATTATT
>ONBK01000013.1 GCA_900316055.1 uncultured Bacteroidales bacterium
TGAGTGTTCACCTCTTCCCATTCCGAACAGAGAAGTTAAGCCTCACATCGCCGATGATACTGCACTTGTTTGTGGAAAAGTAGGTCGCCGCCAATTTTTATAAGGAGATCCCCAAGGGTCTCCTTTTTTTGTTGCACCATGTCTGTCGCCTTTTTCAACGCCCCCACATTCCATTTCATTTCATTGTATCCTTATTTTTAACGCCATTTTTATCAACGCCATTTTTTATAACATCCTTTTTTTTACGCCATTTTCTTTTTTTTTGAACGCCATTTTCTTTGTTTTTGTGTGTTGCAATGTCATTGCAACCATGAACGCCATTTTCGTATTGCATTTGCATTTCACGTTTCACATTTCACATTCTCTCAAAAGTAAAGCACCCTTGAACCGAAGTCCAAGAGTGCTCCCCTCAAATAATCACGTTTACACCTTCTTCCTGAATCTCACAGCACCCTTCCTGCCGTTGGCTAGCCGTCCCTCGGCTACCTCTTCCACAAATCCCGCCAGCTTCCACTGATACACTACCGTTCTCACAGGCGTGTCAACATTTTGCGCCGACAGTTGCTGCTCAATCTGTGCCCGCGTGAACTCTTCGGGTAACGCTTTCAGCACACTCTCCCAGCGGTTGATGTTGCTGCCCGTTCCTTCCACCTGGAATCTTAATAGGTGCTGGTTGAGCATCGAATTGGCTACCCATGTGGCGAATTGGCACACGTTCTTCCTGATGGTCGGTGTTCCTTTCTCGTCCCACAGGAACCACGCCAGCATACCGGCGCGGAATCCTACCACCGCTGCACGTCGGCAGAAAATGTCCCTTGTCCGGTCGTTCTGCGTCAGTGCCTCCACTTGTTGTGCCTTAATCCATGCGCCAAGTGCTTTGTTCAGCCAATCGAGCTTCATCATGTGTTCGGGTTGCACCTCGTCACCCTGCAGCGTCACCTCGTTTAGTTTCTCCAGCCCATAGTCGACGGTCGATTTTTGCTTCTCGTCGAACTTTCCCCACATCGGCATTGGCTTTCCGAATTGGTCGGGTAGCGTGACGAAGAGCACACGCGAAACCAAGCCATCTTCCACATCGGGGTAGAATCTTCGCATCGCCCTCGGTGTCCCCGAAAACAGGCAGTTGTAGTACAACGCCACGTTTCCGCTCCACGAATTCTCCGAGGCGTAATCCTGTCCGTACAGCCCATTGTCGAAAGCCACCCGCAACGCCTCCGAGAAGTTGGAGAAACCCCTGCTGAACGCTTTATGCACCGTGTCGATTTCCTCGCTCAATGCGAATAGGTGCAGCCCTTGTGCCGCATCCATTCGCTTCAAGAGCATGGTTATCGACATTGTGGGCGGTACATAGCGGATGATGCCTTTGGGTCTTTCTCCCAACTCCTCACGCTGTTTCTCGGTGATTTTGGTATTGGTGAGCTTTATCTGCTGCATCTTCTCGTTCCACGCCCTTTCTTTCTCGCGGTTGGCTTCGTCGCTGGCCATCATGCGGCTCAACTCGTAGTTTACCAGCGAGACGATAAACGATTTTCCGCTGGCCTGTGGTGCCTCCAAGCTGACCTGAAACGACGGCGAATGTACTTTGCCGTCCAGATATTCAGCCCGCAGTCGCGAACCCAAAGCCCCAAGTATCGGCAACTGACACAGCACACAGGCACTCTTGAAGTCCTCCGGCGCAATCTCCGCCCACTGCCTGAATATCGGTGGCAGTGGCGGCATCTTCTCTGTCGAAGTGATTACTTCGGGTATCTCTTCCTCTTCGTTGCCAACGATTTTTGCCTTCTTGTCGATGATCTCCAGCGTCTCTTGCAGGTCTTTCGGCAGGTTCTGTCCGCGTGAGGTGGCCAGCGAGTGGCGCACAATCTCCTTTACCTCGCTTTCGGGCAATCCGTAGTTCGGCATCACCCGCAGCATCGTCGCCTCGTTGAAGTCGGTGATATAGCGCAGCCTCAATGCCAGCTGATAGAGACGCACATTCCTCTCACCTTCCGTCGGCTCCCCACCCGTATGGTAGAACCATTCGCGGATGATGGTCTCATATTGCACACCTTTGTAATCGGTTGGCCCACCAAAGAGACCTTCCCTTTGGTCGCCCTTCGCCACTGTGCCAGCAGCTTTCTCCTGCGGGTCAGCCACCGTGCCAGCGGCATCAGCCGCTGTTTTCGTTCCGTGTGCTGCAATATCATTGCAGCTATACACAGTTCCCTCTTTCGCTTCCTCTTGCCAAATCCCTTTCGCGTCCATAAAGTACGTATAGCTGTCGTGTACCAGGAACGAGCATCGCGCCCAATCTTTGCACACCCCGTCGAACTCCACTTTGAGGTTTGCCGCCAGCCATCTTTGACATTCCTCGATGCTTTTCAGCGTCGGCAAGCATTTCGCCACAATCCGCACCCCGTGTCTCGAAGCCGTCATTCCACAGTACACTATCCCTAATTCCTTCACCTTTCCGGCAATCTTTTCGGAATATAGTTGGTACGGGTTCTCCACATGGTCGATGTCGAGCATAAACAGCCCGCTTGGTTCGGCCTCTTTCGATACGCGCCTGTTCGGGAAGAACGCCTGACACGTGACCACCGGCAGCCCTTTCTTCAGTTCACCGCGTTTGTCGGCATTCTCTTCGGCGGCGATGTCGTTGCAGAGCCTCAACAGCTCCGCACTATTCGCTACCTCCAGGTATCTTTCGTAGGTACATTCCTGACCCTTCTGTGCTTTTGCGCTTTTAAAAATACTGAATCTCATAACTATTATCTATTTTCTGTTATCAATTAACTTTAAACTTTAAACTCTCAACTTTAAACTTTATATGGCCCTCCTTTCTACGTCGGCCTTAATCATTGTCGCAATCTCGCGCACTTCCGCCAGCAGCAGCTCGCGTAAGTTCTTCTCGTTCCCCATGCAGCGGAATGTCACCGTGTATGCTCCGTCGGGACGGCGCACATACCTTGAATGCAGTGTGCGCCCAATCTCCACGCTCCTCGGCCCTCGGGGTGCGTTCTGCGCAAAGAGGATTTCCCCCTTGTCGCTGTTCAGAAACACTTTGCCGTGCAGCAGCCTTTTCTCTACAGCCGCATCGCTTGTGTACATATCCACACAGATGTCTTTTACTCTCCTGTATATCGGAGTCTTTGGGTTTTTATTCGTTGCCATGATTCTTTGATTTTTAATTGTTGATTATGTCCCATTTCATGCGGTAGGTCGCATCGACCGACATCAGGCTTTCGTGCCTTGTGAGCATCTTGCTTACTGTTCCTTGGTTGGTATCCATTATCCGGGCCACCACCTTCTGTGTCATCAGAGGCTGTTTCATCAACGCTGCCGCCATCAGACAGCGGGCATCCACAAGCCCCTGTCGGCGGCAGCTGCTCCGAAGCTCCTGCTCCGTCACTCCCAGCCTTTTGAGGACTTTCTGATATAGCATTTCGTTTGTCATTTCTCGAAAATGTTTTGGTGAATAAACCTTGTTGCTTTTGAATTCGAATTCGTCGGCAAAAGTACAGCCATAAAAACAGAAAAACCTCCTACAATGACCCATTGTAGGAGGTTAAATAGTTAGGTTGTCAGTCGTTTACTGCTTGAACAATTTATCAATCTCCGCTTTCCGGCGTATTGAAGTTTTGCATTGTTTGTAGTCGTTATACGTCAATCTGAGGTTGTCTTCACCAAACAACGCTTCAAACGGCTTCCACGAAATGGCAATATCACCGTCGTGGTCTTTCCTGTCTGAAAGACCGAACTTGTGACTTGCCACCGATGCGAAGTAGGCGGCTTCCACTTTCACATTCCACTTGTATTGCCACCCAGCTTTTGTGCAGAATCCCTGTTCGACGGCTTTCTGCATGATAAGCATAAAGTCGCTATTGGTCGTGAGCGGGGTTGCTTTTCGTTCCGTTTCGTCCCCTATCACCACCGTCGCCTTGTCTATCGAGAGGTTCACTATCTCGTTATCGTGCACGTCCACATAGTTTCCCTGCACATATACCGTATTCCCAGCCATATCTTATTTATTCAGGTTTACCCCACCATTGTCGTGTATGTCGTTATAGTTCCCGTTTACTGTCACATTCTTGGGCTCCGTCTGCTCGTCGTCTAAACTGTCGATGGCTGTCGACAAATCCATTGGCAGCGCAAGCCCGTTGGCATTGGCGATTTCCAATACAGCCGTTTTTGCAAACGCCCTCTTGTCTGCCGTCTTGCGTTTCGAACGGTTGACGTATGCGCTCAATGCTTTCAGCAAAGCCTCTTCTGATGACTTCTTGGCCATTCCAGCAGACAATTTGCTCATTTCGGCCAACTCCATCTCTCGCATTGCCCTTCGTTCTCGTTCCTCGATTAGTTGTTGTTTCAGCGATTCGTTCTCTTTTTGCTGTTTACTCAATTCTTCTTGTAACTTTTTCATATCCAAGTGTAGGTTGTACAACTCTTGCTGTGCACCCTTTAGATATTGTTTCGCCCAATCAACCAGTTTGGTCTTTTCTTCTATTTTTTCGCGTTCTTGCTCGAGCTCCTGCTTGACCTCGTCTATCATCTGAACGTAATCAGGTAAATTAAAGTCTCTTTCGTCCATAATCTAATACAATATTTTTGTTATTTCTCTTTTTCTATTTTTTTGCAAAAGTACAAATAATCAGTCAAATGGGGAAAGATTGTTATTAACAAATGATGGTTGGCGGGGAAACTTCTTTTTAGTTTCTACTTTTTTTATTTGTTGATAACTCGTTTTGTGCAGAGGATTTGCGCATACTGAAACAATATTTCAGTAGAAACTCTTTTGGCTATTTCAAATAATATTTGTACCTTTGCACTTTGAAAACAGAACAATAGGTGTTAACTAAAACAACATAATAATAGGAAGATAACAGAAAGATAAAAACATAGTTAGAAGCGTTTTTGCTTTTCTTTGTAAAGTCGAAATCGGCAAAATTTCAAGAACTTAATGCAAAAGAAAGTGAAGCGCTCACGAAATCCGTGAGCTTTCATGTTGCATTAAGGGTTTTGCCGAACCTCGACTTTAGACAGAAAGACCTCACGGATTTTTTTGTATATTATGAAAACTGAATATTAACACATAAAACAATAATAAAATGAAGAAGTCCATTATTCTTGCTCTATCGCTGACTCTGTCGGTAGCCACGTTTGCTCAGCAGTTGGCGACCCTTAACCACAATGGAAACACAACGGCCTATTATGGCATGAATGCGTTGCAACAGGCTCACGCTGCTGCCGTCAATGGTGACATTATCACTTTGTCATCGGGCATCTTTAATTCGGTCGACATCACAAAGGCTGTTACCATCCGTGGTGCTGGCGCGTGGATAGACACCAATGGCAATAGTAACACGATATTGTACAATGATTTTACACTCAATGTGCCTGAAGACACAATGTTTAATCTTGTAATAGAAGGAGTATATGCTATGAATAAAATAAACATGGCATCAGTCTATAATCCTCTATTCAGGAAGTGCCATTTTGTGACATTTGGCGACTTTTCTAACGGTTTAATGAGAAACGCGAACTTTGAGAATTGTATTGTTGAAATATGGAGAAATTATAAAAGTACTAATACTTCTCCATGGCCTGCACAAGGAACTCAGTTTATCAATAGTGTGGTATTGTCAACCAATAATGGGGTAAATGTTGGAGAGGATCCGGCCACATTCATTAACTGTATATTGGCTCAAAATCCCAACTCTTCGAATATGCTAGGACGGCTATTCCAGAACTGCATTATGTATTACAATTATAGTTCTTATAATTCCCCAACTAACAATAGCAGTACCGCGTTTAATTGTATGTTTGTAAACACTAATACTTCCTATCCAAATACCTCTTTGTTTAGTGATATGGCGAATCATGTTCTATGGAGCAAAATAGGGATGAATACTGTTTTTAAGACCTTTGACGGTACCTATGGCAGCACTACCACCTTCGAATTGCAGGATTCTATAGCAGCCAATTATCTTGGTACCGACGGAACACAGATCGGAATTTACGGCGGTTTTCATCCATTTTCACCTAAAGTCACCTCTCCGGTCATCAAGAGCATTAATGTTGCACAGCGTAACAATTCCGAGGGCAAGTTGGAAGTGAATATTGAGATGGTTACGGAGGACGAATAAAAGCCATACAGCTATGAAACGGCTATTATTCATTCTTTGCCTGATATTCTCAGCAGAGGTATATGCACAACACTATACCGTAGAATACTGGTTCGACCAGAACTACGGTAGTTACGATACCGTAGGTGTCGACACGTCTGTATGGCAGATGCAGCTTGATGTGGCGCAACTTGATGGTGGCCTCCATCTGTTACATTTGCAAATTCTTGATACAGTAGGACATCGCAGTTCTCCAAGGTCTTTTGTGTTCTACAATTCATACAATGCCGATAGTGTGATATATTGGGTATGGTTCGACCAAGACTATTCAGGTGGTCATTGGGGTAATTTGGGGAATGGAAACAATATGATTGATGTCAACGGACTGGCGAAAGGTTTTCATTCTATGAATCTTCAGCTTGGCAATGGTTCGTCTGCTGAATTGCATAGGTATATCTTCTACAAATCGTATTCACCCGACAGTATGTTCACAAATATGGGATATGTCTGTTGGTTCGACCATGATTTTGCTGGCAGACAAACAGGGCCACTTGGTAACGGGAGTCTGCTGATAAATACCGACTCTTTGGCTGGTGGTTTGCACACATTCAACCTACAACTTGGGAGCGGGCGTAACGCAGAATTGCACAACTACATTTTTTACAAAACCTATTCGTTCGACAGCATCTTTGCCAATATGAATTATGTCTGTTGGTTCGACCAAGATTATGCCTACAGGCAGACAGGTACTCTCGGTAACGGAAGTTTGATGTTTGATGTTGACTCTTTGACTAATGGCTGGCATTCATGCAATCTCAAACTTGGCGAAGGAGTGGATGCAGAACTGCATAGTTATATCTTCTATAAGGCATCGGATTACGACAGTATTTTCCGAAATACCGAATACATCCGCTGGTTTGATCAAGACTATGCAAATAGAGTAACCGGTGTTGTGGATTCTGGAAACATTTTGATAGACATTAGTACTTTGTTGAGAGGCCCACATTATCTCAACTTCCAATTTGGAGAGGGAGAAAATGCCGAGTTGCATACATTCCTATTCTACAAAGTCGACACCTTCTATGATACAGCCTACTTGGACGTGTGCGACTGGGTTTTGTGGTACGATAGCACCTATACCGTCAGCGGTAATTATGGTCAGGAAAGGGATGCAATTCTACCGAACTGTTATGATACCGTTGCTACGCTGTATCTGAACGTCAGATATAGTTCTGCCGGTGATACATCGGCTACTGTTTGTGACACATTAAAGTGGTATGGGGACACTTTTACAACGAGTGGATTCCCAATACACCACACCATAAATTCGGTTGGGTGCGACAGCACAATAACGCTGAACCTGACTGTTCTTTATAGTACCTTTGGAGATACTGCGGCAATAGTATGCGACAGTTTTATGTGGTATGGGAACACCTATACTGTCAGCGATACACCTCAATATCACACCACAAATTTGGCAGGATGTGATAGTACGGTAATGCTGAATCTGATTGTCAACCACAGCACTCTTGGCGATACAATGGCCTTTGTTTGCGATAGCTTTATGTGGCACGGGGTAACATATTCTGTCGATACTATGCCAATATTCCATACGCTGAATTCGTTGGGTTGCGACAGTACCGTAACATTGAATTTGGTGGTTCGTTATAGCACAGAAGGCGATACGACGGCTACTGCTTGCGATTACTTCGAATGGAACGGAGTAGAATACTATTCTTCAACCGATGGAGAAACCTACACTTTGACCAATACTGTAGGATGCGACAGCGTGGTTACATTACATCTAACAGTCAACTATAGCACTATTGACACGTTGGTTATTTCAACCAACGAGAGCTTTGAATGGCAAGGTAACGTTTACGAAACAAGTGGCTTTTATGTTGATAGTTTGCTGACCATAGCAGGGTGCGATAGCGTTTTGGTACTTCAGCTGACTATCGTGCAGGGAATTCGTGATGTTGGCAACAATATGATTACCGTCTATCCAAACCCCACAAGCGGCAAGGTGAAGGTGGATTCCGACGATGTGACTCGTATTGATGTTTACAATATCAATGGGCAGCAAGTAATGTCTGTTTTTAACAATCCTGTCGTCGATATTACAGTATTGCCGATGGGCCTTTATACTCTGAAAATAGAAACAATCCAGTCTAGTTTTGTTTGTCGAATTATAAAACAATAAAAATGGAAGAGAATAATCTTGTTCAAATCGAAATTGAGAAAGATGTGTTACAACATTTTATTAATGGTGTAAATCAGATAATAGATACAAATCATAAACTCTTTGAGACTTTATCTGCATCTTCTTCTTTTTTTAATGCGCACTCTCAGAATCTTAATGCACAAGAACACAAGAATCAAGAGATGCTGAATTTATTAAACAGAATGGTCAGTTTAATTGGTATGCTCCCTCAGACTATTGAACATTCGACGATAAAGGAATCGCTTGAGTGTTGTGTTACAAGTATGGAAAACACGGTTCGAAGTAATGCTAATGAGAAACAACAGTTAGGTAATGTTTTAAAATATCTTGCACCAATTGGAGCTTCCTCTATAACCATTGAAAAGGGAACAATGGTCCTAAAGACTATCTTGCAAAAGTTTGAGGAATGCATCCCCCAAGAATAATACATATACATATTGCCTTAAGAGTAAGTCTGATGTAAGTCTGATGTAACTCTGACTTTTCTCTGACTTTGCGTTGGTGAGAATGTGAATTGTGAAAAGTGAAATGTAAACATTTCGCTTTCCGCGCGTTATTTATAATTAAGGTATATTTATATTACTTTTTTAAATAAAAAGAAACTACTGAAAGTGCGTTGCAATCGCATTTCACGTTTGACGTTTCACATTCTATGAGATTTACTGGATTTCTGCTGAGTAACGCAAGGAGTTGGGCCAAATTCGTACAATTCGCAGTTCCGTAACAGCCCCCTTTTTTTAGCCGTCGAACAGAGTTGGGAATATCTCCCGAATCAATAATCATTCTTGCATAACCACTTAATTATGAGATAGGAATATATTCCTATCTTTATTTTATCGTGTCGGTTTTTGGCTGTATCTTTGCATCAGATTTCGAAATCAAACAAGTCAAACAATCACCCAAAACCAAACGAATCATGAAAGTCAAACTCAGCAAAAAGCAAATCGAAGCCATCCTGGCCGACCCCGACAAGGCACAGGAGGCTGGCGTGAAAACCAACGACCCGTGGTGGGTCATCGTCCTCAAAATCGTGGCCTATGCAATCGGCCTCATCCTCGCCGGTGCCGTCACCACCAGTTGTTCCCATTTCGTGGGAATCATCTAAAACGTAACCAATAACCATTAAAACCAAGTAAATTATGGCAAAAATTGTTTCCATTATCGAGTATGTCGGCAAGGCCGGCAACACCGTGGGCCAGAAGAGCCCCAAAGGTGGAGTGGTATTCAAGCAGAAGGCCGCTTCCGTCCGCAATCCCCAGACTTCCGCGCAGATGAACCATCGCGCCCGTTTCAAACTCGCCACCGTGGTGGCCTCTATGCTCGGCGAGGTAGGCCGTGTGTCGCTTCAAGCCAACGGCTTCCGCAAGACCGAGCGCGGGGAACTCGTCAAACGCATCATGCGTTTTGTCGACACCAACCAGAATCAGGCACAGCTCAACTATGCTCTGCGCCTCATCAACAATCCTTCCTATCGCGAGAGTATCACCGTCGCCGTCAGTGCCACCGAAAACGCCTATGTCGCCACCTTCAGCGGTGCTTCCACCGGCGAGGTCATTGCAAAGGCTATCCTTGTCTATGACCAGACCACCGGCATCTGGCGTCACGCAACCGCTCTCGACACTCTCGACACCATCGGCATCGGCAAGGATGCCAACGAGGCGGGCCACTCCATCGAGGTCTATGCTTACGGCATTGTCCTCGAACCCAAGACCGAGCTGGCACGTGCCAACCTCAGCGAAGTGGACGGTAACGGTGTGGGCTACATCGTCAGCGTCGAAGGCATCTCCAGCGAGAACTACGATTTCTCACCCACCATCAGTGCCCTGCTGACCATCGCGGGCGACGGTACCCAGAGTGGCGGCACCGGTGGCAACAGCGGCAGCGGCTCGGGCGGCAACAGCACTCAGGGTAACTATGTCCTCACTCTTGGGGTCAGCCCTGCCAGCAGCGGTACCCTCACCGCCACTGTGAACGGCAACGCTGTGGCCAGCGGTAGCCAAGTGGCCGCAGGTGCTGAGGTGCGTCTCACCGCCACCCCTGCCAGCGGCAAGCAGCTCAGTGGCATTGTGATGAACTCCGGCAGCGGCAACACCACCGTCAGCAACCAGCGCTTCAATATGCCCGCCGCAAACACCACCGTTACCGCCAACTTCACCGACGCAGGAGGCGACGACGGCATGAGTTAATCGGCACTCCAAGCCCGAAGCCAACCATAACCAATCAGCACATCCCGCCCCTCTACGAGGCGGGATGTTGCGTTTGGAAAACATCAGAGTATTTGTCTGATAGTTGGCCTATTTTTCCATGTACCCAAAGAGAATATAGCATTTCCAACTCATGGAGTGGAAATACCTCATGTTTGCAGCCCATTGTGCGAATAGGTCTTACTGTATAATAGGATTCCCATGATTTCAGCAAACTTCTGTACCTGCGTTTCGCTTGGCGTCGAGTGATAAATTTAGGATTGCGATCCAGATGGAATTGTATCTCTTCAAATGCTACTCGGGTGGCTATTTTTATTGCATCCTTCAACTCTTTGTCGTCGATAGGCCGTTCAAATTGTGTTCTCCAAATCTTGTATTCTTTAATCAAATCGTGGAGCGGGAATTTTTCGTGCTTTCCATCGGGTGTTTGGATGGGTTTTACATGTTTTGATGCATCCCACCACCAAAACAAAGTTTTGTATTTGCGCTCTGCATCGCGCCGCGTGATATATTTAGGGTGGCTTTCTAGGTAATACATTAGCTCATCAAGGGCATATATCCTTGCAAGCCTTATCACCATACTTGTGTTTATTCGCTCCATGGGTTAATCCTTTATTAGATACTTATTTAGTATAAAAACAATCTATCTTATTGCACAAAAGATATTTAACTGGAGAATGTCAAATGTGAAATGTGAAATGCAAATGCAAAACGAAAATGGCGTTCAAATAAGGAATTGATTTGTTTTTGAAAATGGCGTTCAATAAGGAATGTTATTATTTATTGAAAATGGCGTAAAAAAAAGGAAGATATAAAAAATGGTGTTATAAAAATGGCGTTATAAATAAGGAATTATATATTGCATATATAATTGGGGGCGTTGAAAATGCGCCAGCCATGGCGCAACAGGAGAGTCCCCTGCGGGGCCTCATAAAAATGTGGCGGCGACCTACTTTTCCTCCCCGCACACGTATCCTCGTCTTTAGTGAGTCTTAAGTGGAAAGGAAGTTTGCTCGCTCCATTTAATTTGATTTCAGCGGTGCTCGCAGGCCGTGTCCCCTCTTTAGCAGCCAGAGAAGCAAGAGTTGGTTGTTGAGTGGCAGAGTTGTTGTCAATGTAGTATTTGTAGTAAATAACAGTTGAAGAGTAAAGAAGCCGTAGTTGGTAAACAAGTATCGGGGCCAGGCAGAAGCCCCGCATCGCCGATGATACTGCACTTGTTTGTGGAAAAGTAGGTCGCCGCCAATTTTTTATAAGGAGTTCCAGTTGGAACTCCTTTTTTATTTCTTATTATTACATTTTGCGCCACTACCAATTGCAATTGCACCTTTGCAAAATGGCTTCGCAATGTGCAAAGCCATTTTGCAAGAGGCCATGAGTCAATCTCACGGTATTGTGCAGTTTCGTGTGTAGGTCGAGGTTACCGTTTGTCCTGTACTCCGTACTTAATCCATTCGTACTGCGGGTAGCGGGCCTTGACGGCTTTGCGCATGGTGAGCATCTGTGCCTTAAGGTCGGCAATCAACTCCAGATTCTCATGCGCCTTAAGGGTAGCCTGGCGGCGCAGTTCGTCCACTTCGGCATCTTTCTGGCGCAGAGACTTGGCGGCCTCCTCCAGGCGGTTGATGGCATCGGTGGTGATGCCGAGTTCCTTCACCTCATTGGGGTGTTTTCGCAGACCGGCTACGAGCACATCTGCCTTGTCAATTTCGTTCAAGTTTGTTACTGACATAATGTTTGAATTTTGATTAATATTGGGCTTGCGCCCCTTAACTTATTTGTCCTGCTTTATCATGTTTATGAAGGTCTTGCTCGGTTTGAAACGTGGAATTTTGTGTTCCGGGATGACAACTGAAGTCCCCTTGCTGATGTTGCGCCCAAGCTTCTGGCGGCGTGTGATAACGCCAAAGGTGCCGAAGTGTCGCAAATAGACGCTCTCGCCGTTGACCAGGCGTTCCTTGATGATTTCCATGATGGATTCGACCATCGTCAATGCATAAGTTTTCTCAATGCCCGTTTTCTCGTTGATACGAGCTACAATTTCTGCTTTAGTCATAGTGCAATATTTTAAGGATTGGATTTGCGAAACAGCAGCCATAAGGCTATGTCAATGGATTACTTCCCGGCAGCAATCTCTTTTTCGCGGATAATCACGTCGGCAATGGCCTCCGTCTCGTCGGTCGGTTTTACCGTTTTGGTGGCGTTCCTCTCGTTGCGCTGCGCGATGTTGGTGGGGAAAAGCCTGCGTATGGCAAACCGTACAAATGGCTGGACGAAAAACATCTGCGAGAAGTAGGCAAATGGCAGGTTATAGCAGACCAAACGGAACCAACGGCACATGAAGTCGATAACGTTGAAACCTTCATAATAAGGATAATAGAAAGCATCGGCCAACAGGCTCATCGACGGGCACATTAGGCAGACGGTGGCTGTGATGACGGCCGATTCGAATATCATCGGGTGGTTGCGGCGTGGGTCGAACTTGCGGCTGGCAAGCTTGAACGCCAGCGGGCTGCCCATCCCCACAGCAAGCACGAAAGCGCAAACAGTCTCAACGACAATCACCAGCCATATCGGCAGATGGCTGCCAAACATGTAAACGCCGCCTTGGCTGCCGATGGCCTGCAGGACAGACGTGGTGCCTGTTGACCGCATCAGGACATCGCCCTCGACGACATAAAGGCTGTAGAACACAAACGCGTGAACGGTGATGACCACCGTAATCAACGCATACACCAAATGCTGAATCTGATTTTGAGACTTCATTTTCTGTAAAAATCCATTAAGTTAAACATGTGCCCAACTTGTATGGTTCTTACAGATTCACACCATGTTCCGACTACCGACACGCTCACCGGAAACAGTTGCGAAAGTACAAAAAATATTTGGAATGGCATTTTTTTTTTGAAAAAAATGGACAGGAGGTGTATGTGAAAATGATGAGGCTTTGAGGCATGTCTGTCAGGATTTATGGAGTTATGTCTTGATGGATAAGTGCTGAAAGCATCTAAGTGCGAAGCCGGCTCCAAGATGAAACTTCGTTTACGGTGAGGTCGGAGTCTACAACCTTTCCTTCGGACGCGTTTCTTCATCTTGGCAAAACAAGCAAGCTTGCTCTGCTCTCGACTTCCGAAACGGTGATAGGCCGCAGGTGTAAAGGCAGCGATGTCAAAGCCGAGCGGTACTAATTACCCGAAGACTTTCCGTTGATAAATGCTTGAATGCTTGAATGTGTGAATGCTTGAGTGAAACACTCAGACAATCAAGCAATCAGGCAATATCTTTCTCTTATATGTTTTGTTCCAGATGTCAAAACCATTATTTTGGGTGGTTATAGAGACGGTGTTCACCTCTTCCCATTCCGAACAGAGAAGTTAAGCCTCACATCGCCGATGATACTGCACTTGTTGGCTTCGCCTACGTCCCTTCATCTCGGCATAGAAAGCAAGCTTTCTCTGCGCTCGACTTCCGGGACTCCTGTGGAAAAGTAGGTCGCCGCCAATTTTTTATAAGGGAACCGATTCCGGTTCCTTTTTTTTGTTTCATTTTTGGCCATTCCAAGAAATCTTCGTATTTTTGCAATTGTTTACACGCGAAATGTAAGTATACAAGAATGGCATTGCAATAATAGCCCTAACTCGTATAAAGAAGGATTAAACTTGAAGTTGTAATCTATTAATAATAATGAAATGAAAAGATTAATGACTGTGATATTGGCGTCGGCAATGGTCTGTCTGGCTGCCTGCAGTAAGAAAAACAATGAGACAACTATGAGCAACATCGACCAGAAATATGTGGAGAAAACGGTGAAGGCACTGTGTGAGAAGTATGCCGGCACGGATGGAATTGAGGAACGTGCGGCACGCGGTGTGGAGCAGGCGGCGGCACTCTGGACGGAATCCGACGGAACTGCCGCTGAATTCGAGGCGTTCTGCATGGAGAACTTCGTGGCTGATCCCGACGAACGGGCCCGTATGGCCGCGCAGTTGGAGCAGAACTTCGAGAGCCTGTGGGGCTGCTTCAACAAGATGAATGTTGATCTGAACCTGCCCATCCATGTGGACGGTCCCGAACCGACGCCGCTCGACGAGCTGTTCGGTGCCTACAGTCCTTCGGCTCACTTCAACGACGACATGTTCCAGCAGAAGATTGCCTTCATCGTGGTGCTGAATTTCCCCTTCTACACGCTGGAAGAGAAGAACACTCTGGGGAAGGACTGGAGCCGTGAGGAGTGGGCCTACGCCCGACTGGGTGATGTTTTCACCGCCCGCGTGCCTGCCGATGTCCAACAGGCGCTGTCGGCACAACTTTCGGCAGCCGACAACTACATCTCGAACTACAACATCCAGATGGGGCACCTGCTGAACGACAAGGGCGAGCGTCTTTTCCCCGAATTATCGCTCATCACCCACTGGGGCTTGCGTGACGAGTTGAAAACCCATTACAATGAAGGCGACACGGGTTTGGCCAAGCAGCGGATGATTTATCAGGTGATGCGCCGCATCATCGACCAGAGCATCCCAGAATGCGTTATCGACAATTCTGAATACGATTGGAACCCTTACGCCAACACGGTTGCCAAAGAGGGCAAGGAGGTGGAGGTAAAGTCCGAGCCTAACACCCGCTACCAGTACTTCCTCGGAAACTTTCACGCCATGCAGCAGGTGGACAAATACAATCCGCGTTACCCTACGGCCATCGCCCGCGCCTTTGATGAGGACATGGAGGTAAGTTTCGACGAGATAGAGAGGCTCTTCGACGCCTTCTGCAGTTCACTGCAGGTGGGAGAGGTGGCCAAGCTCATCGAACAACGTCTGGGTCGCAAGTTGGAGCCCTTCGATATCTGGTACGATGGCTTTAAGAGCCGCAGCACGCTGAACGAAGATGACCTCTCGGCTCAAACTCGCAAGCTCTATCCTAACCGAGAGGCTTTCGCTACGAAAGGCATGCCCTCAATTCTGAACCAACTGGGTTTCAGTAAGGAGAAGAACGATTTCATCTGCTCGCATATCACCGTCGACCCCTCGCGCGGTGCCGGTCACGCATGGGAGTCGAACATGCGCACCGACAACGCCCGTCTGCGCACCCGCATCGGCAAGGAGGGCATGGATTATAAAGGCTACAACATCGCCGTGCATGAGTTCGGCCACAATGTGGAGCAGACCATTACCCTCCACGATGTCGATCACTACATCATGAAAGGAGTGCCCAACACCGCCTTTACCGAGGCGCTCGCCTTTGTGTTTCAGGTGCGCGACCTCGACTTCTTAGGATACAAGAACAACGACCTCACCCGCGAGGCGATGCAGACTCTCGACATCTTCTGGGGGTGCTATGAAATCATGGGTGTGGCGCTTGTAGATATGTACTGTTGGCGTTGGCTCTACGAGCATCCCGACGCCACGGTGGCGCAGCTGAAGGAGCAGGTCATCCGCACTGCGCAGGAGGTGTGGAACAAATACTACGCCAAATACCTCGGAGAGAAGGATTCTCCCATCCTGGCCATCTACAGCCACATGATCGATTCGCCGCTCTATCTGCCCAATTACCCCTACGGCCATATCATCCACTTCCAGCTGGAGCAACAGCTCAAGGACAAATCGGTGGCCACCGAGATAGAGCGCATTTATCCCGCAGGCCGTTTGACTCCGCAACATTGGATGCGTCACGCCGTGGGCAGCGAAGTATCGACCCAGCCTTTGCTGGATGCCGCTACTACCGCACTGGATGTGATGAGTAGAGAAAACTGAGGCTAAAGATAGGTGTTCTCGTCTATGCTTTCGAACATTCCGAGCAGGCGTAGGGCGCGGTGCTGGCAACGAGAGGTTTCGTTAAGGTAGAGGTCGGGGATGGTGGTGCCGGAGTACTCTTCCTGAAAGGTGGTTTTCCGTAGGGTATCGAGGTCGATGTAATCCAGCCCTTCGGCTTTCTTGGCTGTGAAGCGCAGCAGACGGTCGCCGTCGAACCACATTCGCAGCTCGTAGACAGGCTGCAGGTCGTCGGTGACGTCGGGCGTGAGTGCGTAGATGAACATCACTTGTCCCTTGTCGTCGAAGAGGTATTCCTCGTGGTATTCGCGGGCGGCGAAGTTGTACTCGGCTGTGGCGAAACGCAGGAAATGCGGCGGATAGGGGTCGCCCTCCTCATCGGACGCCAACTCGCCATAGTACATACGGATGTTTTCGTGGTGAGGTCCGGAGCCGGCGAGGTTCTGTGCCACTCGCAGTTCGTAATACTCGGGAGGGATACCGTCGGAGGGGAAGTTTTCACTCATCAGGGCAATCCATTCTTTTACGCCTTGGTATTCTTTGCGAATGCTATCTATGGTGTTCTGCGCAACGGCCGACAACGACCACACAAGGCAGAGCAGCAGGGTAAGGGCGTGTTTCATCATCGTATTTTCTTTTTCACGATAACGCAAACAGATGGTATTTATTTTTCTTCCACAGTTTTTAATTGGGTGCCCTGTTTTGGAAAAATGTGTATATTTGCAGAATAGATAGAAAAGAAACGGATTGTATAAATTATTAAAAACATTGTTGTTATGAAGAAAATTCTGATGATGGCGTTTGTCGCTGTGGCCATTTTGACATCTGTCTCCTGCTCGAAGGACGACGACAATAACTCCAGCGCAACATTGGTGGGTACACTCTGGGTAGCCAATGTGGAGTATTCCGATATTCCAATTCTAGGTTCGGGAAGTGTTGAGGCTGAGTTGTATTTCCGAACGGAGGATGTCTGCCGTTTTGATGCCGACTTGCCAGCAATGGTACAGATGGCGCTGAGTACGATGGGAATAAACAATCTGGAAGCGGGCGAATATAACTACGCTTTCGATGGAAACAAGGTAACGATAAGCGCTATGAGTGGTGTTGAAATGGAGTATACTGGCAATACGCTGGTGTACCACATCCCGTCACAATACAATATGATTGCAACTTATATTGGGGGTTCGGAGGTAGTGTTCTACAAACAATAATCCCTTGCCGGAAATAAGAGAAATCCCGCGACATCGTCGCGGGATTTCTCTTTATCTTTGTGTGGGGAATTTCGGTGTGGCTTTGAGGAAAGCCTGGTAGTCGTTGATCATATTTGTGTACATTTCCTTGCGGCTGTATACATTGTAGCAAGGGTGGAACTGTTTTACCGCCAGTACGTTGGCCGATGGCGAATACCAACAGTGGGAGTTGACCTCTTCGAGGTCGGGATAGACGTTCTTCTGGAGGAAATTGATCATGATTCCCTGTCCTCCCAGACAGAGGATGATGTCGGCCTTGTACATGGTGATCTGCTCTTTCAGCAGGTCGGAATAGTTGTCCATATATTTCTGCAGTACGGCGTTGCTGGCGGCCTTCATGTCGGGCTGCTTTTTGCAGTTGACACGTGCTATGGGGGCGTTCTCGTAGAAGCCTTGCAGGCGGGTGGGGAAGTCGGCCTTGCTGAAGGGGATAATCTTGCGGTCGGGGATGGTGAGCAGACCATAGGCCCAGAGTTCAAGATTGGGGAAGAAACGCAGGGCGGTGCGCACGGTGAGGCGCGGCGAGGGCACACGGCCGGTCTCGGTACGGATGTCCCAGCAGTCCTCCTCGAAAAGTTCTTTGGTGAGCACGAGCAGACGCATGCCGGCGTCGTTCCACAGCTGTTCCTCGTTGGCGGGTTTGTGTACTTGGCACAAGCCGTCCCACCACACTTCGCCGCGATAGAGCAGGCCGTCTTTGGTAATCATGTCCGCGTCGCGGAGTTTGCGGGCGCGTTGTGTCCAGCGTTCAAAGAGCTTTTCTTCTTGTTCTCGGTAAGTCATAGTGGGTAAAGGTTACGGGTTATTGTTTTTTATGTTTTTCCGAGTGCAAAATTATGAATTGTTTTTCAGTTGGCCAAATTTTTTTTCTTAAAGAAATGTTAATGTGTTTTTTGAGGTGGTGAAAGGTATTGAAAAGGAGAGATAGGAAGTGAAAGGACAAATGGCAGTTTGAAACAATTTTTGTCGTATTGTTTCGTTATGACTGATATTAGTATTTAAGAGTTAAGAATCAAATGATGAGGAGAATGCTTTTTCTGGCGATGATGCTGGGTGCGGTCGTTGTGCCTGTGAGGGGACAATGGGGTTGCACGGTTCATGGAGGTGTGGCGATGCCTGCTTTCTCCAGTGGCAACGCACCAGGGCTGCGCGTAAGTCTGGCGACAGGCTTGTGTGGCGGTTATTCCTTTGGCACTTGGTTTCTTACGGGCGAGGTATGGCAGGTGAGACAGTTGCGCGAGGACAATCCCGACCTTACGGCTGTGCCGATGGATACCGCCTTCCGTGTGAAACGCTATCAGTTGATTCCGTTGTTGTTGGGAATGGGATATCGTTTTCCGCTGAGTCCTTGGTCAGAGGGTACGATAGCGGTTGCTGCAGGCGGCTATTTCCGTTATATCAACTGTCTGAAGCAGACCTCGGCGATGACGTTGAGCGATATGGGCGAATCGGGTTGGGGTTTTGCCGGCAAGGTGTCGGCGGAGGTGAGGCTATGGAAGAGGGTGAACCTAAGTGTATGGTTTATGACGATGGGCAATCCGTTTGAAGAGGTAGGTGAGACCATTCCCGGGAGCAAAGCGTCGGAGGTTACCTTCAACCGCTCGCATTGGCAGCTGGAAGGGTTTGGACAGAGTTTCTGGGGAATATGTTTGGGGTATTCTTTTTAGTTAAAAAGATGAGAGATAATAGATAAGAGTTATTATAATGAAGATAATACATATAGATTCGCTTGAGATACCGGAGTTGGCTCCGTACGCGAGGTTGACGGAGGGGCAGTTGCTGAATAGGTTGCATCCCGAAGAGGGACTATTTATCTGCGAGAGCGAGAAGGTGATACGTGTGGCTCTGGAGCACGGCGTCGAGCCCGTGTCGTTCCTCTGCGAAGAGAAATTTCTCTCGCAGGTTGAGGCGTTGCTTTCTCCTTCCACCTCTCACCTCACACCTTGTCAGGTGCCTGTGTATACGGGGGAACGCTCTGTGCTGGCTTCGCTGACGGGTTATGAACTCTCGCGCGGAATGCTTTGCGCCATGCGGAGACCGAAGCAGTTGTCGGTAGGAGCGGTGTGTGAGGGTGCACGACGTGTGGCTGTGATGGACAGTGTGGTGAACTCGACCAATACCGGTGCCATCTTCCGTGCTGCTGCCGCTCTGGGCGTGGATGCGCTGCTGCTCACTCGCACCTGCTGCGACCCGCTGAACCGCCGAGCCTGCCGCGTGAGCATGGGTACCGTCTTCCAAATACCTTGGACCTGGCTTGACCATTATGGTCAACTGAAGGAATTGGGGTTTAAGACTGTGGCTCTGGCACTCACCGACCGCTCTGTCTCTATCGACGATCCTGTGCTGAAAACACCAGAAAAACTCGCTATCATCATGGGTACTGAAGGTGATGGCTTAAGCGACAGTGTTTTGCAGCAATGCGACTATGTGGCTAAAATTCCTATGTATCGCGGTGTCGACTCTCTCAACGTCGCCGCCGCCGCCTCGGTAGCTTTCTACGAGTTGCTGAAATAAATGTCAGTGAATCAGTTGTTGATTATCTGGTAGAGGTGACCGGGGAGGGTGCGTATCACCTTGTTCATCTCGAGGTTGAAGAGGAGGGAGGCGGCTTTGGGGAGGGAGAATGAGGTGGCGGAGGCAATCTCGTCCAAGGTGAAGTGGTCGCTTGTTTTTAGTGCGTTGACAATCTTTTGTTCGTCGGCGGTGAGTTTCGGCATGTCTTTCATTTCGGCCATCTCGGTTTGTTGACCCATGAGGGGCCAGCCGAGTTGGAAGGCGATGTCGTCGGCGTGGCGGACAAGGAGGGCGCGGTTGGTGGCGATGAGATTGTTGGTGCCGCGGGAGTAGGTGTCGGTGAGGCGTCCGGGGACGGCAAAGACTTCGCGCTGGTAGCTGGCGGCGATGGCGGCAGTGATGAGGGCTCCTCCTTTCTCAGAGGCTTCAACGACAACGGTGGCGTCGGCGAGTGCGGCAATGATTCGGTTGCGGGCGGGGAAGTAGCGCGGGTTGATGGCAGTACCCGAAGGATATTCGGTGACGAGGGCGCCACCGGTTTCGAGGATGCGTTTGGCCAGGGGGCGGTTCTGTGCAGGATAGATTTGGTCGAGTCCATGTCCGAGGACGGCGACGGTGGGTAGATTATGGTTGAGGGCGGCAGTATGGGCAGCGGTATCGATGCCGTAGGCCAGTCCGCTGACTATAGGGGTATGGTAAGGGTTGAGTTCGCGAACGAGGCGGTCGGTGTTGTCGCGTCCGTAGGAGGTGGCACGACGGGTGCCTACGACAGCGATAGAACGTTCGGGATTGAGGTCGGTGGAGCCGAGGAGATAGAGCAAGGCTGGGCAGTCGTCGGTTTCGGGACGGTTGAGGCGGGTGGGGTAGTCGGGCGAGGTGAAGAAGAGGGGACGAATATGGTTCTTTTCACAGAAGCAGAGCTCTTCTTCAGCACGGGCGAATCCACTTTTGTTTAGGATGTTGTCGGCGATGTCGCGGTGGCTTCCGAAAGCGGCTTTCAACTCGGATTTGGGCAGAGAGAAGATATCCTCGTCGGGGTAGAGGTCGACGAGACGGCGGATGGAGGAATTTCCGAGTCCGGAAGTGAAGGTGAGGGCAATCTGCGAAAGTGGGTCCATTTTAACGGCGGATTTAACGGATTAAACGAAGCTGCGCAGTACGTTTTGGGGCTAATTACTCGAATGCTGACGCATGGTTTTTGACACGGTGCGGAGTGTGCCGTAGGAGGACTGAAGGCGGCGGTGCCATTCGTCGGGGGAGACCCAAGCAATGGCGGTGATACCCTCCTCCTGCTGGGGTGTGCCAGATGTTTTCTCTGCCGTCATGGGGAACCAGGAGGTCTGTTTGAGGTGCCAGCCGCCGTAGAGGTTGAAAACGTGATACGTTTTGATTGCTTGAATGTTTGATTGTGCGATTGTTTGAATTCCCGTTTCTTCCTCCACTTCGCGGAGGGCGGCTTGGAGGAGGGTCTCGCCGGACTCCATTTTGCCTTTCGGGAGGTCCCAGCGGCCGTTGCGCTGGATGAGGAGCATGGAACCGTCGGGAGCGGTGACGATGCCGCCGGCGGCACGAACCCACCTCATGCGGCGCTTGAGGAAGCGTAGCAGACAGAGGGGGATGTTGAAGGTGTGGTATTTGTAACTGAACTTCATTCTTTAAGGAGATAAGGAGATAAGACAAATGATGTTGTTTCTATTGCAACTCGAAGTGGAGGATTTCTTTGTTGTCGTGGTAGAGGGACAGGGAGTATTCGGTGATGAGGATGTAGTTGGCTTTTTTAAGAACCGAGAGGAAACGCTCTTCGGTATTCATATCGGCTTCGGGGCAGCGGATTGAACCCGGGGTGAGGAGGAGGATGGAAAACGAGCGTCGTCCGTCGGCAGCAGAGGTCTCTCCAAGGAGGTAGGCGCCAGCATAGCTGTTGCAAGCCGTCTGTCCACGGAAACTGCCGGCTTCGGGATTGAAAGAGAGCGTTGTGATTTTGGCATCGTTGGGAAGGTCGCGGCCATTGAGGAGGGAGAGCTGCCACATTTGGTTTTTGTTGAGTTTTGGCATATCAGTGGCAGAGGTGTGCACAGAGGGTTGTGGACTTCCACAGGCGGAGAACACAAGGAGTGCGAGGAGTGCGAGAGAGAAAGATTTCATTTTTCCACAATTGTTGATAAAAATTCGGATGCAAAAATACGAATATTTTTTATTATACGTTATTATAAAGTTTAATGTTTAACGGTTAAAGTTTAAAGATTAAAGATTAAATAGTTGAGCGTCAGTGGAGAAAAGAAGAGAGTTGTGATGGCGGTAACCAATGATTTGGTGACCGACTGTAGGGTGATGCGTCATGCGGCGGCACTGCGTGAGGCAGGGTGCGAGGTGCTTCTTCTTGGACGGAACGAATTGGATGTGAAGTGCAAAAAGGGTTGGAAGTTCTATGCTGAGTACAATCTGCGGCTCTGCTGGCGTCTGCTTCGCTCGAAAGCGGATGTGGTGTGGGCCAACGATACCGATACGTTGTTGGCTAGTTATGTGGCAGCGAAGATGCGGCGGAAGAAATTGGTGATGGATGCCCACGAGTTGTTTCCCGAGGTGCCCGAATTGGTGGGAAGAGAAAAGGTGAAACGAGTGTGGGAGCGGATTGAACGGAAACTGATGCCGAAGTGTGATGTGTTGCTGACAGTGTGCCAAAGTATCGCCGACTACTACAAGGAGAAGTACGGCGTCGAGATGGCAGTGGTGCGTAACATAAGTGATTGCTTGAATATGTCAATGCTTGAATGCTTGAGTGCTGACGTAAAAAATACTCAAACAATCAAACAATCAGGCAATCCTGCATTACACGTTTTGCTCTACCAGGGTTGTGTGAACAAGGGTAGGGGAGTGGATTGGGCGATTGATGCTCTGGAGTTTCTGCCCGACTGCCGGCTGGTGATTGCAGGAGGTGGAGACTTGCTGGAGGAAATGAAGGCATATGCGGCACAGAAACAGTGGGCCGATAGGATACAATTCCTCGGACGCCTTAAGCCAGAACAGTTGGAAGCAGTGACCCGCCAGGCAAATGTGGGACTTGTGATGCTGGAGGATATGGGCTTGAGTTACCACTATGCTTTGCCGAACCGCATTGGTGACTTTGTGGCTGCTGGTATTCCGATGGTGGTAAGCAACCTGCCGGAGATGGCGGCTGTGGTGAATAGCTTCGGTATTGGATCCATCTTGGATGGAACTGGAGCTCGGAGTTTGGCCGAAGCGGTGAAGAGGGTGCTGGCGCGAGAGTGGAGCGAGGCCGATTTCGTTGAAGCTCGCAAAGATATGGATTGGAATAAGGAGAAAACTAAGTTGCTTGAATGCTTGAATGCGTTAATGCTTTAGTGTTCTGTTACTTAAATAATTTGACAATAACACAATCAAACAATAAAAGATGATTTACGAAATTCTGTTGATGCTTTATGTTGTGGGCACATTCGTAGGATTATGGTTTGTGTTCAAGAAAGCTGGTGTGGCTCCATGGAAGTCTTTGGTGCCGGTCTACAACTTCGTCGTTTGGGTGCAGGTGTGCGGAAAGCATTGGTCGTGGTACATCTATTTGCTGATTCCCGGTATCAACATTTTCATGTTCCTGCTGTTGGTCGACGAGACAGCGAAGGTTTTCCATCGCAACAACTTCTGGGAACAAACGGCTGCGGTATTGCTGCCGTGTGTCTATCTGCCGATAGTGGGCTTCAGCGATTGGAAGTATGAGAAACCGAAGATGTTGACGAAGGAGGAGAAGAAAGAGGCGGCGAAGAAAGCTTCGCAGTTGCGCGAATGGGCCGAGGCTATCGTTTTTGCCCTTATTGCAGCGGTGATCATCCGTGGATTCGTCTTCGAGTTGTACTCCATCCCATCCTCGAGTATGGAACGCAGCTTGAGGGTGGGTGACCATCTTCTGGTGTCCAAACTCGCTTATGGCCCCCGAGTCTTGATGACTCCGTTGGCGCTGCCGCTGATGCACAACACCATCATCGGCACCAAGATACAGTCCTATCTCGACTGGCCGCAGTTGCCCTACTATCGTTTCCCAGGCTACACGCATGTGAAGCGTTACGATGCCGTAGTGTTCAACTTCCCCGCAGGCGATACGGTACTCACCAATTTCCTTGATGGAAAGTATACCTACTATGAGGCTGTCCGTGCTTTCGGCCGCGAGGCTGTTATTGCGGGCGAAGCGGTGCATCCCGATTACGGCCCTTTAGGCGACATTTTGGTACGCCCCATCGATAAGCGCGAGAACTATATCAAACGCTGCATGGGATTGCCGGGCGAAACGTTGCAAATCATCAACGGCGTAGTGCACATCAACGGCCATGCCGTTGAAAATCCAGCAGATGTGCAGTTCTACCAGAAGGTGACCTTCGCCGGCAACTACATCTCGGAAGAGGTGCTCGACGAATGTGGGATGACTCAGGAAGATATGACCGGTGCCTTCCCGTTGGAGGTGAACGCTCAAGGAATGCCTGTCGATTCCAATGGTAACCTCTGCTTGGTGATGTCGATTTCGAGCGAGGTGGCCGACAACCTGATGTCGTCTGGTTATGCAAGAAAGATTGAACCTTATTATTTCCCTGCCGACTCAAACGGAGCTCTCTATCCCAATGTCATAGGTGTCGTCAATTCGGTAGACAACTACGGCCCCGTACACATCCCCGCCAAGGGCGAGACCATCAAACTCACGATGGAGAACCTGCCTTGGTACCTTCGCGCGATTACCGCTTATGAGCGTAATACCGTAGAAGTGATGGCCGGCAAGATTTACATCAACGGTCATGTGGCCGATAGCTACACCTTCCAGCAGGACTATTATTGGATGATGGGTGATAACCGCCACAACAGTCAGGACAGTCGCTTCTGGGGTTTTGTACCTGAAGACCACATTGTGGGTAAAGCAAGATGGGTCCTCTTCAGCTGGGACAGCGAACACGGCCGCCTGCGTTGGAACCGCATTATGCGGGATGCGAATGCGCACTAAAGTTTATTGGTTATGGTTTATTGGTTATAGAGATTATGGAAGAAATTGAAAACAATAATATAGAAGAACAGGGAACCACCATGTCGCTCAGCGGCATGTTCAAGGATTATTGGATTGACTATGCCTCCGATGTCATCCTCGACCGCTCGGTGCCCGACATCGACGACGGCCTCAAGCCCGTGCAGCGCCGCATCCTCCATGCCATGCAGGAAACCGACGATGGACGTTTCACCAAGGTGGCCAACATCGTCGGTAACACCATGCAGTACCACCCCCATGGCGATATGTCCATCAAGGACGCTTTGGTCAATATGGGTCAAAAAGACCTCCTCATCGATTGCCAGGGCAACTGGGGCAATATCCTCACCGGCGACGATGCCGCTGCCGGTCGTTACATCGAGGCCCGTTTGTCGAAGTTCGCCAAAGAGGTCGTCTTCAATCCCAAGACCACTCAGTGGAAACCAAGTTATGACGGTCGCAAACAGGAACCTCTGACGCTACCCGTTAAGTTTCCTCTACTTTTGGCCCAGGGAACCAAAGGCATTGCTGTCACCCTGACCTCCGTCATCCTGCCCTACAACTTCTGCGAATTGTTGGAGAGCAGCATTAAGATACTCAAGGAGGAAGAGTTCGAGATTTATCCCGACTTCCCCACAGGTGGACTTATCGATGTGAGCCGTTACAACGACGCCGCCCTCGGTGGCCGTCTCCGCATCCGCGCCAAGATGCATTATGACGAGAAGCGCAAGGCCGTCGTCATCACCGAGCTCCCCTATACCGTCACCACCGATGTGCTCATCGACAGCATCGTGAAAGCCAACGAGAAAGGCAAGATTAAAATCAAAAAAGTCGACGACAACACCGCCGCCGAGGTCGAGATTGTGGTCTACCTGCCCACCGGTGTCTCGCCCGACCAAACCATCGACGCCCTCTACGCCTTCACCAACTGTCAAATCTCTTTCTCGCCGCAGACCTGCGTCATCGTCGACGACAAGCCCGTCTTCATGACCGCCAGCGACATCCTGCGCCACAACACCCTCCGCACCAAAGACCTCCTGCGGCAGGAACTGGAAATACAACTCTCCGAACTCGAGGACCGTTGGCATTGGGTCTCGTTGGAGAAAATCTTCTTCGAGAAGCGCATCTATAAAATCATGGAGAATGACCGCTCCAAGACTTGGGACGACCAGGTGGCCCAGATGGAACGTGCTTTCGACCCCTATCGCGACCAGTTCAAGAAGGAAATCTCACGCGACGACGTGCTGAAACTCTGCGAGAAGCCGGTGCGTAAAATCAGCAAGTTCGACATCAAGCGCGCTATGGAAGAATTGGCCAATATTGAAATGACCATCGACGAGGTGCAGAACCATTTGGCCCATCTCACCGACTATGCCGTGCGATATTTCCGCCATATCCTCGATAAATTCGGCAAAGGTCGCGAGCGCAAGACCGAGATTCGCAACTTCGAGGACATCGAGTCCACCACCGTCGCCCTCGCCAACGAAAAACTCTATGTCAACTACTCCACAGGCTTCGCCGGCTGGGGTCTCAAGCGCGAAGAGGGTGTAGAGGTCGCCTGCGAATGCTCCAAGATGGACGACATCATCGTCTTCCGTCGCGACGGCACCTTCATGGTCACCAAGATTCAGGAGAAAGGCTTCGTCGGCACTCAGGAGTGCCCCGAGATACTCTTCATCAGTGTGTTCCGCAAGCGCGACGAGCGTACCGTCTACAACCTTATCTATCGCGATGGCGGTCCTGATGGCTATGTGATGGTGAAACGCTTCAGCGTTACCTCTGTCACCCGCGATAAGGACTACCTCCTCACCAAAGGAACCAAAGGCAGCAAGGTGCTTTATTTCACCGCCAATCCCAATGGCGAGGCCGAGGTGGTTACCGTGCATCATGTTTCGAAGCCCAAACTGAAGAAGACTTCTTTCGACTTCGATTTCAAGACCCTCGCCATCAAAGGCCGCCAATCTATTGGTAATATCCTCACCCGCAACGCTGTCCGTTCCATTAATCTCAAGGACTCTGGTGTTTCCACCCTTTCGGCTCGCAAGATTTGGTTTGACGAGAGTGTGAAGCGTCTCAATGTGAATGAAGCTGGTCGTTATCTTGGTGAGTTTCATGGGAACGATAAGTTGCTGGCTCTTATGCAGTCGGCCAACTACCGTGTCACGGGTTTCGACCTCGCCAACCACTTCGAGGACGACCTCTTCGAACTCCGAAAGTTCAATCCCAAAGCGATTGTCGGATGTGCTGACAATCCCGTATTGACCGTGCTCTATCGTTCTGCCGACGGATACCCTTACCTCAAGCGTTTTGTTCCCGAACCTTCCGACCGCAAGACTTCCTTCCTCGATGACGACGGCTCTACGCTGATGTCGGTCTCGTTCAACTATTATCCCCGCCTCGAAGTGGTGTACAATCCTGAGAGCGGAAAGAAGATAGCCTCCGAGATTATCGATGTGGAGGACTTCATCGGAGTGAAGAGCTATAAGGCCAAAGGCAAGCGTATTACCACCTTCGCTGTCGACCAGTTCAACTGGTTGGAGCCAGTGAAGCCAGATCCCGAACCCTCCGAACCTTCCGATGATTCCGAGTATTCTGAAAACTCCGAAATCCCCGACGAGCGTCTCGGTTTTGCCGAAGGTACCCAAACCCAACTTTTTTAAATATGAAAATCCTCGTTGTCCTTCCTCGCTTCCCTTGGCCCCTTGAGAAAGGTGACAAACTCCGCGCCTATCATCAGATAGTGGAGCTCTCCAAGCGGCATGAGATATTCCTTTTCGCGGTCAGCCATTGCCGTGTGGAACCCGAACAGGTTAAAGCCCTCGAGCCTTTCTGTCGTCAGATACGTGTGGTGCATCTCAATCGTTTTGTCTGTGGCTTCAATATTCTACGCAATTGGTTGTCTTCAAAATCATTGCAAATGGGCTACTGGAACACCAAACGCTCCAAACGAGCTTGTCGCAGTTTCGCCCGTGAGGTGAGACCCGATGTCGTCTATTCCCAGATGGTTCGCACCATGCCCCTCGTGGCACGGTTGCCCTACCCCAAGGTGATGGACTTCCAAGACGCCCTCTCTATGAACACAGAAAGGCGTATGGAACATTCCCGTGGCCTGTGGCACTATCTGCTACACTTCGAATTCAAGATGCTGCGGTCGTCCGAATACAAGGCGTTCTCCATCTTCGATGCCCTCACCATCATCTCAGAGGTCGACAGCGAAGCCATTCCTCACAAGAAAAACGGCGAAATACATCTCGTGCCTAACGGAGTGGACTTTGAACACTTTAAAATGTCAGACGAACTAAAAGTCAAAGCCTCTGAGACTCTCGGCCACTTCTCAATTGTTTTTTGTGGCAATATGTCATACGCTCCCAATGTCGATGCGGCACGCTACCTTGTCGAAGAGGTGATGCCATTGGTGTGGGAGTATTGCCCCTATGCTACTGTGCTGATTGCCGGTGCCGACCCCAAGCCCGCAGTACGGGCGTTGGCTTCCAAGGCACAGAAACCCGAGAAAGTAACGGTTAGTGGACGTATGCCCGACATACGCGAAGCCTATGCTTCTTCGCAGCTCTTCGTGGCTCCTATGCGCATAGGGAGTGGCTTGCAGAACAAGCTGCTCGAGGCAATGGCTATGCAGAAGCCGTGTGTCACGACAAGTCTGGCCAATGCTGCCCTTGGTGCAACATCGGGCGACCAGCTGTTTGTCGGCGACAGCGAGGAAGATTTGGCCTACTGGATATGTTTGCTTCTCGGTAGCGAAGATGTGCGTACTCGCATTGCAGAGGAAGGCAATCGTTTCGTCCATGAACGTTATTCCTGGGCCTCCGCCGTCCAAAAACTCGAAAAAGTATTCTATGCAGTGGTCTCCAAATAAACAAGGCAAGTTCAGAAACTCAATTGGAGAGGAGGGAAAACGACTTTCGCCTCAGGAACGGAATACCTTTGTCAATGAGGAAGTTCCAGAGCGGGCCATCCTCGTCTCCGTTTGTCCCAACGGGCAGACCCTCAAGCGCACCGAGGAATATCTCGACGAACTCGAGTTTCTCCTTCGCACTGCTGGTGGCATCACCGTCAAGAAGGTCGTTCAGAAACTAGAGCGTCCCGACACCCGCACCTATGTTGGTAGTGGAAAGCTCGACGAAATCCGCGAATACAAGCAGGCTCTTGATGCCGATATCATTGTTATTGATGACGAACTCTCGCCTGCCCAGCTTCGCAACCTCGAGAAAGAGCTCGAATGCCGCATCCTCGACCGCACCACCCTCATTCTCGACATCTTCGCCCGTCACGCCCGTACTGCCACTGCCCGCACGCAGGTGGAACTCGCTCAGTTGCAGTATATGTTGCCGCGCCTCACTCGCATGTGGACCCACCTAGAGCGCCAACGCGGCGGCATCGGAATGCGTGGCCCCGGTGAGACCCAGATTGAGACCGACCGCCGTCTTATCAAGGAGAAGATATCCGCCCTCAAAGTCCAGCTCGCCAAACTCGACACCCAGAAGACCCTCCAGCGCAAGAACCGGGAGAGCCTCGTGCGTGTCGCCCTCGTGGGCTATACCAACGTCGGCAAGTCTACCATCCTCAATCTCTTGGCTAAGAGCGACGTCCTCGCCGAAAACAAACTCTTCGCCACCCTCGACACCACCGTCCGCAAGGTCGTCATCGCCAACCTGCCCTTTCTCCTTACCGACACCGTCGGATTCATCCGCAAGCTCCCCACTCAGTTGGTCGAAAGCTTCAAGAGCACCCTTGACGAAGTTGTCGAAGCCGATCTGCTGCTTCATGTTGTCGATATCTCCCATCCCGACCATCAGTCCCAGATTGATGCCGTCAACCGTACCCTTGCCGATATCCACGCCGACGACAAGCCCGTCATAATGGTTTACAACAAAATCGATGCTCTTCCCCCCGAGGAACCCTCAGAGGATTTTGACGAAGATGACAATGATGATGCCAAGGATTTTCTTTCCTCCGATAGCGCCATCTTCGTCTCTGCCGCCAAGAAAATTAATATCGACATCCTTCGAGACCATCTCTATCAAGAGGTCTCCCGTATTCATGCCATCCGTTACCCCTACAACAACTTCCTCTATTGAAAAATTATCTTCAAGTTGACACAATAATACAATGCATCTTCCGTTTAGAAAAAATAGAATATAATTTTTAACAAATACGTAACATAATGAAAACCACACCGTACACCGATTTGCACATCAAACTTGGTGCAAAGATGGCCGAATTCGCCGGCTACAACATGCCTATCCAGTACACCGGTCTCGTCGAGGAGCACAACAACGTCCGCAACAACGTGGGCGTGTTCGACGTGAGCCACATGGGCGAGTTCCGTGCCAAGGGCCCCATCGCCAAGCACTTCATGCAGTATGTCACCACCAACAACGTCGAGGACCTCTTCGACGGCAAGGTGCAGTACACCTGCCTCCCCAACGGCCAGGGTGGCGTGGTCGACGACATGCTCGTCTATCGCGTCCATGACGACGAGTACTTCATGGTGCCCAACGCCGCCAACATCGACAAGGACTGGAACTGGATGAGCCAGATTGCCGACAAGATGGGCATGGAACTCGGTAAGGACTTCGTCAACGAGAGCGAGCAGTGGGCTCAGCTCGCCGTCCAGGGTCCCAACGCCCTCAAGGCCATGCAGAAACTCACCAGCGAGAATATCGTCGACATGGAGTACTACACCTTCAAGATCCTCACCTTCGCTGGCATCCCCAACATCATCCTCTCCACCACCGGTTACACCGGCGCTGGCGGATGCGAGATCTACATCCCGAAGGAGAAAGCTCTCGAGGTGTGGGACAAGGTCTTCGAGGCTGGCAAGGAGTTCGGCATCATGCCTGCAGGTCTGGGCTGCCGCGACACCCTGCGCCTGGAGAAGGGCTTCGCCCTCTATGGCCACGAGATGGACGACACCGTCAGCCCCCTCGAGGCTCCGCTGGCCTTCATCGTCAAGCTGAAAGCCGAGAACAACAACTTCATCAACAAGGAGCTCCTCCTCGCCCAGAAGGCTGCTGGCTTCAAGCGCAAAGTGGCTGGTTTCGAGATGATCGACCGCGGTATCGCCCGCAACGGCTACGAAGTCTGCAACGCCGAAGGCAAGAAGATCGGTGAAGTGCGCTCGGGCAGCCCCAGCCCCAGCACCGGAAAGAACATCGGCACCGCCCTCATCTGCGCCGAATACGCCAAGACCGGCACCGAGATCTACATCAAGATCCGCGAGAAACTCCTCAAGGCCGTCACCGTCAAGATGCCCTTCTACGAAGGCTAATAACGAAGACGAAAACGAAAAGAGGGGGCGCAATGTCGCCCCCTCTTTAGTCATTATGGAATACACTGCGCACTATGACTCACCCCTCGGGGGTATTACGCTGGCCAGCGATGGGGAAGCGCTGACGGGGCTATGGTTTAACGGACAGAAGCACTTCGGAAGTACTCTTGGATCGCTGGCATCCTTGCCGGCACAATTGCCTGTTTTTGATGATACCCGCCGTTGGCTCGACATCTATTTCTCCGGCCGCAATCCTGATTTTATGCCGCCGTTATCATTGAAAGGTACACCATTCCAGCAGCGTGTGTGGAAAGAACTACACACCATCCCTTACGGCCAGACGGTGACCTACGGCGAGTTGGCTCACCAACTCGGATGCCGCTCGGCGCAGGCGGTGGGTGGTGCCGTGGGGCGCAATCCCATCGCTATCATCGTTCCCTGCCACCGTATTGTAGGCACCAACGGCTCCCTCACTGGCTACGCCGGCGGCCTCGACCGCAAACGAGCACTCCTGCAACTGGAGCAAAAGATTTATTTTGCCTTTTAGCAAATTAATTTCTCCATGTCGTAAAAAGTTTGTATCTTTGCAGTCTCGAATAGACTTGGTTCATTATCATGAAAATACTGTCACATCCAATAAAACACAGCGACTTGAACGCCATGCTGCCGGGCTATTTCGGCGACATGATAAAGGCTGTTGTCGATGTGAAGCAATGCATTCTCGGTCTTGATGCCGAACTGCATGCCGATATTGAGAAGGAGTTGCTGGCACAAGGGTCTATGCAAGCAGATCTGTGGGGTATCAATTTGTATCCCGAGATGGAGGACGAGGACTTTATCGAGTTCGACTCCCTCATCAACATCCGTCCCTATCAGGGCAACCGCAGCCGCGATGTGCAGGATCCCGCCGTGCGGAAACAGATTATTGATGTTGTAAACAGTTTGATTCAATGAGCGAATATCAACATACAGGACTGGCGGACGGCCGTTGGGCGCAGATGTCCTTGGCGGAGCAGATGCTGAACATCGGCAGCGAGGTGTCGCGTGCCAACCGCTGGAAAAGCAAGGGCAACACAGAGCAATGCCACCGTGCCGCCGACCGCGCGCTGGAACTTCTTTCGCTCACCATCAACGCACAGCGTGGCAAGCACGATCTTGGCGAGTTCTGCCGACTCTATGAGGTGTTGGCCGACTGCTACTACGGCGACAACATCTACCAGACCGACCCCGCCAAGCTGCAACGTAGTTTCGATATTTTTTATACCGATAATAATCATTCATAAATAAAAGACAAACCTATGAGTATCATCAAACCCTTCAAAGGATTCCGCCCCCCGGTGGACATCGTCGAGAAACTGGCTTCGCGCCCCTACGACGTTCTGAATAGCGAAGAAGCCCGCGTGGAATGCGAGGGCAACCCCTACAGCCTGCTGCACGTCACCAAGGCTGAGATCGACCTTCCCAAAGGCACCGACGAGCACTCGCCCGAAGTGTACCTCCAGGTGGTGAAGAACTACAACCTGTTCAAGGACCTCGGTTGGCTGGTCAAGGATGAGGAGGAGAAACTCTACATCTATGCCCAGAGCATGAACCCCAAGGACAAGGACGCCAAGTGGCAGTACGGCATCGTGGCCTGCGCCTACAGCGAGGACTATGTCAACAAGGTCATCAAGAAACACGAGCTCACCCGCAAGGACAAGGAAGAGGACCGCATGAAACACGTCCGCATCACCAACGCCAACGTGGAGCCCGTCTTCTTCGCCTACCCCGCTATCGCCCGCATCGACGAGATCGTGGCCGGCATCACCGCCAAGAAGCCCATCTATGACTTCATCGCCAAGGAAGACGGCTTCGGCCATCGCTTCTGGGTCATCGACGACAAGAAGACCATCGCCGAGCTCGTCGACATCTTCGACAAGCAGGTTCCCGCTATGTACATCGCCGACGGTCACCATCGCAGCGCCGCCGCCGCCCTCGTGGGACAGGAGAAGAAGGAGCAGAACCCCCACCACACCGGCAAGGAGGAGTACAACTACTTCATGACCGTCATCTTCCCCGACAACCAGCTCAATGTCATCGACTACAACCGCGTTGTGAAGGACCTCAACGGCCTCAGCAAGGAGCAGTTCCTCAAAGCCGTCGGCGAGAGCTACGAGCTCACCGACATGGGCACCGACATCTACAAGCCTGCCAAGCTGCATGAGCACAGCATGTACCTCGATGGCCACTGGTACAAGATGACCGCCAAGCCCGGCACCTACAACGACAACGACCCCATCGGCGTGCTCGATGTCACCATCCTCAGCAACCTTGTCCTCGACAAGGTGCTCGGCATCAAGGACCTCCGCACCGACAAGCGCATCGACTTCGTCGGCGGTATCCGCGGCCTCGGCGAACTGAAACGTCGCGTCGACAACGGCGAAATGAAGGTCGCCTTCGCCCTCTATCCCGTCAGCATGAAGCAGATTATCGACATTGCCGACACCGGCAACATCATGCCTCCGAAGACCACCTGGTTTGAGCCCAAGCTGCGCTCCGGCCTCGTGATCCACGAGCTCTGCTAAGAGTTAAATCAGAATAGGGCATACCCTCAACGGTATGCCCTATTTTTTTATTTCTGTAACCTTGATGAAGAAATATCTCTACATAGCATTAGGTCTTATGGCCGTGGGATTAGGGACGTTGGGAGTGGTGGTGCCGGGGTTGCCGACGACGCCGTTCGTGCTGCTGGCGTCGTGGCTGTTCTACCGTTCGTCGCCTCGACTGCAGCAATGGCTGTTGGCCTCTTGGCTGGGGAAATATATCCGTGGCTATCAGCGCCGTGGTGGCATGACGGTCGCACAAAAAGCCGGTGCCGTGGGCATCATGGCGACTATGGTGCTACTCTCCGCTTTCGTTTTCATTCCCGCTGGCTCCATGGCCCGAATCATCGTGCTTGCAGCCGGCGCAGTGGGCGCACTGACAGTAATCTTCCTCGTCCCCAACGCCAAGGGCGAGGATTAGGTTGTGAGACTTTCGGTTTTGCAATTGGGTGTACTTACTTGTCCTAATCGGCAAGTGTATAATGAGTGTTACGTCCGCCAGAGGGTGCTTTTACAAGCACTCCTTTTTCTATCAGCGATGTGATGTCGCGCAATGCCGTATCGGGAGAACAGTGGCATATCTTGGCCCATTTGCTACTGGTCAGAGGTCCTTCAAAGCCGTCATACAGGCGGTTAATTATCTTCCGTTGACGCTCGTTGAATTCGGTGTCGGCATGGCTGTTCCTATAAGGCTTTTTTACCACTATAATTCATGCGGCAAATATACGAATTATTCTCCACAAAAAAAGAACATGAAGGTATCTATAATATGCCTATCGGTTTTGCTCCCCTTTTGCAATCCCTCTGTTCCCCTTTTGCCTCGGTATATGGTAATGCCATGGTTCCGATAGTGTTCCTATATTGATGCTTCGGTGGTCCGTCGGTGATGTTTCAACGAAGGGCCATTATCTAAAAAGGAGCGATTTAATTAGTTGTTCAAATAACTTTTGATATCTTTGTTTTTCATAATAGCATCTTTACTTCTGCTTTACATTCAAAATATAAGAGCCCAATTCTTCAGACCATACGGTATCAAGATAGTATGTGCCATCGAGTTCAATTACTTCTCCAGTTCTACGGTTTATCATCTGTTTAATTGGCTGGCCTATCTTGCTTTTGATGTCATCATCCATCGGTACAATCTGCACGGATAAAACCTCATCCAATGCCGCTTTTAGTCTCGGACAATCCTTTATCTGCACATCAAACCCTACTCTCGGAACTCCTCGCATTGAGAACCATCCTTGTGACGTTTTGTATGCGACATCAACATAAAAAGAATGAGACAGGCCCTGCATCAAATATCTGTAAGGAATAAGCATCGTTTTCACACCGCCCTTGACATTTGTAGAATCAACATATACCTCTTCTTCATACAGAACATCCAGTACGTTATTGGTACTGTCAAGGAAAGCAATTCTTACGCTGTCCATCAGATAATCTTCATAGTTGGTGATGACAAAACTGGCATAAGGTTCATCGTCATCTTTGCCAATAACAAGAATAATATTGGCAAAATGGGTAGGTGCCTGCCATGAGACAGGTATGATTGTGAAGCACATCAATTCCACATCCTCTGTATTAACGGTTTGCCATTCCACAATACGGCCCAACGCCTCGCCAGAGCAATCAAATTGAAAGAACCGTTCATCCTTCATTGCATAGCCCCAGAAGTTTGCTGCCGTGGCCCGCATCATCAAGGTAAACTCGAATACCGAATCGTTCTCTATCACCTCTGCCATACGTTCCATCATTCGGCAAACCTGCTCGGAATACGACTCTGCAGAAAGTGTGGTATCTTCAAAAAAACAATATACAGAGTCAATCAAATTAATTAGTGACACCCTCTGCGGATCATTGATTTCATAATCTGCTGCCCATTCACGTAAGAAATCTGGCCACCTTTGCTCTTGTTCATTTTCTGTGGCTTTCTGCGATGGGCCGCAAGACGCCAGAGTTATAATACATAGAGTGATAATTGACAGTCTTTTCATGTGTTCAATAGTTTTTTATTATAATTATAAGCCGTCATTTTGCATCCAATCAGCAGGCCATGGATATTGATATTTATCCCATAGTATTTCACAATAGTGTTTAGCACTCTTTTTGTCTGAGAAATCAATATTTTTAGACAATAGTACATTATTGCCATTCTTTAGATCAACCTCTCGTCTATAGACAACCGTATAAGCATGATCCACATAATGTTTTTTTACTCCTAAATTCAGTGACTCATACTCAAAACCTCCCCAACTTTTTTCTACACTCCTACCATTTATTGCAAGTTCTAATTTATCAGACATGAAATCTAAAAAAGATTTTTCGTCGGTTGCACTGTAATACTCAAGATTTACAACCTCTCTCATTGCCCGTAATGCATACTTCTTATATTCATCTTCTTTTTTTGTTTCATATCTACTTGAACTTAGGTCGAGCCCTACTTGATTTAGCAATTCCTTTTTTGTGTCAGCTTTGCCAAATAGTAGGCCACAAATGGCTAAAACAATAAGCATTAAAACAAACCCGGCCATATTATTTAATTATTCTTAACTCATTTGGAGGTATTGCATTATTTTATCCATTGTACTATATTTTACAAATATCTGCTGATTGTTCGGATTGCACCCTCCAAATCATCAACTTTACTTTCTAAATCATTTACGTTATCTTGTAATTCGTAAATATCGTATTCCGCATATTCTAACCGATTGCTTGTTATGATAATTATAATAGTCAATATAATACAGGCCAACAAAGTGACTATTGCAATGTACGGAGACCATTCTTTGATTTTTTCAATAACTATTTTCATATTTTTATTGTTTTTAGTAATGCCTTTTCATTGGCCAATCGTCATCAAACACTCTTGATGTATTATAGTCATCTAAAAAACTATTAGTTCTGTCAAGGTCTTGTTGGATATATGACTGATTATTCCATATTCGTTGTTGTCCATTGTATAAATCATTTATCTGCTTACTATGTTGATTTAGAATATCAAGTAATGTAAACTCTTTGTCATCCGCCTTGAAGAATGGTTTTGATGCATAATTTGATATAGTGTTCTCTGCCTGCTTAAGTTTGTGATTGGTGGAAACACAAACAAAGGAAAGAGCAATGCATCCTGCAAGAGAAACAATCGAAATATATGGACTTGCAGTACTTATCCAATTTACATTTTTCTTCATATAATTATCTATTTTATTACTCCAATTAATGCTAAAAAGCAAATAATACCAAAGAAAATTAGCAAACAGCCACACCCTTCATTTTCTTCAAAGAAGTCTTTGATTCCGTCTTTATGGTTTTTGAATAATTGCACAATAAGCCATATTACAAAGATTGCTGCTGCAAGCATTAACAATCCGAGTAAGCCGGAGCCAAACGATGTGTCATCAGACCTTGTATCACGATAATCGTCATATACTTCATCCATTACCCATTGTTGGGCGCGGAGTCTGTTAATGGTAATTAATAAAGAGCCTATGGCGAATGCTAACTTTTTCTTCATTTCTTGTTATTTTGATTGGGGAAAACAACATTTTCCCAGTTAAAGCTGTTACAATTTGTTGCATCTGTCCGCCCATACACTATTCCTCCCTTTTCTTTGCAATAAAATTGTCCGTTTTCTAAATCGGTACGTTTCTCTTTCTTGGAACAACCTGCACACATTTTGAATAAACCAGGGTATTTACTATCGTCTTTCTTCATGTTGTTTTTATTTGTGTTTTATAATCATTCATCACTACCATCAACCGCGGGCATTCTTTGATTGGTTAATTTATAACAATAAGAAAAGGCATGAGGTTATGTGCTCATGTCCGTTGTTATTGAGGTAACGCCAATCACCTTTGAAGGAACGGGGTATAAGGAACATATCTCACGCCTGAAGATATGCTACAGAGATATAGCATACACAATCAAGCGAAAGCATAAATGCTCCGTCCTCCTTCACGAAACTTGGCGTATTTCAATAACAGGACAGTATAGCAATGCTTTTCTTGCTTACAGCTTTCGCTCTCGAAAGCAAGTGCAAAGATACAAACTTAATTTGATATGGCAAAAAAAAATTTGGTACATCTTTAAAAAGGTGTATTTTTGCAATTGGAAAATCATCTATAATATGGCACAAAAGAATGACGAAAGACCGAGCGTGTGGAGGCCGGTAGACCCGACTAGGCACCACCGTGAGAACGGATGGGACTACCGCGGGCGTGCCATATATCATTTTACCCTTGTGGTGGAAGAGAGGTACCCTCTGTTCGGGACGCTGGAGGGCGACAGCGCCGAGAAGGCGTTCGTCAGGCTCAATAACTTCGGTCACCGCGTTTATAGGATGCTGGACGAGCTGGCTCAGTTCTATAAGGGGAAAGGATTCGCCCTGAAGGTGCTGGCGCAGAAGGTGATGCCCGACCATATCCACCTTGTCATCCAGGTGCTGGAGCCGCTGCCGCAGAGCATCGGGGCGGTGGTGCGGGGGTTCAAGAGCGGGTGCACCAAGGTTTACAAGCAGGAGTACTTGGGCGACAGGGCTTTTTGCGGCGGCGAGGGTAACGGCGGACTTGGCGGTGGCGAGAACGCCACCGGGGTGCACGGAAGCGGGGAGAACGGAACTAGGGTGCACGGAAGCGGAGTGCATGAGACCGGAGTGTACGGAAGCGGATGGACTGGACGTAGCGAGGGGCTTGGCGGCGAGAATGGCGAGGAGGCTCTCGTGCAGTTTGCACGCATTTTTGCGGGCAGGGGGAGCATCTGGGAACAAAACCCAGCCTACTACCATGAACGTATCCTCCACGCACCGGGACAGCTGCGCCACATGATAGACTATGTCAAGGATAACCCGCGCCGACTCTGGCTCAAAAAACACCATCCCAACCTCTTCAAGCTACACCGAAAGACTGAGGTCTGCTGCTTGTCTTTCACCACTTTGGGCAACCATTTCCTCCTCGATTGGCCCGACCGACAGATGGTGGAGATGTCTCGCAGTGCCACCGACGGGCAGATACAGGAAAGACTTCAGGCGGTGCTGGCAGCGGCACACAACGGGGCAATTACCTATACAGCCGCTATCAGCAAGGGCGAGAAACTGATAGCCCGCACCCTGCGGGAGCAGAGGTACCCTCTGGTGGTGCTCCTTAACGACGGTTTCCCCAAGGAGGGGTCTCCCCATGAACGCTACTACAAGCCGGGAGGGCTCTATTTCGAGGCTTGCGCAAAAGGGCAGCTGCTGTTATTGGAACCGACGGAACAGACAATCCTTGACACCTCCATACAGGCTGCGGTGGAAGAGACGCTGCGCCGGAAGGCGGAGGCGCGCCATTACCGCTACACCCCAATCCCTGTGACCACCGACCGCTACCGCTTTGCCGCCCTCAACGAGATGGCACGACGGATGTCAAAATAGGGCTATGCCGGCAGCGAGGCGGCGATGTCGCGGGCGAGTTCTTCGAAACGGAAGAAGCGGTGGCCGCTGTGGTTTTTCCATATCACTTTCTGATGATGGGGGAACATCTCCAACAATGCGGAGTGGTCGCCCAACAGCTCGTCATCGGTGCTGAGGGCGAAGTGGAGCGGTGTGTCATCCGGCCATCTTCCCGACTGGTTCAGTGACACTTGACGTTGAAACACCTCGCGGTCGAAAGTGCGGTAGATTTCCAGATAGTCCTTCTCCCCCACCTCGTTCTGCATTATCACGCGGCGGATGGTGGTCTCCACGTCGTGGACGGGGTTGATTGCCCACACGGGACCGTGGAAAAAAGCTGTGGCGCAGAGCGTCTGGTAGCCACCGAAACTGCTGCCAACAATCATCCTTACTGATTCTTTTTCAACGGTCTGACATATCTGCTCCTGTATCTGCTGCGGAGCGCGGTGGTCGTAATCGAAGGTGGGCGACACTACCCGATGTTCCGGCAGCATCTTGCGCAGCAGCTGCCCTTTGGTGGCGTTGCCGGTCGAACCGTAGCCGTGGATGTAGAGAATGGTCATAACAGGTGTTTTTAAGGGTTGAAAAATGTACCGTCAACTTACCTTCACCCTATCATCTCCTACTGTGGTAGGACATGGGTAGGAGTTGATACGGTGTTGGGTAGGAGTTGGTAAGGAGATAATACTAAGTATCAGCGGATTATACGGTTGTTAAAATATGTTATAGGAGGTAACCAGGAAGAGTTTTATGAAATAATTTTAATTAGTTGATTCCGAATTTGTTTTGATGGAAAAATATTCTTGGAGGCAATGATATGCCGGAGATGGGCGAGGATGCGCTGGAGACTCTCTTCCGGTGTGCGGTCACAAAGACCGTTCTCGCGGCCGAAGAGGTGCTCGGGGGTGGTGAGGAGGGCCCAGCCCCAACCGTAGCGGTTGCCATGCTTGTCGGTGGGGTAGACGAAATCCTCGGTGACGACGCGGCAGGCCATCTGGAGGCGGGTGACATAGGAGTCGAAACGACTGCGCATCTTGGGGCCGTCGAAGCCGCAGGCGGAACGGAGGTCGCGGGTAATCATGCTGCCGTTGATACGGAGGATTTCCAAGATGGTGCCTTCAATGCTGTCCTCGGCAGGCTCGGGATACTTGGCACGGCGGTAGTTGCAGAGGTCGGGCCACCACTCCATACTGACGAAGCCGGCTTTCCCGTCGAAGAACTTGCCGTAGGCAAAATGACCTTCGGTGACGATGGGACCTTTCCACTGCCAGAGGGGCCACTCCCAGCCGTCGTCGGTCCTCACATAGCGGCATTCGGGTGCCACCAGTTCGTCGGCCGAAAAGCCGGGGATGCCGCTGTCCAGCAGCGGCACAAGGCCTATCTCCAGGATGGCTTCCATGAGTTCGGGACAACTGCCAATCTTGTTTTTCATGGTGCAAAAATACACTTTTTTTCGAATATGTCGATTGTTTTTTGTATTTTTGCATTTTAAATTTTGAATATCTATGTTATTATTAGACGACAATAATGCCGCATTGGTGGCCGCTATGACACAAAACAATAATACCGCTGATATCGTGGTTCCGGACCATATTAAAGAGGCTCACGATACGTTGGCTGGCATAAAGGATAGTTTGAGTAATATGGGCCTTAGCGACCTGAAGGATGTGGTCACGGGAGAGAATACCCTTATCAAGGACGGCCTGCATGCGTTGGTGCAGTTGACGGTGGAGTTTGTTCCCAAGCTGCTCATCGCCATTATCATCCTCTGGGTGGGTATGAAACTGAGCAAGATGCTCAAGAGGGTCATCATTAAAGCGTTGGACAAGAGGGGTGCCGAACCGTCGCTGAAGACCTTCTTGGGTTCGTTGGTGGATGTGCTGATGAAGGCTATGATTGTCATCATGGCGATGGATGTCATCGGCATCAAGGCCACCTCGTTCATCGCCCTGTTGGGTGCTATGGGTCTGGCCATCGGTATGGCGATGCAGGGCACACTGCAGAACTTTGCCGGCGGCGTGATTATCCTGCTGATGAAGCCCTTCAAGGTGGATGATTATATCGAATGTGGCACGTACAAGGGCTATATTAAGGAGATACGTATCTTCCACACTATTATGCGTCCGTTCAACGGTCGCACCATCATCATTCCCAATAGTGAGCTGGCCACCAAGAGCCTTATCAACCACACCAAGGAGCCGCTGATCCGTCTCGACGTGGTGGCATCGGTGGCTTACGGCACCGACTTGGCGAAGGTCAAGGAGGTGTTGTGGGAGGTCATCAAGGCCGAACCTCTTATCAAGTGGGAGCCCAAAGCGCCGGTGATTGCCGTCAGCGACCTGAACAACAGCTCGGTGGATCTCTCCGTATGGCTGTGGGTCACGGTGGAGGACTACTGGGAGGTGTGGAAACATATCCGCGAGGATATCTATATCGCCTTCAACAATGCCGGTGTGGAGATTCCGTTCCCGCAGGTCACTGTGCATCAGGGAAAGGACAATGGCCCCATCCACATGGAGCACCGCACCGTTGTCGACCGCCCCGCCACTGTTGAAGGAGAGAAGATTGGAACGGGAGATTGAGAAGGTGAGAGGTGAGAGGTGAAAGGTGAGAGGTGAAAGGTGAGAGGTGAAAGGTACATAATAGTTTATAAATTAAGAAAATAAATGAGAATAAAACGCTGCATATTGTTGACGGTGATTCTTTTCACCTTACATTTTACACCTTACACCTTAATAGCGCAGGTGTCGCCGCTGAGTGAGACGGCGAGAGCGAGTGTCATCACCTGCGGCCCTGGTGACGATTTCTACACCACTTTCGGCCACAGCGCTCTCCGCATCTGCGACACCGCCACAGGTGTCGACAAAGTCTACAACTATGGCACCTTCGACTTCGACACCCCGCATTTCTACTGGAAGTTTATGCGCGGTCAGCTCGACTACTGTCTGGGACGTTTCTCGTTCGAGAACTTTATGTTCGAGTATCGGGCCGAAGGACGTGCCGTGTGGGAGCAGCGGCTGAACTTCACACCGCAGGAAGTGAGCAACCTCTACCTCCTGCTTGAGCAGAACTACCTTCCTGAATACCGCTATTACCGCTACGATTTCTTCCGCGACAACTGTGCCACGCGAATCCGCGATATGGTCTATCTCGCTTGCGGAAAGAAGAAGGTGGTGAAAGAGGAGATGCGGGAGTCTCTAAGCTATCGCGACTATCTGCATTCGGCTATGCGCGACAAGTTGGAATGGTGGGCGATGGGTGTCGACCTCTTGTTGGGTCTTCCGGCCGACCACCGTTGTTCTGCCGACGACGCGATGTTCTACCCTTTAGTGATGCAGGAGGTGTTTGCTGCCGCCCAGCGGGGCGGTGCATCGTTGGTAGGCCCGTCGACACTTCTTTTGGCCGAGAACCGCGTTGAGGTTTCCGACAGTTTCCCTCCGTTCGTGGTCTTTACACTGCTGTTTGTAGTGATGGCAGTACTGTGTCGTTGGAGAAGGACTTTCGCGATTGCTGTAAGAGTATTGTTTGTCGTTGCCGGACTGATAGGTTTGTTCCTGCTCTTTATGTGGTTCGGGACGAACCACTACTGCACCGAGTGGAACCTGAATATTCTTTGGGCATCGCCGTTGCTGATATGGATGGCCGTCTATCTCCAGCGCACGCCCCGGTGGGCAATGTGGATACAATTAGCAATGTTCGTCGTCGCCTTAGTATGGGTCGTTTGGTGCCATCTCAGCGTGGCCATTATTCCACTAATCCTCACTCTCGCACTTTGTACGGCACTGATGATGAGACGTGATTAATAAAAAAAACGTATTTTTGCATTATGAAAGCAATGGATCTTTATCGGCTTTTTAGCCAACAAATAGTTGAATATCACAAGACCGACTCGGTGGATGGCGCGCAGCGTAATCCCTATAGGGAAGGCTCCTTTGAGCATCTGCTGTGGGAGAAGTCGTGGGTGGACACGGTGCAGTGGCACCTCGAGGATTTGGTGCGTCCCGACGATGTGGACCCTGTGGAGGCGCTGAAGCTGAAGCGCCGCATCGACCGCTCGAACCAGCACCGCACCGACCTTGTGGAGCGTATCGACGATCACTACTACATGCAGTTCAAGGATGTTGAGCCGAAGGCTGATGCCAAGTTGAACACCGAGACGCCCGCTTGGGCCATCGACCGACTTTCCATCCTCGCCCTGAAGATTTACCACTTTGAAATCGAGGCCCACCGTGGCGACGACGAGCACCGCGCCAAATGCCAGTCCAAACTCGACACGCTGCTCACGCAGCGCGAGGATCTCACCACCGCCATCGACCAACTCCTCGATGACCTCGCTGCCGGACGCCGCCTGATGAAGCTCTACCGCCAGATGAAGATGTACAACGATCCGAGTTTGAACCCGATGTTGTATAATAAGGAGTAGAGGAGGTAAGGAGAAAAGGAGGTAAGGTGAAGCATGTATTGGTCATAAGGCTTTCCGCGTTGGGCGATGTGGCAATTATGGTGCCTGTGCTGCGAGGGTATGCTGCAAGTAACGCCCAGGTGACCTTTACGGTGGCGGGTCCTCCCATGTTGGCTCCGCTGTTTGAGGGAATGGGGAATGTCCATTTCCTGGGGCTCAAAAAGAAGCAGAGCTTTCTGAAGATTTACAAGGCCCTGGAGGCTGTGGGAGCCGACACTGTGGTGGACCTCCACAAGGTGAACCGTGTCGGTATGGCGCTTGTGCTGATGCGGCTGCGTCATTTGTTTTTTTCCGGATTCCATATTTATTCGCTCCGTAAAGGGCGCTTCTCGCGCTGGATGTTCCTGCACCATTGGTGCCGGAGACCGAGGAAACCGCAGTATGTGCGCTATGACGATGTGTTCAGGAGAGCCGGGCTGAATGGAGGTGAAAGGTTAAAGCAGAAAGGTGAAAAGACTGATGCAAGTACCGACACACACCTTTCACCCTGCACCCCACACCCTACACCTCTTATCGGTGTGGCTCCGTTTTCGCAGCACGAGGGCAAGGTGTGGCCGTGGGAGAATGTCGAGTTGCTGGTTCAGATGCTTTCGGATAAAGGTTTCCGTGTGCTCCTCTTCGGCAGCAAAAATGAGGCTCCGAAACTCGAATCCCTCGCCTCCAAACAAGCAATCGTCTCCTCTGTTGCGGGGAAACAATCCTTTGCCGAGGAGTTGCAGATTATTAAGGGATTGTCGCTGATGGTCTCGATGGACTCGGCCAATATGCATTTCGCCAGTGCGCTGGGCATTCCTGTGGTTTCCATTTGGGGGGCCACACATCCCGACTTCGGTTTTTATGGCTATGGGCAGAATCGTGACGACGCCCTCTGTGCCAATCTCCCTTGCCAGCCTTGTTCGGCTTATGGTCAGAAGGCGTGCCGTTATGGCGACTACCGCTGTCTGAAGGCCATCACGCCGGAAATGGTTCTCGAACTAATACTCAAGAAATTAGGCATTCAAGCATTCAAGCATTCAAGCAATCAAGCATTCTAGAACCTATGCCCTATATTGAAGTAGAAGTTCAGTCCCGGAGCCAGCGACGAATAGCCCAGTACTCCCTCTATGGGTCCCAGGATGGTGTAGTAGCAATAACCCAAAGAGACTCCGTAGAGATTGGGGAGGTCGTCGACAATCTCGTTGAGGTTCAGTGTATGGCGGGCCGCCCCCACATTCATTAGCAGGTAATGGTTGCCCGTAATGGCGAATTGCATACGCATTTGCAGCGAGATGAGGTTCCGCTCGACATATTCCAAACTGCGCGCTCCGGGAAAGAATATCTGTTGGTCTACAATCTGTTGCTGGCTCCCCACGGCATTCGAGAGGGTCATGGGGATGTCGCCGGTATGCAGTAGCAGTCGGCCATACAGTGCCGGTCGGAAGGTGAGCTTCGGGTTGGGGGAGAAGGCTATGCTCCACAACGCCTTGATTTCGCTGATGCCATTGGTGCCGTCATACCCCCATAGGTTGTCTGTATGGTAGGTGTACGAACTGACCAGGTGGACCCCCGTGGTGGGCAGATAGGGATGGTTCTCGGTGTTGATTTCCGACTGGAAGAAATAGGAAATCAGTTGGTAGTCCTCCAGTAGGATAGGCTCGGTGGCGGTCGAAAGCACTGGTGAGTAGAAGTTGTAGTAGTCAAACCGTGCCCCCGCTTGCAGCCTGTAGCGTCGGAATGTCGAGTTCAGCGGCACCGCCTCCAGGGTATGCCGGTAATACTTGATATTGTAGGTCCGCACTCCTTCGGAGTAGATGTCCAGATTGTCTTTACGGAACGAATAGCTCATTGTTGGCGAGGTGATGCCGCGCGGGAAAAATCGGTTCTCTGCCAGCACCTGTATGCGGTCGCCCAGCCGCAGGTGGCTATAGAGCGCCATGGGCATTCTCATAAAGCGGTAGGGGAGGAGCATCCCCACCTGGATGGCCTCGGTCTCTTCGTTGTCGAAGCGGAAGGTCACTCCCACGATGGGCGAGTTGTAGAGCGAGCTGCTCGGTGTGCCTTGCATTCGGGAGCGCTCCTCACGTTTCTGGCGTCGGCTACCGGGAGCGGGTATCGAATCGATGCCGTGCTCGCGGCGCAAGGCCAGAAGCTCCTCCCAGTGTCGTTCTGCCTCTTCGGCTCCTCGCTGCAGCAGGGTGTCTATCGACTGCGACGTGAAGCTTGCCGCGCTATAGCCCGTCACGTCCACCTTCATGAAAAGGTCGCTTTTTTTGACGTTCTCCACAAATTTCTCTTTCCCTTTCGCATCCATCACCTGCAAAATGATGTCCAAAGCACTGCTGAATTCGTCGGCGGTCAACGTGTCGTTCTGCACCGAAACGCCGATAACAATGTCGGCACCCATCTTCCGCACAACGTCGGCGGGATAGTTGTTCATCACACCTCCGTCAACCAGCACTTTGTTGCCTATCCTCACCGGCGAGAACACCCCGGGAATCGACATCGAGGCCCGCAGGGCCTCTTTCAGGTGGCCGCTGTGGAAGACCACCTCTGTGTTTGTCACCACGTCGGTGGCTACACAGGCAAAGGGGATGGGCAGCGTGTCGAACGACAGGGAATCGAGGTAACCCACGAGTAGCTGGTCGAACAGCTGGTCGAGGTTCAGACCTCGGATGAATCCTGCGCTCTCATTGTGTTTCCCTCCGGTGAAGGCATACCAGAGGGGATAGGTCGTCAGCAAGTGACGGGTGTTCATGTCCAGATTGTCCGGTTTGGGGCGGTCGGTGAGGAGAAACGTCCAGTCCTGGTGGCGTACCAGCGAGTCGAGTTCATCGACCGACCAGCCCACTGCATACAGCCCCCCAATCAGCGAACCCATCGAGGTGCCCGCGATATAATCGATGGGGATGCCAGCCTCTTCGATGGCCCTCAAGGCCGAGATATGGGCCACACCTTTAGCCCCGCCTCCGCTCAACACCACACCCACTTTGGGACGATCCTTTTGCGATGCGGCGGTCAAGCGGTGAAGACTGACAAAGGTGGGGGCATAGGTGAAGGTGTCGGAGCAGTAGCCGGGATGGGATATGACGACGCGGAAGTCGCTCTCGTTCTCGTAATAGCGCACAGTGAAGCGACCTTTCGAATCGGCATGCCCACCCATGGCGTGGGTCACTTTCGCACCTGCCAAAGGTTTCCCCGTGGCGGCATCGACCACCCTGCCTTGGTGGTCGGTATAGTTGGTATTCTGTGCCGTCGCAAAATTGAAAAATGAGAAATGAAATAGGAAAATGAGTCCAACGCACAGTGAAAAACTTCTTTTAACTCCTTTAACTACCATAAACATTAACCGTTAACTTGTCCATAGATGTCTTTTCTCACCCGCAGAGCCTGTATTAGGCCTCGCAACGACAGGAACGTTACGAAGGCGGTCCAGAGGATGTCGTTCCATGTGCGTTCGGAGAGGGTGGGACTGTCGGTATGGGCTCCGGCATACCATTTCAGGCCGTAGTAGAGTCCAAAGAAGGCGGCGGTGGCCACGAACATGGCATTGCGCATGGTGCGGGTGGCGGTGGCGCCGATGAAGATGCCGTCGAAGAGGAATGCCGCGAAGCCACAGATGGGAATCACCAGCACCCAGGTCATGTATTCGCCGGCGGTGGCGATGACCTCCTGCTTGTCGGTGAAGAGGTGCAGGAATTCGTTCCCGAAGGCGGCATAGAGGCCGGTGAAAAGCACCGTCAGAGCGAGACCCCAAATGATGAGCAGCCGCACGGCGAGTTTCAGGTGGCGCAGTTGTCGGGCACCGATATGGCGCCCCACGAGGCTTTCGCCGGCATAGGCAAAGCCGTCCATAATGTAGCTGAAGAGGGTGAAGAACATCATCAGTATGCCGTCGACAGCACGTATATTCTCGCTGATGCGGCCGCTGGCTGCGGTGATGAATGTGAACACCGCAGAGAGGCATACCGTTCGGAGGAACACGTCGCCGTTCACCTTGAAGAAGCGGCGCATGTCTTTCCAGTGCAGTGCGTTGGAAAGAGTGGAAAGATTAAAGTGGAAAGAGGAAAGGTTGTGGTCGCGATGAAGTTTACGGTGAAGGAAGAAGAGGCCGAGGGCGAGACCCGTGTAGTTGGCAATCACTGTGCCGAGGGCCACGCCGAAGATGTCCCAATGGAACACCATCACGAAGAGCAGCGACGCCAGGATGTTCACGCAGTTCAGCGCAATGGCTATCCACATGGGCGTTTTGGAGTCCTGCATGCCGATGAACCAGCCCTTGATGGCATAGAGTCCCAAGGTGGCGGGAGCCGCCCACACGCGCACAAAGAAATAAGTCAGCGCCAAGTCCATCACCCCGGGCCCGTTCGATGGGTCGCTACGGAAGATTACCTTCGAGGCTTCTGCCAATGGCCATTGTAGCACAATAATCAGCAGCGCAATGGCCAACGCGATGGTGCAGGCTTGTATCAGTGTCTTCAGGCTCTCATTCCACCTTTCGGCACCGAAGGCCTGTGCGGTGAGTCCCGAGGTACCCATGCGGAGAAATCCGAAGTTCCAGTAGATGAGGTTGAAGATGGAACTGCCCACCACGATGGCACTCACGTGCGCTCCCGAGAGGTGCCCCACAATGGCCATGTCCACCATGCCGAGTAGCGGCACAGTGATGTTGGTCACGATATTGGGCAATGCCAGCCCCAATATCCTCCCGTTCATCCCCCTTTCAATCTTCATAACTCAAATATCTCGTATCTCTTATCTATGAACTTTAAACCTTAAATCATTCAATTTCGCAGTTGACGCAGTTCAGCACTTTGCGCGTGCCCTTGTCGCTGATGAAAGCCACGATGTGGCTGTTCGCCAGGACGATGTCGTCGTCAGGCGTAAAACTCAAAGAACCTGTCAGTGCCTCTCCTTCGGCACCTATGGCCTCCACGTCGCGGCCCCAGAAGCCGGTGATGACTTTGCGTAGCATGTGGTTGTGTACGTAGTTTTCGTCGTAGGAACCGTCGGGGAGCAGCTGCTTGTAGCACAGCGAGTCCTCCACGAGGGCTACCGTTAGGGTCACCTTCCCCGGGTATGCTTTCACAAACTTCAGGTCCACCGTGATATTCACCTTGTCCCCTGCCTTGTGGGCTTCTGCCTCCATGGCCACCGTGGGATTGATGGTCAGTGCCTCGTTGATGTCGTTCACGATGTTGCTCATGCTGCCTTGATACTGTGTGCTGCGGTTGCGGTTGAGGTAGGCTGCGGGGATGGCGTTGATGCCGAACCAGGCATCCCAGGCGTTGCCGCCGTCGGTGCGTAGGTCGGGCTGGTCTGGGTAGGGCATTCCCTGTCCCGTGGGGTGGTTGATGGAGACCATCACCACATTGTCATTGTGGATGCCCGCCAGAGTGACGTCGGCGTTGGGGCAGTTGCTGCAGCGTGGGCCGGTGTATTTTTCTACATAGGCGCGCTGTACCGGCATGATGGATTTTTCACTGATCTGCCAGGTTACCACGGCACCGTCGAAGACCGTATACTCCGATTCTTCAATCTTGTCGCATCCCATAAACTCCATTAAGCCCATCAACCCCACTAAACCCAATACTATCTTTTTCATAACAATATTTTAAACTTTATACTTTAAGCTTTCAATAACCAATAACCACTCTGCCTGACCTTTGGTCACGGCCTGCGACCTTGTGGAGCAAACCTATAACCTTTCACTCATCTAAAAACTTGTTGTCAAACTGAAGGTCAGTCCGTTACTTGCCGGCACCGTGCGGCATACCCCGCCAATGCAGAGCATACCCTCGCGCTGCTTGCCGTAGCCTACCTGCAGGCGGGTGGCACCGGAGGTGTAGCCCACAGAAAGGTTGTAGTAGTTGCCCACACCGTCGTTGTAGGCCCACTGGTCGCTGGCTGAGACAAACCAATGAGAGCCCATGTTCCACTCCACTAGTCCCATCAGCCAGTCGCCAGCGCGGCGATCGTTGTGTTCGGGGTCGCCAGCATCATAATGGCTGTCGCTCCCCAACCATTCAGCTTCGAAGCGTAGTGCATGGTTCTTGTTCACTTTCCACAGCAGGTCTGCCACCACGATGTGGTTGTGGTGCAGACTGCCTGGCTCGTTCTCTACCACCGGGTTGAACACCTGATAGGCATAGGTGGTGGTCAGTTTCACCGCCTTGGAGAGTTTTTTTGCCACTTCCACCGATATGTCGCCATACAGTGTCTGCCCCAACCCGCTGTTCACCGTGTAGCCTTCCGTACCTGCTCCGCCCGTCACCGTGGTGTCGAGCCCGTAGACCATCGAACTGTTGAGGTGGATGTCCGTGCCGTATTCGCCGCCCAACAGGGTGCCTTTCTTGAATTTGTACATCACATCGGCCTGCAGACCCTGTTCGCCGTTCACCTGGGTGGCATAGGGGTACATCGCCATGAAAGCGTAGGTATGGTTCTTCGTGATGGCCGGCAGGTAGTTGATATACAGCATTTCGCCACTCTGCGAACGCACACTCTTGAATCCCATGTTGTCAATTCTTTTCGCTTGCAGGCTCGCACTGAATCCTCGCTGCGAATACACCAGATTCACCAGCAACGCTTGTCCCGGACGGTAGATATATCCGTTCACCGCGCTCGGATCTTGTCCCTTGCGGACATATTCCGCTTGCAGGCTCCAGTTGCCATATCCCAAGTCGGCACGCAGACTTCCGGCTCCCACGTTCAGCGGCAGATTGAGTCTGTATTCAGCATTCAAGGCCGAGGAGATGACCTCGTCCTCCTCGTATTTGCTCACAAACCCCGCCCCCAGCCTTGCGCGGAATTTCGATTCCCGCAATGCCTCGATGACGCTCCCCAGGTCCACCTCTCCGTCCACTCCGCGCACCAATCCTTCGCCATACACCCAGTAGAGCCTTTGTCTTCCCGCAACGGCTTTCAGGGTCACACCCTCCACCGGTCGCAACTGCACGTCGATACCCATCAGCGAGTTGTCAAGCCCCAAGTAACGGTCCTCGTATGTGCGCAGTATCATTCCCGAGCCGAACTGCTCGTAGAAGTTGCCCGCCGTTATGCTCAGTTTTTCACTGTTATAGGATACGAAATAATGGGCTAATCCTTCCCCCTCCCATTGTGCATCGAAACCCAACAGCGGCTTCTGATACATCTCCAACCGTAGTCCGGCACTGAAATCCCCGTTGGTGTACAGCACGTCCGCTCGCGCATTCAGCAACAGTTTTTCGGGCACATCCTGAGCCCCTATCACACTGTCGGCACTCGACATCTGACCGTCCAACTGCACATTCCCCGTCACATGGCCTCCCATAATCCCCTGAGCCTCGGCGCTATTGAAGAATGCACCTTGGAAATTGAATATCAGGCTCGTGCAGATAATCAGTTTTATCCCTTTTCTGGCTCTCATAAACCTTTAACCTTTAAACTTTATATTTAACCTTTATCTCTTATTTTCCCTTTGTTATTTCACGGACTTTCTCGATAACCTCCTCTTCCCCGCCGGCTTGGTAGCCAGTGTGCTGCCATACTATCTCCCCTTCGCCGTTGATGATAAAGGTGTGTGGCACGTTCACAACGCCCATCGCTCGTTTCAGGTCGCTGTTCTGGTCCAGGAACACCTCGTAGGGCCAGTCGTTGCCTTCTACGTGGGGTTTCACTCGCGCCGCGCTACGAGCATCGTCGATCGAGACGGCCACAATCTTCACGCCCGTCTCCTCCTGCCACTCCTCATAGAGCTCTTTGATGGTGTTCAACTCCAGATTGCAGGGCTTGCACCAGGTGGCCCAGAAACTGATAATGATAGGTTTGCCGTCGTTCTGGATAACGGACGACAGCACACTCTGGCCGCTCAAGTCCTTCAGCGTGATGTTCTGGGGCATTTTGGCATTCTGTGCCCCCACCTCGGTGGAGAAGGGAGAAAGTTGACAACTGAAAAGCAGCAAAGCTGCAAAAAGAATCTTTTTCATAATTATTTCATGTATTAAATTATTATCGATAACCTTTAACCTTTAACCATTAACATTAAGTACTTCCAGCGATTTTTTTATTGTGGCGAGAGCATCCTTCTCCCGAATGATGAGAGCCTTCGTGTATTCGTTGGCTTCTCCGTCGGCAAGGTCGTCCTCCAACTGGAACAAACGTCCGTAGTGGAGGCCAAAGTCTTCGTATTCAGGATTCCCCAATGCACAGGCAGTGGAGAAAAGACGGGCGGTCTTGCCGTCGATTATTTTCAGGTAGGAACTTTCTGATAGCTCGGAACTCTGAGCTCTGAGCTCTGAGGTGCCTCCCACTTCCTGTTGGAGGAGTTCCGATTCTACCATAGCCTCAACGGTCTTGTAGACGCGCTGGGTGGTCTCCGCTTCGTTCACTTCGTGGAGGATACGCATCACCTGTGCCAGAAGGAAGTCCCCTACCAGTACGGCCACAGAGTTGTTCCACCGTGCACCCACCGAAGGAAGGCCGCGCCGCGTGTCCGAGTGGTCGATAATGTCGTCGTGAATCAGCGAGGCGTTGTGCAGCATCTCCACAGCGGTGGCAAGGAGAATGGTGCGCCGCGACGAGGCTTGCCCAAGGGTGTCGGCTGCAAGGAGTGTCAGCTGCGGTCGCAGCATCTTGCCCATTCGCGAGGTAACGAATGTCTCCACCTCTCGCAGGAGATGGACATCGCCACGTGTCATTCGCCACAAAAACTCGCGCCGCACCTGTGGCAGCAAATCCTCTATAATCTTTTCATTTTTCACTTTTTCACTTCATTATACAGCGTGGAGAGTTTGTTAGTGAGTTGTTTCGAGGCTTTCACCAACGGTAGGCGGAGCACATTGCCGATGAGTCCTTCGATTTCAAGGAGCGCCTTCACACCAGTGGGATTGCCTTCCTCGAAGATGGCATTCATCAGAGGTAGTAGCCTGTTGTGCAGTGGGAGCGCTTTCTTGAAGTCCCCTTTCAGACCAAAACGCACCATCTCCGAGGTCTCTTTCGGCAAGGCATTGGCAATGACCGAGATGACGCCGTCGGCGCCAAGGGCAATCATAGGGTAGGTGAGGGCGTCGTCGCCACTGATCACGCGGAATCCCGCGGGTCGCCGCCGCAGAATCTCCATCACCTGTTGCATATTGCCCGAAGCCTCTTTGATGCCGATAATATTGGGGCATTCGTTGGCGAGCGTCAGAGTGGTGTCGGCCGAGATGTTGATGCCCGTGCGCCCTGGAACATTGTAGAGAATGACCGGAACGGGCGAGGCTTCTGCTATGCTCTGGAAGTGCTGCAGAAGACCGCGCTGGTTGGGCTTGTTATAGTAGGGCGCCACAGTGAGAATGCCCGAGATGCCTTCGAAATTGGTCCGGGCAATGGTGTCGGTGACGTTCAGAGTGTTGTTGCCTCCCAGTCCCAGCATAATGGGGCAGCGCCCCGCAACGGTCTCGACAATGAATTCCTGCACGGCCGAACGTTCGTTCTCGGTCATTGTCGCGGCCTCGCTCGTGGTCCCCAAGGCCACAATATAGTCAACACCCGAGGTCACGATATGCTCAATGAGGTGCTCCAGCTTGGTGAAGTCAACTGTTTCCTGTTGTTTACGGAAAGGCGTAATAAGAGCAACACCCGTCCCTGTGAATATCGGAATTTTCATATATTATTTTTTAATTATTAAAATCTATATAATAATCACTAACCCTTCAATAACCACTCTGCCTGGTAACGTTTAACGTTTAAAGAGGCTGCTGCAGTTCCACCAACTACCCCAACTACCCCATTCAACCCATTAACCATTCAATAACCAATCTGCCTGACCTTTGGTCACGGCCTGCGACCTTGTGGAGCAAACCAATAACCGTTACTTTAAACCTTACTACTTCCTCACCATCCCCAAATACTCAATAATATTATTGAAGAAACTCTTGAGTTCGACATGGCCGTCGCCGCGGATGATGAGGTCGAAGACCTCGGTGGGATCCTCTGCTGGGGTGGCATAGACGATTTTCAGGCTGGCATCGGTACGTAGGGCGATATATTGCGAGAAGAAATTCTCGTCACCAATGGTGTCGATCAGTAGGTCGTAGTGTTGGGCCGTGAACTCTCTGATAGAATCGTTGGAGGGGAGTCCCCAGAAGTTGATGTCGGTCTTGGCGCGGCAGATATAGGTCGCCTGATGGGTCACCACGAAGCTGATACCCTCGTCCTGAAGGGCGATAATATGCACTCTCTTGCCCTGGTTTTCCATCACTTTGGCGAAGTGGTAGAGGATGTTCCAGTTCTGCTCGGTGTCGAGCTGGCAGATGACACCGATAGATCGCACTTCCTGGATGTTGTCGATGCGTTTGTCGCGCGGAGCGTTCTTGAGGTCGCGAATGATGCGCTTGCGGCGGAAGTTTTTAATGAATTCGAGCATATATTAGGGTTTAAAGGGTTAATAACTCTTATCTTTTATCTGTTAACTATTATCTATTCAAATAGCGAGTGTTGTCTATATAGTGTGAACGAGCGTCGGTGGTAAGGGGTGGGGCCGTACTGTTCGATAGCGTTATAGTGTTGAAGGGTGGGGTAGCCTTTGTTTCGGTCCCAGCCGTAATGGGGGTATTGTTGGTGCAGGCGTAGCATCATCTCGTCGCGGTGGGTCTTGGCAAGGATACTGGCGGCAGCGATAGACATATATTTTGCATCGCCCTTCACAATGCATTCGTAAGGTATGTCGGTCTCGTTGTAGAAGCGGTTGCCGTCGATAAGCAGAAACTGGGGCTTGAACGCAAGTTGCCCGACCGCCAGGCACATGGCATGTGTCGAGGCGTGGAGGATATTGAGGCGGTCAATCTCCTGGGGGGGTACCGCCGCCACCGCCCATGCCGCCGCCTCGCGCTCTATCTCCTGCCTCAGCTGCTCACGCTGCCGTTCGCTGAGCTGCTTCGAATCGTTCAGCAGGGCGTTGCTGTAGCCCTCTGGCAGAACCACGGCGGCAGCCACGACGGGACCCGCCAGCGGCCCTCGCCCCGCCTCGTCGCATCCCGCCTCTCGGCGCCCTTTTATTTTCCACGCTTTTAACATATTACGGCTGCGGCAATAACGATAAGGAAAAGGAGGTCTTTAAGGTAGGTCCTCCACTGCCTGTGATGGCGCGAGGCACTATAGTGTCGTGTGGTGGAGCTGAAACGCAAACTGGCACAGAGGGCAAAAGGGACGGCGAAGAATTGTAGATTCACAGAGATGACAGGTGAATAGAGAGCCGCAACAATAGCCGCTACGGCGGGCATCACCACTGCAAGAGTGTTTTTCTGCCATAGTGTCGTCTTCTCCTTGAAACGACTCAGTAGGACGAAGAGCGACACAGCGAAAAAGAGCAAAAGCACAGCGTGGGCCGCGACAGCGATGTCGAAGGACGGCAGCTGCCAATGGGCTGAGGGAGTCAGGGTGGCCTTCAGAGCCATGAAGCTCTCCTCAAGGCCGCCCGTCATATAGAGTATCGTCCACAATAGCAGGTAGGGCGCCAGCAGCCCTAACAGAAGTACCATCCAGTCACGCCAGTTGTACAGTCGGTAGCCCATAGCCACCAATAGGTAACTCACCAGTAGTGACAGAGACGGGAGGTAGAAGAGCGAGCAGATGCCGATAAGAGCTGTGGCTCCAAATACTTTGTCTCTTGAAATGGTTAGTAACGTACTGTGGAGCAGTAGTAAACGGACAAAAGCAATAATCAGCAGTCCCACGATAAGTGTCGCCGAGAGGGTCTCCGCAGTGGCACTCATAAAGAGTATGTAGAAGAGTGTCGGTAAGAGGCTATTTTGAGAGATAAGTCCAGCATTGGCCAGAAGCAGATTGAGCATCACGCCGCCGGCAATGACCAGCACAATGGCAATCACAACGGCCAGCATTGGGGAGAAGGCACAATTGTAAAGTACTTCGTAGAGCGGTGCAAATCCCACGGGTGCAGCCATTGGTTGAGGGTCGACCATCTGGGGAAACCACAGCAGCATCGTCACCACAAGGATGACGACCACTTGGAAGACCGTACTTTGCTCAAACAACTTCAGCATATTTGGAAATTGAAAAGTGATGAAAGAGTGTCTTTACTTGACAATCAGTTTTTCAGTTCGGCTGCCGATACGAAGGATGTAGATTCCTTGGTTCCATGAGCTTACATCTAATGTGATGTCGGTGGTGACGGGAGTCTGAAGGACAAGACGTCCGTCAATATTGTAGACCGAGAGGGTTTGTTGTTCACCGCAGCCGGTGTGGATGGAGACCATTCCGGTAGTGGGGTTGGGAAATACCTTCAGTGGGGTGCGAGAGGATTCTACTTCGTTGATGCTTACTCTCCGCACACACTCGTTTACGGCCTTCAGCGCGTCCACCTTACCCCAGCCCCAATGCACATCCATCCTGCCTTCGGCCACGAGGGGACCGGTGAGACTGTCGTTGCGTGCAGTGCTGAAGAGTATCTCGCGCACTTGGTCGACACTCAGGGCGGGGTTGGCTTGGAGCATGAGTGCGACGACGCCCGTCACCGCCGGACATGACATTGAAGTGCCGCTCATGTTCGACCAGATGTATTTCCTTCCACCGAGGAAGGTAGAGAGGTAAGTGGTGTAGGTCCCCGTGGTCCAGTAGCTTATCGACGACACGATGTCGACCCCCGGGGCAGAAATCTCGGGTTTCATCACACCGTTGATGAGCGGGCCGGCGCTGCTGAAGTCGGCAATGTTCCCGAGGTGGTAGATGCCCGACGACTGGCTGTAGCGGTCGGGTCTGTGGGCGGCCACGCTGATGCATTTTGCGGCGCAGGCAGGCTCGCCCACGCCGTAGAGGGCGTCGCCGGCCGAGAAGCCGTCGCGCCCGCCGGTGGAGAAGCTGCACCCTTCGTTGCCGGCATGGTTTTCCTTGTTGGCCAGGTTCCATGCGTGCACCGTGCCCTCGGTGGCGGTGATGAACAACTGGGTCTGCAGGCTCGTCTTGTCGATGTCGATTTGGATATGGGGTCGGTTATTGAAGGGGTTGCTGCGTTCCACCAGCAGGCGGTAGGCGGTGCTGTCGCCATCGTGAAGGATGACACCATAGATGATGGTGTCGCCTGCCGCCGTGGAGAACATGGGGGTGCTCCATATCGTGCTGTCGTTTTTCCGCAGCCGGATGCAGGTGCCGAAATCGTGATGCTCCTCGCCCCACATAACCAGCACTTGGCCAGTCTCGTGGATGCTGTAGATGTCGCTAGCGCGCACCACCACCGTCTTCAGGGTGTCCAGGGTGTCGGCGCGGAAGGTGCGGCTGATGTGGAAGGGTATCGAGGTGCGCCCGTTGTTGCCTCCGCTGGTGCAGAAGACGATGCCTTCGTCGCTCCAGGCGTTGATGGCCTGACTGAGCAGCGAGGAGCCGTCGATGGTGCTGAAGGAGTACATCCCCCAGCTGCTGTTGACCACCAGCCGCCGCGAGCTGTCCTGCGCCACCTGTTTCATCCAAGCCACGGCGTCCATCCAGGGCTTCTCTCCCAGTGCGAACGAGCAAAAGAGCAGTCTGGCCCCCGGAGCCTGTCCCATCTGGTCGCCGTCGACACCGCGTCCCGCGCAGATGCCCGCCACATGTGTGCCGTGAGTACCGTAGCCGTACAGGTTCGAGGTGTCGCCTTTTGCCGCCCTCAGACCCGACGTGGTCAGGGTGCCGTAGTCGAAGCCACCCTCGTAGCCCAAGTCGGCGGGCGACGGTCCCGACAGCTTGAAATGGTCCCAAGCCATCTCCAACCGCAGATTTCCCGTGCCGGCATTGTAGTTCGGGTGCGAATAGTCGAACCCCCAGTCGGTCACTCCGATATACACCCCCTCGCCGTCGTAGGGCACACCGTCCGTCACACCCAGTCCCGCATGCACGCTGTCTGTGCGCGTGTCGAAGCGGTCCTGATTACACTCCGGTGCCGCAATCCGGTGCGAGATGCTATACTGCAACACCTCCTTTCGCTCCTCCAACAGCGCCAGCGCTGACACAGGAACCCGCATGGTCACAATCTGACCCGCCTGCGCGCCAAAGACGATTCCCGCCTTTTCGAAAGGCAGGCGGTCGAATCCCCGCGACATTTTTGCCAGCATATCGATGCTGGTGGCTCCGGCGGCGATTTGTTCGGCAACCAGTGCCTTCGTGTCAATGCCGCATTTCTTGTTTTGTGCCGTAGCACCCACTAAGACGCTCATTGCGAAGAGGGTAAACAATATCTTTTTCATCGGTCGCTATATATATAATAAATGCAAAAATACAAAAAAGCTTCGAATTGGCAAAATTTTTTAATAAAAAACAGGGGCTGCCGCACGGCAGCCCCTGTTTTTGTCAAGCAACAGTGGGGGTCAGACTTCCCAGGTGTCGCCACTATTGAGGAGGTCGTCCATGGTTTTGTATTTGCCGTTGGCCATCTGGTCGTCCATCTGCTCTTCGTAGAGCTGGGTGTAACTCACTTTTTTGACGTTGCGGATGACGCCGAGGGCGACGGGGAGGTCGCCGCCCATGTGGGCGAGCATCATGTGGATGCCGGTGTCTTCTGTGGTTTCGTCGTGGACCATAATGTCGTCGATGGAGATGCCGTTCTGGCCGAGGGTGACGACCTCGAGTTGGCGGCCGTTGAAGCGGAGGCCTTTCTCCTTGTTTTTGCCGAAGAGCATGGGCTTGCCGTGCTCGAGGACGATGGTGCGGTCGTCGCGGACAGAGCGGTCGGTGATGGCGGCATGGGTTTTGTCGTTGAAGATGACGCAGTTCTGCAATACCTCGACAACAGAGCAGCCGTCGTGCTTGGCGGCGCGCGTCATGCAGTCGGTAGAGAGTTGGGGTACGCAGTCGAGGGTACGAGCGAAGAAGGTGCCCTGAGCGCCCATGACCAACTCGCCGGGGTTGAAGGGGTAGTCGATGGTGCCGAAGGGGGAGGTTTTGGTGACTTGCCCGAACTTGGTGGTGGGGCTGTACTGGCCTTTGGTGAGGCCGTAGATTTCGTTGTTGAAGATGGTGATGTTGAGGTCCTGGTTGCGGCGCACTGCGTGGATGAGGTGGTTGCCGCCGATGGCCATGGAGTCGCCGTCGCCCATGTTGACCCAGACGCTGAGAGCGGGGTTGGCGAGTTTGACTCCGGTAGCAATGGCGCAGGCGCGGCCGTGGATGCTGTGGAAGCCATAGGTGTCGACATAGTAGGGGATGCGGCTGGAACAGCCGATGCCGGAGACCATGCAGACGTTCTCTTTCTTGTAGCCGGTCTTGGGGAAGGTGGCCAGGAGGGCGGCGAGGATGGCGTGGTCTCCACAACCGGGGCACCACTTGACCATCTGGTCGCTCTGGAAATCGGCCTTGGTATATTCTTTATCCGCTTTGGGAACAAAATGTTTTTCCATTTCTATGATTGTTTGATTGTTTAATTGTTTGATTGTTTGAATGAAAGTTGGCTTGTCTGTTTAAATGCGTTAGCATTCAAGCATTCAGGCATTCAGGCATTCAAGCATTCAGTAATCTGTTAAACTCAGCTTTCAGCTCGCCAACCTCGAAGGGCAGGCCCATCACCTTGTTGTACTGGGTCATGGGGCACTCCGGGAACTGGGTGCGCAGGTAGCCGGCGAACTGGCCGTTGTTGAGCTCGCAGACCACAATCTTTTTGTACTTGCGCAGGATGTCGCCGGTGTTCTTCGGCAGCGGGCAGATGTAGTTGAAGTGGGTGTAGGCCACCTTCTTGCCTTCGTTGTTCATCTCCTCGACGGCGAGGGTGAGAGCACCACTGGTGCCGCCCCAGCCCACCACGAGCAGGTCGGCGTCTTTGGCGCCGGTCACCTCCTGGTCGGGGATGTAGTTGGCCACGCGGTTCACCTTCTCCTGACGGTTCTTGGTCATCAGGGCGTGGTTCTCGGGATCGGTGCTGAGAGGTCCGTCGGGGCACTTCTCAAGACCGCCCACGCGGTGGCTCAGGCCTTCCATGCCGGGGAGAGCCCATTCGCGGGCAAACTTCTCCTCGTCGCGGCGGAACGGACGGTAGTTCGGGTCGTTCTCCTTGGCCAGACGCGGCTTGATTTCGGGCATGTCTTTCATGCTGGGAATCTTGAACAGCTGGCTGCCGTTGCCCAGATAGCCGTCGGTGAGCAGGATGACGGGGGTCATGTGCTCGAGGGCAATCTTGGCGGCGTTGAAGGCCCAGTAGAAGCAGTTGGCTGAGCTCGAGGCGGCAACGACCACCAGGGGAGCCTCGCCATTGCGGCCGTAGAGGGCCTGGTTGAGGTCGCTCTGCTCAGTCTTGGTGGGCAGACCCGTGGAGGGACCGCCGCGCTGCACGTCGACGACGACCAAGGGCAGCTCGGTCATCACGGCCAATCCCAGCGCTTCGCTCTTCAGCGAGAGACCGGGACCGGAAGTGCTGGTGCAAGCCAGAGCACCGGCATAACTGGCGCCGATGGCGGAGCAGATACCGGCAATCTCGTCTTCGGCCTGGAACACACGGGCACCAAGGCTCTTGTGCTTGGCCAGCTCGACCATGACGTCGGTAGCAGGGGTGATAGGATAACTGCCGAGGAAGAGACGGCGGCCGCTCTTCTCAGAGGCGGCGAGCAGACCCCAAGCGGTGGCCACGTTACCGGTGATGTTGCGGTAGCGGCCCTTCTCCATCTTGTCGGCATGGGCAACCTCGAAGATGTGCGAGTGCATCACCTCCAGCTTGTCGGCATATTCGTAACCCTCAGTCAGCACGGCCTTGTTCAGCTCGATGACGGCGGGTTTCTTGGCGAACTTGCGCTCCAGATAGGCAAAGGTATGGTCGAGGGTCTTGTGGGTCGAGTAGAAGATGATGCCGAGGGCGAACATATTACGGCTCTTGTCGGCGGTCTTCTTGTCCACACCCTGGGCCTCACCGATCTTCTCGGTAAACGAGGTGATGGGGGCCTTGATGATGGTGTAGGCGCGCTCGAGTTCATCGGTGAAGGGGTTCTCCTTGTAACCGGCCTTCTCCATAGCCTCGTCGGTGAAGGTGTCGATGTCGACGATGACGGTGGCACCCTTCTTGGCCCACTTCAGCTGCGACTTGAAGGCGGCGGGGTTCATAGCCACCAGAATGTCGCACTTGTCGCCGCTCGAATAGATGTGGTTACCCACATGCACCTGGTAACCGGAGACACCGGCGATGGTGTTGTGCGGAGCACGGATTTCGGCGGGATAATCGGGGAAGGTGGCGATGTCGTTACCGGTCAGGGCCGATGCGTCGCTGAACAGTGTGCCGCTAAGCTGCATGCCGTCACCCGAGTCGCCAGCAAATCGGACCACAAGGTCCTCTTTATTAACTATCTGATTTTCTGACATGTTATTTATGTGTTTTTGTTAATTTTATTATAAAGTTGAAAGTGCAAATATACAAAAAAAAAATTACCCTGCAAAAATAATTTGAGGTTATTGGTTATTGAATGGTTATTGGTTATTGGTTATTGAAGGACTGCCGCGGTCGTGTTGCGCAAGCGTCAATAAGCGACAAACCTTCACTCTCCCAGCAACTCTCTATAGATTTCGTAATCGATTTCTTTGAATACATTGAATATCACCCGCAAGCGAGCTCCTTTGCACGCCTCGATGGCTATCTCGGCGGCACGGCGGTGGGGGAAGTGGTATTCACCCGTGGAAATGCAACAGAAAGCTATCGAGCGGCATCCCTGTTCTTTGGCTTGATAGAGGCAACTGCGGTAGCAGGCCGCCAATTGCTCTTCCTGCCCTCTTGTCGGCTCTCCTGCCAGAACGATGGGTCCGACAGTATGTAACACGTATTTGGCCGGCAGATTGTATCCCGGCGTGATGATGGCGCCTCCAGTGGCTATCTCGCGACCCTGCAGTATGCGGTTGCACTCGAGCCTCAACTGCAGTCCTGCTGCCGAATGGATGGCGTTGTCTATACAGGGGTGGAGCGGATGCCAGCATCCGAGCCCTAATTTGTTGGCGGCATTGACGATTGCGTCGACCTTCAGCCGCGTGATGTCTCCCTGCCAGAGTGGGGACGAGGGCCTCACGCAACCTTTCTCTTTTCGCTGTGCCGCCAATTCGGCATCCTGAGCCTGCAGGAACTCCTGGCTCAGTGGCTGGGGTTTCCAAATATTCATCAGTGCCTGTAGTAGCCGCCGTTTGTCGGCAAGATATCCTGGTATCTCTGCCTGGGCACGGTTCTGTTCCAGCAGGTAGCGTATGCAGAAGTCGAGGTTCTCTTCTCTTGTTTTTTCGTGTCCCGTCATTACCAAGGGGGTTTAAAGGGTTTAAAGGGTTTAAAAGGTTTAAAGGGTTTAAAGGGTTTAAAGGGTTTCAAGGGTTTAAAAGGTTTAAAGGGTTTAAAGGGTTTAAAGGGTTTAAAAGGTTTAAAGGGTTTAAAGGGTTTAAAAGGTTTAAAGGGTTTAAAGGGTTTATTTAAAGGGTTTAAAAGGTTTAAAGGGTTTAAAGGGTTTAAAGGGTTTAGTTCAATACCTCCTCTCAAACCTCTCAAACCTCTTTAACCTCTTTAACCTCTTTAACCTCATCTTTTCTGATACAAGTCTTTCATTATCAATCCGGCAATGGTGAATCCGAAGATGGCGGTGATGTGGGAGGTTGTGCCGTTGATTTGAGCTTTTGCGCTACACCACTCATGGTTGAGGAGGTCGGCGCGACCTTCGCCCATTTGAGCTTTGGGACACATGCAGGCTGAGGTGCCGCAGGTGCGGGCTTCCCCCTGGTTGGACAGCAGCTCGGGACTCCACACACACTGGAACTTACGCCCTGGGAAGCGTTTCCGATGCCGCATACGTCGACGCAGCATCGCCGCCAGCGGACAGCCGTCGACCTTCCAGAACTCGCTGACGCGCACCTTGGTGGGATCCATCTTCAGTGCTGCGCCCATGGAGCTGTAGAATTTTGGTCGCACCAGGCCTTTGTCGGTGGCTCGAACGATGAGTTCCAGTTTGTCCTTCAAACTGTCAATGGCATCGACGATGAAATCGTATTCTTCAAGGTGAAACTTCTCGGCAGTGTCGGCACAAAAAATCTCTTGCACGGCCTGAATCTCAGCGGCAGGGTTTATCTCTAACAGACGCTCTCTCAGCGCTTCTACCTTGACACGACCGACGGTGCGCGTGGTGGCCATTGCTTGACGATTGACATTGGTGATGCAGACGCGGTCGGAGTCGACGAGGGTGAGTCTACGTATTCCGCTGCGTACGAGACTCTCGGCGCACCACGAACCTACTCCCCCGACACCGAAGATAATGACGCGCGAGGCGGCTATGGCGTTCATCACATTGTCGCCCACCAGCAGGGCTGTGCGGTTCAGGATGGCTTTTTCGATGGTTTTCATTTAAGGGGTTTAAAAGGTTTAAAGGGTTTAAGGGGTTTAAAAGGTTTAAGGGGTTTAAGGGGTTTAAAAGGTTTAAGGGGTTTAAGGGGTTTAAAAGGTTTAAGGGGTTGAATGGGGTTAATGGGTAGTGGGTAGTGGGGAGTGGGGAGTGGGGAGTGGGGTTAATGGGGTTAATGGGTTGAATGGGTAGTGGGTAGTGAAAGGCTGCCGCGGTCGTGTTGCGCAAGCGTCAATAACCTATAACCCATAACCTATAACCTTTTTAAACTTTAAAGTTTACCTGGTAAAATCAAACGTGAAGAATGCTGATTTATTGTACACAAGATAAAAAGATTATCTGTTATGGGAAAAAAGTTGTACCTTTGCATTCAAAAATGAATAAACTATGAACTGGATAATACTGATTGTCGCGGGCTTTTGCGAGGCGGGTTTCACCTTCTGCTTGGGGAAGGCGAAGGATGTTGTTGGCACTGAGTGGTGGCTGTGGATGGGAGGGTTTCTACTCTTCACCATTGTGAGCATGGGCCTTTTGGCTAAAGCCACCCAAACGATTCCCATCGGCACTGCCTACCCTGTTTGGACGGGCATTGGCGCGGTGGGTACGGTGTTGCTGGGCATCTTCGTCTTCGATGAACCGACGACCTTCTGGCGCCTCTTCTTTATCTTTACACTGATAGCCTCCATTGTAGGCCTGAAAGCGGTATCATAAACTAATGCTATGACGTTGGCGTTTCATCCTTTGACAGTCGCCGACCGGGAGGCGGTGCAGACGGTGACGCTCCACGCGGGGCGTCGCAACTGCAACTACACTTTCGCCAACCTGGTGGGATGGCAGTTCTGGTTCCACACGGAGGTGTGTGTGTTTGCCGATGCCGTGGTGCTGCGCTTCAACCTTGAGGGGAAGAGGGCTTATATGGTATGTACGGCAGGAAATCTGTCGGACACACTCATAGAGGGGTTGTTGTCGGATAGCGGTGGAGAGATGACACTCCTCGGCCTCGAAGACTCGCAGGTGGCATCGCTTTCACCGTTTTCCTCACATCTTTCATTTCTCGTAGAGTCGCGTCGCAACCAATACGACTACATCTATCGTCGAGCGGACCTCGCCGCACTGCGGGGTGGTTTGCTGAAAGCGAAGCGCAATCATGTCAATCGTTTTCTGACGGAACATCCAGACTTCGAATACCGCCAGCTCACACCTGAGCTCTTTGACAAATGCCGCCAACTCACAGCGATATGGCAGGAGAGGAAGGAGGAGAGCGTGACCATCGATGCCGAGCGGCGTGTGATGGAGACGGTCTTCGCGCACTGGGAGGCATTGGGAATGATTGGCGGTAGCATTTTCGTCGACGGCCGTATGGTGGCATTCACATACGGTGCCGCTGTCAGCACGGACACCTTCGATGTCTGTGTCGAGAAGGCCGACCGTGGTGTCGAGGGTGCTTTTGCCATCGTCAACCAGCAGTTCGCTGAGCATCTGCCGGACCAATACATCTACCTGAACCGCGAAGAGGATATGGGCATCCCGGGACTCCGCAAAGCCAAGCTGTCGTATCATCCAGAGATACTCTTAAGTTACAACATGGTGAAACTCTCACCTGTGGGGGCAAATCGTCATTTGTCCCTATACCTAACAAGGATGACCGAGGAGGATGCACCACTGACGGTCGAATGGATGGTGCGTGAGTATGGCTTTGACTGTGCCGAAGTGGAAGACTGGGTGCAGAACCTCCATTTCAACTGGCCGATGAGCGTCAAGGCCACAGATGGGAAGGGGAATATGATAGGCTTGCTTAACATGAGCGACTACCGCATCGAGGAGGAGACGCCTCGAATCCTCGTGGATGCGCCCCAACTCCTTGCAGACCTCAATGCTCGGCGTTATATTGCCGTTTTTTCATTCATCGTTGCCGAGCCCTGGCGTGGCACCCGGCTGAACTATGACATGCTGATGTCTATCATGCCCGAACTGAGGGCCCGCTACGACTTTGTCTTCATCCCGGTGATGCACCGCCTCAAAACACACCGATACTGGCAGCGTTGGGGTGCGACAGAGTTTTACCGCGACCCCGAGAGTGTGTACTACAAATTGGAGTTGTCGCGTTAAGACAGGCAGGCCTTCACGAAGGAGAGGAAGAGGGGATGGGGGTTGAGCACGGAGGAGCTGTACTCTGGATGGAACTGAGTACCGATGTACCAGCGCTTCTCGGGTATTTCGACAATTTCGACGAGGTTGGCGGCGGGATTGATACCCACGCACTTCATGCCTTTCGATTCGTACTCGTTGGTGAAGGCATTGTTGAACTCGTAACGATGTCTGTGTCTCTCGCTGATGGTGGGCTTTCCCCCCTTCAGTTTTCCCTTTTCGCCTCCAAAATAGGCCTGGTAGACTCTGCTGCCTTCTTTCAGCTCGCAGTCGTAGGCACCCAAGCGCATGGTGCCGCCCATCTGGGTGATGCTCTTCTGCTCCTCCATAATGTCGATGACGTTGTGCGGAGTCTTCTCGTCCATCTCACGGCTATTGGCATCCTTGTAACCCAGCACGTTGCGGGCAAACTCGATGACCATCATCTGCATACCGAGACAGATGCCGAGGGTGGGGATGTCGTGAGTGCGGGTGTATTCGGCGGCGATAATCTTGCCTTCGATGCCGCGGGAGCCGAAACCGGGGCAGATGACGACGCCTGCCAAGCCCTCGAGCTTCTCGGCTACGTTTTCTCGGGTGATTTCCTCGCTGTTGACAAAGTGGAGTTTGGCTTTCACATCGTTGTAAATACCGGCGAGGATGAGGCTTTCACGGATACTCTTGTAGGCGTCCTGCAGGTCGTACTTGCCCACGAGGCCGATATGTATTTCGCGTTTGGCGTTGCGCTGTTTGTTGAGGAAGTCGTGCCACGATTTCATGGCTGGCGTTTCACCGACGGGGATGCCTATTTTGCGAAGGATGGCGGCGTCCAATCCCTGCTTCTGCATGTTTACCGGCACTTCGTAGATGCTGGGCATATCTTCGCTCTGCACCACGCACTCGAGGTCGACGTTGCAGAAGGAGGCTACTTTCATTCGCATGTGGTCGTCGAGGTGGCGCTCGGTGCGCAGCACGAGTATGTCGGGCTGGATGCCCATTCCTTGCAATTCCTTCACACTGTGCTGAGTGGGTTTTGTTTTCAGTTCGTCGGCGGCCTTGAGGTAGGGCACGTAGGTGAGGTGTACACAGACGGCACTGCGACCTAACTGCCAGCGCAGTTGTCGGATGGCCTCCATGAAGGGGGCGCTCTCGATGTCACCGATGGTGCCGCCGACTTCGGTGATGACGAAATCGAGTTGTTCCTCTTTTTCGTCCTCACGCAGCATGCGGCGCTTGATTTCGTCAGTAATATGTGGCACCACCTGAATGGTCTTGCCCAGATAGTCGCCGCGACGCTCACGGTCGATAACAGTCTTGTAGATGCGTCCGGTGGTGATGCTGTTGTTGCGAGTGGTGTGGATGCCGGTGAATCGCTCGTAGTGTCCGAGGTCGAGGTCGGTTTCAAAACCATCCTCCGTTACATAGCACTCGCCGTGCTCGTAAGGGTTTAGGGTTCCTGGGTCGATATTGATGTAAGGGTCGAATTTTTGAATAGTGACCTTATAGCCGCGAGCCTGCAGCAAACGGCCAATGCTGGCGGAGATGATTCCCTTGCCCAAGGAAGAGACTACACCGCCGGTGACAAAAATGTACTTTGTTTCCATAAATAATAATAATGATAATCTATATATTTATATGAGGGGTTGAAAAGGTTTGAAAGGTTTGAAGGGTTTGAGGGGTTTGAGGGGTTTGAGAGGGGATTAAACTTTAAACTTTAACCGTTACAAAAGCTCTTAACTCTCCTTAACGATGGGATAGAGTTCAATGAATTCGCCTTGATGGCTTTGGCCGTCATTGATAAGTTCAGCCATCTTGCGGCCTACGGTGTCGATGTCGTGGAAGCCTGGCAGCGCCATATTGCCGTTGAGGTCGGTGGTGGTGGGGCCAGGGTGGACGGAAAAAATTTCCAGAGGGGTGCCGGCTTGCTGGAACTCGATGGCCATCACGCCCATCATGGCGTTCTGGGCGGCCTTGCTGGCCACGTAGGCCAACGGATGCCAGTAAGGGCTGATTTCCGAAGGAACGGTTACGTTGACGATACGACCTGTGTTTTGGGTCAGCAAGGGCATTAGTGCCTTGGTGAGGGCGAAGGTTCCTATGAAGTTCACGTTGAGGGTTTCTTGGATGTCGTTGAGCACTGTGTGCTGGCTGTCCACACTCATGTCGCCCGGGATGCCGGCGTTGTTGACGAGCAGCGAGAGTTCGGGATATTTCTCGCCTATCTCCTGGGTGGCCTGTTCGAGGGATGCGAGGTTGCGCAACTCGATATTTACCCATCCCAGCACGTCGATGCCTGCCGACTTCAGTTCAGTGACAACTTTCTCTGCACGCTGAGCGTCGCGTGCACCAATAATTACTTGCCAGCCGCTCATTCCGAGGTACTTGGCAATTCCGTATCCGATGCCTTTATTGGCACCTGTTACCAATGCAATCTTCTTCATAAGCCCATGAAACGTATAATGTCGTGTTTTATTGTTCTCTTATCTCAATTTTTGACTTTTTTTTCTTGCGCCTGCGGTGCAGGCGGGGGGGTCAAATGGGTAATATTACAAAAACCATTGCATCCCATACGGCGTGACTCACCACGAGGGCGGGGAGCAGTTGCGGGCTTTGCCGGTAGAGGAACCCCCATACGACACCGGCTACCCATGCCGCCATCACCAGCATGAAGTTCATGGACCAAATATGTATCAGTGCATAGAAGAGGGCTGTTGCGACAAAAGCGAGGTCTGCAGCCCGCTTCCCGCTCATCTCGCGTGCCAGCGTCCGCTGCACATACCCGCGCCAGAATAGCTCTTCGGCAGGCCCGATGAGCAGCAACAACAACAGTGCTATCTGGCCGGCGGGTAGGCCGTTTCGGATGGCGTATACCGCCTCTACCTGCCCTTGCGCGAAATCGAACATCATCGTCGAAAGCCTGTCGCCCAGCCAAAACACTCCCCATAGCGCCACGGCGATCCCCACTCCGCCCAGCAGCTGCTTTACGGGCTTCTCTATCTGGAACAGCGCCTTGCGGTCGGGTGTGAGACTCACCGTCAGCACCGTAAGCACGATGGCGGCGCCCGACATTGCCCACCAGAAGTTCACATACCCTCTCGTCCACGGACTGAAGATAAAAAACCACAGCACCGCAGCTACCCCGATGGCTATTGCGGGCTTCATCAATCTCTTTCTCATCTTTGTTCTAAATCCAGTGTGAAACAATCAGTCCGGCGGCCAGCAGCAGGGAGAACTGGAGTTGCAGTTGGGCCGAGCCTAAATCCAGCCCCTTCAAGCCCTCGCGCCCGGTGTTTTTATAACTTGCGGCCTGCCTCATGTTGCGAAAGGCTTTGTGTGCGGCCAGCAGACACAGCAACGTCGTCGGCGGCAGCAACCCTGCGATGACGGCTGCCAGCACACTCGCGAAGGGCAGCACCATATACCAGCTGTAGAGATGGACGGAGCGCGTCTCCCCCAGTAGCATGGCCACGGTTTTGATGCCTGCCGCACGGTCAGTGGGAATGTCTATCGTGTTGTTGGCATGAAGCACCGACACGGTGATGATGCCCATGGGTAAAGATAGCACCAGGGCCTCCGAACACCAACTCCCCGTAACGGCGTAAGCAAGTCCTATGACCGTCAACACTCCAAAGATGACGAAGATGTCGGCATCGCCCAGGGCATGGTATTTCAAAAAGGAGTAGAGTGCAGTGAGGAGGAGGGCGATGGCACCGACAAGCAGCACCCCCACGCCGCTCAGTGCGACGACGGCCAGTCCCAGCACCGACCCCAGCACGAAGAGTGCCACGCTCAGTATAAGGTATTCGTTGGGCTTGAACATGCCGAACACAAGATTGCGAACCGCGAAGGCCTCTGCGTTGTCTACCCCGCTACGATAGTCGAACCAGTCGCTCAGCAGGTTACCCGCCGAATGCAGCAGCACCACTCCCAGCAGCGAAAGTGCCAGAATCGCCCATGGCGCTCCTCCCGCGGGTAGCTTCCCTTCAGCGAACAGATAGGCAAATGTGACGACAATCGGCATCGTGGATACCGGGAAAGACCAATAGCGTGTGGTTGCAACCCATTCTTTTAGTGTGTGCTTCATTGCGTTGTGAGGTTAATGTTAAACGGCTCGTAATTTAACACAACGCCACCCGGGGGCAGTTTATTGTCCCACGACGAAAAGAATTTCTCTTCCCCTCCAGACACCTATCTCAGTACGATGCGGAATCCTACGGTGGCGTTGCGACCGTTGTGCTCAATCTCGCGGCCGTGGTAGGAGGCTCGGCAGGTGTACGACTCGCTGTCGTAGCCGCCGCCGCAGCCTACAATCACCTGCCCCGTCGCGGGACCCGCATAGTTGCTGCCCTGCGAGGCGGGAAGGTCGGCCAAATCGGCATACCAGTCGTTGCAGTATTCCCAGACGTTACCGCTGAGGTCGTAGAGCCCCAGCTCGTTGGGCAGCTTCGAGGCCACGAAGTGTGAGGCTCCACCGCCGTTGTCGGCATACCAGGCCACATCGCTCAGACTGTTCGAGCCGGCGTAAATGTAGGACTCCGACTTGCGCCCCCCGGTAGCGGCATAGTGCCACTCGGCTTCGGTGGCCAGGGCAAAATGCATTCCGGCTGGCAGCTGGTCGGCGCACATCGCGTTCAGCCTGTCGAGGAATCCCCCGCTCTTGGTGATATCCTCATAGTTGACCATCGTAACGGGATAAAGTCCTTCGCTTTCGCTCTGCCCTTGAGGTTTCGACCCCATCACCGTTTCCCAGATGTAGTTCATTGTTTCGGTTTGGCACATAAAGAAATCGGAAAGTGTCCCGCTGACGCTTTTCTCTTCGCCGTCACGCTCGTACACGAGTTCGTAGCTGCCACCCTTCACTTCAACCATCGGGAGGTAGTAGCCGACTGTGCCGTTGCTCACGGCGATGGAAAGGACATTGTCGGGCTGGGGGGGGACCACAACTACTTCCTCCTCGAAGTCGTCCACAAGAACGAGCCGCAGGCCACGGTTTATATAGGTCTGATGCATTCCCAGCCATGTGTGGTAGGCGGTTTCGAGACCCATCTGTTTGGTGCCGTAGCTGCCGCCGCGGTTGACGCGGTAGTTGTTGTTGTCGGTGCAGACGTAGTTGAGGCCTTGGTTGAGCGTGAGTTTGTCGAAGTACACAAAGTGGTCGCGCGTCCATTCCCAAACGTTTCCGGTCATGTCGTAGAGACCCAGTTCATTGGGCCGCTTCAGACCGACGGGATGGGTTGTGCCCTCCGAGTTGTCGGCATACCAGGCCACTTCCTCTAACAGGTCTGAGCCGGCATATACGTAGCCCATCGACTCTTGTCCGCCCCGGGCGGCATATTCCCACTGGGCTTCGCTGGGTAGCGCAAAGCGCTTCCCGGCAGGCAACTGGTCGGCGCACATCGCGTTCAGCCTGTCGAGGAAGCCTCCATCCTTGACGATGTCGTAGTAGTTCACATTGCTGACGGGATATGAGTCGCCATTGTTTGACTGACCTTCGGGTCTCCAGCCCATAACATCGTTCCAAAGCTTGTTGGTTACCTCGACGGGACAGATGTAAAAGTCGGAGAGCATCCCCCTCACAGTCGCCACCTGGCTTTCGTAGATATACTCCATCGTGTAATCTCCACCTTCCACCTTTTTCATTATAAACTCGTTGGAGGAATTATTCACCTTGAAGGAGAGCGTCTCAGCCCCCCACTGGTTGTCGGCCGGATTGTCGACGCTTTCCTTATCCTTCGAGCAGGAGGAGAGCAGGCTGGCGCCGCAGATGAGGATGGCGGCGAGCACCGTATACAGATTCTTCATCATTGTTGTGTTTTATTGATTGTTAATGTTATTGCTTCTCTTTTTTAACTGGAAAGCAGCTGAATTTTTAGAAGTGGAGACACAAAATGTCCTGATTCGTTCCAGCATGGCGGCATTCCAGGCAGCATCGCCGGGCAGTTGGTAGCGGATGTTGCCAGCTGGCGAGGGGGAGAAGAGGGTGCCGCCCCCGTTGGTGAAGGTCACGGTGCCCCGCGGCGAGAGCGCAAAGAGACTGTCGCCCTCCACGGCATTGATTACCAACAGAGGGTCCCACATTTTCTGGCCGGTTCGGCAGTTGTAGGTCATATAAATCTGCTTGATGGGGTCTACGTCGGTCCAGTCGATGTCGTTGATGACCTGCTCGGGCGTGTATTCAATCTCCTGACCCACCTCCATGGGCGAGAAAACAATGTCCACATCCCGTGGCCAGAGTTGGAAGAAGGTCTTGGCAAAGCCGATACCCTGCGAGAGGTTGAAGTCGGGTTCCTCCGACTCGCCGAACACACCGCCCATTAAATAAAGGCACTTCACCTTGCGGCGCACCAGTTCCACACCGTCGAGCGACGAATAGCAGTCCGGGAGCGACTGTAGCAACTGCGCCAGGCAGGTGACGAAGCCGATAGAGACGATGCTCACACTATGGTCAGGCTGGGCGGCCAGCAGCCGACGATAGAGTTGCCACCCGTTGGGCAGCGTCGAATAGTCGGCCACCGAGCGTTGGAACATCAGATTGCCATTACTGTCACAATGAGAGGGCAACCCCCTGTAGTCAATCCACACTTTCGGATTCTTGATACCGTCGCGAACCAGGCCGATGGGTACGTCGCCATAACCATAATACGAATCCATCACATCGGCGCAAGCGGCGCAGTCCACCCCCTCGCGGTCCACCACCACGCCCAGGAGGCGACATTTGTTAAGGCTCTCATAGCCGTAGAGCATCATCAGGGAGAATAGGTCATCGGTCGACGAGCCGATGTCGGTGTCCAGGATGATGAGAGGCACACCCGTATATTCATGTCGCTGCTGGCTCTCGGCTTCGGAACAGGAAGTCAATGAGGCCAGGGCACCACAGAAGACCGTGGAGAGCAACAAGGGACGGAGGGCGACAGAGGCCCACTGAATCATATTTTTCATTCTAATTCTTTTACAAAACAAGCTACCAGCCCGTAGGTGATGGTGGGACGAATCCATATCTCGGTGAGCAGATAGTCGGTATATTCATTGATGGGTTCCAGACAGATATCGATATTGTAGAGCACGGCAATAACCATATCGACGATACAGATCATCCACAGGTTGCGCTTGGTGTAGCGTTGCCAGTTCTTGCGGGCGTAGAAGAAAGTGAGTGTGCAGAGCAGTAGCACCGATAACGAAAGACAGACCAGATGTAAAGCGTAAAAGGCCAAGGGTGGCACGAAGAGGATGTCGCGCAGTAGCACCGTGATACCCACCAAGATGGAGCACCAGTAGTTGAAACGATGGCTGTCGAGCCGGTTGAAGAAGTACATCCATATCATCGCCAGACAGGCGATATAGCATAGGTTGAGCACCAGTTCGGGCCACACCTCGCTCAGTCCGAAATGGAAAACGGCATAAAGCATGACCCCCACCGACAATGTGCCGCCAATGGCGGTAATCACAATGTCGAAAACCTTGCCTTTATTCACGAATCGTGTTTGCATATCACTAGTGTCTCTTAAAAAATTTAACATATAAAATTTAATTTCAATTGGCCATCATCAATATCATCACCGGAATGTCGCGAAAACAGCTCCTGGATGTTGTCTTTGACCAGCAGGGAGCTGCCCAGAACACGCATGACCTCGAAGACTCGCCTGTCGAGTTTGAGGTCGTGCTCGATAATGGCAATGAGGCAATATGTGATGATGGCAACATGGATTTGTATTCTGACGGCGTTCTCAGATTCGCCCCAAAAGGTTTTGACTTTGAGGTGCTGTTTAATTCATTTGAAAAACAGTTCCACCTGCCAGCGATAACGATAAAGCAGGGCGATGTTCTCAGCCGAGAGGTAGAAATTGTTGGTATAATAGACGAAAGGCCTTCCGAAGTCGGGAGCGTAATAGACAATCCTTCGGAGGTCGGACGGGTAGTTTCCTTTGTTCCTGTCGGTAGAGAAGCGGATTGTCTGGTCGAGCATGACATTGCTTTCCGTATTGACGGATTCGTCACCATCGACAATCTCGAATACAGGATGTCCTTTTTCCCTGATGACGAAGAAAGCCCCGAGTGTGTGAATAGTGAAGAGCCTTGCAAGGTCAAAGTATCCGCGGTCAAAGACATAGCAGGCATTGGGCTCGTATGTGAGCCAATCCATAGCCTTGTAGTCGCTGACATTGGCGTTTGTGATTCTGTAGAATACCGGTATCTCGGTGACGATGTCAATCTGAGTGTGAATCTTGATTCCCGACTTTGTGCTGCGGAAATGAGCCCATCGGAACACGGACAAACAGAGGTCAATCGTAGTGGAATCAATGGCATAGAAACGCCCATGAAGTTCAAACTCTTTGGTGATTCTTCGCTGCTGGGCAAGAGACACCATGTAGAATGCATACTCCTCGAAAATCCGAGGGTCGCGGAGCATGTTTGCCTTTGCGAGGGTGTTTCTGACGACAGGCGCTGCCCCAAACCCAAGATTGTAAGACCGTTTAGCATGAGCTGTGGTGATATCTGTGAGTTCTCGGAGACTTCCACACCCGATGAGTTGTCCGAACATGAGCACAAGCAGTTGGTTCCAGTGAGAAAGACCCCAGTTTTCTGTTCTGTCGTGGAACTTCGAGACAATTCTCCGGAACTGTCGTTGCGGAAGAAACATGGTGATTTGTGCGAAGACATATTGTCCGATATGCATAATGGCTCCTTTTTTTGTGAAGAAGTCCAATATACGCATTTCAAATGTCGGACACAAGTTTTATCGAACAAATCTTTGTGCATGAATATTTTATAAAATAATTTAACAATAATTAAGAGACACTAGTGATAATATGCTGTATTTTCTTCATATAGTCTGTTCGATAAAGCAAAATCGATTGCAAAGATACAAAAAATTCTTGAAAAATACAGACGCATGAAAAATTTAGTAAAAAAATATCCTCCCCAAGGGGTATATTAAAGGCTAATAAAAAATAAAGCGCTTGTTATAGCGCTTTAGTACCCCGGGAGGGACTTGAACCCTCACGCCCTTGCGAGCAGCAGATTTTGAGTCTACCGTGTCTACCATTCCACCACCAGGGCCTTTCTCTGAGGCAGGAGGTTTGAAGTACGAGGTATGATTTTCGACCTCCGACTTCCAACTTCCGACCTATCGAAATCGGGTGCAAAAGTACACACTTTTTTTGATATGGGAAAATATTTTTTTGTCAGACCAATTTTTTTGTGTATTTTTGCACTCGTTTTCAGTCAGTAAGATTGAACAAAAAAGTAAACGATACAATTAAAAATCAGTACAGTAATGAGCGATATGCGTTCTGACAAGGTGTTCATTTTTGCCGGTCGCGCCACCGAGAACTTGGCACGCCGCGTGGCGGAGATTTATGGCATCCCGCTGGGCAATTCTACCGTTTTTCAGTATGCCGACGGCGAATTTCAGCCCTCATACGAGGAGACCATTCGCGGAGGTATCGTGTTCATCATCCAGAGCACCATCCCGCCGACGGACAACCTCTTTGAGCTTCTGATGATGATTGACGCCGCCAAGCGCGCCTCCGCCCAGAAGATTGTGGCCGTGATTCCCTATTACGGCTTTGCCCGTCAGGATCGCAAAGATAAGCCCCATGTGCCTATCGCCTCCCGCCTCATTGCCGACATGATTACCACCGCTGGCGTCGACCGCGTCATCACGATGGATCTCCACGCCGACCAGATTCAGGGCTTCTTCACTCTCCCCGTCGACCACCTCTACGGTTCGAGCCTCTTCATGCCCTATATCCGTGAGAAATTCGACATCGAGGATGTGATGTTCGCCAGCCCCGATATGGGAGGCAGCAAGCGTGCCGGCATGTATGCCAAGACACTGAACAACAGTTTTGTTATCTGCTATAAGCACCGTAACAAGCCCAACGAGATTGGCGAAATGCGCCTCATCGGCGACGTGAAGGACAAGCACGTCATCCTGCTTGACGACATCATCGACACCGGTTCGACCATCTGCAAGGCTGCCGGCATCATCAAGCAGAGCGGTGCCAAGAGTGTCCGCGCCATGATTACCCACCCCGTGCTCAGCGGCAACGCCATCGAGAAGGTGGAGGCCTCGGAGCTTGAGGAGCTGGTGGTCACCGACACTATCCCGCTGAAGCGCGAGAGCAGCAAAATTCACGTCTTGAGTTGTGACTGGCTGCTGGCTGAAGCCATCCGTCGCGTGGTCAACTATGAGAGCCTTGACAACCTCTACGAGACCACTTTGCACCACAAAGGTGTGATTAAGAAATTGAATGAATAGAATAACGTTATAGCGTAATTACGTAATAACGAGAAATAAGTATTAACAAAAAAACAAACACAATGAGAGTAGTATCAATGAGCGGTTCTCTCCGTGAGAACGTAGGGAAAAAGGATGCTAAGGCTCTGCGTCGCGACGCCAAAGTGCCTTGTGTCATGTACGGTAAAGGCGAACAGATTCTGTTCAGTGTCGACCAGACCTCCTTCCAGCGTATTCTGTTCAACCCCGAGCCCTGCTTCCAGAAAATCACCATCAATGGTGTAGAGCACATGGCCATGCTGAAAGACATCGATTTCCACCCCGTGACCGAGATCGTCTATCACGCTGACTTCTATGAGCTGACCGATGACAAACCCGTCGTGATGTCCATCCCCGTCCACACCACCGGCACCAGCAAGGGTGTCATGAAGGGCGGTAAGCTGGCTTACAAGCAGAAACGCCTCAACTGCAAGGCTCTGCCCGCCAACATGCCCAGTGAGGTTCTTCTCGACATCACCAACCTCGATGTCAACCAGCGCATCCGTGTGCAGGACATCAACTGTGAGAACTATACCATCCTCAACCCGAAGAGTGCTGAGGTGGTCAACGTCGTCAGCACCCGCGCCAGCGCCACCGCCGGTGAAGGTGAGGGCGAAGGCGAAGCTGCTGCCGAGTAATCCATTCGACAATTCAAAAAACCAAGGGCGGGCCAAGGTCCGCCCTTTACTATATAGATATGGAAACCATCAAGAAGATATACAAGATAGGCTACGGTCCAAGCAGCAGCCACACCATGGGTCCCAACCGCGCGGCCGAGATATTCGCCAAGCGCACCAAACAGGCGACCCGCTACCGCGTCACCCTCTACGGCTCCCTCGCCGCCACAGGCAAAGGACACCACACCGATATGGCCGTCACCCGCGGCCTGGCGCCCAAGGATACCGAAATAGTATGGCGTCCTGATATCGTCAAGCCGTTCCACCCCAACGGGATGCTCTTCGAAGCGCTGGATGCCGACGGCGTAACAGTTGATTCTTGGCTCGTCTATAGCATCGGCGGCGGATATCTGGCCACCGAGGAGGGCGAGGTGCCGCTCGGCATCACCCCCGAGGGCGAGGTCTATCCGCACAACACCATGAAGGAAATCATGGAGTATATCGACAAGGAGGGTCTCTCGTTCTGGGAGTATGTGGAGCAGTGCGAGGACGGCAGCCTGTGGTTCTATCTCGAGGAGATGTGGCAGCAGATGCAGCAGACCATCGAGGAAGGCCTGCAGGACGACCGCGTCATTGCCGGCGGCCTGCACTTGCGCAGCAAGGCGCACCAATACCACGTGCGCGCCAGCGGCTTCAAGCCGTCGCTGCAGAGCCGCGCCCTCGTCATCGCCTACGCGCTGGCCACCAGCGAGCAGAACGCCTGTGGCGCACGCATCGTCACCGCCCCAACCTGTGGCAGTAGCGGCGTGTTGCCGGCTGTATTGTATCATTTAAAGAAGAACCATGGCTTCAGCGACCGCGAGATACTGCGGGCCATGGCCACGGCGGGTCTCTTCGCCAACGTCATCAAGCACAACGCCAGCATCAGCGGTGCCGAGGTGGGCTGCCAGGGCGAGGTGGGCAGCGCCTGCGTGATGGCTGCCGTGGCCAGCAACCAGCTGTTCGGCGGAAGCCCCAAGCAGATAGAATACGCCGCCGAGATGGCCATGGAGCATAACCTCGGCCTCACCTGCGACCCCCTCTGCGGCCTTGTGCAGATACCCTGCATCGAGCGCAACGCCATGGCCGCCCTCCGCGCCTTGGATATCAACATCTACGCCATGATGAGCGACGGCCGCCATATTATCAGCTTCGACAAGGTAGTCCGCACCATGAAGCTCACCGGCAAGGATCTGCCAAGCCTCTATAAAGAGACCTCCCTCGGCGGTTTGGCCCTCGACGATTAATGCATTGTATTGTTCCGAAAATTGCAAAATCGGAACAATATAATGTGCTTTTTGACGTTATAATGGGCAATATCGGAATAATATGGAGTACATGAAGGTAAGTGAGGCTGCTGCCAAGTGGGGCATCAGCGACAGAAGAGTAAGAATGCTGTGTGCTGAAGGACGCATTGCGGGTGTGGTGCGCAAGGGGAACTTGTATATGATTCCATCCGATGCCGTGCAACCTGATGATGCCCGCCATAGCCGTAGGACAAAACCTTCCTACTATGAGTTGCTTGTGCAGATAGACCAACTCAAAGCACGCCTGTCGCATCGTCGCCCATTCTCGCCTGCCGAGGTGGACGCCTTGCGTGAGATGTTCATCGTGGAGCATACCTACAACAGCAACGCCATCGAGGGCAACACCCTCACCTTGCAGGAGACAGGACTTGTGCTGCAAGGCATCACTATCGACCGTAAGCCTTTAAAAGATCATCTTGAGGTCGTGGGTTACAAAGAGGCGTTTGAATATGTGGAACAGTTGTCCAAGGAGCAGAAGCCGCTGACGGAATACGAGATACGTGCCATACACTCGCTAGTGTTGGCCGACCGCAAGGAAGACCGAGGCCAGTGGCGTCGTGTGCCGGTGCGCATTGCCGGTGCGGCAACAACGCCAGTGCAACCCTATCAGATTGAGCCGATGGTTGGTGCCCTGCTGGCCAACATGAATACCATTTACAGCAAACTGCACGTCGTCGAACAGGCGGCATTGTTCCACCTGCGCTTTGAGAGCATACACCCCTTCATCGACGGCAACGGCCGCACAGGCCGCCTGTTGATGAACCTGCAGCTTATCCAGGCCGGTTATCCGCCCATCAATGTCAAGTTCACCGACCGTCGTCGCTACTACGAAGCCTTCAACCATTACACCTGCACCGGCTCGCCCGAGGCGATGGTCACCCTCATTGCAGAGTATCTGACAGAACGGCTGCAATCCATGCTTGACATACTTGAAAAGACTATATAGAATACCTGTCTATCAGTTTTACTCCCCTTTTACTCAAGTTTTACTCATCTTTTGCCTCGGTAGCCTCTCCCTTCGGTGTGGCTTCGGTGATTCGTCGGCGATGGTTCAACAATGGGACATTATCTAAAAAGGAGCGATTTGATTTGTGGTTTGCTGATTTAGGTTGTCACTTTTGTGTCAACTTTTTTCAGCGCAAGACACATATCTCACGCCTGAAGATATGCTACAGGAATATAGCATACACAATCAAGCGAAAGCAGAATGCTCGACCTTCCCACTGTTAATTTGCCGAATTTACAAGTAAGGACAGTATCGCAATGCTTTTCTTACTTACTGCTTACAATAACTCTCGTAAGCGACTGCAAAAGTACGAACTTTTCCTGATATGGCAAAATAAAAAATGCCTCCGCAGGTTTTCCTGCGGAGGCGAATGGCTCTATCGGTAGGATATACTTAGTCTTCCAGCGAGTAGCCAAAGGACTTGAGGGCGCGGTCGCTGTTGCGCCAGTCTTTGAGGACTTTGATGTGGAGGGAGAGGAAACACTTCTTGCCTGTGAACTCTTCGATGTCCTTGCGGGCTTCGGTGCCGAGCTTCTTGATGGCTTTGCCCTGATGGCCGATAAGGATGGCTTTCTGGCTTTCACGTTCCACGTAGATGAGGCACGAGATGTTGTCGATGCCGTCCTTCTCCTCATAGGCCTCGACGGCAACCTCGCAGCTGTAGGGTATCTCTTTCTGGTAATAGAGCAGTATTTTCTCGCGCACTATCTCGCTGACGAAGAAGCGCATGGTGCGGTCGGTAAGCTCGTCCTTGGGGAAGTAGGCGGGATGCTCGGGGAGCCGCTCGAGGATGAGGTCGAAGATTTTGTCGACATTGAATCCTTCGGTGGCGGAGCAGGGGACGATGATGGCGCGCGGTATCTGTTCCTGCCAGTAGGCCATCTTTTCGCGAATGGTCTCCTGGTTGGAGAGGTCTATCTTATTGATGATGAGGATGACGGGGGTGCTGCTGTCGATGACTTTCTGCAGTACATGGCGGTTCTTGAATGTCTCACCCACCTCGGTGACGAGGAGGAAGAGGTCGGCATCCTGTAGGGCGGTGCCGATGAATCCCATCATCTGTTCGTGGAGTTTGTTGGCGGGGTTGACGATGCCGGGGGTATCTGTATAAACGATTTGGAAGTCATCACCATTTACGATGCCCATCACACGCTTGCGGGTGGTTTGTGCTTTCGAGGTAATGATGCTTAAACGCTCTCCAACGAGAGCGTTCATGAGTGTCGACTTGCCCACATTGGGGTTGCCGATAATATTAACGAATCCCGCTTTGTGCATCTGTTAGAAGTATTCGATGGTGCGGACGGTAGTGTACAGGGGCAGTTTGCGGTCGCCAAGGACTTCGTATTCGGTGCAGCGAATCCAGTTGCCGTGGGCATCGTATTCGCGTTCGTATATGGTGACGAACATCTCCACCTCTTCTTCGGTGTAGTCGTAGAGGGTGTAGCTTGTGGCATCGCCTTCTTCGTTATACTCCCAACGCTTTTCCTGGATCTTCTGTTTTGAGCGGTCATAAACCACCGCTTTGTTGATGGTTTCGTCGGGGTTGTAGGTGTATTTCTCGCGTTTGAAGATGTCGTTGAATTGGTCGTTGTAGCTGCGTTGCTCGATACGGCCCATGTTGTCGTGTTTCAGGCGCATGCGGCTTTCCACCTGACGTTCGGCATCTTCCACATAAACCTCGATGAGGGTGTGGTCTTCATCATAGACGTAATAGGTGCGGCCGATGACGCGGTCTTGGTTGTCGACCACATGTTCGAGGGTCGTCAGGCCAAAGCCGTCGTGTTTGTAGCGAGTGCGGAAGATGACATCCTCGGCCACAGAGAGATAGGTCTGGCTGCGACGCTGTCCTTTGGCGTTGTATTCGGTAATCAGGTGCTCCATCTGGTCGCCACGCTCGAGGTTGTCGTCAAAGTTGTAGCGAGCCTCATACATCACCGCGTCCACACGCTTCACCGGTCCGCGAAGTTCGTCGTCCTTCAGGTCGTGACCACTCTGTGCAGAGACAGTGGCACCCAGTGCCAAAAACAGGATTGCCGCGAATATCTTGTTAATCTTCATTCTTCTCCTTTTTATTAATTATTTTTGATAACGCACCTATACAACATTTATTGTATGCTTTAAAAAAATATTTCGCATACTTTTTGTATCTTTGCAAATGGTTTGTTATATTGAAAAGAGATGGAATCAACTATATTAGTGTGCTTTGCGTCCTATACGCTGCTGCTCTTCCTAGTCATGTGGCTCACCGGGCGGCGCGGTGCCAAGGGCAACGAAGCCTTCTTCCGCGCCGGTCGCAAGTCCCCTTGGCCCGTGGTGGCCTACGGCATGATTGGCGCCTCGCTTTCGGGAGTCACCTTCATGTCCGTCCCCGGCGGGGTGCAGAGCGGACAATGGACATACATGCCGCTGGTTTTTGGCTATGTGCTTGGATATGCAGCCATTGCATTGGTACTTCTTCCATTGTACTATAAACTGAACCTCACCTCCATCTACACCTATCTGGAGCAGCGTTTTGGTGTTCGAAGTGAGAAGACGGGGGCCCTCTTCTTCATCATTTCGCGTCTGCTGGGCTCCGCTCTCCGCATGTATCTTGTTGTTTTCGTGCTCTATGAGTTCGTTTTTCGAGCCTGGGGCATCCCGTTCTGGGTGCCGGCAGTGGTTTTCATCGCCATCATCCTGCTCTACACTTTTCGTGGTGGCATCAAGACAGTCGTTTGGACCGATACCCTGCAGACAACCTTTTTGTTGGCGGCGGCTGTTGCTACTGTGGTGGCTATCCTTAACAACTTGGATATTAGCCTCGGAGATTTGATGAAGAGTTCCTCTGATCAAGGCTATACCCGCATGTTCGAGACCGACCCCACAGCACCCAAGTTTTGGCTGAAACAGGTGCTTTCCGGTATGTTCATCACCATTACAATGACGGGACTCGACCAGGATATGATGCAGAAGAATCTCACCTGCAAGACCCTTCGCGACGCGCAGAAGAACGTGATGACCTCCAGCTTCCTCTTCATTATCGTCAACATCCTCTTCCTCTGCCTCGGAGCCGCCTTGCTGGCTTATGCGCAGCAGACAGGATTCGACCTTCCTACGGCAGTCAACAGCAAGGGCGAGGTATATGTGGTTGCCGATAAGATATTCCCCTCCATAGCTTTCTCGCTCAGTGGCTTTACCGCTGTGGTGTTTATCCTCGGCATGGTGGCGGCAGGCTACAGTTCAGCCGATGGCACCCTCACCGCACTCACCACCACCTTCTGTTACAATTTTCTGGGCTTTGGACAAAACGGGAAATCCAATCCTGCCAAGGAACTCCGTGTGCGTAGATGGGTTCACGTCTCTTTCGCTGTGGTTTATCTATTGATAATTGTCCTCTTCCAGCCCTTCCACCGGGATTCGCTTATTGACACCCTCTTCTTTATCGCAGGTTTCACTTATGGCCCGTTATTGGGACTCTATGCCTTCGGCCTCTTCACGAAATATCGTGCCCGTGACAGCTGGATTCCGGTAATTGCTGTGATTTCTCCGGTAGCCACCTATTTCCTTCATCGCTATTGCATAGACACGTGGGATTTCGATTTCGGTTTCGTAATCCTTCTTATCAACGGCCTCGTTACCTTCCTGCTCCTCTGGCTCTCAAAGCCGGTAACCGGTAGCAAATAATGTGTATATTCTTTCACTCCCTTTAAACTTTTTAATTCTTTAACCTTTTTAAACTCTTAACTCAGAATGAATGTCTTCCTCTCTATCCTCGGAAGCGGTGCTGCACTGCCCATCGGGGCGCGACGCTGTTCGGCGCAGGTGCTCAATATCGCGGGCTTTAAATTGCTTATCGACTGTGCTGAGGCCACACAGGACCGTATCCGCTACAATCACCTCAAACTGCAGAGCCTGAACACTATCATCATCTCGCACCTGCATGGTGACCACTTCTTCGGGCTGCCTGGGTTACTGAGCACCATGCACCTCTGTGGCCGCACGGAGCCCGTCTTCGTTGTCGCCCCCCAAGGAGCCCGGCAGGTGATTGAGACCACCTTCGAACTCACCGGAAACCATGTGGGATTCCCCATCGAATGGCAGGAGATGGACTTCACCGAGGGTGAGCAGCGAGTCTTCGAGAACAATCGTTGCTTCATCGACGCTTTCCCTCTTGACCATTCGGTGCCCGACTACGGTTTCCGCATCACCGAGAAACCGCGTTCACCCCGGGAACCGATTGTCTATGCCTATTGCTGCGACACCGCTTACGATGAACACCTCGCAGAGCATTTCCGTGGGGTCGATTTGCTCTGTCTCGAATGTACCTTCGCCAACGATATGGAACGGTTGGCCGCTGAGCGCAAACATCTCACCGCCGGACAGGCGGGTCGCTTGGCACAGCTGGCGGGAGCCAAGCAGCTCCTCCTCACGCATATCAGTGCCCGCTACCGCGAGGATGAACCTCTCATCAGTCAGGCTCGCGCCGAGTTTCCAAATTCTATTTTGGCTGCCGACAATATGCGTATAGAAATCAAGAAATAAGACTCCTGAGTCAAGAATTTTTGCGCAACAAATACACTGACAATCAACTTTAAACTTTAAACTTTAAACTTTAAACTAAAAAATTGTTTTGCCATATCGCGAAAAGTTAGTACTTTTGCACCCGCTTTCGAAGATAGGTTATGGGTTAGAGGTTATGGGTTATCGACGGCTGACGCACCCATTTCAATAACCAACATGCAATAACCAATAACCTTTAGAAGGAGAGATGCCGGAGTGGTCGATCGGGGCGGTCTCGAAAACCGTTGACCAGCTTGTCTGGTCCCAGGGTTCGAATCCCTGTCTCTCCGCTGAAAAAGTCTCATAAGTTATTGTAAAATAAACTTGTGAGACTTTTATTATGTCGAAAAAATGCACCAAAATTGCACAGAACTCACTATTGCCAAGTTTATTACACAAAAAAAAGGAGACTGCATAGCAATCTCCTTTTCCTATAAACATAATACTGTTAGAAGTTCGTCTCCATCATATTCTTTCTCGTCTTGTCAGTCAGTGCAATGTATGGTCTCATTGTGTCGTAATTCTCGTGACCGGTATATGTCATAACCAATTGAGGCGACCATCATCAGTGCCGCGGCTGCGAGGAGTATTGGTTTCTCCATCGTTTTTTTTAAGGTATGATATATTCATTTAACGTGAATGTCTGCAATTTATTTTGCCATCTTTCGGAGAGGTCTTCTTGATAATCTTTGCGGGGTTTCCGGCAACGACCACATCGTCGGGTATGTCGTGCGTCACCACGCTGCCGGCGCCTACAATCACGCGGTTGCCGATAGTCACTCCCGGACAGACTATTACGCCACCGCCCAGCCAGCAGTCGTCGCCGATGCGGATGGGCAGCCCCGTCTCGATGGTCTTGCGTCGCTCCAAGTAGTCGTGCGGGTGGTCAGGGGTAAGCAGCTGGCAGTTGGGGCCTATCAGCGTGTGGTTGCCTATGGTTATGCCGCCGCCGTCGAGGAAGACGCCGTTGAAATTGATGACCACCCCTTCGCCGAGGGTGATGCGTTCGCCGTGGTCGCAGTGGAACGGCGGGATGACCAGCGCCGACGGGTGTGCGTTGGGCAGCAAGTCGTGTATGCAGCGGCGAAACTCCTCCTTGTCCCATGCACCGCATTGGTTCAGGGCACGCATCGCCTCGTAGGTGTGCACGATGCGGGCCTGTATCTCCTCGTCGGTATAGTCGTACGGCAGGTTGCCGAGCATTTTCTCGTATTCTGTCATGGCAATATGTCTTCGGTTATTTTGTCTATTGTTTAATGGGCCTAATCACTTTTGCCGGTGTACCGGCCACCACCATATTGACGGGCACGTCCTTGGTGACCACTGAGCCTGCGGCGACGATGGCGTTCTCGCCGACGGTCACTCCAGCCAGCACCTTGACGTCGGCACCCAGCCAGGCGTTGCGACCGATGACGATGGGCTTGGTGAGCAGCGTGTGGCGCGCGGCGGGGTCTTCGGGGTGGTATTCGGTGGCCAGCACGCAGTTGGGACCAATAAAGGCGCCGTCGCCAATGGTAATGCCGCCGATAGCGAGTAGCGTGCAGCCGAAATTAAGGAAACAGTCGTCGCCGAAGCGCACGCCGGGGCCGTAGTTGATGTTAAGCGGCGTGAAGACGCGCACGGTGTCTGGCACCTCGCTGCGGGTAATCTCGCGCAAGCATTCACGTACCTCGGCCTCAGTATGGTAGCCGCTGTTCATCTCGGCGCAGAGCCGCATGGTGCGCTGCACGTCGGCGTATAGATCGTCACTTCCGACGTAGGTTTTTCCTGTAGGTGTGTTCAATGTCTTAAGGTTCTTGATTTATATTTTCGATGGTACTTCTCACGGACGAGGTTGTATGAGTTCAGCGTCAGCTCTCTCAACAGGACATCGGAGGCGATTGCAGGGTCGACGCCAATCCAGTACCGGGGCGACTCGTTGAATGGTTTGCCAACGCAGGAGTGCTGTTCCTTTAATTCTTCAATGCGGTCGGGCTGGCACTTGAGTGTGACAACGCAGAAATTGTTGCAGTCGAAGAAAGAAAACATATGGCCACAGACATAGAAGACCAGCACCTCGCTGGCGTAGCGGAAAGCCTTGAAAGGCATCCGCTCCTCCACGTCGTCGCCCAGCGAAAGGCAGTAGTTGCGATAGTCCTCGATGTTCATAAGTCAATCACAATTAAAAAACGCCGCCCGACGGTTTTTATTGCCTATAGGGTGGCGTTTCTCAGTTGTAAGGCCTCGCGGATTATTTCGCTTTGGCCAGTGCGGCACCAGCGTTCCAGGCACGGCCAACCTGCTCGCCAGTGACGTAGTAGCCGTTCTGGAACTGGTCGAAGATAAGGGCATTGAGCTTCATTGGGTCCACCTTGCCGTTCTCGCTGAGGACGTTTTCTTCGGCAGCAACATTGACAATCTTGCCCACGATGCAGTACATCGTCTCTGTCTCCACCACCTCGGCCAGTTCGCACTCCATGGCCACTGGGAATTCGTCGATGACGGGGGCGTTGACACGGTTGCTGCGGACAGCGTGGTAACCAGTTCGTTCGAACTTGTCGGGGGTCTTATTTCCGGTGGCGATGCCGAAGTAATCGGCCACATCCATGTGGTCGCGATCGGCGATGCTGACGGTGAAGGCTTTTGTCTTTAGGATATTCTGCGTGGTCTTGTGGCCTTCGCCGATGAAGAGGGCTATCTTGTCCATGTCGCAAATCATGCCCCAGGCGGCATTCATCACGTTCACGCGGCCATGCTCGTCGTAAGCGGCCACCATCAAAACCGGCATCGGGTATACAGCCGGTACAACTCCAAGGTCTTTTTTCATTGTTTTATCTTTTTTATTGTGTTACAAATGATTGTTATTTCCGAAGAAACGCCAATCCTGCGAAAATATTATTTGATCCTGTTTACGTCAGGTTTAGAATCGACGCAATGTCTTCTGTAATTGTTGTTTCCCCGCCAAATCGGCCGGGAGGTCGGCCTGTGTGTGGTTCTGCTCCAGCAGGTAGCGTATGCAGAAGTCGATGTTTTCAATCCTGTCCATAGTATTTCTCGCGGTCGGTTACGATGTCGTGGAGGTTGTTGTAGGCCCAGTCAAGCAGTTGTTGCATGACGGGCATGAAGCTGCGACCACGGTCGGTGAGGGCGTACTCCACGCGCGGCGGCGTTTGTTTTAAGGACTTGGCTTTTCATGCGGAAGGTGGGGACAAGCCTATACCTTTCTGTAGCCTTTCTCATCCTTAACCACAAGCCCTTCGTCCAACATTTCCGAGAGCACTCGGCTGAGTGAGGGCCTTGTCACGCCAAGCTCTTGTGCAGCAGCGGCCACTGTCGTGATGGCACCATGTGCTTCGAGGTATTCGACGACGCGGTTGCGCAGGCCTTTCACGGCGAAGGAGCGCATCTTGCCGCTCAGGAAACGGCCCTTGTTGGAAAGCACCTCCAAGAACCCCTTCAACACGCTCGGCTCGGTCTGCATGAGGCGGAAAAACGCCTCGCGGTTGATATGCCACATGGCGCAGTCGGTCACAGCGGTGACCTCCACAGGCACTGAATTTTCGGCGGCGAAAAGGAAAGCCGGAGCCAGCAGCATCGGGGCTTTCAGCTTGTCGACCAGCACCTCGCGGCCTTCCTCGCCCATCATCTTCGCTTCGGCCTCGCCCTCGACGAGCACCATCAGCGAGCGGCAAGGGTCGCCAGCACGAAGTATCAGTTTGCCTGCGGCATACTGCTGTCTTCGGCAAGGCTGGGCGAGCAGCCATTCCAAGGATTCGTCGCTGCAATTGGCTATGAGTTTCAGTTTTTTGAGTTCTTCCATGAAAATCTATTTTTTTTGCAAAAGTACTGAAAAAATTCGTTGTTGTAACATTTGTTACGCTCTACCTCGTTCAGCGGCTGTAATTTTGCAGCCAGAATTCATCACTAACTCAATAGCAAAAGACAATGAACGAGAAAATGTTTTGTTTCCAATGTCAGGAAACTGCCGGATGCGTCGGCTGCAAAATTTCAGGAGTATGCGGAAAGACTCCGCAAGTGGCCCACGCACAAGACCTTTTGATTTATGTCCTTAAAGGACTTGGTGTTATCGCCAACCATCACCAACACGGCTGCGGACATGACTACTGCGACTTCCGCAAGAGCATCCATGCCTTCGTGAACGATGCGCTGTTCTGCACTATCACCAACGCCAACTTCGATGTGGAGAGCATCTACGCCCGCATTGACAAGAGCTTGGAGTTGCGCGATATGTTCAAAGACCGCGTGACCAACAAGCAAGGCATTGAACTGCCGAAACTCGATGTGCTGGAATGGAACGGCACCCGTGAACAATACGACGAGAAAGCCCAAACCGTTGGCGTGCTGGCCGAAACCAACGAGGACATTCGCTCGCTGAAAGAGTTGACTATGTATGGACTCAAAGGCATGGCCGCCTACCTGGAGCACGCCGCACGCCTCGGTCAGGTGGACGGCGACATCAACGAGTTCATCCTTCAAACCCTCGGTCAATTGGTAACCTGCAACGATGCCAATGAACTCACCGCCTTGGTGCTGAAAACCGGCGAATGGGGCGTGAAGGCGATGGCCTTGTTGGACAAAGCCAATACGACAGCTTACGGCAATCCCGAAATAACGGAGGTGAACATCGGCGTGGGCAGCCGTCCGGGTATTTTGGTCAGCGGACACGACCTCAGCGACATCGAGCAACTCCTTGAGCAGAGCAAGGACGCGGGCGTCGACATCTACACCCACAGCGAGATGCTACCTGCACATTATTATCCGAAACTCAAGCAATACAGCCACTTGAAGGGCAACTATGGCAACGCCTGGTGGAAGCAACGCGAGGAGTTCGAAGCCTTCAACGGCCCTGTACTTTTCACCACCAACTGCATTGTGCCGCCGACTGCCAATGCGACTTACAAAGACCGCGTATTCACTACCAACAGCACGGGTTTCCCGGGTTGGAAGCACATCCCCGTCGATGCCAACGGCAAGAAGGATTTCAGCGAAATCATCGCCTTGGCCAAGACTTGCCCAGCCCCGAAGGAGATCGAGACGGGCAAGATTGTGGGCGGATTCGCCCACGAGCAGGTGTTTGCCCTCGCCGACAAGGTGGTGGAGGCCGTCAAGGGCGGTGCCATCCGCAAGTTCGTGGTGATGGCGGGCTGCGACGGTCGCATGAAGAGCCGCGAATACTACACCGAATTTGCCAAAGCCCTGCCCAAGGATTGCGTCATTCTCACGGCAGGTTGCGCCAAGTACAAATACAACAAACTCAACTTGGGAGACATCGGAGGTATTCCCCGTGTGCTGGATGCAGGCCAGTGCAACGACAGCTATTCCTTGGCCCTCATAGCCTTGAAGCTCAAAGAGGTGTTCGGTTTGGACGATGTGAACCAACTGCCCATCGCCTACAACATCGCGTGGTACGAGCAGAAGGCCGTCATCGTGCTGTTAGCATTGCTCAGTCTCGGTGTGAAGAACATCCATCTCGGTCCCACCTTGCCCGCGTTCCTCTCGCCCAACGTGGCCAAAGTGCTCGTTGAGAACTTCGGCATTGGCGAGATTAGCACGGTGGAAGAGGACATGAAGTTGTTTGGAATCTAAGGTTCATGTAACCTTTTCCATCTTTGATCCGTAAACCTTTGTCCAGCACATCCGGTTTCACGGATGATGCTGGCAAGGTTTTCAGATTGAAAAAACAGTAAAAACAACTATATGAGAAAAGCAAGCCGCCAAATGGATGCTGCCTTCGCATTTGAGGTGTTGGACAAGGCTCCATACGTGACAGTCAGTTTCACCCGTCCCGATGGGACACCCTACGGATTGCCCCTGTCATTGGCGCGTACCGACGAGAGAACGTTCTATTTCCACGGTGCCTTGGAAGACGAAAAACTTGATTGTATAGCACACTGTCCGACGGTCTTCCTGTCGGCCGTCACCAAATGCACGCCCACCGTTGGCCCGAAGGACGGCAACTTCACGTTGCAGTACAAGTCTGCCACTGCCGTTGGAAAGGCAGAGATTGTGACCGACCGTGAAGAGATGATCGAGGGTTTGCGGGTCATCTGCCAACGTTTCCTCCCCAAACACATGGATGCTTTCGATGCTGCCATTGCCCGCAGCCTCGAACGGACGGCCGTGGTGCGCATCACCCTCACGGAAACACCTGTCGGCAAGCGCAAGCAGTACGACAATGAAGGGGAAGAGATGAAGTGGGGGCGGATGGAATGACCGCCGCAAAGGTTTCGTGCTTTTGCGGCGGTGTTCATTAATGCAGAAGAATTTTGTATTTTTGCAGCCGTTTTTGAGCCTTGGTAAAGGCGAGGGGCAGTCCTATAATATTCCACTGATTATTAAAAAATTACAGGACTGCTTTATGGAAAAGTCTAAACTTCGTTCCTACATTTTCCGAATTTTAAATTAATTTGTAACGATAATTAATTCTGACTTTTTCGTTCAATGTGTGGCTATGTCCGGCTATATTCAGTATACCATGTTCTTCTACTAACCTTTCGAAGTTTTTCAGACCGACTTTATTCAGATTGTACACATGAGCGAGTTCTATGCTAGAAAACACAATCC
>ONBK01000001.1 GCA_900316055.1 uncultured Bacteroidales bacterium
GAGAAACTTCTGCATCGACGGTATCGTGGCCAACGAGGAGCGCTGCCGCCAGTTGGTGGAGCACAGCATCGGCATTGTCACCATGCTCAACCCCATCATTGGCTACAAACAGAGTACGAAGATTGCCAAAGAGGCCAGCGAGACTGGCCGCGGTGTGTATGAACTGGTTCTCGAACACAAGCTCCTCACCAAGGAACAGTTGGACGAAATTCTCAAGCCCGAGAACATGCTCCAACCTGTCGAACTCAAAATTTAAATATTGTTTTCAATTATATAACTTTTCTTATATTTGCAGGTTGATAAGACGAAGCGACTTGAATGCAATTCGCTGGGTGTAAAATTATTGTAGTCAAAAGTCAAAAATGAGACACGATATAAAGATAAAAAAGGGTCTAGACATCCCCCTCGGCGGCATTCCCGAGCAAAAGATACTGGACCTGCGGGGCGTGGAACGCTACGCCGTGAAGCCGCCGGATGTGGTGGGTTTCACTCCGCGCCTGCTTGTCGCTGAAGGCGATACGGTCACAGCAGGACAGTCCCTGGTGGAAGACAAGCGCGATGCGCGCCTGACACTTCCCTCACCAGTGGACGGCATCGTGGAAACCATCGTCCGTGGCGAGAAGCGCCGCCTGCTGGAGGTGGTGGTTTGTCGGAATAATCAGAGTACTCAGAATATTCAAAATACTCCGAATACACTGACTCCCGAGAGTCCTTGCTGGTGGATGATTAAAGAGCGACCCTTCGGTGCTATCGCTAACTCTGACCACAAACCTAAAGGCATCTATATCAGCCTGCGCGACACCAACCCATTAGCACCAGATTTGGAGTTTGTGTTGAAAGGGCGCGAGCATGAGTTCGAAGCTGGGGTGAAAGCCTTGGAGACGTTTGCTCCTGTGCATTGTGTGAAGGCTGAAGGTCCCCACCCTGCCGGCAACATTGGAACCATCGTTGCCGCCATCGACCCCCTTAGTAAGGGAGAGTGCATCTGGACAGTGAATGCGCAGGATGTGGCTAATATCGGACGCTGGTGTATCACCGGCGAATACCGCCCCGAGCGCGTCATCGCCGTGGGAGGTCCCGCAGCGAAGGCACCCCACTACTACCGCGTGATTTGCGGAGCCTGCCTGAAGCACATCAGCGAGGCACAGATGATGAATGACAACTATCCCAGGTTGTGTGGTTGCAGCGGTTTGTCTGATTCCACGAGAATCATCAGCGGGTCTCCGCTGAGCGGCAGCACCGTTGCTGCTGACGGCTTCCTCGGTATGTACGACCAGCAGGTGTGCTATATCGAGGAGGGTGACAAATACGACTTCATGGGATGGCTGATGCCGGGGCTGAAGAAATTCAGCTTCAGCAAGACGTTCTTGAGCGGGTTTATGGGTTTAGTGGGCAAGATGGGTTTCATGGGCGACAGGAAGCCCAGCTACGACTTCAACACCAATGTGCATGGGTCGGTGAGGCCTTTCTTGTTCACTGGGAGTTTTGAGCGGGTGTTTCCGTTCGACATCTATCCGCTGCAACTCATCAAGGCCTGCATCGTGGGCGACGTGGAGCTGCAGGAGAAACTCGGCATCTATGAGGTGGAGCCCGAGGATTTCGCGCTATGCGAGTTCATCGACCCCTCGAAGACCGAGATACAGACCATTATCCGTGAGGCCCTCGAGGTTCTCAGAAAGGAGGCTACCGCATGAACATGAAATGGTTAGAAGACTGGTTTGAGAAGATTGAACCGAAGAGTAAGTGGAGTTGGCTGGGGAGCACCTACGAGGCGTTCCACACCTTTGCCTTCACGCCCAAGACGGTGACCAAAAGCGGCTCACATATCCGCGACGCGGTGGATATGAAGCGCAGCATTATCATTGTGGTGATTGCGCTGATGCCGGCGCTGCTGTTCGGTATGTGGAATATCGGGTATCAAAGTGGGCTTAATGGGGTTAATGGGCTTGATGGGGTGTTACCCTGTTGGTGGTTCGGGTTCCTGCGTATGCTGCCGATGATTGCGGTAAGCTATATCGTAGGTCTCTTCATCGAATTCGCTTTCGCTCAGTACCGCCACCATGAGGTCAACGAGGGTTTCCTCGCCACGGGCCTGCTGATTCCGATGATTGTGCCGGTGACCACACCGCTGTGGCAGCTAGCATTGGCTGTGGCCTTCGCCGTGATTATCGGCAAGGAGGTCTTCGGCGGCAGCGGCATGAACTTCCTCAACCCCGCCCTGGTGGCGCGTGCCTTCCTCTTCTTCGCCTACCCGACACACATGAGCGGCGACAAGGTGTGGATTGCCAACGACCTGTGGGGCAGCGACGCCATTGCCGGCGCCACGCCAATGGGCGAGCTGGCCACAGGCGCACACCCCTCGGCCTCGGCGTTGGATATGCTGATTGGAACGATACCCGGCAGCACCTGCGAGACGAGCGTCATCGCCATCGCCTTGGGCGCTTTCCTGCTGCTCTTCACCGGCATCGCCTCATGGCGTATCATGCTGAGCGTGTTCCTCGGCGGCGGTGCCATGGGGCTGCTGTTCAATGCCATAGGCGCGAACGACTATATGCAGCTGCCATTCTACTATCACTTCCTGATGGGCGGCTTCGCCTTCGGCGCGGTCTTTATGGCCACCGACCCCGTCACCGCAGCGCAGACCAACTGCGGCAAGTGGATCTACGGCTTGCTCATCGGCGCCTTCGCCGTGCTGCTGCGCGTCTGCAACCCCGCCTATCCGGAGGGCATGATGCTCAGCATTCTCTTCATGAACTGCATGGCGCCGCTGATTGACCACTGCGTGGTGGCAAGGAATATCAAGCGTCGCGCCAAACGCGTCGCCACAATGGGAAAGGAGGTGAACAATGGCTAAATCATTCAGCAACCGCTATATCTTCATCTACTCCGCCGTGCTCGTCGTGGTGGCGGCGCTGATACTGACGGTCGTTGCCGTCAGCCTCAAGCCTGCCCAGGAAAAGAACCAACAGGCCGAGACCAAGCAGATGATTTTGAAAACCATCGGTGTAGAAGCCACTCGCGAAAACGCCGCAGAGCTCTACGCCAAACACATCACCGAGGCTGACGGCTACTACCGTTTCGACGGCGGTATCGTCCTGCCCCTCAAGGGCACCGGCCTCTGGGGACCCATCTGGGGCTACCTGGCACTCGACCGCGAGAGCACGGTGGTTGGGGCTGTGTTCGACCACAAGGGCGAAACACCCGGTCTCGGCGGCGAGATAGCCACCGACAAGTTCGCCGCCCGCTTCATCGGCAAGCGTATGGACACCCAAGCTATCCATCTGGCCAAGAACGCCGACCACAGCAACCCCTACGAGGTGGACGCCATCAGCGGCGGCACCATGACCAGCAACGGCGTCACAGCCATGCTGGCCAAAGCCTACGACGACTACAGCAATCTTAGAAAGGAGGCTACCGAATGAAGAACCTAGACCTTATCAAACTCCCCTTCAGCAAGAACAACCCCATCCTGGTGCAGGTGCTGGGCGTCTGCTCCTGCCTGGCCGTGACGGCGCAGCTCAAGCCCGCCGTGGTGATGGCCCTCAGCGTCACCGTCGTCGTGGTGCTGGCCAACGTCATCATCTCGCTGCTGCGCAACACCATTCCGCCGCGCATCCGCATCATCGTGCAGCTCGTCGTCGTCTCCACCCTCGTGGTGCTGGTCGACCAGGTGCTGAAAGCCTATGTCTACGACGTGAGCAAGCAGCTCTCCGTCTTCGTGGGCCTCATCATCACCAACTGCATCGTCATGGGCCGCCTCGAGGCTTTCGCTATGGTGCAGAAGCCGTGGGCGAGCTTCCTCGACGGACTCGGCAACGGCCTCGGCTACAGCGTCATCCTTATCGTCCTCGGCTTCGTCCGCGAGCTCTTCGGCAGCGGCACCCTCTGGGGCTACCCCGTGGCGGAGAAGCTCGGCCTCTACGGCATCGGCTACGAGAACAACGGCCTGATGATCATGCCCCCCATGGCCCTCATCCTCGTCGGCCTCATCATCTGGTGGCACCGCAGCCGCAACAAGGACCTTTGTGAATGAGTTAATGCTTGATTGTGTTAATGTTTGAGTAAAAATGTTTGAGTAAAAATGGAATATGTAAATATATTTATCAAGTCGATTTTCGTCGACAACATGATTTTCGCCTTCTTTCTCGGCATGTGCTCCTACCTTGCCGTGAGTAAGACGGTGAAGACCTCGGCGGGGCTCGGTATTGCAGTCACCTTCGTGCTGCTTATCACCGTGCCCATCAACTACCTGCTCAACAAATTCTTCCTCGCACCCGGAGCGCTGGCGTGGATATCGCCCTCGCTGGCCGAGGTGGACCTCAGCTTCCTGAGCCTCATCATGTTCATCGCCGTTATCGCCGCCATCGTGCAGATGGTGGAGATGGTGGTGGAGAAGTTCAGCCCCGCGCTCTACAACTCGCTGGGCATCTTCCTCCCGCTCATCGCCGTGAACTGCGCCGTCATGTCGGGCTCCCTCTTCATGCAGGAGCGCGGCTACCAGAACATCGGCGAGGCCACCGTCTTCGCCCTCGGCAGCGGCATCGGCTGGTTCTTGGCCATCGTGGCCATCGCCGCCATCCGCGAGAAACTGCGCTACAGCCACATTCCCCCTGCCCTCCGCGGCGTGGGCATCACCTTCATCATCACCGGCCTCATGGGAATGGCGTTCATGTCGTTCATGGGCTTTAAACTTTAGTAGTTAAGTAGACAGTAGTTAAGTAGTTAAGACAATACTGCAATGACACAAACACTTATCATCTCAATCATACTCATCCTGGTCGTCATCCTGCTGCTGGTGGCGGCATTGCTCATCCTGCGCGCCAAGCTCATCCCGCAGGGCAACGTGAAGATAACCATCAATGACGACAAAGAACTTACCGTTCCCACGGGCGGAACACTGATATCCACCCTCAGCGAACAGGGCGTCCACCTGCCCTCGGCATGTGGAGGCAAAGGCTCCTGCGGCCAATGCAAGTGCCGCGTGGTAAAGGGCGGCGGCTCCATCCTCCCCACCGAGACACCCCATTTCAGTCGCAAGCAGATACAGGAAGGCTGGCGACTCGGCTGCCAGGTGAAGGTCAAAGAGAACCTAAGCCTCAAACTCCCCGAGAGCATCCTCAGCATCAAGGAATACGAGTGCACCGTGGTGAGCAACCGCAACGTGGCCACCTTCATCAAGGAGTTCAAGGTGCAGCTGCCTGCCGGCGAGCACATGGACTTCGTGCCCGGCTCCTACGCACAAATCAAGATACCGCCTTTCAAGCTCAACTACAGTGACTTCGACCGCAGCCTCATCGGCGACGAGTACCTGCCCGCATGGGAGAAGTTCAAGATGTTCGACCTCGTCTGCGTCAACACCGAGCCTACCGTGCGCGCCTACTCCATGGCCAACTACCCCGCCGAGGGCGACGTCTTCATGCTCACCGTGCGTATTGCCACACCGCCCTTCACGGCCGACCGCAGCGGATTCCAGAACGTCAACCCCGGCATAGCCTCCAGTTACATCTTCTCGCTGAAGCCCGGCGACAAGGTCATCATGAGCGGCCCCTACGGCGAGTTCCGCGTCCGCGGCACCGAGGACGGCACCTGGAGCGACGACCCGCAGGGCAATGAGATGTTATGGGTTGGCGGCGGCGCCGGTATGGCTCCTCTCCGCGCACAGATTATGCACCTCACCCGCACGCTGCATTGCCAGAATCGCCCGATGCACTACTTCTACGGCGCCCGCGCCCTCAACGAGGTGTTCTACCTCAACGACTTCCACCAGTTGGAGAAGGACTTCCCGAATTTCCACTTCCATCTGGCCCTCGACCGGCCCGACCCCGCCGCCGACGCCGCCGGAGTGCCCTACACTCCCGGCTTCATCCACCAGGTCATGTACGACACCTACCTCAAGGACCACCCCGCCCCCGAGGACATCGAGTACTACATGTGCGGCCCCGGCCCCATGAGCAGCGCTGTGGTGCAAATGCTCGACAGCCTCGGCGTGCAACCCGAGAATATCGCTTACGACGACTTTGGCGGCGGCGCCCCGAAGAAATAAACCTATCGCAACAGCAATACCGTCCCCATATACCGCTTGGCAGGCTTGCCCGCCAGGCGGTATTCGCATACATAGGCATAGACTCCCTGCGGACATGCCTTGCCGTGGAAGTCGATGCCGTTCCACCCAACGGCCACATCGGTGCATCGGGCCACCATCAGACCCTCACGGTTGTATATCGTTAGCTCGTATGCCTCTACGGTCTGGTTGGTCACCATTGCAAAGCTGCTGTTCGTCGCCTCACCAGGCGTGAAGACATTGGGGAACCATACCGATACCGTCTCGACAGGGAACATCAGTAAAGTATCTGAGCAGCAGCCATTCGCGGTGCAACCGACCTCCCGCACCCACAGACTGTCGCCCGCCACCTCGCCGAAGCGCCATTGCACCTTCTGTCCCTCGGCCTCACCACCGTCGGAGAAGGTCCACCGTACATTTGCCACCGCCGACAGCTCCTCCAGCGTCAGCACCGGATGGTCGAAATCTACCACCTCCCTGTCGGCAACGAACTGAAGCACAGGATTGTCCTCCAAAACAATCACCACACTGTCGGCCACTGTGCTGTCGGGTGTCAACAAGTAGTAGGTGGTCGTCACCTGCGGACTCACCGTCACCGAAGCCCTCCCCTGCTGTTCCTCAAGCGAAGCGTCAGTAGGCCACGATGCCCAGCGGTAGTAGTCCGTCTGCCTAGCCCACAACGTCACACTGTCGCCCAAACAGATAACCGTCCTGTCGGCCATAATAACGGGGCAAAGGCTGTGCGCGACAATCGTCACCAAGTCCACGGCGCGGCAGTAGCGCCACAGCCCCGCCGAGGTCATGCGCACCGATTGGTTGGTCATTACGGTGATGGTGACCTCGCTGCACTGAGAGGAGCCGAACTCCACTTCCAGCCTCCCTGCCGGCGCCACACCGGAGAACATGGACTCTCCACCGACAATCACTTGCGCCGTAACATCCCCACCGTCGCCGAGGATTATCGCAAAGCGATAGCGCGTCTGAGGCTCTACAGGTGCCGTCAGCTGCAGCTGCAGCGTCGTGGTGTCCATTTCCGCGCCATGGTAGATGTGGTTCACCGTGTCCGTCCGTTCCGTCTCCAGACGCACCCATTGTTGGCTCTCCGGATGCAGCAAGAAGCTGACATTGCGTGCAGTATCGTCGGCGAAGAGCGTTGCGGGGCTCCAGCGGTAGCTGTCGGCCTCGCTCACGGACCAGAGGCTCACCTCGGTGGGCTGCGAGATATACCACTCCAGCCGTTCCACCCCTATCTCGGCGTCGCACTCTATCGGTGGCAACGGTCTGATGCTGAGTTCCAGCGAGTCCTTGATGGGGCATCCATGGCTGTTCAGTCCATGGTCATCTACGTAGCCGCCCGCCAACGTCAGTTCGCGACCCGCGAAGAGGTAGGCCTCGCCCGGGAAGATGCTGTCTACAGCGATACTGATATCCGACGGCAAAACGGTCAGGGACAACACCTTCACGTGATGAAAACAGGAGTCAGGGGTGAAGTATTCGAAGTCATGTAGCACGAAGGTGCGTGTGCCGGTGTCCGCCGTCTGTGCGGCACTGAGCGAGATGCCGTTCAGATGGTAGGAACTATACTGGCAGATACTGTCGGAGACCATGACGGTGTCGGCCTCTATCGGTGGAGGGCACACAGCGGAGTCCGCCACAAACTGCCTGAACATAAGTTCATAGTAAAAATGCGTGGGCGGACAGAGGTTCCGCGCCGGCCCCTGAGCCTTGCTGCGCATGCGCATGGCGAAACGGCCACCGGCGGGAGCCTCGCCATACACCGGCAGGCAGTACTCAACATAGGAGGTGTCCAAAAGGTGATGACTATGGATGGCCATCGTCCCTGTCGGGTGGAAAGATTCTTCGGGACGCGACACGTCCGTTACCCACCCTATATCCACATTACCCCAAAAGATTTCATCCCCAGTATAGCCGCCACCAATATAACGCTGAAGTTTTATCGTCAACCGGAAAGACGCCGGTGTGGAGCTGAATCGGGGGGCTATGAGCATGGCCACGCCGTGGTGGGTTGAATCCTTGACGGCTATCTCAGCCACCTGGGGCCATGCGACACTGTCGACATCATACCTATTGAAGCCAAAACGCCCTCGTGCAGAATTGCGGTGGAGGGAAGAGCGAGCGTAACTTTGGTCACCGCCAAAGTCGAGGTAGCCAATCCAACAGTTGTCGGCGTTCAGTCCCTCGGTCCAATTGTATCCAAACGACTCCTGAAAGTTAGGTGGGGGTTGGAAGCCCTCAATGAAGTCGGTGATGTATGGCAAAGGTAACGGGTCGCACTGTCCGCGGGCCGCCTCCATGGCCACCAGCATCGCCAGCATCAAAAAGAGCTTTCGACCTATCCCTGTCATAATTCTTTTTATCATCGAACCAATTCTTCCTTAGACAACTATAAATCAAATAAATAACCAACAAACTCCATTAATCTATCCAAGGACAAAGGTACAAAAAATTTCTATTTCGCTGACATTTTCTGCAAAGATTATAACTTTTTTCTCCCCATAGTACAAAGAATACCATTTTTATTTCGTATATTTGCACACTGATACATTAAAGCAATAAAATATTAACACATTCAGCAATATGGATTTACCCAAAATTCACTCCATCACAAAGAAGATTTTCGTGGCGCTGGTAGGCGGCTTTCTACTCGTCTTCCTGTTGTTCCACATGACGGCCAACCTCCTCATTCTGCGACATGACGGTGGCGAATGGTATTCCGCATTCTGTCACTTCATGGGCAGCAACTTGCTGGTAAAGATTGCCGAGATTGGTCTGCTGGGTGTCATTGCCCTGCACATCCTGCTCACCGTCTGGCTGGCCATCACCAACCGATTGGCACGTCCCACACGCTACCACCAGCGTTCGAAAAGCAAGACGCATCCCGGCTCCAAGCTGATGATTTGGACCGGTGTGCTTATCTTGGCCTGCATCGCCATCCACTTCTACGACTTCTACTTCGTCAAGGTGGGCCTCGTCAAGGGCGAATACATGGTCAAAGTGGAGAACCTCTCCAAACTCAATGAAAAAGCCATGGCTGACGAGGATGTGGCAGCCGTGTTCTATCGCGGATTTGAAGAGGGCAATATCAGTCCCGACGGCAAATGGCTGCACCACATCACCTACGAGGAGCGCACCCTGCTGAAGGACCGTGCCCCCGAAGCGGACCCTGAACCCGATTTCTACTACATGACCCGCGAGAAGTTCAGCCACCTGCATATCGTCATCGGCTACCTCTTCTTCTTCCTCGTCATCTTCTTCCACCTCACCCATGCCTTCCCCTCGGTCTTCCAGACCCTCGGCCTGAACAACTACAAGTACAACAAAGCCATCGAGGTCCTCGGCAAAATCTACACCTGGATTGTCGTCCTCGGCTTCGCCTGTGTACCCATATTGGTCTACCTTGGCCTTTAAACATTGAACCATAAACCTTAAAATGATGAAATTAGACTCCAAGATACCCGAAGGTCCTCTTAGTCAAAAATGGACCAATTATAAAGCCAGTCAAAAACTGGTGAACCCGGCCAACAAGCGCAAGCTCGACATCATTGTCGTCGGTACCGGCCTGGCCGGTGCCTCGGCCGCCGCCTCGCTCGGCGCCCTGGGATTCCATGTGGACATCTTCTGCATCCAGGACTCGCCGCGCCGCGCCCACTCCATCGCCGCCCAGGGCGGTATCAATGCCGCCAAGAACTATCAGAATGACGGCGACAGCGTGGAGCGTCTCTTCAAGGACACCATCAAGGGCGGCGACTACCGTGCCCGCGAGGCCAACGTCTATCGTCTGGCCGAGGTGAGTGGCGATATCATCGACCAGTGTGTGGCTCAAGGAGTGCCCTTCGCCCGTGACTATAGCGGCCTGCTCGACAACCGCTCCTTCGGCGGCGCACAGGTGAGCCGCACCTTCTACGCCCGCGGCCAGACGGGTCAGCAGCTGCTACTGGGTGCCTACGGCGCCTTGAGCCGCGAGATTGCCCGTGGCACCGTGGTGCTGCACGAGCGCCACGAGATGATGGACCTCGTCATCAAGGACGGTAGAGCTAGAGGTATCATAGTGAGAAACCTCGTCACCGGCGAGCTGGAGCGCTATGCCGCCCATGCCGTAGTGGTGGCCACCGGTGGCTACGGCAACGTCTACTACCTGAGCACCAACGCCATGAACAGCAACGGCTCCGCCGCCTGGGTCTGCCACCGTCGCGGCGCCGCCTTTGCCAACCCCTGCTACGTGCAAATCCACCCCACCTGCATCCCCGTCCACGGCGACTACCAGTCGAAGCTCACGCTGATGAGCGAGTCGCTGCGTAACGACGGCCGCATTTGGGTCCCCAAGAAAAAAGAGGATGCCGAGGCCATCCGTGCCGGAAAGAAAGGTCCCAACGACATCCCCGAAGAGGAGCGCGACTACTACCTGGAGCGCCGCTACCCCGCCTTCGGCAACCTCGTGCCGCGCGACGTCGCCAGCCGCGCCGCCAAGGAGCGCTGCGATGCCGGCTACGGCGTAGGTCCCACCGGTCTGGCCGTCTACCTCGACTTCGCCGACGCCATCAAGCGTCTCGGCCGCGATGTCGTGGAGCAGAAATACGGCAACCTCTTCCAGATGTACTATAAGATTGTCGACGTAGACCCCTACGAGAACCCGATGATGATCTACCCCGCCGTACACTACACCATGGGCGGCCTGTGGGTCGACTACGAGTTGCAGACCACCATCCCCGGCCTCTTCGCCGCCGGCGAAGCCAACTTCAGCGACCACGGCGCCAACCGCCTCGGTGCCTCCGCACTGATGCAGGGTCTGGCCGACGGCTACTTCGTGCTGCCTTACACGCTGCAAAACTACCTCGCCGACCAAATCTACGTGGGCAAAATCAAGGCCGAAGGCCCTGAATTCGACGAGGCAGAAGCCGCCGTGCGCGCCCGCCTCGATGGCCTCATGAAAGTCTCAGAAACCTCTGAGCACTCTGAACAATCAGACCATTCGGTGGACTTCTACCACAAGGCCCTTGGCCGCATCATGTGGGAGTACTGCGGCATGGCCCGCAGCAAGGAGAGCCTCGCCACCGCCATCGAGAAAATTGCCGAACTGGAAGCCGACTTCTACCAGCATGTCTTCATCCCCGGCAAGGCCATCGAGATGAACCCCGAACTGGAGAAAGCCTACCGCCTCGAGGATTACTTCGAACTGGCACGCCTCATCGTGGCCGACGCCACTCAGCGCGAGGAGAGCTGTGGCGGCCACTTCCGCGTGGAACATCAGACCGAGGATGGCGAGACTCAGCGCGATGACGAGAACTTCATGTTCGTCGCCGCCTGGGAGTACCAGGGTCACGACAAGCCCGAAGTGATGTACAAGGAAGAACTCAACTACGAGCATATCCAGATTGTTAAAAGGAATTATAAATAAAGTAGTTAAGTAGACAGTAGTTAAGTAGTTAAGACAATAGCCCTAGCCGACAACAGCGACAATTGCATTTGTCTTAACTACTGCCCGAAGGGCGAGCGAAGCGATAACTACTTACCTACTTAACTACAAAAAAAGAGACAACAATGAAGTTTACATTACATATCTGGCGCCAAGAAAACGCCCACGCCAAAGGCCACTTCGAGACCTACGAGATTGACAACATCAGTGCCGACTGCTCGTTCCTCGAGATGCTAGACCAGCTCAATGAGAAGCTTATCAACGACAAGATAGCCCACCCCGTCTGCTTCGACAACGACTGCCGCGAGGGCATCTGTGGCATGTGTGGCCTCTACATCAACGGCCGTCCCCACGGCAACGACGACGGCGTCACCACCTGCCAGCTCCACATGCGCCACTTCAATGATGGCGACGAAATTTGGGTGGAGCCCTGGCGCGCAAAGGCGTTCCCCATCATCCGCGACCTCGTGGTAGACCGCACGGCCTTCGACAAAATCATCCAAGCCGGTGGCTACATCAGCGCCACCACCGGCGGCGTGCCAGACGCCAACAACATCCTCGTCCCGAAGCACAAGGCCGACCAGGCCATGGATGCCGCCGCCTGCATCGGTTGCGGTGCCTGTGTGGCGGCCTGCAAGAACGCCAGCGCCATGCTCTTCGTCGGCGCCAAGGTGAGCCATCTCGCCCTCCTGCCCCAGGGCAAGCCCGAGGCGCAGGACCGCGTGAAGAAGATGGTGTGCAAGATGGACGAGCTCGGCTTTGGTTCCTGCACCAACACCTACGCCTGCGAGGCCGAATGCCCAAAGCAAATCAAACGACAAAACATCGCACGCCTCAACCGAGGCTGGATAGCACAGGCTTTCGGACGCGATCGCAGGGATTAATCCAAAGCAAATTTCATGGGAGCTTTTCACCACTTTTAGTGAGGCTCCCATTTCTTTTTTTGTTCGTAATTTTGCAAACTGAAAAAACAAATCTCAATCAGATTGTAAAAGATTAAAAAAGAAAAGCAATATGGAACACGAACATCACCATCACGAACATGAGCATGACCATCACGGCCACCATCATCACCACGCACACGCGATAGAAAAGTTGTCTACAATCTATATTGTAGCCGTCGCACTCAACTTAGCCTTCGTCATCGTCGAGGTCGTTGCCGGTATCTTAGGCAACAGCATCGGCCTCCTCTCCGATGCGGGTCACAACCTCAGCGACGTCTTCTCGCTAATCCTCGCCATGATAGCACTGAAACTGGCTTCCAGCCACGCCACCAAGCGCTTCACCTATGGCCACCGCAAGGCCTCGGTGCTCATCTCGCTGCTCAACGCCATCATCCTCCTCGTCGCCGTGGGCGCCATCATTGTAGAGAGTGTGGAGAAGTTCTTCACCCCTGCAGAAGTCAACGGCACTCTCATCATTTGGACCGCCACCGTGGGTATCGTCATCAACGGTGTCACCGCCTGGGTTCTCAGTCGTCAAAACCAGCACGACATCAACACTCGTGGTGCTTTCCTCCACATGCTGGCCGATACGCTGGTATCAGTAGGTGTAGTGGTCTCCGGCATCATCATCAACTATACTGGCTGGACCATCGTCGACCCAATCATCGGTATCGTCATCGCCATAGTAATACTTATAAGCACTTGGAGTCTGCTCTCCGAGAGCCTCCGAATGAGCACAGATGCCGTACCCGAGGGATTTGATGTCGATGACATCAAGAAAAAAATTGAAAGTCAAGAGGGTGTCCTCAACGTCCACCACATGCATATCTGGGCTATCTCCACCACCGAGACGGCGCTCACCTGCCATATCGTCATCCCCGAAGCTTCGATGCTCGAAGAGGTCACCGACCGTGTCAAGGAGATGCTCGACGGACTCGGCATCCACCACAGCACACTGGAACTTGAAACAAACAGCAGCCACTGCCACGATCACGACTGCTGCACTCGATAGGTGAAGCGGTCGATGTGGGTGACACCCATCTTCATAAGGCGTTCCACCGTACTGTCACAGTCATCTTCAGTGTTGAAATCAGGAATCAATGGGACTCGGACAATCACATGCTCGGGTCCCATTTTATGTATCAGCCATTTGAGGTTATCCCATGCCCGCTGCGCGTCGCCACCCGTGTAGGCGCGGTAGATATCAGAATTGCTCTCCTTAATGTCGACGATGAAATCACCCACCACCTTGGCGGCCTGCTCCACCGCCTCGCGCGGCACCTGCAGCGAGGTCTCCGCCGTGAGGTTCCACCCCTTGCCGCAAAGTTCCTTGAACTCGGTAAGAAAATCCACCCTCAGCAACGGCTCGCCACCGCCGAAGCAAACACCGCCACCCGTGGCGATAAAGTAGAGATTGTCCACCCCCACATAATTATATAGCTGTTGTGGCGTGTAGCGCGGCAAGTCGTCCGGAGCCTCCAAACAGCGGTGGTTGAGACAATATTTGCAGCGAAGCGGACAGCCATGGAAGGCCGCCAGCGTGGTCACCCCCACCCCATCGATGCCCAACCGATGCCGGTCAATGCCTATAAACGGTACGCTATTCAAATTGAAAATTGAAATTAATACTGTATTCTTAGCGGTACACCCTGAATCTCGGTATTCGTACCACCTTCGGGACCTATCTCGATGATGGGGGTAGAACCACCCTCGATAATCACTTCACCCAGCGTCGTTGCGCTGGGTTCTAACAGAATATCCTCCATCTCTATTCGTTTCTTACCTTCAGGTATGGTGATACCTGTCTGGACGTATTTATAATAACCCACGGTCGCTATTTCCAAATCAAGGACTCCTGAGGGAACCGAGATAGTGAAGATGCCGTCGAAGTCGGTCACGCCACACGTCACCTGTTTGCCGTCCTGCTTGATGGCAACATTGACAAACGGCAGCGGCTCTTTTGTCTTGCTGTCTTTTATCACTCCTATCAGCTTGGCATTGAACGGTTTCCGCGTCGCATCTTCGGACACCACACGCTGTGTCCCTGCCGCGCCAGCCGTCCCCTCCTGGGAGGGGTCAGGGGTGGGTGTCACCGACTGCGCCTTCGCGCCATTGCTCACCGCCAGCGTCAGCGCCAGTCCCGCCACTTTAGCCACCTTGCCAAGCTTGATACGCTTCGCCAACTCGTTCTCCAGATACCGCACCTCGCTCTCACAACGCGGACAAGTCCCCTTGCAGGGGCCCTGGTAGGTGCATTCCGGAATTTCCAGCGCAATATCATTCTCTTCCGCGATCTGACGGCGGACGGCTTTTAATTCCTTGCAAATATCCTTGCCTCGCTTCATAACTCTTAATTCTTAACTCTTAATTCTTAATTATTTCACTATCACCTTCACCCCGTCGACCTTCATCTGCTGTGTGGGGGCATTGGGGCCTTTCATGGCCTCGACAGAATCGTCGAAGGGGCGTTGCACTGTCTCTATAGGTGCCATTCCTTCGATAATTCGTGGACGGTCCTCTGGCAACACAAATTCTACAGGCAGGTTGAAATACACACGCACCGGTTTCCCCGGCTGTTGCTCACCAGGTTTCCACTTTGGCATCAGATTCACCACACGCAGCGCCTCTCGTCCACAGCCACCGCCGATATCACGAAGGATGCGGGGATTGGTGATGCTTCCGTCTTCTTCCACAACGAAGTTGACATACACCTTGCCCTCAATCGCGTTCTCCAACGCTAGCCGAGGGTACTGTAAATTGTCTTGGATAAACTTGTACATTGCCTCAATGCCACCGGGAAACTCAGGTTGGATCTCTTCCACCACACCCAAAAGAACCGACTCGTCTGGCGGTGGCGGGACATTCTCCACATCACCGCAGACTTCAATCTCACCCAAATCCGGCACATTGATAATCTCGGAAGGTCCTTCCGGTACCTCCGGCCTTGCGCCGTCGACCGCGTCAGCCGTCCCCTCCTGGGAGGGGTGCCCGGAGGGCGGGGTGGGTCCCCCTTGCGGCTGTCCTCCTCCACACGAAGCCAACCCCAGCGCCAGTCCCGCCACGGTGGCCACCTTGCCCATTTTCAAGCGGTTGGCAAGGCTATTCTCCAGATAGCGCACCTCTGCCTCGCACCGCGGACAGGTGCCGCGGCAGGGCCCTTGGTAGGTGCATTCCTTGATTTCCAACGGGATGTCATTCTCCTCCGCAATCTTGCGGCGGACAGCTTTAAGCTCTTTACATATATATTTGCCTCGGTTCATCATATTACAATAACGCCAAAAAACAAAAAAAATTGCCCATTACAACAAAAATACAACAAACTGAAAACCAACAAAATAACAATTCGGTCGGAGATAATACATAACAGACTGATACTAAGCACCATGTCCGTACCAACTCTGTATCATCTCCGTATCAACTCCGACCCATCTCCGACCGGGGTCGGAGATGGTACGTCGGAGGTGCCGTGAGGGTTCGGTGTCGGGGGCAACAATTTCTTTTCGCAGTATCAAAAAAAATATGTATATTTGCATTTTTGAACATATATAAAAACTCCTGCACTAAGATGAAGAAACTATTTGTATTTATGACATTTGCACTGATGGCGGGTGCTGGCGTGGCCAGTGCGCAAAGCAAGAATATCACACTGGAGGACATCTGGACGAAGGGAACCTTCCGTGCCAAAGGCGTCTACGGCATCCGCTCGATGCAGGACGGTGAGCACTACTGCACCATGAGTCGCACAGGCATCACCAAATACAACTATGCCACTGGTGAGAAGGTGGAGGATGTGTGTCTCTTCAATTCTCCCGAGATGAGCAAGAAGGCCCAGTCCCTGCCCCCGATAGAGGGCTATGAGTTCAGCCAAGACGAGCAGAAGATACTGCTCAGCAGCGGTTTCGAGCCCATCTACCGCCACAGCGGCGTGAGCGACTACTACATCTATGATGTCAAAGACAAGACCTTCACGAAGATAAGCAATAACGGCAAACAGCGCCTCACCACCCTCAGCCCCGACGGCACCAAAGTGGCTTTTGTGCGCGATAACAACCTCTACTGGATGGACCTCGCCACCCTCGAGGAACACGCCATCACCACCGACGGCAAGGTGAACGAGATTATCAACGGCACCACCGACTGGGTCTATGAGGAGGAATTCGCCATCACCCAAGGCTTCCAGTGGAGCCCCGACTCGAAGAAGATTGCCTACATGCGCTTCGACGAGAGCAAGGTGAAGGAGTACAACATGCAGATGTGGGGCGAGCTTTACCCCGAGGATTACCGCTACAAATACCCCAAGGCTGGCGAGGACAACAGCAAGGTGTCGCTCCATGTATACAACATTGAGACCAAAGGGAAATACACCCCTGTGCTCGATGGCCGAAGCACCACGGTGGCTGACGGCAAGTGCAAATGGGAGTATATCCCTCGTTTCCAATGGACCAACACCTCTGATGTACTGGCTGTCATGGTCATGAACCGCTTGCAGAACACAATGGAGATACTGGCTGTCAACACCTCCAACAACGGCCTTAACGACAAGGGCATCACCAAAATCTACGAAGAGCAGTGTAACACTTACGTCGATGTGCCCGACACCTGGCAGTTCATCACTGTGGGCAAAGGCAAGAAGGCCCAGCAGCAGATGCTCATCACGAGCGAGCGCGACGGTTATCGCCACATCTACCTCTACGACTTGAATGGTTACCTTGTGAAGCAGGTGACCAGCGGCGAGTGGGAGGTCTGCGAAGTGGCAGGCGTGGACGTGAAGAACAACCGTCTCTACTACACCAGCCGCGAGCACGGCGCCATCAACAAGAGCCTCTTCATGATTGGATTGGATGGCAGTAAAAAGAAATGCCTAAACTTCCGCGACAAACAGATGACCGACATTTATGAAACAGAGGGGCTCTACTTCTCACATGGCAACATTTCACAATGGTATGTAGAAGGCACCTACAACGCCACCTTCAGCGAAGGCTGCAAGTACTATATCTGCACCTACAGCAACGCCAACATGCCTCCTGCCTACACACTGCACAACGCCTCAGGCACCCTCATCAAAGTGCTGCAAAACAATGCCGACCTGCAAAACAAGATGCGCGAATACGGTGTGATAGGGTCATACAAAGCACAATTCAAACAATTCAAACGATTCAATACGTTCAAGACATCACACGGCACCAGACTCAACTACTACGCCATCACTCCGAAGGAGTTTGACGAGAACAAGAAATACCCTGTGCTCATCTACGTCTACGGTGGTCCCGGCAACCAGCAGGTGACCAACAGCTACGGCTACTCGGACTATTACTGGTACCACATGCTGGCCGAGAAGGGCTATGTGGTGATGTGCTTCGACGGTCGCGGTACTGGCGGACGTGGTGCACAGTTCAAAAAACAGACCTACGGCGATCTGGGCCGCATGGAGTGCGAAGACGCCATCGAGGCAGCCAAATGGCTGGGTCAGCAGAGCTGGGTTGACAAAGACCGCATCGGCATCTGGGGATGGAGTTTCGGTGGCTACCTCTCCACCCTCTCGCTGCTCAAGGGTAACGATGTCTTCAAGACCGCCATCGCCGTGGCACCGGTGATGAACTGGCGCTACTACGACAACATCTACACCGAACGCTTCCTCGGCCTCCCCAAGGACAACGCCAAGGGCTACGACGACAACTCGCCGCTCAACTTCGCAGACCAGCTGAAGGGCAACTACCTGCTCATTCACGGCACGGGCGACGACAACGTCCACTTCCAGAACAGCGCCGAGATGGTGGAGAAGCTGGAGAATGCCGGCAAGCAGTTCGAGTTCCGCATCTACCCCAACAAGAACCACAGCATCTATGACGCTACGGGCAACACCCGCCTCAACCTCTACCAGCTGATGACTGATTTCATCCTCAGAAAATTATAATCGATTATGAAGAAAATATTTTTATTGGGCTTAATGGGTCTAATGGGTTTCATGGGAAACCCTACTCAGGCACAATTCAGCGACTACGGCGTGAGAGTTGGCCTCGGTTTGGCAACCATGGACGATGACTTGTCGACCTCGGCACCGATTCTGGGTGCCACCCTCGGTGGCTATGTCACCTACACCTTCGCCAAAAGTGAGAGTATGCTTCAGGAGACCTTCTTCCTGCAGTCGGGGCTGAACCTGAACCGTCGCGGCAGCAACTTCGAAGAGACGCTCGAAAACGGCAGCAACCTGATGCACCGCGAGGGCTACTACCACGCCTACTACCTGCAGCTGCCCATTCTGGTGGGTATCCACTACGAGCTCCCCATCCGCGCCTCGGGTCATGTGGTAGGAATCTTCCTGGGACCACAGGTGAGTTTTGGCCTCTTTGGACGCTATAGCGACCGCAAGATCACTCCCAGCATCCCTTCGCCTGCCGCCAACTATGACGTGAACTTCAACGGTTCGGAAGAATCGCGTAAACTGTTCAACCACATCAATCGTTTCGATGTGGGTGCCATCTTCGGCGTGAGCTACGAGTACAAAGAATTCACAGCCTCGCTGTATATCGACCGTGGATTTCTGGCCACCTCGGAGGGCGAAGACGTGCTTCGCATCATTGAGAACAATCAGGGAGGCGGCAGCGACGTGAACGTAAAGATTCCCAACGGCCACAACGTGGCCTATATGCTCTCGCTGAGCTATAAACTGGGGAGTTTCAACAAATAGAAAAAAAGCACTAATGGTAAGAGTAAGATTTGCCCCGAGTCCTACGGGGCCGCTACACATCGGTGGAGTACGCACGGCACTCTACAACTACCTCTTTGCCCGCCAAAACGGCGGCAAGATGATTCTCCGCATCGAAGATACCGACCAGACACGCTTTGTGCCTGGTGCCGAGCAATACATCATTGAAGCCCTCGACTGGTTGGGCATCGAATTCGACGAGGGTGTTCATCTTGGAGGTCCCTTCGGTCCCTACCGCCAAAGCGACCGCAAGCCCATGTACCGCCAGTATGCCGAGCAGCTTATCCGCGACGGCTGGGCCTACTACGCATTTGACAAGCCCGAAGCCCTTGAGGCCAAACGCAAGGAATATGAGGCGCAGAAGAAGACCTTCCAATACGACTGCAACACACGGCTGCAGATGGAGAACAGCCTCAGCCTCGGTATGGAGGAGGCGCAGCGCCGCATCGTGGCCGGCGAACCCTACGTAGTACGATTCCAGTTCCCCGACAATATCGACATCACCGTTAACGATATGATTCGTGGCGATGTCACTATGAACAGTCGTCTGCTGGACGACAAGGTGCTGTTCAAGAGCGACGGTATGCCCACCTACCACCTGGCCAATATCGTCGACGACCACACCATGGAAATCACGCATGTGATCCGTGGCGAAGAGTGGCTTCCGTCGGCTCCGCTGCATGTGATGCTCTACAAAGCCTTCGGCTGGGAGGGCACCATGCCTCGCTTCGCCCACCTACCTCTGCTACTCAAACCCGAGGGTAACGGCAAGCTAAGCAAGCGTGACGGCGACCGCCTCGGCTTCCCCGTCTTCCCCCTCGAATGGCACGACCCCAAGAGCGGAGAAATCAGCAGCGGCTACCGCGAACAGGGCTACCTGCCCCAGGCCGTGGTCAACATGCTGGCGTTGATGGGATGGAATCCAGGTACCGAACAAGAGATAATGTCAATGGAAGAGTTAATTAAACTCTTTAATGTGGAGCATATCAGCAAGAACGGCGCCAAGTTCAACCTTGACAAAGCCAAATGGTTCCAGCACGAATACTTCCAGATGCTCAGCGACGAGGAGGTGGCTGCCTATCTGGAGCAGGAGCTAAAGGCCCGCGGCATCACTGCGAGCCACGATTACATCGTGCGTGTAGCCGGCATGATGAAAGAACGCATCACCTTCCCCAACGAGCTGTGGGAGACCTGCTGCTACTTCTTCGAGGCCCCAACAGAATACAACGAGAAGGATGTGGCCAAACGCTGGACTTCCGACATGCACATCCACATGGCAAAGGTCGTCGAGATACTGAACACCGTGCCTTTCGAACACGACGCTATCCACAAGGCGCTGCTCGACGACTACATCGCCGCCAACGGCCTGAACACCGGCAAAGTGATGAATTCGCTGCGCATCGCTGTGGTAGGCCGCACCGTGGGGCCCGACATGATTACGCTCATCCTGACGATTGGCAAAGAAGAGACCATACGCCGTGTGGAGAGAGCCATTGAAAAGATAAAAGTTAATAGTTAAAAGATAATAGTTTTATACAATGGAGAACAACAAATTCAACAAGATTCTACTCATCTGCAACGCCGTACTGTTCCTTGGACTGGTAGGCATCTACATTCTTCACTTCACCGGCAACAATGTTTCCGGCAGCAAGGTCAATGCCGCAGCAAAGGCCCCTGTAGTGAAAGAAGGAGGCCTGAAAGTGGCCTACGTCAACACCGATACGCTGCTGGCCAAATACCAGTATGCCAAAGACCTCGAGACCGAACTCCTCGCCTTCAAAAACCAGCAGGAAGCCTATGGCAAACAGCAGGTGGAGAAATTCCAGAAAGACTATCAGGACTACCTGAAGAACGGTGCCAACATGACCCTCACCCAACAGCAGGCCAAAGAAGAGGAGCTGAAGAAACGTGCCGACAAGATTGGTAGCCTCGAGCAGGAACTCACCGCCAAAATCATGGAGCGTCAGATGGCAGAGAACACCAAACTGCTGAATGCCATCTTCGCTTATGTACGCGATTACAACGAGCAGAACCAGAAGTTCGACATCATCTTGAGAAAGACCTTCGAAAACTCCCCCACCCTCTACATGAACGAAGGGATGGACATCACCGAAGAGATTCTCAACGGCCTCAACGAGGAGTACAAAAATCTCAAGAAAGATTGATTAAGTTGGGGGTTATTTGCTAAACCCAGCTTTGAGGTTCGAAAAGGTCTTACTACCACGGAAATAGTAATCCGACAGAAGCAGTCGTTGGTACACACCGGCGACTGTTTCTTGTTTCAAGGCGGCGCGTTTCTCCTTCAGTTGCGGCAGCAGGGAGCGATACTCCCTGTGAGCTTCGCGGACGGCATTAAATTCACCCACATGGCCTTGAAGGAGGAATTTTAGCGCAGCAATACCGTCGAGCAGCATCCTGCGACGCAGCACCTTCTTCATGCGCTCGTCGGGCAGGTTCTTATAGAGCATAGAGAGGTTGTTGCGGAAATTAAGACGGGTCTTAAAGGGTGACGATTTGGGCAAAGTTCCGCCACCGACATGATAGAGCACCGACTGAGGACAGTAACGGACGGTATAGCCGCTGTTCAGTGTCCGCCAGCAGAAATCTATCTCCTCCATGTGGGCGAAGAAGTCGCCATCGAGGCCACCCAGCTGATGAAAAATGGAAGCTTTGACGAACATTGCGGCGCCAGTGGCCCAAAAGATATTGCATTCGTCGTCATACTGGCCGTGATCCTGCTCCAAAGTGGAGAAGATGCGTCCGCGACAGAAAGGATAGCCATAGCTGTCGATGAAACCACCGGCACCGCCGGCATACTCGAAGGTATCCTTCTGGTCGTACATCATCAGTTTGGGCTGCGCTATCGCCACCTGCGGGTCACGTTCCATCATCGCCACCACAGGCGCTATCCAATGCGGAGTGCATTCCACATCGCTATTGAGCAACACATAATAGTCGGCCTCCACCTGTGCGAGAGCGCGATTATAGCCCTCGGCGAAGCCGTAGTTCTTATCAAGCAACACGAGTTGCACCTGGGGATAGTACTCACGCATGAAGGCAACGGAGTCGTCGGAAGAACCGTTGTCGGCCACTACAACCGACACCGAAAGACTTTCGTCAGAAACCGAATATTCTACTACCGACGGCAGGAAACGCTCAAGCATCCCACGCCCATTCCAGTTCAATATTACAACAGCAACCCGTATCATCAATTATTAACTATTATCTATTTATACAATTAACTTCTCTTCAGTTTCCAGCGACGGTGACTCCAGAGCCAGTATTCAGGTTTTGCGGTGATATCCTTCTCCAAGCGTCGCACATAACTCTCCACAATGCTGTACTGAGGCACCTCATTCGGATGCTCACATAGCACATCGAAAGACACCGTATAATGGCCACGTTTCACCTTGTCCACACGGTAGTAGAGCACCGGATAGTCATATTTGCGGGCGAAGTATTCAGCACCGTATAGGAACGCCGTATCCTGATGGAAGAAGGTGGTCCAGTAGGCTTTGTCGGCATGTGCCGGCGACTGGTCGCTGAGCATCATCAGGGCACAAGGCACATGGTGACGATCGTAGAAATCGACTACCTCGCGGACATTATTGGAATAAACCACTTCTGTTCCAAAACGGGTCCTCCGACGGAAGACCCAAGGTTCGAGGGCCTTGTTGCTCAATGGCTTCCCCACCCCGATTCCGTGATGGAAGAGCTGCATATTAAGCGAAGTGACCATATACTCCCAACTGTTGTAGTGGGCCGACATCAGCACCACACTCTTTCCCTGCTCGTAGTAGCGGTTCACAATCTCGCGGTTGATCACACGATAGTGTTTCAGTATCCAACGCGGTGATGCGAAGAGGTTCCAAATACCCTCGACGAGGATATCACTCAGGTGATGGTAGAAGCGGCGCTCCAACTTCCGGCGCTCCTTCTCGTCCTTTTCAGGAAAAGAGACCTCGAGATTGCGCCTCACCACCTTAGTGCGATAGCCCAACAGTTTATAGGCGATCAGATATATTATGTCCGACAGCAGAAACAAACCTTAACTTTAACCGTTATTAATATCCGCGATTAAACTGCTCTCCCACTTCACCAACCACATTCTCGCCAATCTGCTGACGGCTGAGGCGACGTTCCCACATGGGATCCTGCACCTCGCCGCGAGCGTTGCTGTTGAGCAGGGTGTAGTAGCCGCTACGATGCTCGTCCCAGAAGAGGAACACTCGGTCGGGATCGTCTGTCGGCAACTTGTTGTAGCGCCAGAGCTGATAAGGCAGATAGTAGATATGTCCCTGCGAGGGGCTGGTCATATCGTCGTTGCTGATAGTTCCGCGTTGCTGCATGGTCTCGGTCGTTCCCTTGAAAGTATTGCCAAATTTGTTCACCGAAACGAAATTCTTCTCGTCTCTGATGAAGTCTGGAGGGCCATACTGCAGATACACGCGTCCGCGGTCGGTGTGGATGCCCTGTGTGCGAGGATAGCTGAAAACAGCCTGCACATGATCCACACGCTCTTTGTATTTCAGCCATTCCGCTTCCGCAGTCATCGGGTAGCGCACCTGCCAGAAACGATAGAGAAACGCCTGTTTCTCCTCGAGACCCGGACGGCGGATAAGTTCTTTCGCCACACTGCGTTCGTGACTCGAGGCCAAAGGATAGAGGGCGTCGATATAGATATTCAACTGTTCCTCGTCGGTATAGCGACCGACGAAAGTGGTGGCGAAATCGCTCAACGCCATCTCCATCACGCTGGGATTCGAGCGGAAGAAAGGCACTTTCTTGTAGAGCAACTTCTGGTTGTCTTTGTTGCGAAGTTCCACTACAAGGTTGTAGTTGCCTGAAGGCAGCTGCGAGATATCAAGGCTTCCGTAAACCGGAATGCATGGAGCGCCCTGTTTGCGAGTCGACGACTGCTGTCTCTCGAAGCGGGTGCCGGTCTCCTGCTGCTCAATATAAGCCAACACGAGGAACTGTTTTTCACCCACCTCTTTGTCGATATTGTACACCTCGAAATAGTAGTGTATCTGGCTCACCTGCTCGGGGAAGAAGTCGCTCACATACGGTTCCATATCATATCCGCCGCGCGAGAGGATATTTTCCGTTTGTGTGGGCTTCACCGACGACATCAACTGGAGGCTCGACATCGCGGGGTGCTTCTTGTCGTAGTTCACCACCAGCTTCTCCGTCACCGTCGATGCATTCTGCTCGCTCCCCTTGTCACGCAAGGTAATTTCGAGGTCGTAGATGCCATTCTTCACCGAGAAGCGCTGCACGTCGAGGAAGCTGAAATTCAGTTCGTCGAGCGAAGTCACCATCGGGCTGTTCAGGTCATACTTCTTCACATAGCACACCGAGTCGCCCTGTTTCAGCACCGTCACCACTTCGGCGGTGGCGCGATAGGTCCCCGACTCCATCTTCTGAAACTGCATTGTCCACGCGTCGAACGAGAGATAAGTCTCCACATAGGGCATATCGGTCTTGGGTGAATAGAACGTGCTGTAGGCAAACACCGCCTGCATCTGCGCCTGGGAAATTGAAAATTGAAAATTGAAAATTGAAACTAATGCCGCAATAATCAATATTTTTTTCATAACTCTGAACTTTTATCTGTTATCTATTATCTCTTAACTGATGGGCCATCTCCTGTCGAGTCCGAAGCTTACGGGGCTCACCTTCAACTGCGGGGCAAACTGGAGGCGTTTCCACTCGTTTTGTGCCACCTTGCGAATAACCTTCTGCACCAGCTCGCGATCGTAGCCTTCGGCCACAATCTCCTCCTCGCAGAGGCTCTCGTCGAGGTAGAGGTTCAGCACAGCGTCGAGGATGTCGTAGTCGGGCAGCGAGTCGCTGTCCTTCTGTCCCGGACGCAACTCAGCGCTGGGAGCCTTGTCAATGGTGTTCTGCGGGATACGGCAAGGAGGAAGATTGTCGGCAGAGCCGACACCTCGTCCTCCTCGGTTAATCCACTCGCTCAGCTGGTACACTTCGGTCTTGTAGAGGTCGCCGATGACAGCCATACCTCCGACGGAGTCGCCATAGAGCGTACCATAGCCCATTGCAGCCTCCGAGCGGTTGGTGGTGTTCAGCGCCATAGCGCCGAACTTGTTGGCGTAAGACATCACCAGCGTTCCGCGCACACGGGCCTGCATATTCTCTTCCGTCACATCCTCCGCGCGGTCGCCGAAGACGGGCTTCATGCTCTCGCGCAGCTGGTCGAAGATGGGTCGTATGGGTACGATGTCGTATTCCATTCCCAGGTTGTGGGCCAAATCCTCGGCATCCTTCACCGAATGGTCGGTCGAATACTGACTGGGCATCAGCAAGCCGTGGACATTCTCCGCCCCAAGCGCATCGACGGCCAAAGTGGCCACCAGCGCCGAGTCGATGCCACCGCTGAGACCCAGCACCGCACGACGGATGCCGTTCTTGGCAAAATAGTCGTGGATGCCCGTCACCAACGCCTTGTAGACAAGTTCCACCGCCTCGGGCTTCTCGTCGTCTATCTCCTCTATCTGCTGCATATCCACCGTCTGGCAAGCCGACTCGAAATAGGGCAACTGCATCAGCACGCCGCCGGCAGCGTTCATCGCCAGACTTCCGCCAGCGAAGAGGAAGCATCCCTCACCGCCCGTGCGATTCACGTATACCAAGCCTGCATTCAGCGTCTCCACAATCTTCGTCATGCGGTAGCGCGTGCGATAGGGCTTCTGGTAGTCGAAGACATTGCATCCGCAGCACACCACCAAGTCGGGCTGCTCCACATGACCCTTCGAGAGCTCCTTCAAGTCCTCATAGAAGCCAATGGCGATGCGCTGGTCGTGGAACTGGATGACCTGCACACCCTCGCCCCTCACGAAGCAGCGCTGCTCGTCGGGAGCCAGGTATTTCTTCGTCACGATAGCGCGTATGGCACAGTTCTGCACGAAAACGATGGCGTTGCATAGACCCTTGTCCTGAATCTGCAGCGGCAGACCCACGAGGAAAGCGCGGTGCTCACTCTGTGCCACCAGTTCCTGCAGCGCCGCCTGAGCGCGCTTCTGCAGGTCGGTATAGCCCGCCGATGCGAAGAGCGGCGAGCCGCAAAGGGTGCAAGCCGGGAAGACCGTCAGCAGCGCCTCGCGCGACGACGGGCTGTCCAATTCAGCGAGAATCCACTGCAGATTCTCCTCGGGACGATTGGTCAAAACATCATGCTGTACAATATGAATATTCATCGTTTTTTCTTTTTATATCTATCATAAAACGCGTCACGCGCGAAATTATTGTTTCGCGCGTATGTTTTTTTCTCGTTATTTCGTAATTCCGCAGTTTCAGTTCCTTTCATCACAAGAAAAGCGGTACCTTATCGGTGCCGCCTATAATCAATCGGATGTCCTTCGATTGCGCTCTTGCGCGCAATCGCGTGGAGGGCGACAGATGCTCGTCACAGAACCTCGTCAGCCGCTGCCACTACCATGAACAATTCGCCACCGAAGAGGCCCTTTGGGCAGCCGTCGAAATCTACGGAGTACTGACTAACAGTATATTATAAGACAATCAATAATAATTGTGGCTTTTTTTTCTTTCACGCGTACAATAAAACAATATGTTACGTTAATACCAAATTCTAAATTTTAACATTTGACACCCTGAAAATCAGGGTGCAAAACAATAAAAAAGGGGGTGAAATTTGCGTTTTTCCCCCCTTGTTGCCCCACGGATTATTCCCTAATCACGTTTTATTTGCTGTGTTTCAGTTGTTTACGTAAATAATGTATATGCAATGACCCTGTCTTGGTGGTCATGTAGAAGTGCGCAATGCGCTGTTTCCGAGAATTTTAGTGCCTCAACGGTATTGTCAAACGCCGTCAATGCGTCGAGGGCGTTATCGTGGTGTTGCTCCCCCACATCTCCGCCGTCTTTGTAGATAATCTTGAAGTCGCCTTTATCCGCCCTTAAGAGGTCAGTTATATAGTCCGTAAAGTACGGCTCATTAAAGAAACCGGCTGCAATGCTGTTGACCTTTTCAACGGTTGGTGACGCTTTCCTTGTTTCGACTTGCTCCGCCGCTGTGGACGTTGTCTGTTGTTTCGGAGGGTCCGGCGTTAGAGGCTCCACGGGGTCGGAAACGGGCGTTGTGACGGCCTTGGTTTCCCCTCCCCTCAGTTCGTCGCGTAATTCCATAAGGAGTTTGCCTAACACGTTTCTACCGTCAAGAATGTTAGCACCGCCGCCGCGCCTCGGTCTCGCGCTCCACATATCCGTTACCCCCCATGTGTTCAACTCTACAATGGGTTTCTGTTTTGTCGCGAGTAAGTAAGTGAGAAATGTTTTGTTTTGCTCCGCTTTAAGCCGTAACCCCTCACGCATTATCTCAATACGCTTCGCCTCATCCATTATGAGGTGTGGTTTTACATTTTTGTTGTGGCTGTAGTTTCTGCAACGCACGCCGTTATCCACGCCTTGGTACGACAATAACGTGTTCTCTAGTTGTTCATGCCCCTTTAGTCGGTGGAACATATAGTATTGTTCCACGCTGTAGAACGTCTTACCCGTTTTCGGGTCATTGAACTTGGAATAAGACAGGTTAGAAAGCACGTCGCTACCGTCTTTACATTTGTGGTTGAACGCTACAGCCTCATTACGGTTGTAGGTTTCTTCTTTTTTGTACTCTTTTTTCATAAATATTTGAATTTAAATTAATTAATCTTAATTAAAGGGATGGCTGTGAGGCCACCTCCCTCACCATCATTAACAACCGCCCACACACGTTGACACCCTCGTAATATCCACTTGCAGGATTGAACACACACCCCCAAAAGTTGTCGCCGTGGCCGCTTGCGTCCTCAACAATCCACTTATCCACACTTAACTTTAACCTCTCGCGGAACTCCCCACTATACCTATACTTTGTTTCTATAGCGGTTTTTAAGCACTCCACTTGATTGATACCATCATTAATAAATGCCTCCTTACTCGCGCAATACCCTTTAACCCACCGGCCATTGTCCAACCCCTTTTTACTCAATATACCCTGTAAGATGTCTTCGGGGGTCAACCGCTTACCGCCTTTGTTTCCCTGAAATCTCAACCAATTAAACAACTGCTCACTGCTTTGAAAGTCAAGCCCGTTGTACTGCAAGCGGCACGGGTAGAAGTTTGACAATTCCCAATTATCCCCATGACTAATAAACGTGAAACTCTCACTCGGTTTATACCGTCTAACCTCCCACGTTCTACCCAAGTAACTTACTTGACCGTTGACAACCTCCAAGTTCGGTTTTACTACTTCTTTTTTTTTCATATTCAAATTAACTTACAACATCGCAATTATACCGAAACAATTTGACATGACAAAATTTTTAACATTCTTTAACACTTGGACACAATCGTGTCTGTTAAACTTCACGCTCACCGCGTTCATGTTCCTCGCGTTGTTTCCTGCTATCTTGAAACAAATATACTATTAAAAACCGATAGTTGCCACACCTCACCCAAAAAAGTTTGAAAATCGCCTCTCGCGTGAAAAAGATTGGGGGCGTGGTTTACACGTCCCACCCTCCAAAAAACAGACGGGGGGGACCCAAAAAAAAGGTAGTCACAATCTCTGCAACTACCGAACAAATGGAAAAATATATACTAATAATACAATGGCTAATTGTATTCCCCACAATCCCACACCCACGGGTCTTCCGGTGGCGGTGCTGCGTGTCCGATTTCCTCCCAAACCTCGGGCGTTGTGGCAGGGTTGTCACCTGTCGATTGCAGCGCATTACAGATATACGCCGCATCCCCATAAACAACAACGTCAAGTTGTAAGTAAGTAGTCTGTGAGTTATAGTCACCCCTGTAGATACGAAACCGTTGTGCCTCCTTTACCGCGTCCCAATACTCGGGGTATTTGATGGGGTCACGGTTGAGAGTGTTGTCGAAGTTGCATATATATTGCGTTTGCTCGAAGTCTATAAGGTCAAGCGCGTTGTAGGTTGTCTTATCATTATAGGCTCCCTTATACTCGGGTATGATGTTTCCGTAAATGTTTGCCATCGTTATGCCTTGCTTATTTCGTTATATTCCGTGAGTGTGAACCAATCACCTTTGCCGATAAGGGAATAATAGCGGCCTGCAACGCACTGCGTATTGTTCACCTTGCACCCGTCAGGAAGTGAAACATCAAACGTCTCCCCTGCTCTAAAGTATATCTCTGTCGGCTCATTCTTTGGGTCGGACGGGTCGTAACCGAGGCTACCGATGGTGAGTGAGGTTATATCGATTTCCCCTCTGTATATCATTGATGGTTTTAGGTCGTCGATTGTCCATTCCACGCTGTCGGGGTTCGTCTCCACCTCCTGATAGATTCTCAGGCCGTCAGCACCCGACAAATCCCATATCCTGCTCGGGACTGAGACATTGATTGTCCTGTTGCTCGCTTGATTTGCGGAAAACGTTCCAAGGGTGACGTTATTTTTCTTGATAGTAAGTACACCGTCATTGGGGTTTGTTAGTGTGGATAACTTGCTCTTTTCCTCGGCGGTGAATTGCTGATAGTCGGGGTCAATAACCACCCCCTCAGTATTGACAATGTCGTCAACAATCTGTTGCATTTGCTCGGGCGTTATTGTCCCCTGTCCGGCGGCGGCTACAATCTGCCAAAAAGACGTGTTGGTTGGTAGCACGTTTGTTGTCGCCGCGTTGGAGGTACACACGTAAGAACTCCCGTTATAATAAACGAGGTCAAGTAAATAATAAGTCGCCGTGGGGTCGTAAGTTCCCCGAGGTCTCAATGCGAATTTTCCGAGGTTATAGGTTGCCATTGGTTAAAGTCGTTTTTACATAAATAGTCGCTTATTATGAAAGTGACGGGAATGTGAGGAGCAAATTGTTTTCTGCGTCAACCTCCACGTCGATGTCTCCCTCCGCCACATTGGGTACGCTAACGAGTAGGGCATTGTTTTCCCCGTCGAATTGAGGCTGCATTGTAACTAATCCCTCAACTTCGCTCAACGTCTCCAAAAACCAAGTCCCCGTTACGCTGCTACGACTTAATGCCCTGTTGAAGTTGGGGTCGTAGTCGGTGACTAATTCGTCTCTGTCGGGGTCGGCGATTTCCGCGTTAAATACAAGGTCGTCGTTTCTGTGATAGTTCCTTGTGCGGTTGCTGCGTGTGGCCGGTTGTTGTTGTGGTTCTTTTACCTCAACAATTGTTGCCGTTGCCGTCTCCATTTCATAATTGATGGTTAGGGAATCGGAAACAAATTTCCGATTTGGTAGGTAAATCCACTGATAGACGGTGTAGGGTGTTACGGTGTTGTGGATGGTTGCCTGTAGACTAACGGTCGGGGTGCTGTATTGGTTGCTTATATTGGTAGTGATGTGCTGCTCGGGGATGGAATAGTTGGCGGTGGCCACGTTATAGACTTTGGGGGCGGAGGTGTAACCGCTGCCTTGTACTTTCACCGTTTCCGAGTAGTTAAGGCCTTTATCGCTCGCGCTGCTAAGATTTATTTCAATGTTGTCGTACTCCTCAACCGCCGACGGGTTCATTTCGGCCTTATATTGTGTGTTTGTGGTGGTGTCCTCACGTCTCCCCCTGCTCTCAACGTAATCGCTGCTAATAATGTTTAAATGGAAGTTTGATAGGGTCGCTGATGTGGGTAGATAGGAACCAACACCAAGGGGTTTGTCAATCCATATCTCGAATGTGGCAGGGACAACGGCGTTACCGTCGATGGGTAGTTTTACTACAATACCCTCAATGCCCCTCTTAGTCCATCGAAACGGGTAAGTTGAACCTTGGTTTGCTTTCTCATCGGTGCTGTTGTAGTATAACCATAACTTGCACCAACTTTCTGTGTCAACCCAATTATAGGTGCTACCGTTGGTAGACGTTAACCACTTGTTGCCAAACTTCAATTTACCCCACACGTAACAATTATTTGGGACAACGTTGCTGTCGTCCATGTTGTAGGCGTTCCAAGGGTAGGAATAAACCAACTCGTTACAATAGAAGTGCCAATCACCCGTTATCTGTAACCATTGCTCGCCATTGAAAAGGCCTGACTTGCTCTTAGCGTAGAACATGGTGAGGGAGTAGTTATCCTTGTTGTCAACGGCGTTTCGGGATGCATGGTAATTGTTGGGGGTGATAAAGTAGATGGTACGGGACGGGGAGAACTTGTTGGGGAGTGATTGATTGGTCGGTACTGACTGAACGCCACCGTCATCTAAAATCCAACTTGAATTTTGATTGTTTGCATAGAGCCACGCATGGTTGAGGTCGGATTGCTGAACGTCACTCCATCTGTCAGCATTTGTGACGATTTCCTTATATACATACGTTTCCATTTCGGGTGTCGCCGATTGATAATAGACGGTTTCCCACACTTTCCATTCGTTCCCCTCGTTTGGCCGCTGTATGCTGTAGAACCCCTCATTAAGGTTGCTGTCGTCGTGAATATCCGGTAAGAGGTCGCCAACCTCATATTCGTCGCAATTCACCGTTACTGAGTTGTAGACGTTAGCGGTGCTGATGGTGGTGTCGGAGCCTGCGAAACTCTCACCTGTGAGGGTGTGGGAATGTGCAAGGTATTGGTTTGTTCCCTGCGTGTACTCTCCCCCTCCAAATGTCATGAAATAGGTTGAGGGTGGCAGGGTGTAGACGTTATAATTGCTCCACCCGTCTGCAAGGGCGTTGGGGGTTGTGATAATGAGCCTGTCACGGTAGGGTATGGCAGTCAAGTTGAGATAAGTAAGGATTTGAGAAAGAACCGTCAGTTTGTCGGACGGCTTGAAGTCCTCATCAAAGTTGTTCCTCTGTTGCTCTGCAAGGTATCTAATAACGTTTCCCGTCTGTGTGGGGTTGGAAAGTTTCAAGGTGTCTGAAACGTAGACGGTTTTATATGTTCCAAGCCGTCCCACGCTGTCGAGTAACATCTCCAAAAACGTTTTACACAGGTCGAAATCCTGACCCATCCACTGATATTTTGAGTATTGAAGAACACTGAAAGCATCCTGAGCGTTGAGGGAGAAAGCATCATTTACGTTTCTATAAGCCATGCTGAATGTCTCAGGGGTCGAGAATCCAATCCACTCCACGTTGTAACAGAAACTATCAAAACGGGAGGGGTCATAATCATTGTACCACACTATGGGAGAATGCCCCTCTATCTCCTCTTGTACAAGTTTTTTGGAAAGCGTTTCCCCCGTCAGGCTGTTGTACATTCGTCCGTTGACCTCCGACACGTCGTTTTTCCACTTTAGTAATGCCACAAGTGTTGATGTTCCGTTAGCGTTGAGGAACTCCAAATTGATATTGTCTTGTAGGAAACTAACCGTTGCCGTGCTGCACCTATAAGGCTTATAGATGTTTTCTACGTCCCCCTCATAAGTAACGGTAAAGGGGTTGTCGGTCAGGGTGATTGGATGGTTGTTTTGGGGAACATAACCTATCAATTCATCATATCCGCCTTGGTGTGGGCGCGTGATGGCCTCGTATTCATAGGGATTTTCCCCTGTGTAGTTTGTGAAAATAAGCACCCTGTAGCGTTGCCCCTTGGGGTCAATGGAGGTGTCAATGCTCCTAAAGTCGCCGTAATACCTTTTTCCCATATTAACGTACCCTGTTAACTCGTTTATTATAGTTATTCAAAGTTCCCTGTAGGTCGCTGCCGTGAATTGTGAACGTGACGTTGCCACCATCGGTTGAAGTGGTGGTGATTGTGGGGTTGTTGATTAATTTAAAGAGGTGTTGTTGCTGTCGGCTGTTCAGTATCATTTCACCGCTGTTGATCCGTGCAAGGTTATAGTCTCCAATGCTCGTTTTCCCTTGGAATATTCCGCCCTCCGCGAAACTTTGGGATGCTACGGATTGGATGGATGAAATTACAGCTGTTACTGCTCCAATCACACTTGCTAAGGCTGCGAGATTTGCCGGAAATGGAAGTTCCATTGCGCTTGCGGCTCCCTCCGCCTCCATCAATGCTGCTATTTTAGCAATGGCTGTTCCAATGGCTCCCACCGATTTCCCCACTGCATCCAATACGCCACCCATGCTTTCGCCTGCTATATCGGACAGGCTACTGAACATGTCCCCGAGGTAGCCGATACCGTCGCCTAAATCCTGTATGGCCTTTAGGTCGTCGATAGTAACCCCAACTTCTTTGATTTCATCGATGGCCTCCTGCAAGGCTTGGGAAATTGCGTCACCGTCAATGATGGAGTCGTCGATGGTCGGTAGGTCTTCAATGGCTCTCTGTAGATGCTCCACAGGTTTCCCCATGTCCTCCAAGGCGCTTTTTTTGGCCTTTAGAGCGCTTATCTCTTCCTCAATGGCCTGTCGTCCACCTCCCCTTAAGTTCTCGTTCCTGAGACGGTCATTTAAGGCTTGGATTTCTTTCTCCACCTCCGCAATACTACCATGTTCAAACTCCGCCTTAACCTTTACCGTGGTTGCGCCTCCGTTGCCTCCCTCTGCCTTGTTTGCGGTGCGCTCCGCTTGTTGTTTCATCATTTCAAGTTGCTGCATCCTTTGTTCGTTCTGCGTCTCGATGTCGAGAAGTGACTGCCATTTTTCCTCGGGTAAGGTAAGGTAAGACTGCATTACGTTATAAAGCACCTCCTTGTCCTTGTCGTTCCACTTGGTGTAATACATCTTACTTGCAGGGGCGTTGGCATCCATTGTGACGTACTCATAAGTTTGGTATGAGTTTTGCTTTTTCCATTCCTCCGCGTACTTTGCGAGCGTCCCCTCTTTCAACATCTTTCGGTATTTCTCCAAGGTGGCCGTTGTTACGCGGGTAGTTCCTGCGTACTCTCTCAACAATGCTTGGCTTGCTGTATTGGATTGTTGAATTAACTGAGTGTTTAGACGTTCAATTTCTTTGATGGCATTGTCAATGGCCTGTTGTGCCGCTTTCTTTTGTTGCAATGTGGCGTTCCGGTCATAGATGATACTTTTGTTTTTCGCAATGATGGTGCGTTGTTTCTCGATGTCTGCGTTGTTCCACATCTTCATTGTCCCGAGGTCGTCAAGGGCGTTATATGCCTCCCTTGCAGCCTTGGTGATTTCGTGGAGGCCGTCAGTAAAGATGTTGAAAGAGCCACTTGTTATTGACTGAAAAAAACGGTCAACACTACTCTTTGCCGTGTACATTGCACGGTCGAGTGCGTCACTGCCTTGCTCGGTGCTGCGCAATGCCTTGTTAAAGGTTCCAATGGCTCCCCCTGCGATTCCTATTTGTGCCGCAAGTGGTGCAAACTTCTTTACAAGGCCTCCAAGGGTGACTTTTGCATTGTCAACGCTTTTGCTATACTTGTATACTTGTTGCGCCGATTTACTCAACGCTTGGTCATGCTGCGAGGTGTCGGCGGTTAATCGGGTCTTATAATCTGCCATCGTTGGTTAAGGTTGTTTCAAATAATTTTGCTTGTTTTTTCAATCGGTCAATGTCGGTTTGCGTTATGTCTGTTTGTGGTTCGCCTTGTTCCTCATCCCACTTGAACCGCATTATATCGGTTACGGATAAGGCATTCTTGGAAAACATCGAGGCCGTCGAGAATATCTTAAGGCGTGTTTGTTCCCATGTGGGACGGTCTGCGTATGGTATGGCCTCAATCATGGTTTCGACTTCATAAGGCTGCATTTTGTCCATGAAATACTCATAACCCACCATCCGGTAACCGAAAACCAACACCCGTAACAACTCGGTTACTTTTTTTTTACCGTTGTTTCTTCTGTGTTTCCCTTGGTTTCCGTAGGGTTAAGGTCGGCGTTTCGGCGGTCTGTTTCAACAACCCAATTAACAAACTCGGTGAGGCTTTCGGGGTGTTCGTCTAAGTAAGTAAGAAAAGTGTCAAATTCCAAGTCGAGTGTTGGATTGGAGGCCATCACGGTTGCATAGAAAAAAGTGATAACCTGTGTGAGGTTCTTGGCGGTGAAAGTCTCACCCGTGATTTGCTCGAATATGATATGGGCGCGGAATGTCTGTTTTAAGTCTGTGTCAAATACGTTCATTGCTTGTTTCTTTCTCTATAAATAGTCAGCAAAAAAAGGGTGTCTCCGATAAGGAAACACCCCACGAATAATGGCAAATAAAGTTTATGAAGTCACGGTTGTTTTTGTAAATGCGCCCGTGCCTGTAAAGGTGACACTAAAGGTGGCTTTCTCGCCTGAGTTGGCGTTGGCCGTAAGGCTCGTAATATAGGCTTTGCCGCTCCAATAGGTTGTGCCGTTGCCTGTCTGTTTGGCGGTATAGTTGGCTGCGTCACCATCGGCGACAACCACGCTGTCGGCCTCGGCTTTCTTTGCCCAAACAAGGCTAAGTTTTGTGCCACCTGCCCAAGCGTCAAACAGGGTGCTGTAGTCTTCATCTGTATAGAGGTTTTCGCTTGTGATTTCCCAAGAACGCTTATTAACTTCGTTACCCGTCCAAATTCCGTGGTCTTTGCTGTTGACTGACGCGGTTTCGGCGGTGAGGGTCAGGGTGTGGGCGGTGGCGTATGCGATGGACTTGGTTACGGTATCGTTGCCGCTTGTGGTTTCAATAAAAACCATGAGGTCGTCGCCCTTTTGAATTGTTTTCGGTGTTACGGTAGTAGGCATATAAAGTACTTTGTTATGCTGTTATTTCTCTATAAATAGTCCGCTAAAATGAAAACGTGAGAATCTGCAAAAACCCATCGTTTGTGTACTCCTCATTGGAGGCTGTAAGGGTCGGCCTATACGCGGTGTGTTCCATTGCCTCAATGATGCTGTCGGCGATTTGCAACCCCTGAAAATAGGTGCTTGAAACAATGCGTATATCAAAGGTGGCCGCGAGTATTCCGCCATCCTTGGAGTTTCTGTTATATCCGGTACGTTCAAAGACGGCAAAGGGAAGTGAGGTTCCCTCGGTGGCTACCAATGGGAACACACGGTTGTCCAAGGCCGTGACGTTGTTTTTAATGGCTGTATATACAGCCTCGGTTATGGCTGTGAGTGTCATTTGGTTTTGAATTTCTGTCTGTTTATCTTATCCACCGCCTTTGCGATTGCGTCCGAGAGGATGGAGTTATAGTCACTTTGGAACTCCGCGTTTGCGGTGCTAAAGTAATTAAGGGGTCTTATAGAGCCTCGATTATAACCCATGTGTGTTTGTCTGTTTGCCGTGCCTTTCTCGAAGAAACGGGCGCGGAATGTTCCCGAGCCTGCGGAGCGTGTACCCATGATATGAACCTTGGTGTATATCTCACCTCCCTTGGTTTCCTCAACCTTGCTGCGTTTCACAGCGTCTAAGAGAGTATCGTTATACTTGGGGTTACGCTGTTTGGCTTTTGGCAATGCTGACCGGAACAACTTCTTTGTGGTTCCCCTCAGTTTGTTGGCGGCTGCTCCAATGGCGGATTTCAAGGTTTTGCGCATTTCCTTTGTTGTGAACTCTCGGAATTGCTCAAAAACCTTATCGGCGTTGGTTTCTATGGTGGTCGACTTACTCATCTGTGGGTATTTCCTCAATGGTCGGTATTTCGTCAATGGCCGTCTCGTTTATCTCAGCAATTTCAAGGCGTTTGCACATTCTCGGACGGTCAATTTCAATGCTCAATATGTGGTAGATCTTCCCATTCCAACTGATGATGTCGTAGTCACTGATGTTTTGATACATCCTAACTTCGAGGGTATGGGTGGCAGGGAGCCACACATCGCCGTTATCGTTGGTGCGTGTCTGTCGGTTAATGACATTGCGCGCTTTGATGGTGGCCTTGTCGGTGTAGGTGGTGCTTTGTTCTCCAACGCTATTGGTGGTGGTGGTTGGAGTCTTCACCGTGATTGTTTCAGTCAATAATCCTGCTCTCATGCTTTAACCCTCCGTGTTAGTCGGTGCATAATTCTTATAAAGGCTAAGTAAATAGTCATAAGAGAACGGGATTTGCGAGACTGAAACACCGTAGGCGTTGCCCTCCCTACTTTGGTAGAGGTCACCGACATACAACAATATTGCGTGTTGTAAGGGGGTTGGAATGGCGTGTTGGTCGTCCTCAAGGTCGGTTAGTTTTTCGTCGATGTGACGTTCCACGGTGGTTTCTGCCACATTGTAAAGATGGGTTAAATAGGTGTCCTCGGCTGTATATGATGCCTCTATATTGAGGTGCTGTTTGATGGTTGCAAGTGTGACGTACATTTGACTTTAGGTTTAACAATAAATAGTCCGTTGAAAAAAAGGGTGTCTCCGGTAAGGAAACACCCCAAAAGAATTTCAATAAGACAACAATATGACTAAGCAACGTTCTTAACGACGTAAGAAGAACTTCTAAGGACTTGGAAGTCCCAATAGGAATTCACGATAAGACGCACGCAACCGTCGGCAGCTAGGGTTACGTTATCCACGGTAATATCGAGGTCGCCCCACTGAGCGAGAACCATCTGCGAGAAGTCAGCGCAAATAATACCCTTGTTGGCAATATTTGAGGTGGTCAAGCAAGTAACGCCGTCAATCTCGCCGTTTTCGTAAACCATTCCGCCGACATTGATGTTATTGGTAACGGAGGTGTCTTCATCGGTGCTGCTAACGCTACCCTTAAGCATATTGCGGAGGGCGGCTTTTGCACTTGGTGAACAAATGTAACGGAAACCCTCCATGTTGGCGGTTTCAATTGTTGCCTCCATTGCGGTAATGTCGGAGAAGTCACTGATAGTACCGAGGGCGGATGCGCTGTAGAAAAGTCCCTGTGGCTGACCCGAGGTATTAGCATTACCGAGGATGGTGGCCTCCAATTTTGCGTTGATGGCATTGACAATCTCATTACGGATTGCGTTCTCGGCTGCAACAGAATCCTGAATAAGGAATTGTTTTGAGATTGGGACAACCACGCTTAAACGCTTGGGTTGAAGTTTCACGTTTGCGAAAGTTGGGGTGGAGGCACTAACGGTAGCGGTTTCTCCTGCCCAAGTTGCAGTAATAGCGGACATGGTCGGATATTCAACGTCACCCTTAAGACCTGAGAGGAATTTAACACCGGACTGCAAAAGGGTGTTTTTGGCGTGAAGTGGCTCCAATACATTCATCATGTTAGTTGCCACGGTGTCGTCATGCTCGGTGGTAACGGTAACGGTACGGTATTCCTCGGCCATGGGTACTTGGATTTGACCGACATAGTTAACGCCTGCGTCACGCATTTCCTGTGCGCCATTATCAATTACAGCCTGACTGAGTGCATCCTGCTGTTTGTTTTCGGCCACGTTACGAATGGCCGTAAGAAGTGAAAAGGTTTTATTCATTTTCTGTCTAATATTAGAACTTATATTATTTTCTGTTTCCTTTGGCAGTTCTACGTCGAGGGCGCGTAACTGCTCATTGATATTGATAATTTCGGATTTGATGTTTTCAATCCGTCCGGCCTCATCGGGGGTGAGTTTCCTAATCTCCACCTTGCAGTTATTACAAAGGTTTCGGGCCTCGTTAACCAAGGCCGTCTTTTTTTCAAGTAATTCGACGCTGTTCATTGCTTAGAGTTTTTCGATGTGTTCAATTATTTTATCCATTATCACATTAATTTCGTCGGCGGTGTGTTTCACGGCCTCATAACGCTTGCTGCAAGTGGTGGCCTCGTAGGCAGGCTGAAACACGGGTGCGACATCGTAAAGACGCTGTATTTTGTAGATGTCGCGATAAAGTGTGCCGTCGCGGTTAGTCCATTTCTCCGCCTCCTTATCCTTGCTGTCGATGGTGAAAGCAAACGAGGAGGCCGTTATGTCGCCTCTTTCAAGGTACTCTAATAGTTCGTCACCAAGGGCGGTTTTGGGGGCTTGGAAACGGTATTTAACCCCCGTGTCGTCAATGCTCAGTTCAAGGGAGCCTTTACCCTTTTTTGAACGTGCGAGGATTTTATTGTTGTCGTGGTTGAAACGGCAAAACACATCGGAGGTGTCGATTGTTTCCTGAGTAATCGCGCCACGGTGGATTGTCTCGGTAAATCCAAGGTCAACGGATGGGGACTCGAAAACAACGCCGTAACCCTCCACGGTGCGACTTTCTCGGTCGGTGCGTATCTCGTAGTTTACGCTGCGTATTTCTTTATTGGTTGTGTTCATGCTATATAAATATCTCGTTATTCTGTTATTGCGTCTGCGTCGCCTGTAACCGTATTGTCACTGACCTTGGAAAACGCTACGGTCAGGGTGTCGCCGCCGTCAATGGGGTTCAAACCAAGTTCCCTGCGTGCCTCGTTACGTGTCAGGATGCCATTGTTTACCATGGTTGAGTAATAGGAGGCTGTGGCGGTCTTATCGGCGCGTAACAGATAGTTTTCGTCAAGGTCTATATGGAAGTTGGTTTCCGTTCCCTTAAGAAGTTTGCGGCTAAACTCGTTTTCAAGTAATGTAACATAAGGCATGAGGGTGTGTAAGATAAACGCCTGTTGCTCCGCCTCAATGCTCTTATAAGTGGTTCCCGAGTTGTCACCAATCATGGAGGGAGCCACGCCGAAAAACCTTGCTATATCTCGCACGTTGTATTGTCTCGCCTCTATGAGTTGTGCATCATGGGCGTTGACTTGAACGGGTTGGTAACTCATATTGCCTTGCAATACTGCAATTCCCTGACCCCCTCCACTATATGCCGTGTTCCAATTGTTGATGATGTCCTGTCTTTGGGTGGCGTTAAGTTGTCCTTGTACCGTCAACACGCCGGATAGGTTGCCGCCTTTGCTATAGAAATTCTCGCTGCTCGCCTCCGCCGCCTTTGTAATCCTGAGTGTGCCGTCTGCGTATGAGATAACCGAGATGCCGTTAACGCCGTCGTAACTATTCTTTACAAGGTGAATGACGTTGACAGGCTCAATGCGCTTGGTGGTGATTGTCGGCATGGCATAATAAAGGGTCCCATGCTGCTTGTCATAGTTGATGGTTACGTCGCCACTCTCCACATATCTTAAATGCTTAACGGAACCGTCCGCGTTACGTTCAATATAGGCAAAACCGTTGCCACGCAATAGAACTGACTGAATAAGTAACTTAATTAAGGTGTACTTTGTAATGAGGTTGTCGCGATTGTTCAAAACGTTATATAGGCTGTGATTGCTGACAATCTCGTTGCCGTCCTTTACCCTGATTGGTAACATTGCCACGGAGTCGCTAATCAATTCAACACACCTGTAGACCGCTGACAGGCTCATGGCCGTCCTTTGTCTCACCAAGTCACCGAAAGTAAGTCCCAAGGTGTAATTATAACCAAGGTAGGGGTCGGGGGTGGTGACGGTAACGTCGCGTGTTTCTTCCGGTTGCTGTTTTCTACTGAAAAGTCCCATGATAAAGTCCTAATTTCTAAATGCTGATTTACACTATAAATAGTGCCTAAACACCAATTGTATTGTCGTATTGGGGTTGCTCCAAATATCCTGCGAGTGCCTGCAACATGGCAATAACTCCATCTATCTTTTCACTCTCCGCGCCTCCCTTTACGGGTTTTGCGTTGTCGTTCCAATCCACTTTGAGTGTGGCGTTACCAATGCACCATCGGGTGATGTCATTGTTGTCAATAACCACGCGCCCTGACTTTATGAGGCGTTCAAACTCCTTGGTTGGTTTGTTGAATGAACCGATACTTTGTGAATAAGGTATCATTGGAAGTGCCGCGTTGGTGGCTTGGATTGCAAATTGGGTCGCGTTCCAACTATCGTATAACACCCCTGCAACGTATAGGTCGTAGTCACGCTGTAAGGTAAGTAAGTGGTTTAATATATAGTCGTAGTCGGTGACGTTGCCACTTGTGACGATGAGTTGCCCGTTACGCTTGTACCGTTGGTATGACATGGCGTTTTTGCCCGTCCGTAATGCCTCCTGTGGCAGGAAATACCACGTCTTAAACACGTACTTATCGGAGGGAATGAAGACAGACACGGCGGTCAGGTCGCTCACAGCTGCGAGGTCAACCCCGATATACACCGTTTGCCCTCTATAGTCTTCAAGGTTGACAGGTTGACACGCACGGTTGACAATGTCCGCGCCTATCCATGTTTCCGCGCTCTGTAGCCAAATATTCAAGGTTTTCGTCATAACCTCTGCCTTGCTCCCCTCATTGTTTTTTGCCCTCTGTATTTCCGCCTTTATGTCCTCGGGGTCGATGGTGACGTTAAGGTTGGGGTTACTCTTAATGAAGTTCTCGGGGTTGTCCCATTCGTCGCCGTTGTCTAACTCGTAAATAAACGCCGCTTGGGTGTCGTCTGTCTTAACTCCGGCCAACAGGTCAACACAGGTGCATCGCATTTCGTAACATGGTGAAAATAGGTTGTGGCCTGCGGTGGTGATAACGATATTGAGGGGGTTGAGACGTTGAAGTTGTGAAGACTTCATAACGTCGTACATCGCTGAATTTGGGGCGGCGTGGTATTCGTCTGTGACAACAAAGGAGGCATTAAAACCATCCGCCGCCGTGGGATTAAAGGACAGCGTCTTCAGGTGAGACTTGGTCGGGGAAAACTTCAAAGTGTCTCGGTAACTCTTAATGTACCTTTGTTTGGGGTCGAGTTGGTTTGCGAGTGTGCGACACATCGTATAGAGATTGTCGGCTTGCTTTGCTGAATTTGCGACAACATAACATTCCGCGCTTGGTTCCCCATCCGCCAACAATCCGTAAAGGCTCAGGGCGGCTATAAACATCGATTTTCCTTGCTTTCTCGCACACTCCAAGTAGACATTGCGTATAACCCGTTTCTCGGGGCGGTCGGCATAATAGAAACCATAGACATTGTAGATAATGAAACGTTGCCACGGTGAGAGGATGAACGCCTGTTTGGCTGTCTTTCCTTTGTAGTGCCTCAACCGTTCAATAAAGGTAACAACGCGGTCGGCTTTCTCCGGAACAAAGATAAGGTCGGGACGTTTAAACCAATTAAGATAACGTTGACAGGCCTGTTTTATGTAGAGGCCTGCCACTATCTCGCCGCGTATCACTTTGTCGGCATATTCCGTATATTGGGGTTCTGCCACGTTTAGATTGCATCGGGGTTATATTGGAGTGTCAAGGTGTCTGTTTTGCCGTCCGTACACCTCACAACATAGGTTTCTTCGTCGAATGGTCTGCCGTGGTGGCGTTCTACCACCCCCTCTTTCCCATCCACATTGATTGTGTCGCCGTGTCCCTGTATGCTGTAGATGGTTACGGTCGAGGTCATGCCATAGTATAGTTGGGTCCGCCGCCCGTTTTCGCTAATTTCTCGGTACGTGTAGTATTCCATTAGTCACCCATTAGTTTCTGTAGTAATTCTGCGTCGCCGTCGCTGTCGTCGGTCTTAATCTTGCTCTCACTCCACGGGGTCAAGCCGAGTTGCTGAAAGCATTTAAGGTTGGTGGCTTGTAGGTCTTTGATGGTGGCGATAAGTGGATTTTTCCGGCCGGTACGCTCATTATAGATGCCGTATTTTTTGATAGATGCCTTGCACTCCGCCATGAGGTCGAGGTTGTCGGCGATGGTGGCAATGGTGGCAGTCCACTGAGGCTGTACGCTGCCGTATTTCTCTGTAAGGTACGCAATGGCCTGTTTCAAATAGGCCTGCGTCGGTTTTGAGTAGTCTTTGAGGGTCATTTTGTGTTATGTTGTTTACGTCTTATTTTGTTTTGCCGCTCGGTCTCGGCTCGTTCGAAGTCGTCCCAACTTATACGCGGTACATATTCCACGTCCTCAACGGTCGATTCTTCGTCGTCGGTCTCGTCTGTGAATATCACGATTTTCGAGAATAGTTCGTCGTCGCTCATTGCCTGCCATTCTTCAATGTTCTTAAGAAATGGCCGGAGAGTTTCAAGGTAAACATTTACGTTCTTCTTTGGGAAAATCCCCTGTTCGCGTGCGTGCCTGTAATTTTCCGTTACGTTAATTGGTTCGTCTGTGGTGGTGTAGAAACATGCAGTCATTACCCTTTCACGTCCCAACGATACGTCAAAGGCTCGTATAACGTCGAGAATGAGTTTTGGGTCGCGTCTCGGTCGGCGTGCTTTGGATTTCCTCGGGAAAAAGAGTGCGTCGTACCTGTGCTGCGAGAAAGTCCAATAAACCGCCTCAATAATGGTTTCTGCGCTGTTAATGTGCGTGATTAATTGCAGTTCACTTTCGAGCGCGTTAAGTCTGCGGTTTAGGCTGTCCGCGCCGTCGAATGAAAGAAACCTGTTGTTTTTTACCTCGGCAATCTCAGGGACGGTGGCAGTAATGAACTTACAAACGCGCCGCAATACGCGCCCATTGTGCCACACGCTCACCGCCACTTGAATTTTTCTTGAACGGTGCATGTACACGCGTAGAACCGTGTCTAATTGTGCGTCTCTTTTCATGGTGCGTTTTTTTTATAAATAGGCTCTTAAAACGGTAGGTCGTTTTCACGTTCTTTTTTAATGGCTTGTTTCTCCATGCTGTCGCGTTTTATGATCTCCACGCGCTCGATGAACACGTCAAGGGTTACAGGCTTGGTTATGGGATTGGAAAATGGCAGGTCGTCAAGGTCGTTGTCACCGTAGCCGATAACTACGGGTTCCATTGGTTCCTCCACCCATCGTTTAAAGGCATACCGTAGTTTTTGGAGGTGTGTATCTGTAAGGCTGTAGTCGGCGGTGACATTGCTGTTGAAACGCTCCCACGTGAGGCCAAAAGTGTTTTTTGGGTTTTGGAGAAAAACCATCGTGTCGCGCCATGTGTCGGCGGTGAACTCCTTTAAACCGTGCGTCGGCTTGCTCGCGCCTGTGGCCTCGTTAAACTCGGTGGTCATCCTGTCTTTAGTGCGTTGGATGTAGTCGCCCGTGTAGTATTTAGCCACAGCCGACATGAATTTGCCGAAGTAGCGGTCGCGGTCGTCACGCGCCATTGAGGGGGCTTGAACTAAGTAATTTTCCCACTTCCGGTTTAGTTCGGCCTGTTGCTCCTTACGCTGTTGAATGGTGAGCCAACTCTCACCTTTCCCCTCTCCGACATTCCCCTTGGTTTCTATCGCGCCCGTAGAGGCCATTTTCTCGCCATTTGAGAGGTTTTCGTCTTCGGTGTGGGTAGTTGTGCCGTCCGTCTCCTGAAAGTCTCTTAAATCGGCTAATTTTAAGTCGGCTTGGGTCGGGGTGGTCTCAGTCCCTTTAGATGAGGTTATGTTGTCTGTGGTCGGGTCGGTTTCTCTCTCGTTACTTGGAGGGTTGTTGTTCTCTGTCGCGGTTAGGGGTTCATCGCCTTGGAGGGTATCGGTTGTTTCACCCCCCAACGTCTCTTTACTTACCTTACTTACGGACGGGGCGGTCGGTTCCTCGCTCTCATCGGCTTGGAGGGGGTTGTCGTAACCATCGCCCATGTCGCTATACTGCTCGAAAGGTTCCATCGGCTCCACCTCATCCATCCACTCGGGAACCTCTGTTAACTTACTTACCTTACCCGTTTCCTCGCGCGTGAAGTGACTATCACTAGTAAGTAAGTAATCTTTATTTAACTCTTTATTCTCTTTATTATGGTGTCGGATTTCGTCACCTTGCCTGTCGGATTTCGTCACCTTTGCCTGTCGGATTTCGTCACCCTCAACACCTCCCGTTATGGTGTCGGATTTCGTCACCCTCTCCGTAGTGTCGTTATGGTGTCGGATTTCGTCACCCTCAACACCTCCCGTTATGGTGTCGGATTTCGTCACCCTCCGCAATGCCGTGACCTTTATTCCTCCATTGGTTTCAATCCAACCGTCGTTTTTCAGTTGGCGTTTTGCGTCTCTCATTGTGCTTAACTTTATTCCAAGGCGTGCCGCTATATTCTCATTGGTTATATGGCATGACCCATCGCCAAAAAAGGTGTAGTAATAGTAAATGCTGTAAATTGCTTTTTCGGTCCAAGTCAACGCATTGTTGGCTGCAAGTTCTTTGGGAATATACATTCCGTTGATTTCCACTTCGTTTAACTTCATTGTATTCTATGTTATATTTTTATTATTCAACTAAAAAAGGCTGATTGATTGCGCCGTTGAAGTGGAAAAAGTACGCGCGCCAATCGCTCAACCTATATTTCTCTGTTTCTTCCGGTCCGTGTGGCATAAATTCCACTTCAACCATCACCGCCGATTTTACTAATAAATATCACGCAAAAACAAAATGTACTGAGCGTGTCTATAGTAAGTATAGCGGAATGTGGAACGGAAAACAAATTTTCCTGCAAACTATTTATAAATAAATCACTTAGAAATGCCGACAATTTACAAGCCGAAAAAGAAACAACCACCCAAACGCGACAAGGCCAAACTCATCTACGACACGGTTTATAATACCTCCCGATGGAGGAAACTTCGTGCTGCCTACCTCCTCTCCCATCCGCTGTGTGAAACATGCCTCAAAAACGGGGTTGTCTCGCCTGCCACCGATGTCCACCACATCCATGAGATTAGCAATGCAGACAACGCCCTTGGAATGGCCGAGATTGGGTTTGATGCCGACAATCTCCAAGCCTTGTGTGAACAATGCCACGTAGAACTCCACGGACGGAAAATGAAAAAGCCTCCCGAGGGCGAGAGACTTTCAAAGTAGCACACTATTTATATATTGAACGCATTTCTAAAATTTCCATTGTATTATTCTTATTTTTGCCCCGTCGGTCTCGATGGGGTTTTTTATGAGTGAAAAAAAGGGGGCAGCCACGCATGACCGCCCCGTCTTCACATTAAAAAATAGGGTTTATGAAAACCTTTTCTCGAAAGCGTCCCACCAACCACTAATAATGTCAAACGTCGGATGGGTTGTCGGGCGGTTCCATCTTCGCGCGCACGTATCATATATCAAAAATATAAAAGAACCCCCCACGTTTGATTGGTGTGGGGGGATTTCCATTTACGCTCGTTTCGCTTGCTCTATCATTTCCTTGCAGGCTTGTTTCGCTTGCTCGGCTGTCAACAGGCCTGTCGTGTCGGCTCTCCTGACTTTCCGTTTGTAGTCGTAACCAACAAGGATAACGGGACGTTCAAGACCATCATACTCCTGCGTAACTTCATGTCTATGGCTATATATTATGTATGTCTCATCATCCATCGTTCCGGCCACATTGGGTTTGTACGAAACGTGTAGTTTTATTTTGCCATTTTTAACCTTTTCCAAGCCCACGCGGTCGATACAACGTTTAACCACTTCGGCTTGCTCCTTTTTACTGAGGTTGTAAACGTCAATAACCTTTTGGTTTTCCATATCCCCGATAACGTTTTCAAAGTCCTTAACTTTGCTCTCATACCCTGCAATAGTCTTTTTCGTTGCCTCAATTTCCTCGTCTATCTTAAAACGAACCGTGTCGGCTCGTTTCTCCGACAACTGACCCAACAACTCCTTTTCAGTTACAGCGTCCTTATTGTCAATCAACTCGTCAATGTGTCTCTCCGAGGTCGCAATCATGCGTTTGTACTCTGCAATTTTGGCGGTGTATTGTTCCATTATTGCCGTGTTATCACTGATTAATGGGGCGTGTAAGAACTCGTCGGTAAGTTGCAGTAACAACATGTCGGTTATCTCAATATTGAGGAAACACCGTTCAGCACCTTGCACGTTGTAAACATAGGTCCCCACGTCTCTCCTTGGCTGCATGGGGTGACTATCTATATACAATATACCCTTACCAATATAGACATTATCTTTGTAGGACCTGCGAGGCTTGGCCGTCCTTGCTGCCAAACGCTCCTGTGCTTTCCCAAAGAGGGTGGTTGAAATTAACATCGGGTAGAATTCGTTTCCTATGTATTGTTCGTTTCGCAAAATAACATGCACTTTTTGGATGGTTGTCGTCAGGGTTTTACATCTATGGAAAACACCCTCCTTGAACATTTGCTCACCGATTTCAAGTGTACTTTTTTGTTCCTCAACGTACATTTTAAAGATACGCTCCACAACGGGGGCGGTTTCGGGATTAACCTCAATGGGTTTCTCTTTATCCGGCATACAATACCCAAATGTCACCTTACCCCCTGCAAACAACCCCTTTGCTCGACGGTAGTCTTTACCGCGCTTTAGTTGTGCCTTTAATTCGGTTGTCTGTTGTTTCGCCATCACGGCCATGACCTTTAACGCTATTTCCATTGAGGGATTAACCATGCCGTTATCATCCAACAGACGTAACCCACCCTCCATAACTTTTAGGTCAACGCCATTGGGTGCTAACGTTCCGTTAATGAAGTTAAACAGCCGACTTTCATCCATGCGGACAAGTCGCGTGATACAATACACGTAGACACATTTAACGTTGCCCTCCGCTATGTGCCGTTCCATTTCGTCAAAAAGTGCATAATACTCACCTTTGCAGTCACAGGCGGAAATGCCCTCTTTGCCAACGCGGATTATTTGGCTCTCGTCGTACCCATCGCGCTGAATCCATTCCTCAACCGCTATTTGTTGGCTCGCAATTTCCTGAGCGTCCGTGGAGGCTCTTAAGTAAGCAATCACTTTAACGTTTCTGTCATTGTTGTTTTTTTTTGCCATCTTCTTAAATTTTAATTGATTAATTTAAATATACTTTTTTTCTGCCATATTTTTCACCACTCTGTCACCCTCCCAATCAATCACGAAGCTAAAGTACACAAAATAACCGGTTTAGCAAAATAAAAAATAAAAAAAGTTTTTGGTATTAATGATATAACACAATAAATATAATATAATAACGTTATGGGTACTGTTTAGTGGGTAGTGGATAGTGTGTAGTTTATTTCGGAAAATTAATATTTGATATATGAAGAATCTTGTAATTGTTGAGTCGCCGGCGAAGGCGAAAACCATCGAGAAATTCCTCGGCAAGGACTACACCGTGAAGTCGTCCTACGGCCACATCCGTGACCTGGCCAAGAAGGAGATGAGCATCGATGTGGAAGGCAACTACGAACCGCAGTATCAGATTAGCGACGACAAGAAGTCGCTGGTCGCCGAACTCCAGAAAGCTGTGAAGGGCGCCGAGAAGGTGTGGCTCGCATCCGATGAGGACCGCGAGGGAGAGGCCATCGCCTGGCACCTGCAGGAGACCCTGAAGCTGAACCCCGAGACGACGCAACGCATCGTCTTCAACGAAATCACCAAGACGGCCATCCTCCACGCCATCGAGAACCCGCGCCAGATCGACATGAACCTTGTCGACGCCCAACAGGCGCGCCGTGTGCTCGACCGTCTGGTGGGTTACGAGATCAGCCCCATCCTCTGGAGCAAAATCAAGCCCGCCCTCAGCGCCGGCCGCGTGCAGAGCGTCGCCGTGCGCCTCATCGTGGAGCGCGAGAACGAAATCAAAGCCTTCGAGAGCAAACCCTATTTCCGCGTGACGGCTCAGTTCCACCCTGTGGACAGCCCCAAGATGCTCAACGCCGAGTTGAATCACCATTTCGAGACCGAGAAAGAGGCGCAGGCCTTCCTCGAGAGCCTCGTGGGCAGCGACTTCAAGGTGAGCCGCATCGAGACCAAACCCGCCCACCGCACTCCCGCACCTCCCTTCACCACCTCGACCCTCCAGCAGGAGGCCAGCCGCAAGCTGGGATTCAGCGTGGCCCGCACCATGCAGGTGGCCCAACAGCTGTACGAGAGCGGATATATCACCTACATGCGTACCGACAGCGTGAACCTGAGCGACTTGGCCCTCAATATGGCCAAGAAGGAAATCACCGCCCAATACGGCGCTGAATATGTGAAGACCCGTCGCTACCAGACCAAGACCAAAGGTGCCCAGGAGGCTCACGAGGCCATCCGTCCCACCGACCTCACCGCCCAGAGCATCAACGCCGAGAGCGCCCAGCGTCGCCTATACGAACTCATCTGGAAGCGCACCGTCGCCAGCCAGATGGCCGACGCCGAAATCGAGAAAACCGAGATGGAGATTTCCATCCTCAGCAAGACGAAAGTGAAGAGCGACAAATTCCAGTGCTTCGGTGAGCAGGTGAAGTTCGACGGCTTCCTGAAGGTCTACCTCGAGAGCACTGACGACGAGGAGCCCGAGAGCGAGGGCGCCAAGATGCTGCCCCGTCTGCCCGATGGCACCCGCCTCACGTTGGAAGTCTGCGAGGCCGCCGAGCACTACACCCAGCATCCGCCGCGCTACACCGAGGCCAGCCTTGTGAAGAAGCTCGAGGACCTCGGCATCGGCCGTCCTTCGACCTACGCCCCCACCATCAGCACCATCCTCAAACGCGAATATATTATCAAAGAAGACCGCGAGGGCACACCACTCCAATGTGTGGCGCTGACCCTGAAGGAAGGCAAGATTGCACGCGAAGAACGTACCGAGAAGAGCTATGCCGAGAAGGGCAAACTCTTCCCCACCGACATCGGATGCGTGGTGAACGACTTCTTGATGGTTCATTTCCCCAACATCATGGACTACAACTTCACCGCTACGGTGGAGAAAGACTTCGACGAGATTGCCGCCGGCAAGAAGGAATGGCGCAAGGTTATCGACCGCTTCTACGTCCCCTTCCACAAGAACATCCGTCAGACGCAGCAGACCTCGCAGCGCACCACCGGCAGCCGCCTACTCGGTGTCGACCCTAAGAGCGGCAAGAACGTCTACGCCAAGATTGGCCGCTACGGTACGCTGGTGCAGATTGGCGAGACCAATACCGACGAGAAGCCGTTGTTCGCCAGCATGAAGAAGGGACAGAGCATCGAGACCATCACCCTCGAGGAGGCCCTCGGACTCTTCGCCCTTCCACGCACCCTCGGAAAGTTCGAGGACAAGGACATCATCGTCAGCATCGGCAAGTTCGGTCCCTATGTGCGTCACAACAGCAAGTTCTACTCACTCGGCAAGAACGACGACCCGTATGAAATCGACGAGGCTCGCTGCATCGAGATTATCAAGAGCAAACGCAAGGCCGAAGAGGAAAAAGAGGAGATGAAGAAAATCTATCCGCACGAAATTGGCATCAAAGACGGCGAGCCCGTGGTGTCGAACAGCGGTCGCTTCGGACCTTACCTCACCTACAAGGGCGAGAACTTCCGTCTGCCCAAGGGAGCCGACCCGCTGCAGATGACGCTGGACGAGGCGCTAAAAATCATCGAGGCACCCAGCAAGAAAGCGAAGACCACAAAGACAAAGAAGAAATAATCTAAAAAGAAAACCCTACTGGGTAGAATTTAGAGTATTCTATGAGGCTATCGGTAGTTATTGTCAACTATAACGTCAAATACTTCCTGAAGCAGTGCTTGGCGTCGGTACTTAATTCACAACTCACAACGTCCAACTCTCAAATAGAGTTGGACGTGTGGGTGGTTGACAACGACTCTGTGGACGGCAGCGTGGAAATGGTGTGTCGCGATTTTCCCTCCGTCCACATCATCGAGAACCACGAGAACGTAGGCTTCGCCAAAGCCAATAATCAAGCGCTTAGCCTCATACCTCACACCTCCGGCCTCATACTTTTATTGAATCCCGACACTGTTGTGGAGAAGGACACCTTTGTCAAGTGTGTCGACTTCATGCGGGACCATCCCGACTGCGGAGGTCTTTGCGTGAAGATGGTCGACGGTGAGGGCAACTTTCTGAAAGAGAGCAAGCGCGGATTTCCGTCGCCAGAAGCCTCGTTCTACAAGATTTCGGGACTCATTCATCTCTTTCCCCACTCCAAACGTATCGGTGCCTACTACATGGGGCATCTGCCCGAAGACGAGGTAAACGAGATAGAAATCATGCCCGGAGCCTTCCTGATGTTCCGTGACGAGGTGTACGAGAAAATCGGCGGCCTCGACGAGAGCTATTTCATGTATGGCGAGGACATCGACTTCTCCTGGCGTATCCGTCTGGCGGGATGGAAGAACTACTACTTCCCCGAGACCCACATCATCCACTACAAGGGAGAGAGCACCAAGAAAGGGTCGATGAACTATGTTTACACCTTTTACAACGCGATGGCCATCTTCGTGAAACGCTACTTCAGCGGCGGCAACGCCAAACTCTTCTCGGCGCTGCTGCATCTGGCCATCTGGATGCGCGCCACAATGGCCTGGATGAAACGTTTCGTCCAACGGCTCGCCCTGCCGCTACTCGACTTCGGAGTGGCCTACGGCGGATTCGTGCTGCTCAAACAGTTGTGGGCTTCGCAATGGGCCAACAATATCAACTACTACCCCGCAGAATACACCTATTTGGTCATTCCGCTCTATATACTTATCCTGATGACAGCCAGCTGGCTGCAGGGAGGCTACGACAAACCTGTGCGCTTGATGAGAATTGTGAAAGGCATGGGACTGGGGTTATTGCTCTTGCTGGCCTTCTACTCCCTCCTCGATGAGGGACAGCGTTACTCGCGCATGCTGCTACTCACAGGTTCGCTGTGGACCCTCTCCTCCACCCTGCTCATCCGTTGTCTGCTAAGCAGCTTGAACATTAAAGGATACACGATACACGCGCATAAAAGCAGCAAGGTACTTGTCGTGGGGAGCCCGGAAGAGACCCTCCGTGTAAGTAAACTATATAAACACTTTACACCTCAGAACTCTCAACTCTTAACTCTCAACTCTCAGCTTTCAACTCCCTGCCATCTGCAGGACCTTATCCGCATCGAGCATGTGGACGAAGTCATCTTCTGCGGTGCCGACATCGAACTGCAGCGCATCATCGAACTCATGGCTTCGCTGAAGACCTCGGCGGTGGAATACAAGATTGCTCCTGCCGAAGGCGACTACATCATCGGAAGCGACAACATCCTGTCGTCAGACAGCCTCTACCTTGACAACCTTAACACCATCAGCACCGACACCTGCCGCCGCAACAAACGGCTTTTCGACATCCTCTCGTCGCTGCTGCTGCTTTTGCTTTCTCCCATCACCTTCTGGTTCCAACGCCACAAACGCTCCTATTTCCCCCACACCCTCTCCGTCCTCGTCCGACGATGCAGCTGGGTAGGATATACGGGGCGCAAGGGTATTTTTACCCCCTCCGACCTCTTCGACAATCCTTCCCCCACTGTGCAAGAGCGCCTCATGTTGCGTTACATGCGCCACTACCGTACCACCTCCGATATCGTCATTCTCTTCCATAACTGGAGGAATATATAAATCTATGACATAATAACGAATAAATGATGAAAACAAAGATATTGCTGGCAACCGCCCTATTCTTCATTCTTCATTCCTCATTCTTCATTTCCGCCTCGGCGCAGCGCATCCGCGGATTCGTCTCGTCGGGAGCCACACTCTCGCAGATTGAGGGCGACGAGCTGAAAGGCTTCCACAAATGGGGCTACACAGGCGGTGTGGGTGCTATGGTGAACCTCGACAAAAGCGAAACCTGGCGGCTCAGCATCGAAGCGCTCTTCACCCAACGCGGCTCCTATAACGGTACCGGCGACCCTTATAGCATCTCGCTCCGACTCGATTATGTCGACATTCCCCTGATGCTCCACTGGCACGACCCTTGGGGGGGGATGCTTGTGGGTCTCGGACTCAACTACAGCCGTCTCGTCCAGCAGCCGCACAACGTCATGAAGTACAACCCCAACTACTTCTTTCCCGACACCAACGACATGACTTTCCTCAACAATGACCTGATGCTCGCTGCCGATATACGTTTCCCTGTATGGAAAAATCTCTGGCTCAATATCCGCTGGCAATATTCTATCATCGCCATTAAAAAAGACTGGGAGTTCACCGAATTCAAGGGCAACACACCGCTACTCGATACCGACGGAAAACCCGTCCTCAACCCCGACGGAAGCACCGTTATGGTTCCTCGAAAGATTAACTGGACCAAAGATTGCTACAACAACACATTAGTATTCCGTCTCATATGGCAGTTTTAGCTCTCTTCCCCGGGTCGTTCGATCCTTTCACCGCTGGTCACGAGGCCATCCTGCGTCGTGTGTTGCCGCTCTTCGACAAAGTGGTGGTGGCTGTGGGTGTCAACAGCGAGAAAGCTGAGCGCGACCGAAGTGGAGCGAATGGCGCCTTTGGCGGTATGTTCTCTGTCGAGGAGCGAATGAAAATTATCCAAGAACGGCTCGCCGACTGTCCCTCTGTTGAGGTGACATCCTATGAAGGAATGACCATAGACCTCTGCCATCAGCTCGGTGCGCAAGCCATTATTCGTGGCATCCGCACCGCTGCCGACTTCGAATATGAGCAGACCATCGCTGCTGTCAACCGACTGCAGGATCCCTCCATCGAGACCCTCCTTCTCCTCGCCGACCCCGAACACAAAGACATCTCCTCCACTCTTGAAAGAGAACGTCTCTCACACTCAAGCCTGCCCGACCGCAGGGAGCGGCCTTGAACTCCGATGAAATAAATCAAATTAGTGAAAAATCAAACAATCATGCATTCAAGCAATGCAACTGACTGACGACATAGCATACCTCAAGGGCGTAGGTCCCTCCAGAGCGAAGGTGCTGGCTTCGGAAGCCGACATCCATACGCTGGCCGACCTGCTGGATTATCTCCCCTTTCGCTATGTCGATCGCTCGGTTATCACCACTGTGGCCACACTTCGCGAAGAGGATACTTTCGTGGTCCTCAAAGGTGTCGTCGCGAATATGCAGACAACGGCCTCGGGACCCCGTCGCGAGAGGCTCACTGTCGACTTCTACGACGGCAGCGGCACGATGCAACTTGTCTGGTTTGCCGGCACCAAATGGGTGCGTGAGAAGCTGAAACTGGGAGTGGAATACCTCGTAATGGGGAATCCCTCCGTTTTCAATGGCCAGTGGCAAATCTCCCATCCCGAGATAGAACCCTACTCTTACGTTGACGAGGGTGCCCGTCATCCTTTGATGCCGGTGTACACGACCACAGAGAAGATGAAGCAGAACGGTCTGGGTACCAAATCCATGGCCCGTCTCACCGAGACCCTCCTCGACAACCTACCGTCTCTTTCCGAGAATCTCCCTGCCGACATTCTCGCCCACTTCCGCCTGATGGGTCGCAACGAGGCCCTGAGGGTTATCCATTATCCCGACAGCCGTGAACAACTCGACCAAGCACGCACACGTCTGAAATTTGAAGAGCTCTTCTTCCTGCAACTCGACTACCAATATGCCCGTCAGCAACGTGTGACACGCTCCGAGGGCCGCATCTTTGCCCATGTGGGCGACCATTTCAACAATTTTTACAGAGAGAAAATTCCGTTCCCTCTGACGGGAGCACAGAAACGCGTCATCAAGGAGATGCGGGAAGACATGCGCTCCGGACGGCAGATGAACCGTCTGCTGCAAGGCGATGTGGGTAGTGGAAAGACCCTTGTGGCGTTGATGAGCATGCTGCTAGCATTGGATAACGGCTGTCAGGCCTGCCTGATGGCGCCCACCGAAATTCTTGCCACCCAGCACTACCAGACCTTCCTGCGGATGCTCGACGGCCTCAACATCCATGTGGAACTTCTCATCGGCTCGCTGAAGGCTTCGGAGAAGAGACGCATCAAACGGCAACTTGCGGAGGGGGAGATAGAGATACTCATAGGCACCCATGCGCTCATCGAGAACGACGTAGTGTTCCGCGACCTCGGGCTCGTGGTTATCGACGAGCAGCACCGCTTTGGTGTCGAGCAGCGCTCCAAACTCTGGAACAAGTCCGTCGTTCCTCCCCACATCCTTGTGATGACGGCCACCCCGATTCCCCGCACCCTGGCGATGACCCTCTACGGTGACCTCGACTGCTCCGTCATCGACGAGCTGCCACCGGGGCGCCATCCTGTGCGCACCTTTCACCGCACAGAACCCCGTCGGCCGCTGCTCTTCTCTTTCCTCAAGAAGCAGATAGATGCCGGGCGTCAGGTGTACTTCGTCTACCCCCTCGTTCACGAGAGCGAGAAACTCGACCTGCGCGATCTCTACGCGGGATTCGATATGGTGACAGGCTATTTCCCGCGCCCCGAGTACCAAGTCTCCATCGTCCACGGCCAGCTGACTGCCGAGGAAAAGGCCTTCGAGATGGACCGATTCAAGCGCGGCATCACCCATATTATGGTGGCCACCACGGTGATAGAGGTGGGTGTGGATGTTCCCAACGCCACGGTGATGGTCATCGAAAATGCGGAACGTTTCGGGCTGTCGCAGTTGCACCAGTTGCGTGGCCGTGTGGGGCGTGGTGCCGAGCAGAGCTACTGCATACTGATGACCAAGGACCATCTCAGCTTTACCTCGCAGGAGCGCATACGCACCATGTGCAGCACGACCGACGGATTCGAAATTGCGGAAGCCGACCTGCGGCTACGGGGACCCGGCGATATCCAGGGACTCCAGCAGAGCGGTGCCCTAGACCTTCGTGTGGCCTCCATCGTCGACGATGAGCCCCTTGTGCGCGCCACCCGAGACACCGTCCACGACCTTCTGGCCGCCGACCCCACGCTCTCTCGTTACCCACTTCTACAGCAGCATATCACCAACTCCAAAAACAAGATGCTATGGGGGAAGATCTCGTGAGGTGAAAGGTAAGAGGTGAAAATTTCAAATTGAAAATTGAAAATTGGAAATTGAAAGTTGAAAGAGAAATAACATTGTTTGCGGAGGAGGGGGCGTCATTGTCCTCGGGGAGTTTGCGGTTATATGCGGTGCCGTATGGGTGTGTGGACTTGTACAACTATGACCCACTGAACCTGCGGGCTGCCGTTGGCATCGTGGTAACGAAAGAGTACCGTCGACAGGGATATGCCCTTGCAATGCTCAACGAGCTCTCGCACATCTCCCCATACACCTTTCGTCTCCATTGCCTGTACGCCGACATTGCAGCCTCGAACAGGGCCTCCATCGCCCTCTTCCAGAAGGCCGGCTACGAGGAATGCGGTCACTTTCGCGAGTGGCTTGTTATCGACGGAAAACATGTCGATTCCATAAGAATGCAAAAGATAATATGAAGAAAAAGAAGAGAATCATTATCATAGTTTGTGTAGCTTTACTAGTCATACTAGTTGCTTTAGGGCTAATAATAGCCCTGGGGAACAAAACCGCCAACAGCCAGCCCGAACGCATCTACCTCCCCGATGGCACCACACAGAAAGCCCTCGTCGACACACTCCGAGCCCACCGCATCATTGGCGAGGGGCTGGAATACAAAATCTTCAATATTCAGTGTTCAATCTTCAATTCCAAGATTCATGCCGGCTCGTATGTCGTCGAGCCACGCATGAAGACCCTCACCCTCCTGCGGCGGTTACGCAACGGTCAACAAAGTCCCATCCGTCTCACCATCAGCAAGTTCCGTACTCCGCAACAGCTCAACGAGTTTCTCAATAGAAAACTCATGCACAACGACTTCTACATTCCTCTCGACAGCTTCTATCTCATCCGACCCAACACCTACGAATTCTATTGGACCGTCACCCCCGAGACCTTTCTTCAGCGTATGAAAAAAGAGTATGACCGACAAGGAATTGACAAAGAAACGATTATTCTGGCCTCTATCGTCGAGGAGGAAACCAACAACAATGCCGAGAAACCGCTGATTGCGAGTGTCTATCTGAACCGTTTAAAGAGAGGCATACCATTGCAGGCCGACCCCACGGTGAAATATTCCGTCGGCGACTTCAGCCTCCAGCGCATCCTGAACCGCCATCTAACAGTGGAGTCACCATTCAACACCTACCTGCACACAGGTCTTCCTCCAGCCCCCATTTGTCTCCCCTCCAACGCCTCTGTCGATGCCGTTTTAAATGCTCCTGAGACCAATTATATCTACTTCTGTGCCAGCGACAAGATGGACGGAACACACCGCTTCGCCACCACCCTTGCAGAGCACAGTCGCAACGCAGCCGCCTTCCACCAAGCCCTCAACGCCCGTGGAATCAAATAGCAGAAAAAACATGTTAAAAAATAATAAAATGCATCCATAGATGCAGCGTTTTTGCATTTTTTCCGTCTAATTGGGTAAAAAAACGTATATTTGCATTCTTATAATAGAAAAAGAAAATGGATATTACAATGATAACCAAACGTTTTGCCCTTGTCATACTTTTTATATTATGTAAAAGTATGACCTTTGCCCAAACGATAGATGATTGCGAGGCATACCATTGGCCTCAGTACATTGCACCTTGCCCCGAGGTGCAAATCATGCAGAAGCACAATCACACTCCCAAACCCCAATACCGTCACTATGGCTGGGACACGGTGATTGACTGCAACAATCGTCGCGAAGGTGGTATCATTCTCTCCTGCATGCCTTATATCCCTGTGCAGTTCTTTAATGGTACCTACACCGTAGAGCAGATTGCCTACAATCCACCTGACACCTCTTTCAGCCTTGGCACCCGTATGCCCATTGGTACTGACGATGTCTTCGCCGGTAATCACACAGCCATCCCATATCCGTTCTATTTCTTCGGCATCCAAAAAACATCATTCCGCATTGGAGCCAACGGCCTAATTACTTTTTGTAGTCCGGCTGCCTATGCTGCTGATGGTACGAGTTCGGCCAATGGCTGTCCTTATTCGCTGAGGAATAATAGCACCCAACAAAACCAACTTCCATGGAACAACACCGCTGGTCATCAAACTCCAACCTATAGTGGAGACTGTTTCAATCGCATGCATGATGCCATCTATGGAGTATATGAAGACACAGATCCAGCCTATTTTGTAGGTTCCGAAAGCAATAGGGTGGACGGTATTTTTTATGGTATCCAAGACGAATATCCCTGTCGCAAAATCATCTGCTCTTGGAAAAATGCTCCAGATTTTAGCTCTCATGCCAATAAAGGCACCTATCAGATTGTATGCTACGAGGGTTCGAACATTATTGAAATCCATGTAAAGAGACGTAGTTGCTGTCCTACCACATCCGATGCTCTCATCGGTATCCAAAATGCAACGGGTCAACCACAGGTACCCGCCCCAGCCGAGTCCGGAGCGCCCAACGAATTTGTTGCAAACGGTTCGCCTGCTGCCTTCTGGCCAGACGGTTACAATGTATTCACCGATGTCCTCGATACTATTGCTTTCCGTTTCACTCCCCAAGGGGTAACAAACAGAACTTCCCGATGGTACCGTATCTTCGACGACGGACGCGACTCCGTTGTTCTCTCCAAATACGACTCAGACCATCCCGAAGCCGTCAACGACACCAACGGATATTACTACGATTTGGAGCATAACTCTTCATGTCCCAACCTCACCAAGGCCGTCGTCAACCCTTCCGTCCCCTCGAAATACGTCTACCAACTTATTTTCAGGAATGCTAACGGTGACCGATACTTCCTTCAAGACACAATCTTTGTCGGCATCGACACCCTCAACACCCTTACACTGACAAAAAACGACTCGGAAGGGGACCCGCACGTCTACAATATCTGCCAAGGAAGCATTGCGGCGACGAGCCTGTCGATGACATCCATTCAGGACACACAGGCTGTGCAATGGTACATGTATCGCGAGCAAAACGGCGAAATGGTGGAAATGGCGAGTCCACGTTCTCTACTAAGGTTCGGCAACATGACAACGAGGGACACCGTCAAGGTTCTCCCCGTCACCTTGAATACGGCGGCCCTACCTTCGTCGGGTACACGCAACAAGATTGACTCGGTTTGGATTCGGTCGAGCGTAGAGTTTTCCTCGGGATGTGAAAACTATGACCAATTGCTGATTCGCATCTACCCCAATTTCGACACGGTGATAAAAGACGGCATCTGTGACGGGGAGACCTACACTTGGGAACCCTCTGACAATTTCGGCCATTCGTACAGCTATAGCTACACGAAAGCCACCAACCCCGACTCTGCGTTCGTAACGCTCACATCCACCCCTGGTTGCGACAGTACGGTACACCTCTTACTGGAAATCTCTGCTGTTTCCCACACCATCGACCATATTCAGGACTGCAAACCCATTGTGTGGCTCAACGGACAAACCTACTCACAAACCAACACCGCCACTACCGCCATCGACACAGTGGTGTTGAAAAACCGCTACCAATGCGATTCTGTGGTGCAACTCGACTTCACCCTCTATCCCCTCACCGCCCGTCTGCGCTCCGATGTCGAACAATTTACCTTCGACAACCTCGATGCCGTGCTCACTGATATCTCCACCAACGGCAACGACCGCGTGTGGAAACTGCCTTCGGCGCCCGACCAGACCTCCGTCACCGCCTACTATTCCATTCCTGTGGAACTTGACGGAGCGGAGATTCTCCTTATCGAAAGCAGCGAATATGGGTGCGTAGATACCGCCAGCATCTACATTCCCTTCAACAAAGAGAACTTCTGGATGCCTAATGTCTTCACTCCCGACAATCCCAACGGTAACAACCGTTTCGGATCTGTGAGTAGGAAGACCCTCTATCAGGAGATGCTTATCTACAACCGTCGGGGCGAACTTGTCTTCCGCTGCAATGAGCCCGACTGTACCTGGGACGGCCGCGACCTTAACGGCGATCCCTGTGTTCAGGATGCCTATGTCTATATCATCCGCTATACCAATGAATTCGAGCCCAACAACACGAAAGTGATTAAGGGTACTGTCACACTTTTGAGATAATATGAAAATTGCAGTTGTAGGCGCCACGGGGCTTGTGGGTCGCGAGATGCTCACCGTGCTCAATGAACGAGGCTTTGGCCAGGAAGAAATCATTGTCGCCGCTTCACCCAAATCCATCGGAAAGAAGATTGCTTTTGCAGGACGCAATCTCACCGTCATTTCTGTCGACGATGCCATTGCCGCACATCCCGATTTTGCCATCTTCTCCGCCGGTGCATCTGCCTCACGCCAATATGCGCCACTCTTTGCCGCCGCCGGCACCACCGTCATCGACAACTCGTCTGCTTGGCGCAAAGACCCTGAAATACCCCTTGTGGTTCCTGAAATCAACATCGACTCTGCCATCCAAGCAATCAAAAAATCAGGCAATCAGGCAATCATCATCGCCAATCCCAACTGCTCAACAATCCAGATGGTTCTCGCCATCTCAGCTCTGCAGCGCGAATACGGCATCCGCCGTATTGTCGTCTCCACCTACCAGAGCATCACCGGCACCGGCATCAAGGCAGTACGACAGCTAGAAGCTGAAGAGCGTGGCGAGAAGCCCGAAGAGATGGCATACGTCTATCCCATCCATCGCAATCTCTTCCCTCATGGCGGCGACTGGCTCGACAGCGGATACACCACCGAGGAGCAGAAATTGGTGGACGAGACTCGTAAGATCTTCGGCGACCCCACCATCATGGTCTCTGCCACAGTGGCACGTGTTCCCGTGGTGGGAGGTCACAGCGAGTCGGTGAACGTGGAACTGAAGAAAGAGTATGATCTTGACGAGGTCCGACACCTCATCGAGTCTACCCCCGGCGTGGTACTCTACGACGACCCCGCTCACAATATTTACCCCATGCCCATCACCGCACACCATAAAGACGATGTCTTCGTTGGCCGTCTGCGACGTGACCCCTCACTGCCCTGTACCCTCAACCTGTGGGTAGTGGCCGACAACATCCGCAAAGGTGCCGCCACCAACGCCATTCAAATCATGCAAGCCCTCCTTAAAAAGTTATAGGATATGGGGTATTGATTATAGTTTAAAGTTTAAAGTTTAAAGTTTAAAGTTTATCGTTTGACAGATACTATTGTCTTAACTACTTCTGCCTGCTTGCAGGCTTTGAACTCCTTTGGAATTAAATTAATCCAGTGAAAAACTACTGTCTACTTAACTACTTGTTATGAATAAAAAGTTTTCAATCATAGTTTTTTCTGTTTTTGTATTTCTAGTTTCTTGCAGGGGCGGCGACAACAGCGAATCCAACGCCTCAAACGGCGGCAACACGGAGAGTAAGTCCGTACCGACAGGCTCCCTCAATGAAGAACGCACTTTTGCCAACAATGTCTGGAACTCGCAAACCCCCGAGGTTTTTGAAATCAATATCACCGACTCAAACGCTTTCTACTCAATCGAATTCACCGTTGCCATCGACACCGCCGTCTATCGCTACGAGACCGTTCCCTTCTACGCCGACATCTACACTCCTGACGGAGCCCACCGTCACCTCACCCCCGAATTCCCTATCAAACAGTATGGCCGATGGAAGGGCGAGATGCGCGACGGATACCGCGTCATTACTAAACAACTCTATGAATACTTTCCCTTTAGCAAATCCGGAAAACAGCGCATCGAGGTAAAACAAGCCACCTCGCAGTACGACCTTGAAGGCATCCACGCCTTTGCCATCAACATCAAAAAGGCAGACCTCGACTTTGAGAAAATGAGGAATGATAGATAGCAGTATCAACCCACACATCGACCGCATTGCTCTGCGGCTGAAGACCATCCCCGAAAACCCAGGTGTCTACCAGCACCTTGATGCTTCGGGGAAAGTCATCTATGTGGGTAAGGCTCGCAACCTCCAACGCCGTGTCGCCTCCTACTTCTCGCATTACGACGACAAGAGTGCCAAAATCAAGATGCTGGTTCGCCATATTTATGACACACGCGTCACCGTCGTCGCCACCGAAGTCGATGCCCTACTCCTTGAGAACTCACTTATCAAGCAATACCAACCCCGCTACAACTCGATGCTCAAGGACGACAAGACCTACCCCTACCTCTGCATCACCGACGAAACCTATCCCCGTCTGCTTTATACCCGTAACCACAAAGTCAAAGGTCAGTACTTCGGACCCTACCCCAACGGCCGCATCTTACGCGAACTGCAGGACATCATCCGTCAACTGTTCCAATACCGCACATGCAATGTAATGGGTAGCCGTCCTTGTATGAAACACCAGATAGGCCTCTGCGGTGCCCCCTGTACCGGCAAGCAGAGCCGCGAAGACTACCTCTCCACCATTGAGAACATCCGCCGCATCCTTAAGGGAGACTTCGGCGACATCCTCACGGGCCTCAAAGAGCGTATGCTCACCCTCGCTGCCGACCTGCGCTTTGAGGAGGCCGAAGTTGTAAAAAAGAAAATTCACCTGCTCGAAGAATACCAGAGCCGCTCCACAGTAGTCGACACCAACGTCAAAGATGTTGATGTCATATCCATTCTCAGCGATGACGAACCCGAAGCTTATGTAAACTTCATGCGCATCAAGAACGGCGCCGTCATCTATAGCTTCAGCAACGAAATCAAAAAACAACTCGACGAGAGCAATGCCGAGATTCTCGCCACCATTCTGCCAGCACTCCACGAACAAACCTCCAGCACTGCCCGCGAAGTAGTGCTTCCATTCCACATAGACGACATACCCGAAGAATACCTCCAGCAGAATGCCGACCCCAAAGGTGACCGACGCAAACTCCTCGAACTCTCGCTGCGCAACGTGGAGAGCTACCGAAAACAATGCCGTCACCAACGCGCTCTGACAAAAGGTGAGGCAGCTCCGAAAGCCCTCAAACTCCTGGAAAAGCTTCAAAAAGCACTCCAGCTACCTTCTCTGCCAATGGAAATCGAATGCTTTGACAATTCGAACATCCAGGGAGCCTACCCTGTAGCAGGCATGGTACGCTTCACCGCAGGCAAACCCAACCGAAAAGAATACAAGAAATTCAATATTAAGAATGTAGAAGGTCCCGACGACTATGCCTCCATGTCCGAGGTCGTCGAACGACGATACAATCGTCTGAAGAATGAAGGCGGTCGTATGCCCGACCTGCTGATTGTCGATGGCGGCGAGGGACAGATGCATGTGGCACGGAATATCATCCACAATAAGCTGAACCTTGATATCCCCATCGCCGGTCTCGCCAAAGACAATCGCCACCGTACCAACGAGCTCCTAACCTTCGCCGAGTTCGGCGAAGTTAAAACCGTCCAACTCAAGCCCACCGATCCTCTCTTCCATTTTCTCGAGCAGATACAGAACGAAGTACATCGCTTCGCCATCACATACCACCGCAACAAACGCTCCCAAGGTACCTTCCGCACCTCCCTCACCGACATTCCCGGTATAGGTCCCAAGACCGCCCGCGACCTGCTCCTCCGTTTCGGCTCTGTCAAACAAATACAGCTTCAGGCACTCGCCGACCTCGTCGATGCCATCGGTCCTAGTAAAGCCAACACCGTTTACAATTATATTCATCAAGAAAATAATAAGTAATATGATACACTCAAACATTCAAACAATTAAACATTCAAGCATTTTCGCACTCCCTCTTGTCCTTCTCCTCTTCGTCGCCTGCAGCGGTAGTGGCAACACTGCCAACGACGGCACCGTTGAGTTCCGCTCACCCAAAGGCGACATCGTTGCTATCCGCACTATCCTAAAGGGCGATACCACCTGGACTTTCAACAACGCCCTTGGCGAGCCTCTAGTCCCCGGATGCGATTCCCTCTGGGTCACCCTCGACACCACCTCAGGCCAACCCAAAGAGGTCCTTTTCCACTGCAAAAACCGCATAATCTTGCTTTCCTTCTGGGACAATATGGAACGTATGGCCGAAGGCGACCTCGTTGACGGTCTCCGCAACGGTCATTGGACTGGCTATGAGCGCAACACTGGCAAAAAGCAGTCCGAGACCGACTACCTTGCTGGTGTCGAGAATGGTTCCTATACCGTCTACAACTACAACGGCACTCCACGCATCGTCGGACAGTACAACAACGGCCAACCCATTGGCGAATGGACCTTCTATGACCAAGACGGCAACCTCGCCGGCACCAAGAATTATGATAACTGACCTCTATCCCGAACTCGGCCGTATCATTGGTGCCGAAGCCGACCGGCTGGGCATTGACGCCTATTTCGTGGGCGGCGTAGTGCGCGACCATTTCTTACAGCGTCCCTGCACCGACATCGATGTCGTCTGTATCTCGCCTAATTCCAGCTCCTCCATTGATATTGGAGAAGCACTGCAAAGCGACGGAGGAGTACCTTCTATCGGTATTGAACTGGCAAAGGCTGTTTCCAATGCCCTCGGCGGAAGTAAGGTCTCTGTCTTTAAAACCTTCGGCACTGCCTCTTTCCGCCATAATGACCTCGAGCTCGAATTTGTGGGTGCACGAAGAGAGAGCTATTCTCACGATAGCCGCAAACCCATTGTGGAGAACGGAACCCTTGAAGACGACCAGCGACGTCGCGACTTCACTGTCAACGCCCTCGCCGTCTGTCTCAATGCCGACCGTTTCGGTGAACTCATGGACCCCTTCGGCGGCATACAAGACCTCAACCTCGGCATACTCCGAACCCCTCTTGACCCCGACATCACCTTCTCCGACGATCCCCTGCGTATGATGCGCGCCATTCGTTTCGCCTCACAGTTAGGCTTCCGCATCGACGATTCCACCTTCGAGGCCATCTCCCGCAACGCCAAACGCATAGAAATAGTCTCCGCCGAGCGCATCACCACCGAGCTCAACAAAATCATACTCTCCCCCAACCCATCACTGGGGCTCAAACTCCTTCAAAAAAGCGGCCTCATGCAACTCATCCTCCCAGAAATTGCTGCCCTCGCAGGAGTGGAAACAGTAGACGGCCGTGGACATAAGGACATCTTCTTCCACACCATGCAGGTACTCGACAACGTCGTGGAAGGTGAAAGGTTAAAGGTGAAAGGTGAAGTAGAAGACGCTCAACTTTCACCTCTCTGGCTCCGCTGGGCCGCCCTGCTCCACGACGTGGGCAAGCCCGGCGTCAAACGCTATGACGCCAAGCAGGGCTGGACCTTCCATGGACATGAGGCTCGCGGCGCCCACATGGTGAAGCGCATCTTCAAACGCCTGCGCCTGCCACTGGGCGAAGAACTGCGCTACGTCGAGAAACTTGTCATGCTCCACATGCGTCCCATCATTCTGGCCGAAGACATCGTCACCGACAGTGCCGTGCGCCGCCTCCTCTTCGAGGCTGGCGACGACATCGACGACCTCATGCTCCTCTGCCACGCCGACATCACCACGCGCAACCTCGACAAGCAACGCCGCCACCGCGAGAACTTCGAGCTGGTGAAGCGCAAACTCGTGGAACTCGAAGAGCGCGACCGCATTCGCAACTTCCAGCCCCCCATCAGCGGCGAAGACATCATGACAACCTTCGGCATCGGTCCCTGCCGCGAGATAGGCACCATCAAGGATGCCATCAAGGATGCCATCCTCGACGGACAAATTCCTAATGAGCGGGGCGCCGCGGAGCAGATGATGCTCCGCCTCGGTGAGGAACTAGGTTTGCACAAATCACTTTGATATTTATAAAAAAAAATGTATCTTTGCATCCGTGTTTTTCCAAAGGATAACACGGTTTTTTTCTGCCACCAACCTGATAAACAAAGAAAAACTAACATGACTATAATGATTATATACTATAAAAATACTACAAATGAACAAAAAGTTTATCATTTTGGCAGTGTTGCCACTATTCTTTTTTAGTTGTTTTAATTCAAGCCGAGCGCAGACCACCCATCGTCTCGATAGCATCCCTTTGAGCTGGACGGTGACCGTCAATGGTACTGCCGTCACGGTAACGCCTTATACCGGTTATGACAATCAGTTAGGCTATGTCAATATCCTCGAGGGCGCCACTGTCGGCGTTATGCCGAACGATAGCGCGCAGGTGTGCGGTGTGAAGGTTCGCCGCCGAGTGTATGTAAACGGCCACGAGTGCGTGCCTATGAACGACAGTGTGCTATTTGCACTCACCAATATCGGCGCCACCAGCGAGACCCAAATCGGCGACTACTTTGCATGGGGAGAGACGACAGGAAACAAATCTACTTACTCATGGAGTAATTACCAATGGGGAAATATTCCCACCGGTTCTTGTACCCGCTATACGGGCAACGACTATTCCGTGTTGCTCCCGAATGACGACGCAGCGCATGTGAACTGGGGCGGCCTGTGGCGCATGCCTAAGGACAATGAGTGGATGATGCTTTACGACACGACGAACTACGTCCGTACGATAACAACCAACTATAAGGGCACTGGAGTAAAAGGAATGATATACACCAGAATGACAGGTGCCCACAAAGGAAATACATTCTTCCTGCCTGCTACAGGATATTATGACAACGAAAACTTGATGATACCGGATAGCGGTGAGTATTGGTCGTCGACCCTCGGAACGAGGGTTTCCATAGGTACCACACAGGGTGCCATTGCGATGGAGTTTTCCACGGGTGGATCTCCAAACATCTATTGTAGAAACGTTATTGCCCGTGCCGCAGGTATTCCGGTTCGCGCCCTTGTGATGAGCGAATCGCTGGCGCAGCAGAGTCTCGTCAGCGTGGCCTATGGGGATAACGGCATGTGGACTTTCGTCATGCCCGACGAGGGGACGGTGTTGAAGGCTGTAGGCTGCGGGAGCCCCAACTTGGCATGGAGCAGTGCGGAGGGATTCGTGTATCTCGGCATAGAAAGGGGTACGGTGCCGGAGCTGAGTGTTTCGGCGAATGTGGCTTTTCACTATGGGAGCAGCGATACTTCCGTGGCGACGGTGAATTCGGTGGGACATATCACCCCGAAGCAAGTGGGCACGACGACGATTTATGCCGTACACTACTGGAACGAGGGGGACGGTTATGCCTACGACAGTGCTTATTTTACATTTCGTGTGCTGGCGCCCGACACTTTGACGTTGTTGGCCGAGCCGACCACGAGGGGTATGGTGAGGGCCATCTGGGCCAATAACTATGTGAATGATTTGGGGGGTGGGAGATACGGTGTTATACCGGGGACACGGATGGTGGTGAAGGCGTATCCCTATGCGCACTGCCATCTGACCGGGTGGAGCGACGGAGCCGGGGTGTATGAGGGGGGGACGGACACGATAGTTGTGGGCGGGAGCATGACGCTGAGGGCGTACTTTGGTTCTGACGGTCTTCTGGTGAGGGCTGCAGTTTACGGCGGACTTGAAACGGGCAGCGTAAACGACGGCAGGAGCGACACCACCTTCGTCGTGCAGGAGGGGGGTAGTGTGCAACTGACTGCCACAGCGGCCCCGTGCTACCACTTTTCCTATTGGACTGACGGAGTGAGTGTTTTCACTTCGAATCCTCTGACCGTGAGTGCCACGAGGGACACGATTTTCGTTGCTGTATTCCAGAAAGACAATCCGGCCAGGGGTGACACTACGGCCATTGGGGAGGGCAGCTACAGTTGGCATGGTACCGACTATACCGAATCGGGTACGTATTACGATACACTGACTACAGCTGGCGGGTGCGACAGTATCGTGGCCGCCCACCTCATCATCTTACCCCCGGATGCGGGGGTGCCACGACTGGACAGCATTCCTGTGGGCTGGACAGTGAGGGTCAACGGAGCACCTGTAGTCGTAACGCCCTACACGCAGTTTGACACGCATCTGGGTTATGTGGACGTGGCTGCGGGCGCGACGGTGGTTGTCACGCCTGACGACACGGTGAATGTGTGCGGTGTGAAGGCGCGCCGGCGTGTCTATGTAAACGGGCACGAGTGTCTGCCGATGGGCGACAGTGTGCTGTGGGCCACGACGAATATGGGGGCCGACAGTGTGTACCAGGGGGGCGACTACTATGCGTGGGGAGATCCGGTGGTGAACGGGAGCTATGGATGGGAGACATACCGGTTTGGTTCCATTCCATCGGGCAACTGCAGCCGCTATGCGGGGAGCGACACCTTGACCCTTATTCCCGAAGACGACGCGGCACATGTGGGGTGGGGAGGCCTGTGGCGTATGCCGACGGAGGAGGATCTGGAGAGGCTCTATGCGTGGGGAGAATATTCCCGGAGCTTGGTGACGGACTATAAGGGTACGGGCGCCAAGGGGGTGATTTATACGCGGAGAGGGGGAGCGTTTGAGGGCAACAGTCTGTTCCTGCCTGCGGCGGGTGTGCAAGACCACACGAGCATCACGCATGCGGACACGGGATACTATTGGTCGTCGACGCTTCACAGAGAAGCCAACACGACGCGACATGCGAGGGTGATGGTTTTCTTCACGCAGACGGATGAATATCTGAACAGCTGTATTACCTCGTATGCCGACCGATGCGCGGGGTTGTCGATCCGACCGATGTTGGTGAGCGACTCATTGGCGCAGCTGAGCCTTGTAGCGGTGACGGCTATGGGTAACGGCAGTTGGAGTTTCGCGATGCCCAACGGGGGTGTGGTGGTGAGAGTCGAGGGCTGCGGGGACCCCGCGTTGGCGTGGAGCCGAGAGGAGGACAGTATCTATATGGGTTCGGACTGGTCGCAGCCTATGTTGGATAATCCTGCGGGACTGACAGTGCATTATGGCAGCAGCGACACCACAGTGGCGACGATTGACGGCAGTGGCACCATAACCATCGTGGGGGCTGGAAGCGCAACCCTTTATGCCGTCCATTACAGGGCGCAGGGCGACGGGTACAGCTATGACAGTGTCGCCTATACACTCACGCTGATGCCCGTCGACACCCTAACAGTGATGGTGAACGACGCCCGGATGGGCACTGCAGGACTGCAAGGCGGCTATCTGACGGAGATTGGCGGCGGTAGCTATCGGGTGCCACATGGTGCCACGGTGGTGGCCGAGGCCACACCGAGGAGCTGCCACTCCTTTGCTGGATGGTCGAACGGTCATACCGGAGTCACCAACACCCTAACAGTCAGCTATAATGACACCCTCATTGCGTCCTTTGTGCAGGATACCGTCATACAGAACGAGGTCACGGATAGCGTCTACGGCCAGCTCTACTGGCACGGTCACAACTATGACAGCACGGGTACCTATATCGATACCGTCCAGACCACCGAAGGCTGCGACAGCATTGTTGTGCTGCACCTTACGGTCTACCCCAAGAGCTACCGGTTGGACAGCATTCCCATGGGCTGGACGGTGACTGTCGACGGCGAAAGTGTGGCGGTGACCCTCTACAGTGCCCCCAGCGACACGCTGGGCTATGCGATGGTACATGAGAGGTCGCAGGTGGTGCTGACGCCCATTTATCCCGACAGGGTAGACAGCGTGAGTTTAGAGACCTCCCCCACCAACGGGCACGAATATGTCGACCTTGGTAACGGACTGTGGTGGGCCACCTGCAATGTGGGCGCCAACAGTGTGTACCAAGCCGGCGACTATTTTGCCTGGGGCGAGGTGGAAACCCACTACAGCAGCATCGACCCCCTTGTCTGGAAAGAGGGGTTTGATGATGGCTATTCCGAGTGGAACTATCGCTTAGGTCGCGTTGCATATTATGACGTATATTATGACGATGAATACTATGAAACAGATAGCTTTATGGTATTTACGAAATATTGCGACTCCAATATTTTTGGTTACAATGGCTACACCGACACCTTTACCGTGCTGGAACCTATGGACGACGCAGCGCATGTGTACTGGGGAGGGGCGTGGAGAATGCCGACTGTGGCAGAGTTCGACTCGCTGATGGCCAACCCGTCTACTTACCACTGGGCCGACAATTATCAGGGTTCCGGAGTGTCGGGATTGGTCTTCCTCGGCAACGGCGACAGTATCTTCCTACCCGCTGGCGGAGGAATGTTTAGCGATGGCGTCGGTGTGAAATATGATAGTACTGACTGTCGTTACTGGACAGCATCGTTCTTCAAGGATTTCACCTATCCTTTTTATGCATTCGCCTTGGATTACAGTCCTTGGCATCAAGGCACTACCGGATCCTACAGGGAATGGGGTTACAATATCCGTCCTGTGATGGATGCCATTCCCAATGTCTCGATTGCCGCTCACCGTAGCAGTGACGGCAGCTGGAGCTTCACGATGCCTAGTTCCAATACAATCATCAAGGGCACGCTGGCCTACGACACACTGACGCTGGGAGTGAACAATTCTGCGATGGGCAGTGTGACGATGCAGGCAAACAGCAGCGTGACCAACCTCGGAGATGGAATCTACCGTATGCCGCGTGGCACACAAACGGTCATTACGGCCTCCGCCACCACATGCAACCATCTCGCAGCCTGGTCTACCGGCAACAGCCAGTTGACCAGCAACACATACACCCTGACTGTGAACCAGAGCACCACTCTCACTGCCTTCTTTGAACGCAATGCTGCTCTACAAGAAGACACCTCCGCCACAACTTGCGATAGTTTCAACTGGCGCGGACAGACCTACACCTCTTCCGGTAACTATACAGACAGTCTTCTCACCTCACAGGGCTGCGATAGTATCCTCACGCTACAGTTGACTGTGAATCACAACACTGAGGGCGACACTACCGCGGCGGTATGCGACAGCATGAGGTGGTACGGTACGCTGTATACTGCCACGCCGACCCAGGCTCCGACGCACTTCTTCCCAAATGGCAATGCAGCAGGTTGTGACAGTACGACAACGCTCCACCTGACCGTTTACCACCCGAGCGTAGGCGACACCACAGCAGAAGCCTGTGACCAGTTCGTCTGGCACGGCTATAACCTCACCGCCAGTGTCGACACAACCTACCTGATACAAAATGTGGCAGGCTGCGACAGCATAGTGACACTGCACCTCACGGTCCACTACCAAAACATCGGTGACACCAGCGCTGTGGAATATGCTCCATTTAGCTGGTATGAACACGACGGCCTGGCGGCGACACAGGAGGTGACGCATGTTTTGGCGGGGGCGAACCGCTGGGGCTGTGACAGTACAGTGACGCTGCATCTGCGCTATCCGCTATATGCCGCTGTGTGGAACGGCGACACCACGGTAACCTACACCGCTCTACCACAATCTGGCTTTTCGGCCTCGTATGTGGACGACAATGGTGCCACTCTGGGAACAGTGCTTACCTTCACTCATGGCAGCGAAGTCTTTGTCTCGCCCAACTACCCCGTCAAAGCCGGTATCTATACCGTGACGGCACGACCTCTTGCGAACGCAGTACTCGACTCGCTAATTGAGGCGACCACCACTTTCTCCATTCTTCCTGCACCGGTACAAGTGAACGGAGTTGAAGTGGAACAGGTGAAGTTTGAAGACGGCAACGCCATTGCCACTGTCACCAATCAAGGTATACTTGATGGATTACTGGGTAACGATACGCTGGGGCACACCGCTATGGCTACCTATGCCCAAAGTACTCCCGGCACAGCCATTGATATCACTGTAAGTTATTCTCTGACGGGAAACAGTCAGGGAAACTACCAGCTGAATCCAGCCAGCGAAGTGCTGCACAGCGGTGTGATATTGGAAAACTATGTGACGGATGGCGAGGGTATCAGCATCAACCCCTACGGTTATTGTTGGGGTAGCAACACTCTCGACTACGACCTTGTGAGCGGCAATCCCGACCAATACAAGGTCGACTTCGACAATCCCCTGTTCTCAGATATGGATTGGACCGACATAGCCACTCCCGGAAAACTGATTCTCAATGTGCCGGACGGAATAGCGACAGACGACTATAGCGCGACGCTGCAGCTAAGGAACCACATCTATCCCTCGTTCCTGAGCGACCCAATAACGATAACCTTCCATGTGGACCTTCCTCAAGCTTATGTGCAGCCTTTGTTCTATGACATCATCACGCTGATAGACACCTGCCACTGTATGACCGACATTCAATGGTACCATCGAGCCCCGGGTGCGAGCATCTGGTATATGATACCGGGCGCGAACGACTATATATACCACGAAGAAGGCGGATTGACGGGAGAATACATGGTGAGGGTAAAAATAAACGGCGTGGAGACCTACACGTGCCCTCAAGATAACCTACATCACCTGCTGGACGGAATAGAGGCTGTGGAGGAATGCGGCAAAGCAACACTGACGGTTTATCCCAACCCGACAACAGATGCTGTGACAGTGATTTTCAAAAATGAGAAAACAAAAGGAGAAGGTCATACGCTACGCGTGATGAACATGGTGGGTGCCGAGATGGAACACCGCACTTTCCAAGGTGAGAGAACGATGATTGAATTGTCGGAATACCCGAGCGGTCAGTATATGGTGAGCGTGGACGGTGTGGTTGTGAAACTTATCAAGAAATAAGAATAGAATAACGGTATGAATAAGAAGAGAATGACATGGCGCTGTTGGGCGCTTGCCCTCTGTGTTTGCAGTTTCGGCCTTCGGTTTTCTCCCTGCGAGGCACAGCCAAGGGGGTATAACAACTATTTTGGAATCGGTGTCGTGGGAGGACCAAACTCGTTGGTTTACACTCCGGAGCATGGAAACGGCTCGTCGCGACTTGGATTCGGAGGCGGGCTACACTATGCCCATTTTGTCGACAGCGAGTACGGTTTCGGTATCGGAGTAGGCTACAGTTTTGCACAATCGACTGCGGTCTACGACTTTACCGAGACAACCGAGGGACTAATCCATCCCGACAATCCAGGCGTGACCTACGACCTAAGCACCTCTTTCGACAACTGGAAAGAGTACCAGACAGTAGGGTTCCTCAATATCCCTGTGAAATTCCTGTGGCGCAGCCCACTGAGTAGGAAATGCATTCTAATTGGAGGCGTGGGGGCACAATTAGACCTGCCATTACACAGCCATTATGCTGCAAACGAAGGCGCCTACCGCACCACCGGTTATTTCCCCGCCACAGGGCACAGCGTGAGCGACCAGCCCCAGCACGGTTTCGGGAGCTACAAGGCCGATATGGAAGGAGAAATCGAGGGACTCAAAGGCAGTGTGAGTCTATTGGCCGACCTCGGCATCCGGCTGGCGATGAATAACAACTGGGGCATTTATTTAGGTGGCTATGTCAACTTCGGGTTGACGAGTTGCATCGACGGCAAAAACAAGGCTCCGCTGCTGACTATCGATGCCCGTGACGCTTCGCAGATTGTTTACAACGGCACATTCTCGTCCAACGAGGTGGATGGCGTCCGTCTGTTCTGTGCCGGCATCAAAGTGGGGCTGGATGTGGGGTGGAACCGATGGAAGAAAAGAGGCGGAGTGCACCGCTATCCGTGGTCGCGTGTAAGAATGGAATGCTCTCGGTAAAACATTTTTTTTGTCAGAAAGATTTTTTTCCGTATCTTTGCAGCCTCAACTCAAGCCTGCCCGACCGCAGGGAGCGGCCTTGAACTCCGATGAAATAAATCAAATTAGTGAAAAATCAAACATTCAAACAATCAAGCAATTAATTGGATATGTACGAGCATCTGAAAATAGAAGAGAAGGGACAGATTGTCGTGATGACCATCAGTGCCCCGAAAAGTCTCAATGCACTGAATAGCACCATTCTGGAGGAGATTGACGAATACCTTGACGAGTTTGAGGGCGGCAACTACCGCTGCCTTATCATTACCGGCGAGGGTGAGAAGAGTTTCGTGGCCGGTGCCGACATTAGCGAAATGGCGACCCTCGGTCAGCAGCAAGGCGAGACCTTCGGTCGCAAAGGCGCCAATGTCTTCCGCCGCATCGAGACCCTCCCCTCCCCTGTCATTGCTGCCGTCAACGGCTTTGCCCTCGGCGGAGGCTGCGAACTGGCCATGGCCTGCGACATCCGACTGTGCAGCGACAACGCCAAATTCGGCCAACCCGAGGTAGGGCTCGGTATCATTCCCGGATTCAGCGGTACGGTGCGCCTCGCCCGTCTCGTGGGCATGGGGATGGCCAAGCAACTCATCTACACCGGCAAAGTCATCAAGGCCGACGAGGCCCTGAGGATAGGTCTCGTAAACGAAGTGCTGCCCCAGAGCGAACTGATGAACCGCGCTATAGAACTTGCCGGCCAGATTGCCGCCAACGCCCCACTGGCCGTGAGTGCCGCCAAACTCTGCATCAACACCGAGTACGACCAGGAAGCCGAGGATGCCATCGCCTTCGAGAACCGCGCCTTCGGTCTCTGCTTCAACACCGAAGACCAGAAGGGGGGCATGAAAGCTTTCCTCGAAAAAGGAAAATACGAATTCCAAGGTAAATAAATCTGTAAAAAATATTAAATTTTAATTATTAATTTTTAATTTTAACCATATGAAAATCTGTGTTATCGGAACCGGCACCATGGCCAAAGGCATTGTCAAAGCCTTCGCCGTGAAGATGCCCGTCGTCATGAAGAGCCGCACCCAGGCCAGCCTCGACAAGGCCATGGCCTCCATTGCCAAAGGCTACGGCAAACTCGTCGAGAAAGGCAAAATGACCCAGGAGGCCGTTGATGCCATCATGAAAAACATCGTCACCACCACCGACTACGCCACCTTCGCCGACGCCGACCTCGTCATCGAGGCCGCCGTGGAAGAGATGCAGCTCAAGAAAGATGTCTTCACCGAGCTCGATGGCATCTGCAAACCCGAAACCATCTTCGCCACCAACAGCTCCAGCCTCTCCATCACCGAGATCGCTGCCTGCACCAAGCGTCCTGCCCAGTTCATCGGCATGCACTTCTTCAACCCCGCCGACCGCATGGCCCTCGTCGAGGTCATCCGCGGACAGCTCACCAGCGACGAGGTCACCAAGTGCGTCGTCGACCTCGCCACCTCCATCGGCAAGCAGCCCGTCGAGGTGAAAGAAGCCCCTGGCTTTGTGGTCAACCGCATCCTCATCCCCATGATCAACGAGGCTGTCGGCATCCTCGCCGACGGTATCGCCTCCGCCGAGGACATCGACAAGTGCATGATGCTCGGTGCCAACCACCCCATGGGTCCCCTCGCCCTGGCCGACCTCATCGGCAACGACGTCAACCTGGCCATCATGGAGGTGCTCTACAAAGAGTTCGGCGATCCCAAGTATCGTCCCCACCCCCTGCTCCGCAAGATGGTCCGCGCCGGCCTCCTCGGCCGCAAGACCGGCGAAGGTTTCTACAAATATTGATTCCTGCGCAAACCACAAATAATTAAAGCATTGGAACCTACCAAATGTAGGTCCCAATGCTTTTTCACTCCCTCGCCCAGCTGCCAAGAGTGGAGAGGTAGCGGCGGTAGGCGCGATAGGTCCAACTGTCTTCCAGCAGGGTCCAGAGCCGAGGGTTCTCATCGCATCGGGGAACCGTGCTGCATCGGTCTGCCAGGTGGCCTGTGCCGACAGGCGCACCTGCGGCAGCCATGCACGCGAAGCATTCACCACACTGTATTCCGCACTCTGTGCCACCAACCCATACTGCTCCACAAGCGGGTAATGGCTCCGTGCCCAGCTGCGGCAACTGTCGAGCGTCACGCCTTGAGCCCCCACTACCGCCGGCACCATCGCCAACCACAAAAAAAGTATAACTCGTTTCATATTCTTTATTTTATATCCGGATTAATCCTGTTCAAAATCAGCTGCACATTCTCCTGGCAACGAGCATGGTAGTAGGCTTGGAAGTCCATGTCCGGTTTGACCGAGGATAATATCGGCGCAACGATAAACGAAAAAAGGTTCACCGAGACAATGTCCATCAGCAGCGTGGCGGCATCCATCGTCCGCACCTCCCCTTCTTTCGCCGCAGCGTCCAAATCGCGCTGCAACCGGTCCACGACATCCTTCAGTAACGGAAGTGCTTCCCGTTTCATCATCTCTGCATATTCCGGACGCACTATCACTTCGTTGATGATGAACCGCGGCAAGTCCGGATTTTCACTAAGGAACTCGAAATGGCGCACAACCAACTCCACAACCTTCTCCACCACAGGCATATCCTCAATCATAAAGACCGTTGACACCGATTCCTTCAACTGCTGCAGCTTCTCGCCCATCACATGCTCGAAAAGTTGTTCCTTCGTTTTGTAATAGTAGTGCAACATGGAATGGCTCACACCCGCCTTCTGCGCAATCTCAACAGTCCTGGCTCCGGCAAAACCTTTCATCAAGAACTCTTCTTCGGCCACTTCCAAAATCTTCTTCTGTTTTTTATTATCTTTCATACCAACAACTTATATAAGTTTTTAGACAATTTTGTCGAATAATTTCTGCTGCAAAAATACATACTTTTTTAATTCGACATAATTGTTTAACATTTTTGTTCAACAAAAATGTCTATCAAGAACATCAAGAGAATGAACAAAAACACTAAAAACCAAAGTATTAACTAACCCCACCGAAGTATTATCACTTTATCAAATCCGTATCAACACCGTACCAACTCCGTACCAACTCCTACCATGGTAGGAGTTGATAGGTCCATGATAACACTTTGGTAGGGGTTAAATGTATCGGCGGCACCAGGTCATCTGCTTGCGGGCGTAGTGCCAGGTATTCAGCTTGATTTCAGCCACGGCGTCGGCGAGATTTTTTGTGCCGTCGAGGACGGGGAAGAGTTCCCGGTAGCCAACGGTGCGGAGGGTGGAAAGGTGGCGGTGAGGGAGAAGGCTACGGACTTCGTCGAGGAGACCGTCAGCCACCATCTGGTCGACGCGGTGGTCGATGCGGGCGCGTAGTTCTTCTTTAGGTATCTGGACGACACGGATCTCGATGTCGAAGGGGCGCAGTGTAGGTCGGTGGTCGGCGAGGACATGGCTGTAGGGGAGTCCTGTCATGTAGCACACTTCGAGGGCACGCTGCAGGCGCACGGGGTTGCAGAGGTCGACGCGGGCATAGTAGTCGGGGTCGAGCAACTGCAACTGGGCCCGTTTTTCTTCGATAGGCATCTGTTGGAGGCGACTTCGGATTTCGGGCGTGGGATCGGGCATGGAACTGACACCCTGACGTAAGGCATCGACATAGAGTCCACTGCCGCCAACGGCAATGACGGTGTCATGTCCCTCAGAGAAGAGTTTATTGATAACGACCATGGCATCACGCTCATAATCAGAGATGTTGTAGGGCTCGGTAACGGAGCGGCAGGCAATAAAGTGGTGCGTGGCTGCAGCAAGCTCCTCCTCTGTAGGACGTGCCACACCGATGCGCAGCTCGCGATAGAACTGGCGCGAATCGCAAGAAAGAATTTCGGTGCCCATCTCACGGGCCAAACGAATGGCTTCGGCAGTTTTTCCCGAGGCCGTAGGACCGGTGAGGATGAGAAGTTTTTTCATTGAGGCGATAGGAACTATTGCGACTATAGAAGCTATAGAAACTATAGTTTATTATTGAGAACGAGGTCAAATTGTTCCCAGAACTCGGGAAATGATTTGTCGACCACGCCTGGGTTGTCGATTTGAAGGTCGGGGAAGCGGAGTTTGAGGGGGGCGAAAGCCATGGCAATGCGGTGGTCATTATAGGTTTGGACGGGTTCGACAGGACGGAGTTCGGAGGGGTAGATAATCATCTCCTCTTCAGTGCAGGTGACTTTACCGCCCATGCGGCGGAGCTCGTTGCCGATGGCCTGCATGCGGTCACTCTCCTTGAGTGCTATATTACTGACTCCCTTAAGAGTAGCTCTGACTTTGGCAGCCGCAGCGGCCACGGCAAAAGTGGGCACTAGGTCGGGGCAGTCGATGCAGTTGAACTGTATGTTTCTGGAACATTCACCACCCCCTTGGATGGTGATAGAGCGTCCGGCTGCACGATAGGGTGAGCGCACCTCGGTGGAAGTGACACCGAGGAGGTGGAAGAAACGGTCGGTGGCACTATCTCCCTGGCAGGATTCGAGTTGCAGTCCCAAAAGGCGGATGCGAAGCTCGGGACGCAGGAGCGCCATGGTGTAGAAATAGGAGGCCGAAGACCAGTCGCGCTCGATGGCTACGGCGGCAGACTTGAGTCTGGTGGGCATATGCTGCACATAATAGGTACGTCCATTGGAAGAGCGGCGCACCTCAATGCCGGCCTGACGAAGAATGTCGCAAGTCATCTCGATATAGGGACGCGAGGTGGGACGCTGAGTCATGGTGAGCGAAATGCCCTCGGGCATGCGGGGGGCAATGAGGAGTAGTGAACTGACAAACTGACTACTGAGTAACGGATCGACAGAGACAGTACGTCGTGTAGGCACACTGCCTTGAATCTGAACCGGGAGAAAACCTTCCTGTTCGGTACATTCCACACGCAAACCCATCTGGCGGAGGGCTTCAATCAGAGGCGCCATGGGCCGCTGACAGAGGCGGTCGTCGCCGGTGAGGATATGATGGCCAGGGGTGATGGCCAGCAGCGGCATGAGGAAGCGTGCCACAGAGCCTGCATTATTGCAGTAGTAGACGTGCGAAGAGTTTTCGCTTGTTATTTGGGCAAGCAGGCGACGAAGCAGACGAGTGTCACCCGAGGTAGAAGGTTTGGTGATACGGAAACAACTGCCTGTGAGGTGATTAATCATCAACCACCGATTGCTCATGCTCTTGGAGGCAGGCAGAGAGATACGTATGTCGTTAGTCTTCATTGATGTTGTATTCCTTGAGTTTTCGATAGAGTGTACGTTCGGAGATGTGGAGGTCGGCGGCAGCCTGCTTACGGTTGCCCTGATTGTGCTCTAAGGCGCGGAGGATGGCACGTCGTTCCCGATCCTCGAGTCCCAAGGCCTCCTCCTCGATGATTTCGGGAGTGACAAATTCCTCGTCATGAGAGGTGAATGGTGAGAGGTGAGAGGAGAAAGGAGCAAGATTGTCGGCCGTTTCTCCTTTCACTTTTAACCTTTCTCCTCCATGAATGGCAAGTTGGGAAACCATCTGGCGGAGTTCGTTGATTTCGCCTCGCATCTCGTTGATCATCTGCCCCATGGAGAGTGCTTTGAGGAGCAACTCACGGTCGGTAATTTGGTTGGTAGGTGCCGGTGCGGGAGACTCGGGAATGAGGGCAGGCATGCGCTCGGCAGGAATATAGGAGAGGTAGTTCTGCAGGATGTCGGGAGTGATGCTGCGGGCAGTCTCGACAACAGCAATCTGCTCGGTGATATTTTTGAGCTCGCGCACGTTACCGTACCAGGGATAGTTCATGAGCATGGTCCGGGCATCCTCGGTGAGGACGATGGGAGGCATGTGATATTTCTCGGCCACATCGGAAGAGAACTTACGGAAAAGCAACGGGATGTCCTCCTTGCGTTCACGCAGAGGAGGCAGATAAATGGAGAGTTGGTTGAGACGGTAATAGAGGTCTTCACGGAAACGGCCTTCGCGCACGGCACGAACAATGTCGACATTGGTGGCAGCAACAACACGGACATCTATCTTCAAGGGCGTGGATGAACCCACAGGGATTATCTCGCCGTTCTCGAGGACTCGGAGGAGCTTGACTTGCATGGCGAGGGGCAACTCGCCAATTTCGTCGAGAAAGATGGTACCGCCGTCAGCCTCCTCGAAATAGCCCTTACGGGTGCGATCAGCACCAGTAAAGGCTCCTTTGACGTGACCGAAGAGTTCACTCTCGATGGTGCCTTCGGGGATGGCTCCGCAGTTGACAGAGATGAGGCCTCGCCCCTGACGAACGTGCTTACGGGTACTGTTCTCATGGATGATGCGCGAGAAGACATCCTTACCCACACCACTCTCGCCAGTGATGAGAATGGAGAGATTGGTAGGTGCAACCTGAATGGCCTTGTTGAGAGCCATAAGGAGTTTGGGGTCGTTGCCGATGATATCGTATCGTTGTTTGAGGGTTTGAATATCCATGGTTTCTATTATAGTTTTTCTAGTTCAACTAGTTTAACTATCATTTCTAGTTTATTACTCTATGTAATGCTAAGCCGAGTTGGCGGCGGAGGTCGACAAGTTGTTTCTTCTCGGCGAGGAGTTTGTCGAGGTCCTCTTTGCTCTTGGCTTCACGGAAACGGCGGGCGTTGTCAGCAATGCGGTTGTCAATACACCTCATCTTGAATCCAAGGAGGGTTTCCGTGAGGTCTTCCTGAAGGTGATCCTCTAGGGTGGGCACAAAGACCTGTTTCTGACGCCAGGTGTCGCTGATACGGTAGGTGTCGAGCATGAGGGAGATAGCAAAGGAGCGAAGAGCCTCATCATCGTCGGTAATGAAGCGTGAAGCATCGGGTTCTTCTCCACGGGCAAGAGTGTCGCAATAGTAGAGATAGATACGCAGGCAGAGAGGGTCGCTGAAAGAGAGTTCGTCGGCCTGAAGGTCGTTGACGACAAGTTCGGCAAGAGTGTAGGTGGCATACTGAGGAGTACCGTCTTCGGCAGTCACCTGGAGTTCGATGGAATTGTGACCATAGTTGAGGAGGAGCTGGATGAGATGACGCTCGAAGGGATCTACGGAAGAAGGGGCAAGTGTGTTCTGAATGTTCTGAGTGTTCTGAATGTTCTGAGTGTTCTGATTATTCTGAACACTCTGATCATTCTCTTTTTCTTTTTCCGCGTAGGCTTTCTGGCGGTTCTGATTGATAGCCTTGGAAAGCTCCGATGCCAAGGCCTCCTCGGGGACATCCAGTAGGTGTGCACATTGAGCTATATACTCAGTGCGTTCGATGAGATCGGGCACAAGGGCGATGGTATTCACCGTATCCCTGACGAGTTCGGCCTTGCGGATGGGATCGTCCTTGACCCCGTCAAGAAGCACACGAGTCTTGAAAATAAGGAAATTATCCTCGTGAGTGGCCAAGTATTCTTGGAGAGCCGTAGAGCCGTATTTCTGAGCATAACTGTCTGGGTCTTCCCCGTCGGGGAAGAGGACACAGCGAACATGCATGCCCTCGGCGAAAAGAAGGTTGACGGCGCGAAGGGCGGCCTTGATGCCGGCAGAGTCGCCATCGTAAAGAACGGTAACATTGGGTGTATAGCGCTTGATAAGGCGTATCTGCTCGGTGGTGAGAGAGGTGCCACAAGAAGCTACGGTGTTTTCCACTCCCGACTGGTGCATGGAGATGACATCGATGTTACCCTCTACAAGATAGCACTTATTAGCCTTGGAAATAGCCGTGCGAGCCTGGAAAAGGCCGTAGAGGATGCGCGACTTGTTGTAGATGTCGGAGTCGGGGGAGTTAACATATTTGGCAGCCTGCTTCTCGGAACTGAGGACGCGGCCGGAGAAGCCGAGGACACGACCAGAGATGCTGTAGATAGGGAACATAACGCGTCCACGGAATCGGTCGTAGGCGCGACGGCGCTCCTCCCTATCCCCGGCCTCCTTTTCTCCTGCCTCCTTAAAAATTGTCAGGCCGGTCTTTTCCAGGACTGCATCGCTGTAGCCGTTCTTTCGGGCGTGGTCCGTGAAGTTAGTCCACTCATCAAGACAGTAACCAAGTCCGAAACTCTTGATGATGTCGTCGCTGAGACCACGACCATGAAAATAGCTTAGTCCCACTGCACGACCCATCTCGTCGTTGTAGAGGAGGTCAGCGAAATACTGCTGGGCGAACTCGGAAAGGTGGAAGAGGGCATCACGTTCATTCTGACGCTCCTTCTGCTCCTCGGTCTGTTCCTCCTCCTGAATCTCGATATTATATTTCCGGGCCAACCAGCGGAGAGCCTCGGGATAGGTGAAGTGTTCGTGTTTCTTGAGGAAGGAGACCACATCGCCAGCCTCGCCGCAGCCAAAGCATTTGAAGATGCCTTTGGAGGGCGAGACATAGAAGGAGGGTGTCTTTTCGTTATGGAAGGGGCAGCAACCTATATGGTTGGCTCCACGCTTCTTAAGCGATACAAAGTCACCTATCACCTCCTCTATACGGGCGGCATCCATGATACGTTGTATGGTCTCTTGGTCAATCATAGAAACAAATTGCAAAAATACGATTTTTTTTTGATATGGTGGCAAGAAAATATGAAAAAGGCTGGCGACATCGCCAGCCTTTTTTCAATATTCAGTAACCAATACCGTTACTTTATCACTTCGATAGCTCCGTTATGCTCGATATTGCCATTGTAGCCCTGAGCGGAGAAACGGTAGAAGTAGGTTCCGGCGGGCAGTCCTGCGGGATCCCAGAAGTCGGCATCGGAAGAGATATTCTCTTTATGGAAGACGCGAGTGCCCCACTTGTTGTAGATGTCGAGGGAATTGATGGGATAGCCCATACCTTCGAGGAGGTTAATGATAACGAAGCGGTCGTTGATGCCATCACCATTCGGGGTGACCACATTGGGGAACTGGAGGAAGTCGTTGATGACGAGGATGGAGTTGGCGGCAGTATCGGCGCAGTAAATCATATTGCCCGACGGTGCCAAGTTGTCAGTGCGGGCGATGAGACGCACACCATAGGTTCCCGAGACCTCTCCTTCGTTAGCATACTGGGAGAAGTTGAAGGTGGCATCATGGGAAGTCAACGTCTCAACAGAAAGCGGGTTGTCACGATTGTACTGAACCTCCCAGAAATACTTGTTGGTACGTTGATCGGGCTCCGTATTGTTGATGAAGTGGACCACGGGGTTGAGTACAGAGGGATAGACCGGTTCCCATGAGAAGGCTGCTTTGGGTGTGGGATAGACGACAACACCTGCCTGGGAAACGATGGAGTCGACACAACCGTCGTCGGAATAGGCATAATACTTCAACGTGTATATGCCCTCAGCATAAGTATGTGTGGGACTTTCAAGTTCGGAAGTTACACCGTCACCGAAGACCCAGAGGTACTTGGTGGCATCGGTGGATTTATTATCGAAGGTGAGCGTCAATGGATCACAACCCTCGAAGGTGAAGGGGATGGGGGCGAAGTTGGGGAGAGGCTGAGTGCGGAGAGAGACATCAATGGTGTCACGGCTTTCGCAAACCATCTGAGCCTGTGAGTTCATCACGCTTACAACATAGCGGACATCTCCACCGGGTTCATAGTGGGTCTCGATGAGGGGTGTGTTCTGGCCATAGGGTTCCCAAATATAAGTGTAGTTCTGAGAAGCCGTGTGGCGGTCGGTGGCATCGAGGATGGCTTGGTCGACACCACAGAGTGAAAAGTCTTCTCCCAGATTGGGCTGGGGAGTCCAATAAGTAGTGATGCGGGTATTGGTATCCCAGACACAGCCAAACTCATCATACACGAGCACGTCGATTGGGAAAGTGCCGGCGGTGTCGGGAGAGAGGATATAGGAGACGGTGGGTGCAGCCTTGCGGACCTCGAGGCCACGATAATGACCAAGGTCGTAGTCGTGGTACTGGGGAGCAGGATTGGGACGCCAGACAAGGGAGTCGATGCCAACGGTGTATTTGCAGTCGTCATCCTGACTGACACCACAGATATCCATCGACCAGTTGAAAATCCAGCCGTTGTCACCACCCCATGTGTCGTACACACGCACTTTCCATGTTCCATTGAGGGGGCAACCAACCAATTCAGAGAAGTCGCTAAAAGGCAGATAGTAGTCTTCTTTATCTATGTGTTTGCTGGGTCTACGTGTGTTTTCACCGTCGACAGTGTAATTACCATCCGGGAATGGGTGACTTATACCAGAGGCATCCACATAGTCAGGGCAATGTGGCAAATTAGTGGCTCCTGGACCCAACAAAGCCTCAAGTCCATACTCCGGGTCGTTGGTAGTGATGGTATTTTGATTATTTGCTAAAGTAACGATATAGAAGTCTCCTGAAGGATGGAGATTCAGGGGCGACCACACGGAGCCGGCAGACTGACCGGTAATAAGAGTATAGGCGCTGTTACGGCTGAAGCAGTAATCAAGGCCGATACCATAGGGACTACCCCAGGGTTCGTAAGCCGGGCAGCGTGAACCATCGTTGTGTGTAGGCCAACCGAGGTTGATGTTGCTACCGTGATTACCGCCGTGGTCTTCGCCAGGAATGGTGTCTCGAGCCGGCAATCCCGAGGGGCTGCAGCTACTGGGGTTACCAAATTTGATCATTGATTCCTGCCCTGTAGGACAAACAATAGTGATGTAGATATCACCAATCCAGGTATGCTCCATGTTGATGCATATAGAGCAGACGTCGGAAGCGCTGTTGATATGAGCTGCATTTGAGAACTCAGTGAATTCGACAGGGGCCTCGAAGTATTGTGGAATGCAGCCACAATCGTCTGGAATAAAAGTAACACACTCGTAGGTCTTCGACACCGATTCATTGGTCACAATCTCACGCAATGTCAAGGTAGCGTTCTCGCCAGAGTAACCCATGTTGACCATCAATGAGTCTCGGTTACAGATGTCGGCCAACGTGAAGATGGTCTTGATGGGGTTTGTTGAGGTTCGCACCTTAATGGAGGTCAGCATGTTGGTTCCACAGCCAAAGGCGTCGACAATGTCAAGCACCATGTCATAGCATCCAGTTTTCTGATAGTCGGCATAGGAAGCACTTGTCATGCCTACACCTTGGATAGTATCGCCATCGTTGGCCATATCCCAAGTGAAATAGCTGGTAGCATCGCTGGGAGTATAATAGCCATAACGATAGGTGTATTCACCATGGCCTTTGAAAATCACGCCGTCACCTATACAGAGGTGAGCACCTAAGAAACTGAAGGTATCAATAGAAGTGTAGCCCTGTGAATGGTCTTCGTTATCGACCCAGTTGGTGTCAGGGAGATGCACTTCATGGATGTAGGCAGAATCGTAAACGACACCGTTACGAGTACGATAGAATTTAGTCTCGATAACAGGCCTCACCTCCTCGCACGGTTTTCTACAAGACACTGCGAATTGGAAACCTCTTCCCACATTTCCACGATTTGCGTAGCAGGAAAGGTTTGTACGTTCGGTGTTCGTAAGGTCGTCGGTAACCAAACGGATGGTGAACGTGCCACTTGTGTTGTTGGGCGAGACAAAGATATAGTCGCCCTGATGGACACCACCGAATTCATTATTAAACTTCTTCAGCAACGGCGACGAGGTGGAAGGACCATCATAGATATATAGGGTATCCAAGCAATGAAGAGAGAGCTCGGACACATAAATACAGAGATGGGTATCAGCACCCGAACACGTACCCTGAACAGTCATGGAATAGTCGATACCGCGTTGCGGAGCACCGGCATCGGGGGCACCAGCTCCTTGCGAGTCGTCGTCACGGATTGTCAGAGAGCCACCATAAACCTCCATTGACACTGTAGTGCCATTGGTCGTGGCATCCAGTCGGACCAAGTCCGCCTGCGCCCAAAGCCCTTGTCCAAAGAGCAGAGCTAAAGTAAATAATGTGAATATCTTTTTCATATGGGCACCTCCTTATTCTTTATTATATTCTCTATAATTTCTGTCGGCCACCGCTTGCATATCCTTTATCGAACGAAGCACCAAATAGGGATGCTGCGAACCTGGAGTGGTAAAACACACGCCTTCTTCAATGGAATTATTGCGCACCTGGAACGAACCGAAATTGTAAGCATAGTAACTCAACGTGTTTAAGTCGACGACAAAATCATTAGGCAAGGCAACACCTGTGGTTTTGTTGACCACTGTTGAGATACTGAAAACATCCATACCTGCCGGCACTGTGTCGGACTCATAAAAAGCAGCCTGCGCATAAAGACAACGGAACATGAACTTCTCTGGTGCGACAGTATAATAACTTTCCATTTTCTCCACATTGCCTTTAAAATAGGGCAACATAATAGCCTCGCAATCTTGTGCATACACTCCAAAAGCAGCCATGAAGAGGGCAGCGATGACGATTATTTTTTTCATATCAATTCCTTTCCTTTTTGATTCAACTATTTTTTCCCTTCACTATTAAGACGGCGAGGTGCCGTTTTTGGGTCACAATTTTAACACTTTTTAAGCCTTTTTAACATTTCGCTTGCGCAACTGGTTGATTCCAGCCATCAGAAAACCGAGTGCCAGGAAGCCTCCTGGAGGCAGAATCATCATCAGCATACCGTCGGCCCCGCCGATGAGGCTATAGCCGAAGATGCAGCCAGTACCGAGAAGCTCACGCACCATACCCAGCAAGGTCAGTGCCCAAGTGAATCCGAGACCCATGAAGAGGCCGTCGAGGAATGAGAACCAAACACCGTTTTTCGAGGCAAAGGCTTCAGCACGACCGAGGACAATGCAGTTCACCACAATGAGGGGGATGAAGAGGCCAAGGCTATCATAGAGGGCCGGAAGGTAGGCCTGCATGACCATCTGAACCATGGTCACAAAGGTGGCGATGACAACGATAAATGCCGGAATGCGCACCTTGTCGGGGATGACACTCTTGAGCAGCGAGATGACAATATTGGACATCATCAGCACGAAAGCGGTGGCCAATCCCATGCTCAAACCATTGACAGCCGAAGTGGTAGTGGCCAACGTGGGGCACATACCGAGGATGAGTACCCAAGTGGGGTTCTCCTTGATAAGACCGTTTTTGATAATATCTTTTGCGTTCATATCTGTATCTCTTTAAGGTTACTGGATTTTTTTGAATACTGCATAGGCATCGTTCACGGCGAGGAGGAAGGCGCGCGATGTGATGGTGGAACCGCTGATGGCATCAATATCGCCACCATCTTTCTTGACGGTCATATTCACCAAAGAAGGATTCTTCTCGATAACACATCCCTTGCCGTCCTTCTGGAACCACTGGTCGGCTTTGGCGCCGAGACCCGGAGTCTCATGAGTTTCGAGCATACGATAACCATAGACGTTGCCGTCCTTGTCAAATCCGACCATCACCTGAAGGTGACCGCCGAAACCCTTGTCGTTTCCTACTTCGATGGCAGCGCCCACCATATTGCCTTCTGCATCTAAGGCAACATTGCATTTGGCACCATCGATATCGCGAGCTTCCAGTTTGTCATATGTGGGAAGAACGGCGCTGATGGCCTCATCGACCTTGGCCTGCTGGGCCTGGGCGATAGGTTCTTCTGTGACACCGTTGAGAGCCGCCAACGCTGCAGCGGCCACAAGGGCAATCGCAGTCAGCGAGAGAAGCATATTAACTAATGTTGATTGAGCTTTCTTTGCCATAATCTTTTCAATTTTCAATTCTCAATTTTCATTTTGCGAAACGTGCAGGTTTGCACCAGCGATTGATAAGCGGGGTGACACTGTTCATCAACAAGATGGCGAAGCTGACACCCTCGGGGTAGGCTCCCCATGTACGGATGATTACCGTCAGCAGGCCACAACCCACACCAAAGATAAGCTGACCGCTCTTGGACATGGGAGAAGTGACCATATCGGTAGCCATGAAGCAGGCACCCAGCATGATGCCACCCGTGAGGATAGTGGTCAAAGGATCGATATAACCCACAAGTTGCTTAACACCATCGACAGCCTCCACATGCACGGGGTTCACTAACCAGAGGATAGCACTGAAAACAAAGGCTGTGCCAATAAAAGTGACGGGGATGTGCCAAGAGATGATTTTCTTCCAGCAGAGATAGGCAGCGCCAAGGAGGATAGCCAATGCCGACACCTCGCCGAACGAACCACCGATGTGGCCGATGAACATATCCCAAGCCTGGGGCAGTTGGTCAAGAGCCTCGGCACCACGTTCCTTCAGGAGACCCAGCGGAGTGGGACCCGTCACCGTGTCGAGTCCAAAGAACTGAACCTTCGACACATCAGGCCATGTGGTCATCTGCACAGGGAAAGAGATAAGCAGGAAGACACGACCCACCAAGGCGGGGTTGAATGGATTCTTGCCAAGACCACCGAAGGCCATCTTGCCGACACCAATAGCCACAAGGGCACCGATGACGACAATCCACAGCATGCTGGCCGTAGCCGGCACATTGAAAGCCAGCAAAAGACCCGTGACAATGGCGGAACCATCGCAGATGGTGCTGGGCACTTTCATGATATATTTCTCAATCAGCCACTGGAAGAGCACACAGCTCAACACCGAGATAACACTGATGAGCAGGGCAGTCACTCCAAAATAGGCGATGGCCACCAGCAAAGCCGGAATCAACGCCATATTGACGCGCCACATGATTCTTTTTGTCGACTCGTCGCTATGCACGTGGGGCGAGCCCGAAATATTTAATAGATTCATATATAATATAATGTTTGATTGCTTGAATGTTTGATTGTTTGAGTTTTTCTGCCCGATTGTTTGATTGCGTAGCCACTCAAGCATTTATGCAATCAAGCAATCAAGCATTTACATCATTTCTTAGCGGCCATCATGGCACGGACTTTGTTCTTGCCGAGACGAATCTCGTCGGTCAGCGGTTTGTTGGCCGGACAGCTGAAGAAGCAGCATCCGCATTCGATGCAATCAAGGATGTTGTGCTCCTTGGCCTCTTCGATGCGGTTGTTACGCACCAGTACCGAGAACATGTAAGGCTCAAGTCCCATGGGGCAGGCATGCATACACTTGCCGCAACGGATACAGGCCGTCTCGGGATTGCGACGAGCCTCGTTCTCATCCATCACTAAGACACTCGAGTTACCTTTCACGGTGGGGGCATCGAGGTTCACCACGGCCTTGCCCATCATCGTACCGCCACTGATAACCTTTCCAGTAGTGGCGGGCAGTTCGCCGATGGAGTGTTTGATGATGTCGTTATAGGTGGTACCGATACGAACGATATAGTTGTGCTGTGAGGGCAGTTTCTTGCCCGTTACAGTAAGGATATTCTCGATAAGGGGTTTGTTCTTCTGGATAGCCTCGTAGACCGAGAATGCAGTACCGAGATTGGAAACCACACAGCCCACATCGATGGGCAGTTTGCCACTGGGCACCTTGCGTCCAGTGACGGCATTGATGAGCTGTTTCTCGGCACCCTGCGGATATTTCACCTTCAGAGGTTCGACGATAATGCCTTCGAACTGGCGAGCCATCTCGGTCATCTTGGCAATAGCCTGGGGCTTGTTGCTCTCGATGCCAATGTAAGCGTTGGGCACACCCAAGGCTTTGCGGAGGATGCTCACACCGATACAAACCTCTTCGGCATGCTCCATCATCACACGGTAGTCGGAAGTGAGGTAAGGCTCACACTCGGCGGCATTGATGATGAGGTATTCAGCCTTTTTGCCTTCGGGGACATTATACTTGATATGGGCGGGGAACGTGGCGCCACCAAGGCCCACAATGCCCATCTCTTTCAGCTTGTCGACAATCTGCTTCGGTTCAAGAGTGCATTCACGCTTGATGTCGGGTGTGCGGTCAATGGTCTCCATCCACTCGTCTCCCTCGACATTAATATATACAGCAGGCTTAGCCATGCCAAAAGCATCCTTGCAGGGCTCCACCTTGACGACCGTGCCGCTCACAGGGGAATGAACGTTGGCGCACATGAAAGCCTGAGCTTCGCCGATAAGCTGACCCACCTTCACCTTGTCGCCTTTCTGCACTATCGGAGTGGCGGGGGCACCGAGGTGCTGGTTCATCAGCACCACCATCTGCGCCGGTACCGGCATAATCTCGATAGCAGCATCGTTTGATATCTTGTTTTCTTCGGGGTGAACACCACCCATTTTGAAAGTCTTCATCTCTTACAAAATTAAGAATTAAGAGTTAAGAATTAAGAATTAGCTTCCGCTGTAGGAGTTTGAGGAGCGGGAGCTCCGGGAGCCTCTGCCGGCTTCGGGGCTGGCTTTACGGCGGGAGCCGGGAAGTTAACATCCGTGATGGCATGCACGGGGCACTCGGTGACACACTTGCGGCAGGCCTTGCACTTGGTAAAGTCAATATAGGCCACATTATCGGTCACCGTGATGGCCTCGAAGGGACACACCTTGGCACACTTTCCACATCCAATACAAGCATTCTTGCAGGTCTTCATAGCCACAGCACCTTTCTCCTTGTTGATGCAGCGGACATAGACGCGACGACCCTTGTTGCCCTTGTTACGAAGCTCGATGACACGACGCGGACAGGCCTTGGCGCAGGCACCGCAGGCCGTACATTTCTCTTCGTCGACCACCGGGGTACATGTCTCGGGATCCATGTGGATGGCATCAAACTGACAGGCGGCCACGCAGTCGCCACATCCCAGACATCCGAAGGGGCAGCCGTTCTCACCGGTGTAGACCGTCGCCGCAAAGGCACAACTGCGGAGACCGTCGTAGTTCGAACGTCGATTCTCACCGCAGTTGGCGGGATGACAGCGTACCACTGCCACCTGAGGTTCGCCTTGCTCGACAGCGCAGCCGAGGAGTTCGGCAATCTTGGCCGCCACAGCGTCGCCACCGGGGGCGCAACGCAAACCCTCCAGGCTATGTTGGGCCACGCAGGCCTCAGCAAAAGCGCGACAGCCAGCCTTGCCACAGCCGCCGCAGTTGGCGCCGGGGAGAACCTCGGCCACTTCATCAATCAGTGGGTCTTCGACCACCTTGAATTTTTGGGCTACAAAATAGAGCACCACGGCAAAGAAGGCGCCTATCACGCCTAAAACGATTACCGCAATCAAGATTTGTTGAGTCATGTTATTATTTTGTATTTTAGGTTTCTACTGCGTTTTTATAATAAAAATATTCCAATAAGCGATTGCAAAAATACGCAAAATATATTGAACGGCAAAATTTTTTTTTCCACAATTGTCAATAACGAGTTTTTCTCCTGTTATTTTTGCTTTTTTTGAAAAAAAATTTTGCCAGTATTATTTTTTTTCGTAATTTTGTACCCCAAACAACTAATGCACTGTGTTATGAACAAAGTAGTAGTAGGCTTTGATTTTTCCTCGGGTTCGGCCTATGCCGTTGACCTAGCTATCGACATCGCCAACCGTTGGCAAAACGACATTCGGCTGGTTTATGTGAAAGAAAAAAAGGAAGATGAGGCTCCCATCCGAGCCGAAATTGAGCGGCGCAACGCCGGCGTGGCCCATCTGCTCAAAGGAATCAAACTGGAGTATGTGTTGCGTCAGGGCAACCCCGCCGAAGAACTCACCAAACAGGCCGAAGAAGACGAAGCAAGTCTTCTCATTGTGGGTACCCACGGTATGAGCGGCCTCAAAAAGGGCATTCTGGGGCGCAACAGCTACCGCACAGTGGAACTTTCTCCCGTGCCTGTATTACTTATTCGCGAGGACTTCAATTTCAATAAAGCCCTCGAAACCATCGTCGTACCCATCGACAGCAGTGACGACACACGCCAGAAAGCCGCACAGGCCGCCACTTTCGCCAAGACCTTTGGCTCCACCATCCACATTTTGGGTCTTTTCACCTCCTCGGCCTCCAGTGTACGTCAAGTGGTGAAAAACTATGTCGGCATGGTGCAACGCTACTTTACAAAAAACAATGTCAACTTTATCACCGAGTTCACCGAGGTGAAAGGCAATGTCACTACCGACACCATCGAATATGCCAACAAAGTGAATGCCGACATGATTGCCATCATGACCGAGCAGGAGAGTGCCCTCACCTCGCTCATCATGGGTACCTACGCCCAGCAGATGCTCTCGCAGTCGTCCATTCCCGTCCTCACTGTGCGTCCTCGCAAAGTGCTTGCCGACACAGCGAATTATTAAATCGAAAGGTATAATTAAATGAATAACCGAAAACTATTGAGAATGATGCTCTATGTCAGCATCATTTTCATTTTTCAATTCTCGATTTTCGATTCGGCGACGGCTCAGAATAGCCGTTTCACCATCAAGGGCGACGTTGCTGTCAACGCCATGGTGGAACGCCATGTGGAATTCAACAACCGAGTGAAGACCATCCCCGGATTTCGTGTACAGATAGCCTCTTTTTCGGGTGCCAACTCAAAGAATAGCGCCTTCGGCCTGCGCGACCGTTTTGTTCTCGATTACCCTGCCACCCAAGCCTATATCGTCTTTGACGAGCCCAACTTCAAAGTGAAGGTCGGAGACTTCCGCACCCGCCTCGAAGCTTATGCTTTCTTACAGCAAATCAAGGACGTATACAAAGGATACATCATCAAAGACAACATCAACCCTGAACCTCCCGTCGTCGATGACTATGCCCCCGACGACTTGGAGAACGAGATGGAATAAATCCTTAATTCAGACGAATCGTGGGCAACTCCGAAGGTCGGCGCCCCACACATCAGACAAACAAAGCGGCGGCGATTCCGTCGGCGTGGAGGAGACCTTCGGGCGTGGGCTCATACCTCCAACCTCCAACCTCCGACCTGACAACAATCCAGCCACTATCGACATACGGTTGCATCTCACGATGCAGCCTTTCTTTATATTGTTCTGGCACTTGCGCCAGTGACACTCCGCGCGTGGTGCGGAGGGCGGTCATCAGGAGTTCATTGTAAGCATCGGCTTCGGTCAGGGTTTCCTGTTCGAAAGTGCCATCCGGCTTGTTCCACCTCCGGCGAAATCCGTCGAAGCTGTGGGCACCGGGGCCAAGGCCCAGGTAAGGGGTGCGGTTCCAATAGCGGCTGTTATGGCGTGATTCGAATCCCGGCCGGGCAAAATTGCTCACTTCATACTGCAGGAATCCGGCATCGGAAAACTGCTGACACAAAGAATGATACTGCCGCACCACCTCCTCTTCGTCGGGCAGCTCCACCCTCCCCTGCTCCACCTGCACTGCCAACGCGGTACCGGATTCGACGGTGAGGGCGTAAGCTGAAAGATGAGAGACCTTACTAGCCAAACTAGTCATACTAGTTAAACTAGTCATACTAGGAAGCCCATAGATGAAATCCACGCTGATATTGTCAAAGCCAGCCTTGTGGGCATTCTCCACAGCGTCTATCGCCTGCCGTGCAGTATGCCGACGGTTGAGCAGCCTCAGCATCTCGTCGTCGAGACTTTGGATGCCGATGCTCAAACGGTTGACAAGACCTAATTTCTTGAGCCCCTGCAGATAACCGATAGTCAAATCCTCGGGGTTGGCCTCGAGGGTCACCTCTTCGACTTGCGAAAGGTCGAAGTTGTCGTGCAGGGCCTTCACAATACGTTCCAACTGTTCGATGGGCAGAATACTGGGAGTTCCACCTCCGAAATATACCGTCTTAATGGGATGCGCCTGCTCGTCACGTCGCTGCCGCATCTCTTCGATGAGTGCGTCGACATAACTATCCATTCTCCACTTTCCACCTTCCACTTTGGAGAAGAAAGCGCAGTAGGTACACTTGCGGTGACAGAAGGGGACGTGAATGTATATCATCCGAGGAGTTGGTCTGCTGCGGCGTAGGGGCTAATCTTGTTCTCGAGGATATCCTTACTCAGCTGCTCGATGCGTTCCTCGATGCCGGGGGCGCTGTAGAAACGCTCGCGGAGGCCATTCTCTATGGCCTCGGTCATGATGCGGAGGTTCTGCTGCTGGCGTTTCTGATAGAAATAGCCGTTGCCCTTGGTGAAGGTGACATAATCCATCACCGAGTTCCAAAGTTCCTCGACACCCTCCTTGGTATAGGCCGAACAGAGGGTCACCTTGACCGTCCATCCGCTTTCGGGCATGGGGAAGAGGTGCAGGGCGTTGCGGAACTGACCTGCTGAGAGTTCGGAGCGCTGCTTGTCGAGCTCGCACTTGTTGATGGCAATCATGTCGGCCATCTCCATGATGCCACGCTTGATACCCTGAAGCTCGTCACCGGTATTGGCCAGCTGTAGCAGCAGGAAGAAGTCGACCATCGAATGCGCCGCCACCTCGCTCTGTCCAACACCCACAGTTTCAACAATCACCACGTCAAATCCTGCCGCCTCACAGAGGGTGATAATCTCGCGCGTCTTGCGCGCCACGCCACCCAGCGAACCTGCCGAGGGGGAAGGACGGATGAAGGCATTGGGGTCGACCGAGAGCTCTTCCATGCGGGTCTTGTCGCCAAGGATGGAACCTTTCGATCGCTCGCTACTGGGGTCGATAGCAAGGACAGCCACCTTGTGGTTATGGGCGGTAAGCATCTTTCCGAGAGCTTCGATGAGGGTGCTCTTACCGGCACCGGGGACACCGGTGATACCCAAGCGCACACTCTTGCCGCTGTAGGGCAGGCAGCGCTCGATAACCTCTTGGGCCTTCCTTTGGTGCTCAAAGCGCGAGCTCTCCACAAGGGTGATGGCGCGGCTGAGGAGGGTGCGGTCACCGTGAAGGATACCGCTCACGAGTTCCTCAACGGTAGGTTCTTGACGCTTGCGGGCGCGCATGCGCTCAAGGTAGATGTTGCTTACCTGCTCGGGTTGCTTGACGCCTTCCATAACGTTCAGTGCCGAGTCGTATTCGAAATTACTATATAGGTGTTTATCATCCATAATTACGATAATAACGTAAAATGTGCCTATAGCCTCATGCCTCTTACCTCACACCTCCTACCTAAATCAAAAAGCGGTCTTTTTGACCGCTTTTTGATGTATGGTAGCGGGAATCAGACTTGAACTGATGACCTCCGGGTTATGAATCCAGCGCTCTAACCAGCTGAGCTATCCCGCCATTTCACTTTTTGAAAACGGGTGCAAAAGTACTAACATTTTCCGATATGGCAAAATTATTTTTAGTTTAAAGTTCAAAGTTTAAAGTTTAAAGCTAATTATCAATAATATACAATATCAAAAATTCTTAATCCTTAATTCCTAATTCTTAATTAATCCAGCGATATTTCCGCCTATCGAGTCGAATTTTGCCCCTGTGACGGAAGCCAAAGTATTGACCTTTTCCGTAAGTCGCAGATAACCAAGCAGGGCGAAAATAAGAGCTTCCTTGTAGTTGACAATCCCCGGGTCGGGGACAGTCATCTGCACCTCGGTGCAGTATTTACCAATCATCTCAAGCAAATAACTGTTCCAAGCGCCGCCTCCCGTCACCAGGAGTGTCTTTATCTGCTGCCGTTCAACCACCCGGGCAATCTGTATGGCAATGTGAGAGGTGACGGTGGCCAGCGCGTCGCGCGTATGCGACAACGAGGGGACAACCCCGAGAAAATCTTTCACCAACGGCCAGAACTGGCCGACGAACCATTCCTTGCCAAGCGATTTGGGCCCTTCGGCGGCATAGTATTCCAGCGCATCGAGGTCGTGCAGCAGACAGGTGTGCACCTCACCGCTGCGAGCATTGGAGCCCCCTTTATCGAAAGGATAGCCAAGGATAGCAGCCAAGCGGTTGAGCGCCATATTACAAGGGCAGATATCAAACGCTACGCGTTCAGACCTCCTACCTCCTGCCTCATACCTAAAAGAGATGTTCGCAATTCCGCCGAGGTTCAAACAGGCATCATACTCGCCAAACAGCAATTCGTCGCCGATAGGCACCAGCGGTGCCCCCTGACCACCAAGGGCCACGTCGAGGGTGCGGAAGTTGAAAACCACCGGCAGGCCCGTTTCAGCGGCAATGGCGTCGCCGTCACCGATTTGTGTTGTCAGACCTAAATGCGGCTGGTGAAATATCGTATGGCCATGCGAGGCGATAGCCTCAGGGCGTTCCTTGCCCTCGAGGAAGCGGTTGATGGTGCGACCGAAGAGGTGTCCCAACTCCACATTGGCGAGGGCATATTCGTAGGCAGAAGCCTTCTCGAGTGTCGACAGCCGCTGCTTCCACTCGGCCAAGTAAGGCACCGTCTCTGCCGCCAACACCTTGTATCCCTGCTCGTTGATATTACAAAGTGCCAAATCAATTCCATCGAGCGACGTACCCGACATCAAACCCAGAATCTTCATCTTTCCTGTATTAAAAATCGCTGCAAAAATACTAAAAATAATCAAAACACCAAAGCGGGATAAAATATCCACCACCCCCCTACCCTCGCCCCATCATCTCCTACCATGGTAGGAGTTAGGTAGGAGTTGGTAAGGAGTTGGGTAGGAGTTGGTAAGGAGATGGTGTTCTGTATCAATCACTTATAAATATTAAAAAATTGGCAAAAACAGCATTGAGTTCGATTCTCACAAACAAAACTATAACAACCTGATAACAAGCTCAATATACAAATTTACAGACATTTTTACAAGAAAAACAATACTAATTCAAAAAAAGTGTGTAACTTTGCACCCTCAGAAATTTATATAAATACAAAATAACATGAAGAAAATCATCAACACTCCCAACGCCCCTGCGGCCATCGGACCTTACAGTCAGGCTGTCCAAGCCGGCAACACGCTCTACATCTCGGGCCAGATTCCCATCAACCCCGCCACGAAGACTGTCCCTGAGGGTATCACCGCCCAAACCGAACAGGTGATGCAGAACATCAAGGCCATCCTCGACGAGGCCGGCTACACCTTCCAGGATGTGGTCAAATCGACCTGCCTGCTGGCCGACATGGAGTATTTCAAGCCCATGAACGAGGTCTACGCCAAGTATTACAACACCGACTGTCCCGCCCGCGCCGCCTTCGCCGTGAAGGGTCTGCCCATGGGCGTCCTCGTCGAGATTGAAACGATTGCAGTAAAATAATTTAATGTTTATAGGTTAGGGGTTAGAGGTTATAGAAGCCACGCAGCCGAGTACTTTCTGTCGTCAAATTCAATAACCAATGACCAATAACCAATAACCTTTCAAAGAGAATATGGATTTTAGCTTCACCAAACAAGAAGAACTCTTCCTGCAGATGATTCGCGAGTTTGCAGAGAAGGAGGTCAAGCCCCTCGCCGCCGAAGTCGACGAGGAGGAGCGTTTCCCCATGGAGACCGTTGAGAAGATGGCCAAGATCGGCCTGATGGGCATCCCCATCCCCACGCAGTACGGCGGTGCCGGCGGCACCAACGTCATGTACGGCATGGCCGTTGAGGAGCTCAGCCGCGTCTGCGCCACCACCGGCGTCATCCTCTCCGCCCACACCAGCCTCTGCGCCGCCCCCATCCTTGAGGCCGGCACCGAGGAGCAGAAAATGAAATACCTGCCCAAGCTCGCCAGCGGCGAGTGGATCGGCGCCTTCGGCCTCACCGAGCCCAATGCCGGTACCGACGCCGCCGGCCAGCAGACCACCGCTGTCCTTGACGGCGACGAGTGGGTGCTCAACGGCAGCAAGATTTTCATCACCAACGGCAGCTACGCCCACGTGTTCATCATCATCGCCATGACCGACAAGAGCCTCGGCACCAAGGGCATCAGCGCCTTCATCGTCGAGAAGACCGACCCGGGCTTCAGCATCGGCAAGAAGGAGAAGAAGATGGGTATCCGCGGTAGCGCCACCACCGAGCTTATCTTCGAGGACTGCCGCATTCCGAAGGACCGTCAGCTGGGTCAGCTGGGCAAAGGCTTCGGCCTCGCCATGAAGACCCTCGACGGTGGCCGTATCGGTATCGCCTGCCAGGCCCTCGGCATCGCCCAGGGAGCCATGGACGAGACCGTCAAGTACACCAAGGAGCGCAAACAGTTCGGCCGCAGCATCGCCCAGTTCCAGAACACCCAGTTCCAGATGGCCGACCTCGAGACCAAGGTGCAGGCCGCGCGTCTACTCTGCCGCTCGGCTCACTACAAGAAAGACCACGGCATGCCCTACAGCGCCGACGCCGCCATGGCCAAGCTCTTCAGCGCCGAGACCGCTATGGAGGTGACCACCAAGGCCGTCCAGTTCCACGGCGGCTACGGCTACACCCGCGAGTACCCCGTGGAGCGCATGATGCGCGACGCCAAGATCACCGAGATTTACGAAGGCACCAGCGAAGTGCAGCGCATGGTGATTGCCGGTAAACTGTTTAAATAATAGTTAAAAAGGTTGAAAAGGTTGCGCTCCCTTCGGTCGCTGAAAGGTTAAAAAGGTTCGAGGCCATCGACCTGTCACCTTTAAAACCTTTTAAACCCTTTAACCCCCTTAAACCCAAAGAAAGAATGAACATAGTAGTTTGCATAAAGCAAGTGCCGGACACCACCGAGGTGAAAATCAACCCGCAGACCGGTACGCTCATCCGCGAGGGAGTGCCCTCGATTATGAACCCCGACGACAAGGGCGGCCTTGAGTACGCCCTGCAACTGAAGGACAAATATGGTGCCCACGTCACCGTCATCACCATGGGTCTTCCCCAGGCCGAGGCCATCCTCCGCGAGGCCCTCGCCATGGGTGTCGACCGCGCCATCCTGCTCACCGACCGTAAGCTCGGCGGCGCCGATACGCTGGCCACCTCCAGCGCCATCGCCGGTGCCCTCCGCACCATGGACTTCGACCTCATCATCACCGGCCGTCAGGCCATCGACGGCGACACCGCCCAGGTGGGACCCCAGATTGCCGAGCACCTCGACCTGCCGCAGGTCTCCTACATGGAAGACCTCCAGTACAATGAGGCCACCAAGACCTTCACCATTAAGAAACAGCTCGAGGACGGCTACCAGGTGCTCGAGATGCAGGCCCCCTGCGTCGTCACCGCCCTGGCCTCCAGCGTGCAGCCGCGCTACATGACCGTCAGCGGCATCGTCACCGCCTTCGACAAGGAAGTCGAAGTGTGGGGTGCCGACCGCATCAACGTGCCCGAAGAGCACATCGGCAAGGCCGGCTCGCCCACGAGCGTCTTCAAGTCGTTCCCCAAGCAGCTCAAGCCCGCCGGTCAGACCTTCGAGGTCACCCCCGAAGAGGCCGTCGACCTGATTGTCAACAAGCTCAAAGAAAAGCACATTATTTAAATTTAATGTTTATAGGTTAGGGGTTAGAGGTTATAGAGGCTACGCAGTACGTTTTTTGGCAGCAATGCTCCATAACCAATAACCAATAACCAATAACCTTTCAAGAATATGGATTTAGCAGAATATAAAGACGTTTACGTGTTTGCCGAGCAGCGCGACGGCAAACTGCAGAATGTGGCTCTTGAGCTGTTGGGTAAGGCTCGCGAGCTCGCCGACGCCAATAACGAGAAAGTCGTTGCCATGCTCCTCGGCAAGGACATCAAGCCCCTCGCCAACACCCTCATCGAGCACGGTGCCGACAAGGTCATGGTCGTCGACCACGACCTCCTGAAGGACTACATGACCGAGCCCTACACCGAGGCCATCACCGCCATCATCGAGAGTGAGAAGCCCAGCATCATGCTCATCGGCGCCACCACCATCGGCCGCGACCTCGGTCCCCGCGTCTCCGCCCGCAACCGCACCGGCCTCACCGCTGACGCCACCAAGCTGGAAATCTCCGACGACGAAGCCCACGAGTTCCGCATGACGCGTCCCGCCTTCGGTGGCAACCTCATGGCCACCATCCTCTGCAAGAACAACCGCCCGCAGATGTCCACCGTCCGCCCCGGCGTCATGCAGAAGATGGCCGCCGACAAGAGCCGCAAAGGCGAGGTCGTCGACTTCAAGGTCACCTTCGACGAGAAGAAGATCGCCCGCGTGAAGCTGGTGAAGACCGTCAAGGAAGAGAAGACCATCACCGACATCAGCCAGGCCAAGGTGCTCGTCAGCGGTGGCCGCGGCGTAGGCACCAAGGACGGCTTCAGCAAGCTCGAGGCCCTCGCCGGCGTACTCGGCGGCGAAGTCTCCAGCAGCCGTGCTATGGTCGACGCCGGCGTCATGGACGCCAGCCGTCAGGTCGGACAGACCGGTAAGACCGTCCGTCCCGCCCTCTACATGGCCTGCGGTATCAGCGGCGCCATCCAGCACCTCGCCGGCATGGAAGAGAGCGAGCTCATCATCGCCATCAACAAGGACAAGTTCGCCCCCATCTTCCAAGTCGCCGACCTCGGCATCGTGGGCGACCTCCACAAGATCGTCCCGATGCTCACGGAGCGTTTGAAGACCATGCAGAAATAAGCAATTCCTGCATCATTTCAGGGAGGCTGCCGTCACTGGCAGCCTCCCTTTCTCAAAACAACCGCCCATGAACAATCCGAATAATCAAAATACTCAGAATAATCAGAATACTCAGAATAATCAGAATATTCAGAATACTCAGAATACTCAGAGTAATCAGAATTACAAGACCCCTCCCATCACCTTCCTACCACAGCATGGGCACTACCGCCACCTCCGCGTTTACCAAGTCACAGAGATCATCTACGACATCACCTACTACTTCACCCAGCACTATCTGAGCAAGGGTGACCGCACCGTCGACCAGATGGTGCAAGCCGCACGCAGCGGCAAACAAAACATCGCCGAGGGCAACCAGGCAGCAGCCACCTCCAGCGAGACAGAAATCAAGCTCACCAATGTCGCTAAAGCAAGCCTCGAAGAACTGCTCGACGACTACGAGGACTACCTACGGGTGCGCAACCTGCAGCAGTGGGGCAACCTCCATCCCCGCTACGAGAAGATGCGGCAGTATGCCCGCAGCGAGCAAATCAAGAAAGACTATGCCGACAAGATACGGCAGATGAACGATGAAGAGATTGCCAATCTTTGCATCACCCTCATCCACCAAGCCATGTACATGCTTCACAAGCTCTTGGTGACAATGCAAAACCGCTTCGTCACCGAAGGCGGCATCAAAGAGCGCATGTACCAAAGCCGTACCAGCTATCGCAACGCTAGCGACAAATAAGTACTAAAATCGGGACCATACTCCCGAATTTCATAGAAAAATCGGGAGTACAGATATCAATTTTAGGAAGTCTCGCTCGACCCGATTACCCGCAAATCCGGAGATATTGAACTCGTTTACGTACTGGACTTCCTGAAGATGCTGTGGAATGGCGAAATATTTTGATCCCCCACGCGCGTCGCGCGAATTATATTTTGCTGTTTTAAATAATATTCGTATCTTTGCAGATTAAATATACTTTTATCTGAATTAGACAAACTCAACATTGTATGGCATCAAGACTTGATTTGAATAGGGATAATAATTCTTTGTGTATCAAGAATTGCAACAAGGAAGCTCGGCAAAAAATGTCGGAAAACGATTTGTGTTTGACTGTAAAGTCTGTCAACGACAATCTGCCCGTTAGGTGTGTCGGAGAGTGGGCGGAAGAGAAAATATATCTCCTGTATCAGTATTTTGGAATTTTTGCAGGGGGAATGAAAAATAAATGGAAATTAAACTACATTGAAATATGTAGTGGACCAGGACGGTGCATCAATCGTTCCAGTGGTCAAGAATTTGATGGGACAGCAATCTCCATTTTACAGCACAAAGCATTCGACAATATAAACAAAGCATTGTTCTACGATTATAGTGATACTGTTGTAGAAACCCTAAACCAAAGAATATCCGATTTAGGACTTTCCACAAGAGCTGAAGCAAAACATGGCGACTATAACAACCCCATATCAATATGCAATGACTTAAAGAAACTCGATGAAAACAGCTTAAACTTGGTGCTGATAGATCCAACCGATTGCAGTGTGCCATTTTCTTTATTGAAAGAGATATCATCATGTCTATCAAGATTTGACTTGATAATAAACGTAGCCACAAATACGGATTTTAACAGGAACATCCCAATGGCTTTTTCTGACCAAAATCGAGCAGAAAAATACATTCGATTCCTTGGCAATCGTGATTTTTTTGATTCAAGACATAATCAGGCATTATGTGATATGAAAGATTATTCCACACTTCGACAATACTTCCGCGAATCATACAAGCGATCTTTACAAAAGATTGGTTTTAACCATTTTGATTATACACCAATACGTAATTTCTATGATATTTTATTTGCCACGTCCAGTAGCAAAGGAATTGAATTTTGGCAAAAAGCGACAAAAGTCATAGATTCAACAGGTCAACGTAGTTTATTTTTTGACATATGAAAACCACTAAAATAGAATGGACTGACAAGACCTGGAATCCTATCACGGGATGCACCAAACGATCCACTGGCTGCGCCCATTGCTATGCCGAGGTTATGTCTCGTCGCCTGAAGGCAATGGGGCTGGAGAAATACCGCAACGGATTCCATTTAACGCTGCACGAAGACGACCTCGAGGAACCGCTGCAATGGAAGAAACCCCATAACATCTTTGTCTGCTCCATGAGCGACATCTTCCACGAAGAGGTACCGTTCGAGTTTGTCGACCGCATTATGGAGACCATCCGCCGCACGCCCCAACACCGCTACCAGATCCTTACCAAACGGGCTGAGCGTATGGCCGAGTACTTCAGCACCCGCCTCATCCCACAGAATGTATGGCTGGGTGTCACGGTGGAATGCCAGGCAACCAAATCGCGCATTGACCATCTCCGCAAGCTCAACGCCAGCATCAAATTTCTCTCCTGCGAGCCATTGGTTGAAGATTTAGGTGAGCTAGACCTTCGTGGCATCGACTGGATTATCGTAGGTGGCGAAAGTGGACCTCAAGCCCGTCCCATGCTGTTGGAGTGGGTAGTAAACATTAAACAACAAGTCGAACAGCATGGTGCCGCTTTCTTCTTCAAGCAATGGGGTACCTGGGGTAGCGACGGCGTCAAGCGCAACAAACACGCCAACGGCAAACTGCTTTTTGGTGAAGTCATCCAGCAGATGCCGGAGAAGATGGCGGTATGATGTGTATGCATGAAGAATGATGAACGAATTAGATAATATCCAGTATTCGCCGATACGGAACCACCCATATAAACGGTGGTTTCGGGACGTGCAGTTTAATGGAAAGATTCTCAATACGACAGAACGCAAAGAATTTATTGCCATTGCAGATGAAACCATTTCCGGCTATTATGAAGGGCTACCCATGATATCATCCGAGCTTGAGCGTATAAAAGACCTGCACGACGAGTATCATGAGATGTATCGGACCTTGCTTTCGGTCATGTTATTTGTCATGATAACAATGATTGACAGCATGGCCATTAGTAAATACTTTATTCTTGCCGACAAAGACTATGATCGACGTTTCATGCGAGGAAAAATGAAGGTCATCCTCAATGAAGGATTCAAGAGACTTTATGGTTTTAAGGAAGGAAAAGATTCTAAATGGGATGAACTTGGCAGTATTCTAAAATACTTCCCTGAGGAAATCAAAAAACAATACCAAGAGTTATCATCTTTGCTCGAAGAGCAAGCAAAATATTATTCGTGGTGGAAAGATGAACGTGATTCGGAGACACACCTTGATGCAGAGAAACTATATGCTTCAAGATGTGAGGATGTAATAGAGAGTAAGGTAATGATGGATTCTTTGAAGTTGTTTAATGCACACTATGCCGTAGATGGTTTTCTAATTAACATGCATGTATGCATCAACAACTTTCTTATTAACAAATATCAGCGTGGAGAACTGAAAGAGGAACAATTCAAATGACTATTAATTTATGGCTAAGAAATCAATTAAACCCACTAAAGAAGAAACTCTGGAAACCATCCTCTTCAATTGTCGCAACAGTTTGAGGGGACGGGCGGCAATGACCGATAAGCGCGACTTGCTGCTTACGTTGGTGTTTTTGAAATTCATTGGCTATCGTTTCAAAACACAGCAGGGGAAAATCCGGGAGGAACTGAAAGAAAAGGGACTTGACGATAATTTCATTGAATTACAGCTAAAGAAAGCCAACCAATACCAAAAGGATGGCGTCTTCTTCCTGACGGATGAAACCTATTGGGACAAGTTGATAGAGGTGGCACCCACCAAGATGGCTCTGGCCTTTGATGCTGCCATTAAATCGCTCGACGACAACGAGCCCAAGTTGAAGAACGCCCTTCCGCAACAGATTTTCACCAATACGCAGTTGGAACCTGGGGTATTGAAAGGAGTGGTGAACGAGATTGAGAAGATTGACCCCGAACGATTCAAGGAACATGACTTGATTGGTCGAGTGTATGAATACTTCCTGCAGGCTTTCTCTATCAATGCAGACAAGGAAGAGGGCGAGTTCTACACGCCTCATAGCATCGTAGAACTGATTGCCTCGTTGATTGAGCCTTATGACGGAACGGTATATGACCCTTGCTGTGGTTCGGGAGGAATGTTCGTGCAGGCCACCAAGTTCATCGAGGCTCATGGGGGCAACACAAAGGCCGTGAATGTGTACGGCCAGGAATCGGAGCCTTCTACTTATCGTTTGGCCAAGATGAACCTTGCTATTCGTGGCATCAGCTATCATCTGGGCGACCGCGCCGTATCCACCTTCAGCAACGACCAGCACAAGGATAAGAAGTTTGACTACATTATGGCCAATCCGCCTTTTAACCTGAAGAAGTATGCGGAGTACGGCGATTTTGAGACCGACCCTCGTTGGAAAGGATATGCTGTTCCTCCAACGAGCAATGCCAACTATGCTTGGATTCTGCACATGCTGAACAAGCTGAACGTGGTGAATGGCGTGGCAGGATTCCTATTGGCAAATGGTGCTTTAGATGATGACGATACCAAGGCGATTCGCCAAAAACTGATAGAAAACGATAAGGTGGAAGCCATTATCGTGCTGCCACGAAACATGTTCTATTCCACAGACATTAGCGTGACGCTTTGGATTTTAAACAACAACAAGAAAGGTGGTCCACGACACGAACGGCAGCTTCGAAATCGCGAGGGTGAAATCCTGTTTGTGGACTTGCGCACTTGGAATGAAAATGTCTATGAAAAGAAATATGTGAAGCTTTCAGAAGAGCAAATATCTGAAGTATGCAAGATCTATTTCGACTGGCAAACTACCAAGGTGAAGAACTATGCAAAACCGGAACTATTCTATGCAGCCCATCTCGATGAGATTCGAGAAAAGGGCTTCTCGTTAGTGCCCAGCCGCTATATAGAGTTTGTTGATCGCGATACCGAGATGGATTACCAAGCTGCTCTTACGCAGATGAGCCAACAGTTTGATGCGCTCAAAAAGCGTTGGGATGAGAATGAATCTACACTGGTAAATGCTTTTAAAGTGTTGGGGTATGGAAATTAAGGAGAGAATAGGAAATTTTATTTCTCTCTACGAGTTGAAAAACTCTGAGAAGAAAGACTATCCTGTTGTTGGAATCAATAGGGATAAGACTTTTATGCCTACTGTCGCAAACTTGGATGGAGTTGACACTGCTAAATATAAGGTAATTTCAAAGGGTGTATTTGTGTTTAGCGGTATGCAGACAGGTAGGGATATATGTATACGTATTGGCTTATATACCAATGATGCCCCTGCCTTAGTGTCACCAGCATACACGACATTCACGATTGACACGGATAGAGTATTGCCCGAATACTTTTTTATGTATTTCAATCGAGATGAAAGTGATAGATATGGTTGGTTTATTAGTGATTCAAGTGTTCGTGCTAATTTGGATTGGCCTCGTTTCCTTGATATAGAAATTCCTCTCCCTTCACCTGAAGAACAACAAAAAGTAGTGAATGCCTGGAAGGCTTGTAGAGAAATAAAAGAGCAGAATGAGGCAAAGGTGGCTCCTCTGATGCAACTCTGCCAAAGCTATATTCAGGAGTTGAAACATAAATATCCTGCACAAGAGATTGGGCCGTATATTGAGGAATGTAACGAGAGAAACGCTGACGGACGATGCGGAGTTGATGAGTTAAGGGGTGTAACAAGTGAGGGTATCTTTGATATCAGCAAAGCGAAAACAGATGGTTTAAACTTTCTTCCATATAAAGTAGTTTACAAAGGTGATTTCGCTTATAATCCATCGCGTATAAATCTTGGCTCTATTGCCATGTTGGATTCAAGAACCTGTATTATATCACCCATGTATGTTGTCTTTAGACTGAATAAAGACATTATAATACCAGAGTATTTATCATTGTGGTTCAGACGTAAGGAATTCCAAAGGAGTACTTTGTTCTATGCATCAGGCTCTGTAAGGGACACATTTGACTTTAAGGAGATGAAGAATGTCAAGATACCTCTTCCTCCCATCGACGTTCAACGTGCCATTGTAAACATCTATAAATGTGCCAATGAAGCAAAACAAATAGCAGCAGAGGCCGACAAACTCAGCCGCGCTGTCTGCCCAGCATTGTTACAACATGTAATTCATAATATGAATTGAAATGGAATGGAATTTTTTGGACATATTCAAAAAAGCAGAGTTTAACACATTGATGGTTTCTGCCGCAATAACCGGCTGGTTATTGTATTTCTTTTACCCAAACAGCAATTACGCAATTATATTTATTGGTATTGCCATTTTGTGTTCTATTTATTCCATAATCCGAATCATCAAACTACTTGCCGAAAAGACTAAAGCTCTTTTAAAACGGAGAAAAGAAAAAAAGGAAAAAGAGATACAGATAAAACTTGCTGCAGAAAATGACGAAAGAAAGAAAAAAGGCCAAGAAGCTTCTGCTCAATTTGTCTATGACAGATTAAGCCCATACAGTCAAGTTGTTTTACAAAAGATTGTAGCATACGGTGAAAAAAGCACTTATCAGAATGCTTATATATTAAGAAAAAATGAAAAGAATGACAAAATAATCTTATCATTAAAAAACATATTATTTGATGACAAATTCTTCACAAATTGGGTGAATATCGATGAAACTTACGATATGGTATGTGTTTATTTTAAGCCGCCATTAAATGATATCGTTGAGAAACAAATAAACACAGACAAATAATATATGCCAAACAACGGAAAATACTACGAAAGTCAGTTTGAGGAGGCCACCATTGAGCTTCTGCAAGAGGTGCAATGGAAATACACCTTTGGTGATGAGTTGCACCGAAAGTACACCGACCCCCTGATTGAAGAGGATCTGCGGACTTTCCTCAATGCCCAATACGGTACAAAAGGGCTGACAGAGGCGGAGATGGACACCATAGTGGCTAAACTGCGTAATGTGAGCGGACAGAACGACTACTATGCTGCACAAAACGCTTTCCTGCTGTATCGCGACGGTTACGACTTTACATATAGCGATGGACGCGATGAGCCTTTCCGCATGGAGTATATCGACTTCGAGCATCCCGACCATAACATCTTTCGCTGTGTAAACCAGTTCGTAATGGAGCAGGGGAAAGAGAACCGTCGTCCCGACATTATGCTTTTCATCAACGGTATCCCTGTCTGCATTATCGAATTGAAAAATCCGACCAAGATAAATGCCACCATCAGAGACGCACACACACAGGTATGCACCCGCTATATGCGGGACATACCCTCGTTGCTTAAGTATTGTGCATTGGCCGTTATCAGCGACAGCGCCAAGAACGAGCTGGGTACGCCCTTCACCCCATTCGAATTCTTCTATGAGTGGAAAAAAGTGGAGAACGAGGACAAAACAGGAAAAGGGTTGGATACCTTGCGTACATTGGTTCGTGGAGCCTTGTCGCCCGAGAGAATCATCGAGATTCTTCGCGACTATGTCTATTTTCCCGACCCTTCGAAGAGTGACGACACCACGGAGATTGTCTGCCGCTACCCCCAATTCTTCGGCACCCGCAAACTGAGAGACCATATCCTTGCCCATCTTCGTTCGGAAGGAGGCGATGGTAAAGGTGGCACCTACTTCGGTGCCACAGGTTGCGGGAAGACATATACAATGTTGTTCCTTGCCCGTCAGTTAGTGCTGCGTTGCCGATCGAAACTGGGCAGTCCCACCATCTTGATTATCGTCGACCGAGAGGACTTGGAGACTCAAAGCGGAAAGTTGTTCTGTCGCTCAAAAAAGTATCTGGAGGACGAAGCCGTGAAAGTGTTCGAGAGCCGTCAGGAATTGGCTACGGAGATGAGCACCCGCAAGACAGGCGGCATCTATATCACCACCATCCAGAAGTTTGCCGAAACGACAGGCCTGCTGACCGAACGCGCCAATGTGATATGCATGAGCGATGAAGCACACCGGACACAGAACAACATAGGAAGTAAGCTTTCTATCAATGATGGCAGTAACGGCAAAGAGAAATTAGGGGCAAGAGTGACCTACGGTTTTGCCAAATATTTGCGCGATGCCCTGCCCAACGCGACATACGTTGGTTTTACCGGAACCCCTATTGACGAGACGGTGAGGGTGTTCGGTGATGTGGTTGACCAATACACAATGAAGCAGTCGGAGGAGGATGAGATTACCGTTCCCATCAAGTATGACCCACGACTGGCACGCGTATTTCTCAACAAAGAACAGGCTGAGAAGGTGGAAGCCTACTACAAACTTTGTGCCGATGAAGGGGCGACGGAGGAAGATATAGCCAAAAGCAAAGCGGCAATGTCAAGTATGCAAGTCATTATCGGCGACGAGGATGTTTTGCGCAGGGTAGCCAGAGATATTATTCAGGATTACCAAACGCGAACTTCGAACACGGACCGATTGCAGAAAGCCATGATTACCTGCATCGACCGCCCCACGGCATACAAGCTATACAAAATCATGCGGGAGTTGAAACCCGAATGGTTTGAGAAGAAGAAAGCGTTGAATGAGTTGACATTAACAGCTGACGAGAAAGAACGACTATCCGATGTGGCATTTGTGAATATGGTAATGACACGCGACCAAAATGATGAGAAGGAACTCTATCATCTTTTGGGAGACAAAGAATATCGCAAATTCCTCGACACAGAATTCAAGTCGGAGAAATCAAACTTCCATATAGCCATTGTGGTAGACATGTGGATTACAGGATTTGACGTCCCTTGCCTAACGATGCTTTATAATGACAAGCCTCTATCGAAACACACTTTGATACAAACTATCTCCCGTGTCAACAGGCGTTACAAAACCAAAGAATTTGGTTTTGTCATTGACTATATTGGCATACGAGAAGAGATGAAGAAGGCTCTGAAGAAATACGGGGGCGAAATAATGGCACAGGAAGACATGGATATCGCCCATCAGATTCTACAAAACGAATTGAAGATTCTTCAGGAGCTGTTGGACAAGCTGGACTTCGCTCCCTTCTTTAATGGTAGCGATTTGTCCCGTCTGCAATTCATCCAGGAGGCTGCCGAATACATATTGGCCAATACAGTGGAGAAGAAGGGCGAAGTGTCTTTCAAAAAACAGATATTCGAGCATGTAAAACGTCTGCGTTCCGCTTACAATATCTGTAGTCCTGCGGGTATTCTCAGCGACGAGGAGATAATATGGAGCCAATGTCTCATGGGAATTAGCTCTTACGTCAAAAAGATGACAGCCACCGGCCATGATGAAGAGGCGATGAACAAACATGTAGAGCAGATGGTGAAGGAAGCCATCATCGCCAGTGGTGTGGAGCGTTTATTTGAGTCTTCGGAAGAAGAAAACATCTTCAGCGACAAGTTCGCCAAAGAGCTGGATGAGGTAAAAATGCCGTATACCAAATTTCAGATACTTTGTAAAATGGTGGCGCACGCTATAAAGGCTTACAAAAAGACCAACAAAATACAGGCTGAGAAGTTTGAGAAAATGCTTGAAGATACTATCGAAGCCTATAACACTCGCGACAAACTGACATTTACAAATGAGGTGACGAAAGGGGTGGTAACTGGTGTTGTCGGGATCGTAGAAGACAAAGTAAACGAACTATCCGATAGATTACTCCAAATTCTCAAAGACCTGAAAACCGACAGCGAGAAGTTCAAGGAACTAGGCATTTCTTTTGAAGAAAAAGCATTTTTTGATGTATTGACCGAAGTCCGTGACACGCATCATTTCGAATATTCGGATGAACGATGTATAGAATTAGCCAAGAAAATCAAATTGCTGATAGACGATACCGCTGTCTATTCCGATTGGTTGAACAATGACAACCTGAAGAGCGAACTTGCATCTGAGTTGACTGTGCTTATCTATAAAGAAGGGTATCCGCCAGAATGGGATGAAGAAGTTTTTGAAAAGGTATTGGAACAGGTGGAGAATTACAAGACATACAAAAGGGTAGACAAACAAGCGGATAATGACATTCCCCACCATACAAACGTAATTCCATACATGGTGAACGAAGAAGAAAACAAGATGCCGATGGCCGCAGAAGACTATGAGTGTTACAAATGGGATAGACCAGACTCCGGTTTTATTGATTTCTTTGGTGATAGAAAAACCGTCCTATTGGGATGCTATAAGGACAATAAACATCTGAATTGGATTCAGGAGCAGAATATCTATAACATCAGATTGGGCACAAGAAAGGGCTCAATGAGTGGCGAAGCTGCTTTGTTTGAAAAGACATCACTCCTTGTCCTTTACGACCTCAAACACCCAGACAAGATGATGACCTATGAGATTGTGTCCTGCCGTGAAATGTCTGGCCAGCAACTGAAAGAAACCGGCTATCCTAAAGATAAACCCGGCAAAACCTATATGACATTCAAACTCGTAAAGTCTACTTTGGGTGTCCAGCAACTCAATAGCCTGAAACTAATTGAAAGAATCACCGAAGACCATCCTGAACACGTAAAAGGCACACCCATATTTCTGGAACCATAGACAGGTTTGAAAGCGAAGATCGGCAGATGAAAAGATGTGTGAATTGATTTAATGCTAATTAGGGAGAACCAAAAAAGATATAATAATAGAATTACATTTTTCGCTTAGCGAAGATGGGGTAATAAAACAGAGAGTATCATGGCATTTTTTTTAGAAAAAGCAATATTTGTTAATCGTGCTCCATTTGAGCACCTTGAACTTAACTTCAAGAAAAAAAATATCTCTATATTAACTGCTATAAATGGCAAAGGGAAGACAACTATACTATCTCATTTAGTTGATGCTTTCTATGAATTAGCAAAGTCCCATTACACAAATGAATTTGAAGGGAAAGAGAATAAATACTATAGAATATCCTCTTCTGCTTATTCGATAGAATCAGGGCAACCATCAATCGTCTACTTTCGTTTTAAAAATAACGACGAACAACTTGATTACATTGACATTAGAGAAAAATGCAGCTCGACTGATTATGACAAATTAATAACACTTAATAAGAAAATATTGTTTTCCGATTTTTCGAGACAATTAAAAAATCAACCGAATGTCAAATATTGGAAACTAGATTCTGACAAAAAAGATATTATTAAATCAATCTTTGATAATAACGTTGTTACGTATTTCCCATCATACCGATATGAAATGCCATCATATTTAAACGATCCATTCCAATTCAAAATAGGATATAGGATGACCGCAGGTTTTTCTGGATATTTATCGAATCCCATTGAAGTAATAACAGGAATACATCAGATTGCAAATTGGCTAATGGATGTTGTTTTGGATTGGGAAGTGTATAAAGAAACACAACAAATACAATTACCTAATGGCACACAGCAAACGGTTGATATTACTCCAGAATATACTCTATGGAATAACATCAATCACATATTAAAAGAAACTCTTTCATCAAAAAAAATTGAAGGAAATATTAGATTTGGTATTGGAAAACGGAACAATGCGGGTTCTCGTTTGGCTATTGTTTCTGAAATCAGCAAAGATAAACAAACTACAGTATCTCCTAATATTTTTTGCCTTTCTTCTGGAGAATCTGCCATATTATGTTGCTTTGGAGAATTGCTTAGACAGGCAGATAAATTAAAATCAAACATTCCTCTTAATGAAATCCAGGGCATTGTACTTATTGATGAGGTGGACAAACATCTGCATATTACCCTTCAAAAAGAAGTTCTGCCCAAATTATTTAACTTATTCCCTAATGTTCAATTTATTGTAAGTTCACACTCACCATTTCTAAATATGGGTCTTGCTGATGAAGCGATGAATAGAACCCAAGTAATTGATTTGGACAATATGGGACTTATTTGCGAGCCAACCAATAATGATTTATATAAGGAAGTTTACGAAATGATGATTAATGAAAATCAGCGTTTCGCAGACAAATACAACAAATTGGTTGATCAAATAAAGAGCAATTCTAAACCTATAATAATAACTGAAGGTAAGACAGATTACAAACACATAAAAAAGGCCATTGAAATTCTTGAAAAAAAAGATATTGATATTGACTTTTACCAAATGCCCGAAAAATGGGGTTCTTCTGAATTGAGAGGGATGTTGGAATCCTTGTCTAGAATCAAACAACATAGAATTGTTATTGGGATATTTGATAGAGATGAGCCAAATCATTTATCCTATTTGGACTCGGAGAACTTACAATACAAGACTTATGGCGATAGTAATGTCTATGCTTTTGCCATTCCGTTGGTTAATGAAAAAAACTATGGCAACTCTATATCAATTGAGCATTATTACAATAGGACCAATTTGCTAAAAGAAGATCCAATTAATCATCGTAGACTATTCCTTGGTGATGAATTTTACCCAAGTGGCAATAGTAAAGACGGTAAATATCAAACAAAAATATCAAATATCAAGCATAAAGTTGAGGCAAATGGGGTTATTGATGAAAAGGTTTATGAGTCAAACGATTTAGAGCAATTACATTCAATAGCATTAACAAAAGACGCATTCGCGACTTTGATTGAAACAAATGATATGTATATCAATGATTTCGATTTCAGCAACTTCGACAAGATACTTAATATCATTCAGGAAATAATAAGATTGCCATTGAAATAACCTTATGCAATACCAGAATATGTGAGAACCGTGTAACTTTGCAAAAAATAACAATATGGCACTACCAATAAACATAGAAGACCTGCTAAACAAGCATAAGGTTGAAAGCAACCGTATTGAGTTTAAAAAAGGATGGAACCCAACCAAAATTTACCATAGCATTTGTGCTTTCGCAAATGATTTTGACAATATTGGCGGTGGATACATCCTTGTCGGTGTCGAGGAAAAGGACGGTGTTGCTGTACGTCCGGTAACAGGGATTCCCGTAGAACAACTTGATAAAATACAGCGTGAAATGGTTAACTTCAATAATATGATGGATCCTTTTTACGCTCCTCGCATATCAGTTGAAGAAGTTGACGAGGTCTATATCCTTGTTATCTGGGCTCCAAGCGGAATAAATAGGCCCTATGCAGTGCCAACAGACGTGAAATCAAAACACAACAAACAATATGCCTACTATATACGCTACGGAACCACATCAATAGAGGCAAAAGGGGAAAGACTTGATGAACTTCGAGAAATGGCCAACCGAGTGCCTTTCGACGATAGGGGCAATCCAGATATCCAACCAGCAGATATTTCCACGACGCTGTTGCGTGATTACCTTGTGACTGTCAACAGCCGTTTGGCCAATGAAGATTTAACAGGAAATCTACTGGGCATCTTGGAACAAATGAACTTACTGGATGGCCCCACGGAAAAACGCATGATCAAGAATGTCGCAGCAATGATGTTCAGCGATCAACCCACAAAGTTTTTCCCCGTTTCCCAAGTAGAAATTGTGACTTTCCCAGAAGGCCGGGAGAACAATCCAAACAACTTTATCGAAGCCCCACCCATCAAAGGCCCTATTCCATACCTAATCAAAGAAGCCCTGAACTATTTGCGCATAAACGTCATTAAAGAGCAAATATCCAAACCACGGAATGATGAACGGTCTATACGTTTCTTCAACTACCCATATCAAGCATTGGAAGAAGCTGTTGTCAATGCCCTATATCACCGCGACTATCAATTGCGCGAACCCGTAGAAATCACTATTGAGCCCGAACGAATCTCAATACTTAGTCACTCTGGCCCAGATAGGTCTATCAGCATGGCAGCAATCAAGGAAGCTAAAATTTTACGATCCAGAAGATACCGGAATCGCCGACTTGGCGAGTTCCTCAAAGAACTAGATTTGACTGAAGGGAGAGCAACAGGTATCCCTACCATACAGGATGAATTAAGAAAAAATGGATCGTCAAAAGCCACAATTGAGACTGACGATGACAGAACGTATTTCTTGATAGATATCCCTTGTCACCCTTATTGGCACCAGTCGGTAGAACTTGACGTTTTAAATGAGTTGGTAAATAAGAAAGTGATAAGTTCAAGACAATTCCAAATCATAAAACTTATTCAAGAGACTCCTCATTTAACACAAATAGAGATTTCCAGCCTGATTGGTGTTAGTCGTCAGACCATATATAAAGATATATCTCATTTAACCGATTTAGCAATTATTAAACGTAACGGCTCACGTAAAAGCGGATACTGGATAATTTCAACTTTACAATAAAGTTTACAATAAAGTTTACAATAAAGTTTACATTACAAATCCTGCAACAAAGTTTACATTACGAATCCTGCAATAAAGTTTACAATAAAGTTTACATTACAAATCCTGCAATAAAGTTTACAATAAAGTTTACATTACAAATCCTGCAACAAAGTTTACAATAAAGTTTACATTACGAATCCTGCAACAAAGTTTACAATAAAGTTTACATTACGAATCCTGCAACAAAGTTTACAATCCGTAAAGCAGGCAGGAAAATTGGAAATCCGCAGAGAGACTCAATCAAGACTACTGCATACAACCCATGATTCCTCCACTCCGCCACCAGAACAGGCGAGAACTATGTACTTTGCAAAAGAATAAAAACCTTAACGATAACCTTAACTTTAACGATAACCTTAACCTTGACCTTCACTTTTTTGTATACTATAAGGAGAATGGCGGTTTGAATTTAAAAAAATTTGCGTAGTTTATTTATTTTGTGTATTTTTGCAGCATTGTTGTTCAAAATATTCACATGTTCAAAATTTTTGAACAACAGGTAATTAATGAACAAAACATGCAAAAAACAGAGGCTCAAATCATCTTCTACCTGCTCCAAGACAAGGTAAATGTGGGCAAAACCATTCGCGAAATTGCCACCGCGACGGGTGTTTCTGTGGGAGCGGTACATAGCACGCTGACCGACCTCGCCAATCACGGCTATATCGTCGACGACGGCAAGAGTCGCCTGCTCCGAAAACGCCAGTCGCTGATTGACCAATGGACACGTGTCTATTCCGAGACGCTGAAGCCTAAACTTTTCATCAGCCGTTTCACCTTCCTCTCGCCTGCGGCGCGTGAACAATGGCAATCTATCCGACTGCCCGAAACGCTGTGCTGGGGAGGAGAGCCTGCAGCGACTCTGCATGATGGCCATCTGCAGCCCGAACGATGGGACATCTACACCGCAGACAATGCCGACGCCTTGATTGCAACAGGCAGGATGATACCGAATCCGCAAGGCGAAATATACGTCTATAAACGTTTTTGGCAAAGCGAGGCCACGCCGCTGCTGGTGATGTATGCTGACCTGCTGGCCACTAAAGATGACCGCTGCCGCGAAGCAGCTGAACGCATTAAACCTATGCTATAGCTTATGGAATACAAGATTGGTAAAGAGGCGTTGCAGAACGACCTGTTGGCAGAGACGTTGCAGGCGCTGGACGGTTGCTATAGGCTGTTGGGTGCGGAGGTGTACGTGGTGGGGGCTGCGGCACGCGACATTGCATTGCGTCTGCTGAGGGTGAGCAACACACCACGACGCACGATGGACTTGGATGTAGCCGTGATGCTGCAAGACTGGAGCCAGTACGAACGGCTGACGGGTATCCTGCTGCAGAACCATTTCGAAAAGGCCCAGGAAAAACAACGTTTCTTCTATACAGGAAGCAATGGACACATCCGTTTCGAGGTGGACATCGTGCCGTTCGGCGCGATAGCGGAGGACAATCAGGTGGCTTGGCCTCCCGAGGGGTCACCAGTGATGTCGGTGCGTTGTTTTGAGGATGTGATGCAGGCGGCCGACAAGGTGATGGTGGAGGGTGACTTTGCCTTCCGGCTGGCGTCGCTCAGCGGCCAGTTTCTCATCAAGCTCGACACCTGGAGCGACCGACGGATGAAGACCAAGAAGGACGCTGCCGATATGGCATTTCTGTTGCAGAACGTCTATATCGCCTATGCATTGGCAAGCGACGGGTTGCCGCCTGAGGTGGACACCAACGCGGAGCAGTTCGATGTCATCGTGGCCGGTGCGGAATGGATGGCCGCCGACCTCAAAGGGATGCTGAACGATGAGCACCGCACCTTCTATGCCGCGATGCTACGAGATGAGTTGGCCAAAAACGAGGAGAGTCCCTTGCTGAACGACCTGCTGGACGTCTCAGACAGCCGAAATTATAAATTATACCACCGTGCGCTTGACCGTATGGTTCAGATATTTGAGCTATGAAGATACAGTTTGTCAGCGACCTGCACCTGGAATTCCCCGAGAACCGTGCTTATCTGGCGGAGCATCCGCTGGAAGTGACGGGCGATATACTGCTCATCGCGGGCGACACTGCCTATCTTGACCTTCCCGACTCGAAGGAGGATACCTATTCTCGGTATGCCTTCTGGAATTGGGCTTCGGAGCACTACCGGAAGGTGATTGTATGCTTTGGAAACCACGATTTCTATGGACGCTACGACCTCTCCACCCTACCCGACGGCTTCTGCAAGCAGATTCGGCCCAACGTGCATGCATACTATAATAGTGTGGTCGAGATGGGGGATGTCGACATCATTGTCTCCACTCTTTGGGCGTATATCAAACCCGAGAACTCCTATATGACTGAGCGGGGCGTGAATGACTTCTACCAGATACGGTACAACGGCTACCGTCTTTCGTCCGACACCTTCAATCTTGAGCATGAGCGCTGCCTGAGGTTTGTGAAGAAGGCTGTTTCGGAGAGTAGAGCGAAGTCCAAAATTGTACTAACACATCATGTACCGACGGGGCTGTGCACAGCACCGGAGTTCCGCGGAAGTCTCATAAATGGAGCTTTTACGGTGGAATTGGGCAATTACATTGCAGAATCAGATATTGACTACTGGATTTACGGACACTCGCATAGAAATATCAACGCGCAGATTGGCAACACACGTATCCTCTCCAACCAGCTGGGCTATGTGTCGTATGCCGAGAATCGAGTGAACGGCTTTGACTCAAGGAGATACATTAATGTGTAACTTTGCAGAATTAATACTTAACGATAACTTTAACGATAACCTTACATGAGCAACGATAAAGACGACAAGGGGGTGAGGACCACGGAACTGATACGCACCGGACGGAGCTGGGACGGCGCGGAGCTGCCCGAATACCTACAGGGGCGGCCCGAGATAGTGGCCATAAAATACGACGTTCCCGTGGGCGAGAAGCTGGGTTGGCACCATCACCCGGTGATGAACTTCGGCATACTGGTGCAGGGCGAGCTGACCATCGTCAGCGAGGAGGGCACGGAGAAGGTGGTGCACGAGGGCGAGGCCGTCGTGGAGATGGTGGGCACCGTCCATCACGGCGAGAACCGCGGCACGAAACCCGTAATCCTCTACATGTTCTACCTCTCGCAGTCAGGAATGCCGCTGTCGATACAGCACCCAGAGCTTTGAGTTAAGAATTAAAAATTGAAAATGATATGATTATAGATTTTAAGAATATAGAGGAGTCAGTGATGCCTCACTTCAAAGGGGGCGAGGGCGTGACGCGGACTCGCAGCTTCTTCGACGGGCTGAACAAGATTATGCAGGGGCACCTCGACGTGGGTTGCTCCATAGGCTACCACAAGCACGAAAGCAACAGCGAGGTCATCCTCATCACCTCCGGCGAGGCCCGCTGCCTGTATGACGACGGCGAGGAACGGCTCACGGCCGGCGACTGCCACTACTGCCCACGAGGACACTCCCACAGCCTCATCAACGCCAGCTCCACCGAGCCGCTGGAATACTTCGCCATCGTGGCGGAACATAATGTTTAATGCTTGAATGCTGACGCATCTCATAACCGAACAAATGTCTATAACCCATAACCTATAACCCATAACCATTTACAAATCATGGAATACATCACAGAGAAACACAGGATATATGCTGTCGAGAATGGCGAGGAGGTCGGAGAAGTGACGTTCCCACAAAGGGACGGCGTCTATGTCATCAACCACACCTATGTCGACGACCGCCTGCGGGGACAAGGCATCGCCTCTGAACTGGTGCGCCGCGCGGTGGAAGAGATCGAACGTCGCGGTGGCCAAGTAAAAGCCACCTGCAGCTACGCCCAGCTGTGGCTCGCTCGCAACCGCGGTTGCGAGCTCACCAGCCCGTTGAGTTGCCCAATACGTTAACAATATTACAATGGAAGAGCATCATAGATTTATGCAGATGGCTATTGAGGAGGCTCGTGAGGGTATCCGGCAGGGGCATGGCGGACCTTTCGGGTGCGTCATCGTGAAAGACGGGGATGTGCTGGCCAAAGCCCACAACCGGGTGCTGAAAAACCACGACGCCACCGCCCACGGCGAGATTATGGCCATACGCCAGGCCGGCGAGGTGCTGGGGACCCACGACCTGAAGGGTTGCACGCTCTACACTACCGGCGAGCCCTGCCACATGTGTCTCTGCGCCATCCTCTGGGCCAACATCAGCAAGGTGTACTACGGCTGCAGCATCGCCGACAACGCTCGCATAGGCTTCCGCGACGAGCATTTCGACGACCTCTTCGGCGGCCGCGACCAGTTGGGCGACCTGATGACAGAGCTCGACCGCGAGGAATGCCTACTCCTCTTCGACGAATATAACAATATGACCCACGAGAAATATTAAACAACAGCACACTGAACCACTTAGATAAAGAACAGGCAGACGCCTGCGACGCTGATGACGGCACCGATGACCTCGCGTGCCGTCACTTTTTGATGGAAAAGCCAGGCGGCGGGGGCGATGATGAGGATAGGCGTGAGGGCGAAGAGGGTCTGGGCGATGCCCGTGGAGGTATACTGCGTGGCCAGCAGCGAGGCGCTGACGCCCACGAAGGGGCCGAAGACGGTGGCGCCCAGCAGGCACCACATGGCCTTGCGGTCGTGGGCAGCGTGGCTGAGCTTCTGCTTCCAATCCTTGTTGAAAACCACCAGCAACACAAAGAACCCTATGAGGCCTATCGAGGCGCGTATCATCGTGGCGGAGAAAGGGACAGAGAACATCAGCGGCACAGGCAGCAGGGCGCCGTCGGGCGCCATCGAAGGGTCGACACCCGCCATCGACAACGCATGGTCATATTTCTCCAAGCCCATCTTACTCAACACAAGGCCGAAACCTTGGCAGATACCCGCCACCGCAGCGAAGAAGACACCCTTTCGAGGAAGCTTCAACTGCGGTAGTTTTTCTATTGTCCTTTCACTCCCTTTTACTCCCTCTTCACTTCCTTTCTCTCCTTTAGAGAGAATCGACATAGCGATGCCACTGAGCGTCACCGCCATGCCGAGGATGGCCAGCCAAGTCATTCGTTCGCCTAACAGCAGGTAGCCGGTGAGGGCCGCCGTAGGGGCCGAAAGGGTCATGAAGAGCTGTCCGAAGCGCGAGCCGATATAGATGTAGCCCTGCATGAGGCAGTAGTCGCCGATGACGTATCCCACCACGCCCGAGAGGGCCAGCCAGAGCCAGGTGTCGCCATCGGCGAAGCGAGGATATGGCACGCCAAGCAACAGCCACAGCGTCGCCGCCAGCAGCAGGAGCGACATCGTCATGCGCAGCGTGTTCAGCGGCAGCGACCCCATGCGCTTCGATGCCACCTCGGCAAAAAGCGCCGTCGCCGTCCACGACACCGCCACTCCTAATGCTATTGTCTCGCCTATGAGCATGTTAAAGGGTTAAAGGGTTTGAGAGGTTAAAGAGGTTTAAGAGGGTTAAAGGGTTAAAGGGTTAAAGGGTTTAAAAGGTTTAAAAGGTTTAAGAGGGTTAAAGGGTTAAAGGGTTAAAGGGTTTGAGAGGTTAAAGAGGTTTGAGAGGTTTAAAGGGTTATAGGGGGATTTAGAACCAACCGGTCATGCTTGCGCCGCCGACTGTAATAATAAAGCGGAGGGTTTTGCCGAGAAACATTACCAGCAGCGTTTTCCAAGGGCTGATGCGCATCAGACCCAAAGCGATGGCGATGAGGTCGCCCACCAGCGGCAACCACGAGAAGAAGGCTGCCCACACGCCGTATTTATACACACGGTTGTGTACCTTCATCAGCTTCTCACGATTAATCTTGAAGTACTTCTCGAGCCATTCCCACTTGCAGAGCCATCCCATGAAGAAACTGATCATGCCTCCAAGCGTGTTGCCCAGCGAAGCCACCAAGACGACAACCCATGGGTCGTAGTGCAATGCCAACGCGCCGATGGCCAGCGTCTCCGACGAGAACGGGAGGATGGTGGCCGCCAGCATGCACCCCAAGAAGAGGCCGAAAAGTCCTAAATTAGTAAGCATTCCTTCCAGTAACGACCATCAACAGAATTTATTGTATCGGCGCAATAAAAAAGCGCGAACAGCGTTATCATGGCGTATGAATATCCGAAAATCCACCCTCGAAGACATCGATCCTATCTTGAGCATGTATGACCATTCGCGCAGCGTGATGCGTGCCGACGGCAATATGACCCAATGGGTGGGGTATCCGCAGAGGGAGGACATCCTGGAGGATATTGAGAGGGGGGTGTCATATATAGTGGAAAGTGGAAAGTGGAAAGTGGAAAGTACAGGTACCTTCGCTTTAGTGCCGGGTATCGAGCCCACCTACGGCTATATCGACCATGGGCGCTGGATTGACGAACAGACGCCCTACGCCACCCTACACCGCCTGGCTGCGATGCCCAATAGCTGCGGCATCGCCGACATCGCTTTCTGTTACGCCAAAGAGCACTTCTCCCACCTACGTGTGGACACCCATCACGACAACCGGCCGATGCGTCATATTCTCGAGAAGCAGGGCTTTGTCTACTGCGGAATCATCTACATGCCCGATGGAGCCCCACGCGACGCCTACGAATGGTGGCGCTACGACGAGGTACCCACCGACCTAAAGGAGTATGCGGAAAGCGTGATACTCCCACAACACGAACACTACGACGCTGCCCATCGGCCCAACCATATACGGAGGGTCATCGCAAGGGCGATATGTATAGGTGAAAGGTTAAAGGTGAAAGGTGAGACGGCTGTCGCATGCAATAACTCTCACCTGATTTACGCCGCGGCGGCGATGCACGACATCGGCATCTGCGAAGGTCGCGAGGTGCACCATCTGGCCTCCGGACGCATTATCCGTGCCGACCAAAACCTGCGCCGCTGGTTTACTGAAGAAGAGATTGAGATGATAGCCCAAGCCGCCGAGGATCACCGCGCTTCCGCCACCACGAAGCCACGCTCCCTGCTGGGTTGTATCATTTCCGAAGCCGACCGCGACATCGAACCCGAGACCATTGTGCGCCGCACCGTGGAATACGGCCTCAGCCACTACCCCGAGCTCGACCTTGAGGGTCACTGGCAGCGTACCCTCGACCACCTGCATGAGAAATACGCCGAAGGCGGCTACCTGAAACTATGGATGGACGACTCTCCCAACGCAGCACCGCTGGCGGAACTTCGTGCGCTTATCAAAAACGAAAGAAGACTAAGAGAAATGTTTTTAGAAATAATGGGCCGATAGTTCTACATTTTTGGGGCCAATCAAAAAAAAGTCAAAGGTACCGCCGATATCGTGCAGTTTAAATAAGCACTTTCTTTACAAAAAAGAGGGGGTTGCGTTTGCATCCCCCTCTTTTTTATTCCACTCCTTCGAGACTTAGAAGCGAGTGGACAGGTGCCGTACATTCAAGAATTTTGCGACCTCCCAGGGCCGGCAGTTCCACCAAGAAGATAAACTCCTTGATACGAATCCTGCGGCCGCCGATGACCTGCTGCTGTAGCGAGTCGACAATGCCTTTCACCGTTCCACCTGTAGCCAGCAAGTCATCGAAGAGCGTGATATCAATAAACTCTCCATTAGGCTCACACGCCGCGAAGTCGCTGAGACGGTAAAACAGCTCGTCGCTGCCGTATTCCTTCATAATCTCCACCTTCACCAAATCGCCCTCGGCATGGGGCAGTTTACCTTTTTTTCGGAAAGGAACTATATTCTTCACATGACCGCTCACCGACAACAGCGGTGCAGCGAAGAGAAAGCCGCGAGCCTCGACGGTAGCCACATTGGATGCTGTCGTCAGGCGGTCAATCTCCTTGATGGCCTGTGAGAAAGCCTCCTTGTCCTGCAGGAACGGAAGCACATCGATGAAATCGATTCCCGGCTTCGGGAAATCCAGATAGTGTTTAATGACATTTTCGAACATATCTTTTTGGAATGTGTTAATGCGTTAATGTGTGAATATGTTAGTGATTAACGAATTAATTATTGCGTTATAGAGCCCAAATAACGAGGCCGCTGCAGATGATGACGCCAGTGATGAGCAGGTCGACAAGGCAATAACCCATAATGTCGCGGGCCGAGAGTTTGGCGATAGCCAGTGCCGGCAACGCCCAGAAGGGTTGTATGAGGTTGGTCCATGCATCGCCCCAAGCGATAGCCGTACCCGTGAGTCCGTCGGCCACCCCGAGGGCTGCTCCCGCAGGGAGCATAATGGGCGCCTGGATGGCCCAGTGACCACCACCCGACGGCACAAACATATTCAGCAAAGCCGCGAAGAAGAAGGTAATCAGCGGATAGGTGACGGGGGTACTGACATTCACACAGAAGTCAGCAATGACATTACCCATACTCACGCCACTTGCCCCCACACCGGTGATGATACCCATAATGCCCGCATAGAGCGGGAACTGCAGGATAATGCCTGCGGCACCTGTCGTAGCCTTACCGAAAGCGCGCACATAGGCCATCGGTGTGCCATGCAGCATCAAGCCCAACGAGAGGAATATCATAATGACAGTGCCCAGGTCGAGGCTGCCGCCCCGGAAGCCCAGCTTCACCACCACATAGGCAGCCAGCAGCAGCGCTATCATCCACGAGAGAATGGGGCTGCGCTCCAGACGCTGTGCGGGAGTCTTCTCTCCTGAATTATCCTGAGATTCCAGAATTTCCGAATCTGCCAACAGTCCCGGATCCACCGTCACGGCGCCTTTCTTGGGGTGCATCAAAGTGTTTGCCACAGTGATGGCCACGATGACCAAAAGCACCATCACAAGGTTGTGCACATCGAAAATGGTTTGCGACACCGGCACGGTGAGGGTCATCGCCCCGCCCGTCACTTTGCCTATCTCGCCCTCCGTAGCCATCGTCAGCGGGATGGAGCCCGACACACCGGCATGCCACACCACAAAGCCGCTATAGGCCGAAGCAATAAGCAGACGGTAGTCCACTCCCGCCAGCTGCCGCGCGATGGCTTTGGCGAAGACCACACCGATGATGAGTCCGAAGCCCCAGTTGAGCCAGCAAGCCAGCGCCGACACCACCGTCACCAAGGCAATGGCCGCCGCCGGACTCTTGGGGATGCGCGCCAGCGCGTCGATGCCACGCTTGATGGAAGGGGCTGCCGCCAATGCGCTGCCGCACACCAGCACCAGCGCCATCTGCATGGCGAAAGCCAACAGATTCCACACTCCCCCACCCCAGTGCTCTACCACCTCAATAGGCGTTTGACGACAGACAGGCATCGTTACCACCGCCGCCACGAAAGTCAACAGGATAGCGAAGATAAAAGGCTCAGGAAGCCAGCGTTGTACTAATCTGACACAGAACTTAATCATAATCCCATCAGTTTCCTAATCTTGTTCGGAATATCCACATTCTCCTGGATGCCGGAGAAGAGATGGGCCCCGGGACCATAGGCGAAGACCGGCACCATACAGCCGGTATGGTTTCCCCAATAGAAATGCACCTCGTTCTCCCCTTTCTCAATGTCACCGGCAGGCAGTGTCACACCACCGGTCTCATGGTCGGCGGTGACCACCACCAGCGTGTGGCCGTCCTTCTCCGCGAAGTCGAGCACGGCGTTGAGGACCGTCTCAAAATCGGCCATCTCGGCCCGCAGATATGCGGTGTCGTTATTGTGGCAGGCCCAGTCAATCTGCGAGCCTTCAATCATCAGGGCAAAGCCCTTTTCGTTGCGACCCAGCATGGCGAGGGCCTTGCGGGTACCCAATTCCAGAACGTTTCCGCGGGCGGGAGCCGTCAACGGATCGCCCTCATAAAGCAGCGCCACCAAATTGTCACCATCGAAGGTCAGCATCTCACCCAGCGTATTCACCACCGTATAGCCACGCTTGGCCAAGGTGTCGAGGGGTGCGAGTCCGTCTTTGCGGTTCCCGGTCTCGAAATACTTGCGGCCGCCGCCAATCATCACATTATGCTGGCACTGAGCCATCTGCAGGCTCAGCGTATCGAACATCTTTCTATAGGGCACATGTCCGTAGGTGGAGGCAGGAGTGGCATCCAAAACACTGGATGTCACCACGAAACCGGTACTCATTCCCTTGGCTTTGGCATCGTCGAAGAGGGTGTTGTATCGCGCCGAGTCGGGCCCCCAGTTCACATGGTAGTTGTCCACTTTGTGGCCCGTAGTCAGCGCCGTGCCACCGGCCGACGAGTCGGTGCGGTACTTGTTGCGCGAATAGGTGCGCGAGAAACCGCTGAAGGGGAAGCGCAGAAAAGCAGAGTTGTTAGCACGCTCGACTACCACCGAGGAGTAGACCTGCGGCACTCCCATGCCGTCGCCAATGATGAGAATGACATTGTGAGGCTTTTCCTCCTTGGTCAATGCCGATGAGCCAGCGCAGCCTGCAAGCAACGACGGAACTGCCAAGAGCATTAAAAGAAGTATCTTCCTGATATTCATAAAATAGATATTATTTTAAGTATAAAAACAAACTGCAAATATATAAAAAAAAGTTGTTATCAACAAATCATCGACCTACCATCTCCGTCCATGGACGAAGATGGTATGGTGTTGATACGGTGTTGGGACGGTGTTGATACGGTGTTGATACTGATTATCAGCATATTGTATATTCACATAAACAATAAAAAACACATACACAGAAGTTTACATGTATTTTTACGCTTGTAAGTTATTGATTTCCAATACAGGTTTTCGAAGGCTTTTTTTTAACAAAAAGTATCATTTATTCACATTTTGAAGAAACATTATTTGCGTCTCGGAATTTTTTCGTACTTTTGCATTTTGAAAAATTATATAAAATAATTCAAATATTTTACCAAAATGTACAAGATTGAACAGCATCCGATACTTGACATTCCCGAGAGGGAGGTAGTTGAATTTATGTTTGACGGCCAAAAGGTCCAGGGTCGCAAAGGCTACACGATAGCGAAAGCGCTTCACGAGGCCGGCTTCCCCGTACACAGTCATTCTCTCGATGGCCGCAACCGCTCTTTGGAATGCGGCATCGGCAAGTGCGGTGCCTGCGAGATGCTGGTCGACGGCAAAGTGCGAAGAATCTGCATCACCCCCGTCGACGGGGTGAAAGAGGTGCGCATCATCGCCCACGAGGCTGACCTCCCGGGTGTCACCTTCGACGCCCCCGCCAAAGACGAGGCCGCAAAAGACGTCACCATCTACAAGACCACCGTGGCCATCATCGGTGCCGGTCCTGCAGGTCTCGCTTGCCGCGAGCAACTCAACGCTTTCGGTATCGACAATCTTGTCATCGACAACAACGGCCGCATCGGCGGTCAGTTCAATATGCAGACCCACCAGTTCTTCTTCTTCGAGAAAGAAAAGAAATACGGTGGTATGCGTGGCTTCGATATCGCCAAGACTTTGGCGGGTGACAGCCAGGAGGGCATTCTACTTAACAACACCGTGTGGGACCTCCTGGAAGGTCCGCGTATCGCCATAAAGAATATCCTCACCAGCGAGATGGCTTACGTTGACGCCCAGTTCCTCGTTGTGGCCACGGGTGCAGTACCCTTCATGCCGGCCTTCGAGAACGATGACGTGCCGGGCGTCTACACCGCCGCCGTGTTCCAGAAGATGATGAACCAAGAGCACACTCTACTCGGCAAGCGTGTGCTGACGGTGGGTGCCGGCAACATCGGCTACCTCACCTCCTACCAGGGCATGCAGGCCGGCGCCACCATCAAGGCCATCATCGAGGCCATGCCCCGCGAGGGCGGCTTCCCCGTCCAGGCCAACCGCGTGCGCCGCCTCGGCATCCCCATCATGACGGGTTACACTTTGGTGCGCGCCATCCCCAATGCCGACATGACCGGTATCACGGGCGCCGTCATCGCCAAGTGCGAGAATTTCAAGCCCGTCCCCGGCACCGAACAACTCATCGACGATATCGACATCATCAATATCTGCACCGGCCTCGTGCCCGACAACCAGCTGCTCACCAAAGGTAAGGAGCTCTTCGGCCACCACGTCTACGGCGTGGGCGATGCCGTCCGCATCGGCGAGGGCACCAGCGCCGTGCTCCGTGGCCGCCAATCGGCCTACGAGATAGCACAGGAGCTGGCCATCCGCTTCAACTACGACGACTATCTCGACATCTCGCGCCAGTATATCGACTCGCAGCAGCACCCTGTGCGCATCCTCGAGAAACCCAACCTGCCCAGCGTGGAGCGCATGTCGGCAAAGCCGTTCGTCCAGCTCGACTGCCTCTACGGCTTCGCCTGCAACCCTTGCACCTTCAGCTGTCCTCAGGGCGCCATCTCCAAACCCACCACGAGCAGCACCCCGACGGTAGACTACGACAAATGCATCGGCTGCATGGCCTGTGTCAACCACTGCCCGGGTCTGGCCATCTTCGGCTATGATATGGCCAAGAACTGGTGCTTCCTGCCTATCGAATACGAAGTAGCCGACGGCGCCGAAGTGTTCCTGGTGGACAACAACGGTAAAAAGATTGGCGAGGGCAAGGTCGAGAAAGTCCTCAAGAAAGACAACAAGACCAACGTGGCCCGTGTATTCGTGGCACAAGTCAATGGGCAGATGACCGATGTGAAGGGCTTAATCGTCCAAGGTGAAAGGTTAAAGGTGAAAGGTGAAACTGAAGAGGCCACTAACCTTTCACCTCTCACCTCTCACCTTTCACCTACCTACATCTGCCATTGCGAGGACATCACCGAGGAGCATCTGCTTGAGGTGGTAGGCGACCGCAAGTACATCTCGGTCGACGAGCTCAAGCATATCACCCGTATGGGAATGGGCCCCTGCCGCGGCAAGCGCTGTATCGCCCGCGCCCGTGGCGTGCTCCGTGCCCACGGCATCGAGCTCACCGGCGAGGCCACTCCCCGCGCCCCTCTCAGCAACCAAGTCTCCCTCGGCGACGTCTACACCGAAGGCCGCAAAGAGGTCTACGTCTTCCCCAAGGGCAACGACGTGCAGCATGAGGAGGTGAAGGTCTTCATTGCCGGCGGCGGCATCGCGGGCAGCGGCCTCTTCCGCTACTTCAGCGAGGCCGGCCTCAAACCCGTGATGGTCAACTGGAGCCGCGGCGCCTCCTGGCGCAACATCGGCGGCGGCCGCCCGGCCTTCTCCAATCCCGACATCGCCGACATCGCACAGCATAGTCACGAAATCTTCAAGAGCATCCAAAAGGTGCACAACATCAACTACAAACCCACTCACTATGTGAATCTCGTCCACGACGAGGCCACCTACAAGGCCCTCGATGCCAGCCGCGCCTGGAGCGACGCCTATATGATCGACCGCAAGGACTTCAAGAAAGAGATATCACCCCTGTGGGACGACACCCGCGACACCTATAGCCATGCCCTAATCACTCGCGACTGCTGGCAGGCCACCCCGGGGCGCGTCATCGACTACATCCGCGGCATCGCCGTCAGCCTCGGTGGCCGCTACTACGAGGACACCGAGCTGCTCAGCGTTTGGCGCAAGGGCGACAAGGTCGTCGCACTGGTACGCAATCACGAGGGCAAGTATGTCGAGTACACCTGCGGCCATTTCGTCAACGCCATGGGCTGGGGTGCCGAGAAGTTCACCGATATGCTGGGCATCGACACCGGCCTCTATCCCGTGAAGCACCAGGCCTTCATCACACGCCGCCTGCCTATGATGGGACCCAACGGCGGCCCGCTGGATATGATTATCGACCGTCGCCACTACAAGGGCTTCAGCGCCGTCTACGGCCAACAGTTCGAGCACACTGGCCAGATTATCGGCTGCGCCAGCCCCGACACCGACGCCTACGAGACGCGTCAGAACATCAAGTACAACAGCAAAGAGTTCCTCGAAATTGTCAGCCAGGTCTTTGCCGAATGGCTGCCCAGCCTCAAGGATGTCAGCTTCCTGGCCTGCTGGGCGGGTCGCTACACCGAGCCGCGCTACATCGTCGACCCCGAGGTGGGTCTCCTCACCGGCCTCCGCGGCCACGGATTCATGCTGGGACAATATCTGGCCAAACTCTATGTAGACAAATACCTCGGCCGCGAGGTCCCCGGCTATATGAAAGAGTTGGCGCTCAGTGGACATGGATTAAGTGAGAATGCATTCAAGTAGATGAGAGAGAAACCATTTGTCCCATACTTCTTTGCACTCCTTGCACTCCTCCTCCTGCCTTTCACCCTCCAGGCGCAAAGTCCGGTGACGGGAGTGCAAGGACGTGTGCGCGACGCCGTGACCAACGAGCCTATCCCCTTCGTCCAGATTGTCTTCGAGGGCACCACCATTGGCGCCGAGACCGACATGGACGGCAAGTTCGCCATCTCCAACAACCAAGGCTACACCTCCGTCTCTTTCCGTATGATGGGCTACGAGCCCCAGAAGCTCAAACTCGAACGCGGCAAGACCAAGAAACGCCTCACCGTGAAGCTCGTGCCCAAGGGACAGACGCTCAAGGCCGTGGAGATTACTGCCAAGAAGGGCAACGGGAAGTATTCCCGCAAAAACAATCCCGCTGTCGAGCTGGCCAACAAGGTGATTGACCACAAGGAGGAGAACCGCCTCAAGGCCACGCCCCTCTACCGCCGCAATGTCTATGAGCGCCTCTCCATGTCGCTCGACGATTTCAACCCCGACTTCGACAGCAACTGGTTCTGGCGCAAGCTGAATTTCCTCGAGAAATACATCGACGAGACGGCTTTCGACGCCACCCCCATCCTCATCGTCTCCATCCGCGAACTCCTGGCTGAGGAGTGCTACCGCAAAAACCCCAAAATCGAACGCCGCCTCGTCACGGGCAAGCGTATGGAGGGACTCGACGAGGTGCTCAGCGACGAGGGCATCGACGAGAACATCCGCGCCATGTTCAACCCCGTCGACATCTACGACGGCGATGTCGAGCTGATGCTCAACCATTTCACCAGCCCCCTCTCCTCCGTCCTCGGCACCTCATTCTACAAGTTCTACATCACCGACACCACCTTCGTCGACGGCCAGAAGTGCGTCGAGCTCAGTTTCGTCCCCGCCAACCAGCAGAGCTATGGCTTCACTGGCAGGATGTATGTCTCGCTCGATCCCGACAGCACCTTTGCACTCACCAAGTATGTGATGACCGTCTCCCCCCATGTCAACCTCAACTTCGTGCGCGACCTCTCCATCGTCCAGACCTTCAAACGCGACAGCGCCTCCGGCAAATACCTCCCCACCCGCTGCGACACCTATGGCCGCATGTTCATCTCCCGCCACCTCCAGGAACTCTACGTCCATCAGATGCGCGTCTACACCAACTACGACCTCAGCGACTCCGCCCAAATGCTGCCCGACAGTCTCTTCTCCACCTTCGAGCATGAGGTCATCCTGCCAAAGGATAAACTGATGACCTACAAGAGTGATTTCAACGACCGTCGCCCGATCTCTCTCTCTGCCAAGGAGACCATTCTCGATAGCATGTGGGTTGAACTCAACCGCCTGCCCGAGTTCCGCGCCGGCAAATACATCGTCGAGATGCTCGCCTCCGGCTATATCCCCACCACAAAAGAACGTTCCGAAAGCCGATTCGACATCGGTCCCGTCTATAATATCCTCAGCTTCAACCACCAGGAAGGATGGCGCATCCGCCTCGGCGGCATGACCAAGGCCACCCTGAGTCCTCGCAATTTCCTCGAGGGCTACCTCGCCTACGGCTTCCGCGACAAGCGCCCCAAGGGTAGCATTGCCCTCTTCCACACCCTCGACGACAAGGCCAACCACGTCCATGAGGCGCCCTTCAGCAGCGTCAGCCTCAGCGCCTCCTACGAGCTGGAGGCCCCCGGCCAGAGTTACGGCAGTTTCGACCGCGACAATATCCTGTCGTCCTCCGACAAGGAGATGAACGTGCAGTATGTCGCTCAGGCCATGCTGCGCTTCCGCAAAGAATGGAAGAGCCACATGCGTTTCGACACCTGGCTGGCGGCACGACGCTATGAACCTTCTGGCTCTCTCGAATATCTCGAATATCAGCCCGACGGCTCCCTCCGCCGCGTCGATTTCTTCAACGAGGTCGAGTGGCATGCCGGCGTCAGCTTCACGCCTAATTTTGCTCCCGGCACCCGCCGCCGCGAGACCCAGTCCAACCTCCGCAAGGACGGTCCCGTCATCACCCTCGACCACACCATCGACCTCGTCGACGGTGAACGTTGGGTCCAACACTCCACCTTCTCCGCCGACAAGCGTTTCTGGCTCTCCTCCTTCGGCTACATCGACGCCCGCGTCGTCGCCGGCGCCATCTGGAACCGCGCCCCCTACACTCGCCTCTATATCCCCACCGGCAACTCGGGACTCTTCCTCTCTTCCAGCGCCTTCAACAGCATGACCCCCATGGAGTTCATCATGGACCGCTACGCCTCTTTCTTCGCCACCTATCACCTCAAAGGCTGGCTGCTCAACCGCATACCTCTCATCAACAAACTACGTCTGCGCGAAGTAGTGGGATTCAACATCCTCTATGGTACCCTCACCGAACAAAACGACCTCAGTGGAGACCGCACAGGCCTCTACCGCCTTCCCACAGGCACCAAGGCCATCGGCGACGCACCCTACATGGAATACAGCCTCGGCATTGAGAACATCTTCCGCCTCATCCGCGTCGACTTCATCCGTCGTATCAGTTACATCGACGGCTGGGACAAAAAAGACTGCTGGTTTATCCGCATCGACCTGAAACTCGCATTATAAAAAAGGGTTAAAGAAACTTCACCATCTCTTCGAGGTAACGACGGTCGGTGTCGTCGAAGGTGGCGAGTTCGCGACTGTCGATATCGAGCACCGCTATTACATCGTCGCCCTTAAATATGGGTACCACTATCTCACTGCGGCTCTCGCTGCTGCAGGCAATATGGCCTGGGAACTCCTCCACATCGGCCACTACGATTGTCCGCCGCTCTTTCCACGCTGTGCCACAAACCCCACGTCCATAAGCGATATGCACGCAGGCTATAGGTCCTTGAAACGGCCCTAACAATAGTTCTACCTCCGACCTTTGACCGCCGACCTCCGACCTCATAACTCTATAGAACCCCGTCCACCAAAAGCCAAATTCGTAATGCAGCAATGCTGCCACATTGGCCATCTTGGCAATCATATCATTTTCTCCCTCGCAGAGAGCCTTCACTTGCGGCAACAATGCCTCATATTTCTCAGTTTTGTTCATTGGGGCTTTATTTCATTATTTCCTTAACCATGGCATAGGGCGCTTTATCGATGAGGGTTATCTCGTAACGATGCTTGCCATCCCTGCTTTGGGTGTAGCGTTTGTTACCGTCGCAATAGGGGGCCAGCGGACGGGTTCCATAGATGGCATAGCCGTTCCTCTCCAGCCATTTCCCTATCTCCTCCATTCGATTCAGGGCTTCTGCAGGCAACTTGCCATCCGCATCGGGTCCTACGTTAAGCAACAAGTTGCCACCCTTGGACACTACGTCGCAGAGCATATGAATGAGCGTCTTGGTGCTCTTGTAGTTGTCGTTCGGCACATAACTCCAGCTGTCGCCCATAGTCATGCAGGTCTCCCAGGGGTATGGCAACAGCGTGTCGGGCACCTGCTTCTCGGGAGTACGGTAATTCTCGTATCTGCCTCCCACACTTCGGTCGACGATAATCATCCGAGGGTTCTTTTCTCTGGCCATGGCAGCGATGCGAGGCATGTCGATATCCTGCACCTGACCGCTGCATCCAAGCCACGGACGCGTCTCGTTGTCGACGCTCCACGCCGGACGTATCCAGCCGCCATCAAGCCAAAGGATATCTATGCTGCCGTAGTTGTGCGTAAGTTCGTGTATCTGGTTGTAGGTGAAATCACAGAAACGCTCCCAGCGGTCGGGATGATCAGCGATGGAATAGTTGACATTACGGTCGGGCAGCGACCACTCATGTGCCCAATAATCATCGCTATGCCAGTCGGGCTTGGAGAAATAGAGTCCCGTCCAGAAACCCGCGCTGCGGAAGGCATCGACCACTCCACGGGTAAAATCTCTCTGCGCCGGACAGTCCTTCCCTGTGCTGCTGTAGTCGGTCTCCTTGGTGTCGAACATGCAGAATCCATCGTGGTGCTTGGTGGTGAAGACCACATACTTCATGCCCGCCTTTTTAGCCGCTGCAGCCCATCCTTCAGGGTCGAAATGCTGAGGATTGAAGGTCTTGTTCAAGGACTGATAAGCCTGCTTATACTTATAGAAGTCCTCCCCTTTTGTGCCTCTGACAGGCCGTCCGTCGGCACCCAACCGTTCTCGTGTAATCCACGATTCGTTGCAGATGCTCCAACTCTCCACCACACCCCACTGGGCATAAATGCCCCAGTGCATCATAAAACCGAACTTGAGGTCCTGCCATTCCCCGATACGTTTCACAATGTCAGGATGGCTCTCGGGGATGGAATCATGAGGCTCTATCAAGGGCTTGATCTCGCGTTCGAAGATGTCGCGACGGACGATGCGATAGTGTGGATGGTAGGCCTCGTTGAAAGCCCGGCTGTGGTGCTTCACCTGACTTGGGTCGACCGAAGGCATCCCCTGTGCGCTGCGCAGTACCGCCGAGGTCAGCTGTTGCAGACTGATACGACCGTCCTTAATCACTCGCAGGTTGACCCTTACGAAGTTGCTGTCACACAACGTGTACTCATAAAGAGGAAAATCCGAGGCTCCCGGAAGTTCCATGTTTCCTACCTCTTCCCGAATATAGCGGGCGCAAGAGACCGAGTCCTTGATAAGGTGTCCAGGACCATAGCTGTCCTGAAACAGCAGTTTTTGAAGATCCTGCTCCTCAGCAGCAGGATAACGCTCGGCATAGCGTTGCAACGCCTCGGGACACTGAGCATGGAGAGGTGAGTGTAAGGTGAAAAGTGAAACGATTGCTATAAGGAATAATTTTTTCATTTTTCTACACGTTTAACAATTAATATGCTGAGTTCCCATAGCAGATAGATGGGGACGGAAACGAGACTGAGGGTGAAAGGGTCTCCGGTGGGGGTGATGATGGCACCGACGATAAGGATAACGACGACAGCATGTCGGCGGTATTTCCGCATAAAGGCACTCTTCAGTAGGCCGAACTTCCCTAATAGCCAGCAGAGCACGGGAAGCTCAAAGACAACACCCATCAGCAGACTCATCACTGTAAGCAGGGAGATGTAGGAAGAGAGCGATATTTGGTTAGGCACCTCCGACGAGACCTGATAAGTACCCAGAAACTGAACAGTAAAAGGGAAGATGATAAAGTAGTTGAGAAGCACTCCTGCGAGAAAGAGCAGGTATCCCCCACCCGCGGCACGAATGGCCAAGCGCCGTTCGAGGTCGTAGAGACCCGGAGCCACAAAGGCGAAGAGTTGATAGAGGATATAAGGCGAGACCACTATGATGCCCATCCATAGAGCCACACGCATGTGGGTGAAGAACTGCTGGGTAATCTCAATATTGATAAGTGAGATATTATCTCCCTTCGGAGCCAGAATAATGGCAAAGAGTGGTTCCTTGAAACAGAAGCACGCCACTGCGGCGACAAGCGCAGCAACCAACATGCGCCACAGGCGTGAGCGCAACTCATCAAGGTGCTCCCAGAAAGTCACTGCTTGGAGGATTCCGGTTTTTCCGGACTATCCGGAGACTCCGGTTTATTATCTTCTACTCCATTCATGCCGTCCTTGAAACTCTTGACTCCCTTGCCCACGCCATGCATGAGTTCGGGGATTTTCTTGCCGCCGAAAAGCAGCAAGATAGCGAGGACTATGACGATAATTTCCCAAGTTCCTAACATTAACAGTTTCATACCATTGAGTCTTTTAGTTTTTCTGTATATTCTTCAATCATGTGCAGCTTCGCGGGGATATCGATATGCTGCGGGCAGTGGGTCATACATTTCTTGCATTCTATGCAGCGGTCGGCCTGCCGAAGACGTTCGATACTCTTATCATAGGAGGTAAGGTAGGCGCGACGGGCACGCTGGAACTCACGCTGTTCGACGGTACCCTCGGCAACCACAAGGTCCTCGTTGAGGCACTTGTTGTAATGTGCGAAGATACCAGGGATGTTGATGTTCATGGGACAGATGAGTTCGTTGGGGCCACAGTCTTCCAGACAGTAGTTGCATCCCGTGCAAGGAATGGCGGGATGGTGGGCAAATTCCTCGGCCACGCGCTCCAGAAGTGCCAACTGGTCCTCTGCCAGAGGCTCGACAGGTGCACAGGAACGCACGTTGTCCTCCACATGCTCTATGGCACCCATACCGCTGAGTGCTGTCATAATGCGAGGATACATCCCGAGGTAGCGGAAGGACCAGGAGGCCAGGCTGCGCTCGGGCTCGCGCTCCTTGAGGAGACGCGCCAGATGGTCATTGAGGGTCGCCAAACGTCCTCCGAGAAGCGGTTCCATGATGACAATTGGAATATCGCGCTCGGCCAAAGCATTGTAGAGATGCTCGGCATTGACATTCTCGGGTTCTATCTCGTGGGCATAGTGCCAATCGACATAGTTCATCTGTATCTGTGCGAAGTCCCAATGGTATTTGTCGTGCATAGCCACCACCTTGTCAAACTCCGACTGCTCGCCATGGAACGACCAGCCGAGGTTGCGGATGCGTCCAGCCTCACGTTCCTTGATGAGGAAATCAAGGACTCCGTTGTTCACAAAGCGCTTCTCGAAGTCGCTCTCGCCAGTCTCCTTGTCGACACCACCAAAAGAATGGAGCAGATAGTAGTCGATATGGTCAACCTGCAGGTATTCGAACGACTTGTGGTACATCTCGATGCTGACATCATAGGACCAATCCCGGAAGTTGGACATCTTGGTAGCCACAAGCCATTTGTCGCGTGGATGGCGACTGAGAGCAATTCCCGTAGCCTCTTCCGACATACCACGGAGATAGACAGGTGCCGTGTCGAAATAATTGACACCGTGCTCTATTGCGTAGTCGACCATACGGTTGATGGCCTCTTGGTCGAGTTTTGCATCTGGGTTGTCGCGCAACGAGACGCCTCCCTCGACGGGGAGTCGCATCATTCCGAAGCCGAGAAGGGACACCTTCTCTCCATGGGCATCAGTGCGGTAGGTCATCTTGTCTGTCGGCACAGGACCGGCAGCATAGCCTTCCGATTTGACGGCATTGGGATGGTCGCAACCCACCGCCACAGCGGCTCCCGCCACAGCGGCACCGGCCATCCCTTTGAGAAATTGTCTTCTGTCCATAAATTTCCCCTCTTTAAACTTTAAACGTTAAACTTTAAACGTTAACCGTTACCTCTTGTCGACTATCTCCTTGCGGGCTTTGTGCTTGCGGCCGGAGGACCAGAAGCCGTACACCTCGCTGACGTTGCCTGCGGTGGAGAAGGCCTCGATTTTCTCGTCCTTCATCCAGCCCAGGATTTTGCTGAACTCATCCTTGTTGAGGAGCACCTCGAGTTCGATGCTCTTCTCGCCACTATAGCCACCAGTGACCTCATAGAGGGTACAGCCACGGTGGAGCTCCTCAATGATGTACTTGCGGATGCGCTCATAGTCTTTCGACACAATGCATAGACGCTTATGATTGTTGAGCGTGGCGGTGAAGTAGTCGACCACCAAGCCATTGATCCATGTGCCGATAAGGCCGATGACAACCATGCGGAAATCATTGATGAAGAAAGCAGTGCAGCAGATGACGGCGCCAGCCACGGAGACCGAAGCTCCGATGTCGAAGTGGAGGTACTTGTTGACAATCTTGGCCAGGATGTCGAGTCCGCCGGTGGAGGCATTGATGCTGAACATCAGGGCCTGAGCGGCGCTGAGCAGCAGCACGAAGCAGCAGAGGTCCAGCCACGGGTCGCCCATCACCGATGGGGTACCGGTGACGATGTTGTCGTTGGCGATGTTCTGCCAAGGAAACACCATGTTCCAGAAGTCGGTCAAAGGACCGAGAATCAAAGCGGTGTAGACCGTCTTGAAACCGAACTCACGGTCAATCAGGATAAAGGCGAGGATCAACAGGATGATGTTGATGATCATGATGAGGGTACCCAGGCTGAGGACATTGCCCATCAGCTGGTTGAGCACGATGGAAAGACCGGAGATGGTACCGATAATGAGTTTGGAGGGCACCAAAAAATAGTAAACGGCGGCAGCGGTGACCATCATACCGAGGGTCATAATCACGAGTTCTTTCCAGAACTTAAACGTTTTCACGTAGTCAACAGCTTCTTGAAGTTTGTTGTTCATTTTTTATGATTTTAATGTTTATTTATTTAACTCTTAATTCTATCTTTAAACTTTAAACCTTAAACTAAATAGTCACATGGGCTTCGCGTCCTTCCACGAAGATGGCCTTGGTGGGTGTCGACGGACAATAGTACTCGCACTTGCCGCAGCCGATGCACTTGTTCTCGTTGACCGCGGGAATGCCGTCGACCATCTGGATGGCGCTGGCGGGGCAGTGACGCGCACAAAGGCCGCAGCCGATGCAGTTATCCTTCAGCACCACAGCGTAGCCGATACTGATGGCCGTCTTCTCCTCCTTGCCGATGTGCTGGATGGCGCCCGAGGGGCAGAGTTCGCTGCAGCGGGTGCAGGCTACACGGCAGAAGCCTTGGTCGAAGACCATCGTGGGTTGCATAAAGCCATCGAGTCCCGTGCTGGGTCTCAGCACATGCTCGGGGCATTTGCTGACGCAAAGCTGGCAGGCGGTACAGCGGCTCTCGAAGTTCTTCAGGCTGATGGCTCCGGCAGGTTTCAGAGGTGTCTTGCGTTCGGGTACCGCCTTATCCTCGACGAGGGCAAGGCCCGAAGCGACTTTCTCTTCCTGCGCGTGGAGCACCGTGGCTCCACCCACAGCAGCGGTGACCGCAAGGAACTTTCTCCTCGACGAGTCTACCTGAGTGCTCTGATCTCTCCGAGCATTCCGGACACTCAACGAGATGGCCCCCTGCTTGCAATGGCCGAGGCAGTTGAAACACATCACACAGCGCGACCTGTCGACCTCTCTGCCATCGACATCAATGCAGTTGGCCTTGCAATGCTTCTCGCACTTATGACATCCCCCACACTTCTCTTTGTCGATGCGGATGCCGAAGAGCGAATGCTTACTGAAAAGGCTCAACAGCGCCCCCATAGGACAGATGGTGTTGCACCAGAGGCGACCGTAGAAGAAACTCACGACGAAGATGACCACCAAGGTGACGATAGCCACGATGAGCGGTAATCCCGAGGCAAAGAATCCCGTGGTCATGCGGGCAAACATGCTGTAGGGGTCGATAGTCACAGCGATACCGTTGGCAATACCCAACGAGCCCAACACCATCAAAACCACAAAGAGGGCCAGCACTCCGTAGCGCAACCCATTCAGCGGCTTTTTATAGGTGAAAGCCTTCCGACCGAGCCAACCGAAAAAGTCCTGCAGGATGCCCAACGGACAAACCACCGAACAATAGAGTCGGCCAATGAGGGCGGTGACTACCAGGATAGCCAAGACTACCACGACATTCAGCGCCAGAATAGCCGGCAGTAACTGCATCTTGGGCATCCAACCCACCCAACGGCGTACAAGGTTGGGGTCATCAAGCACCCAAGCCAGACCGTCGAGCAGCAGGGCGGAAAAACCGAGGAACACAACGGCCGCCAAAACAATGCGAATGTATTTCAATGCTTTCATAACTCTTATCTTTAAACTTTAACCGTTAACCATTAACCGTTACCCTTTCTCAACATGGCGTAGACGGCGAGGCCGGCCACACTCTTGATGCCCGTCTTCCTGGTGATGCTTTTACGGTGGGTGTTCACGGTATTCACGGCAATATTGAGGCGGGCGGAAATCTCCTTGCTCGAAAGGCCCTGAGCCACCAGCTCGAGGACATCCATCTCACGGTCGCTGAGATTGTAGTCCTCCTGCGGCACCAGCAGCAGTTCCTCAATCATGGCATGCTTCTCAAGGTCGCGGCTCAGCTGCAGGATATCGAACACCAACTCCATCATCTCCTCCGTGAGGCGCTCGCCCGGGAGATACTTATAGATAATCTGCGTCAGGTCGTTGAGCCTGTCGCGAATATTGTCGTGACCCTTCAGATAGTTCTGTACGGGCAAATCATTATTTGCCCCCACCACCCCGTCGAGGTTCTTCTCCTCGCGGCGCACATGCTCGCGCACCTCGCGACAATAGTCGGCATAGTATTTTCGTAGAATCTCGCCGCTCTGACCGGCATTTTCAGTGATACGGTCGAGGTGCTGCTGCAGGTGCGGCAGCCGCTCCTCCAAGTAGTAGCGGTGCGAGGCACGGAGATGCTCGGCCACAAGGCTCCGGTCGATGCGCGAAAGCTCCTCGTCGTCGGGTCGATAGTCGTCAAAAGTGTAAATATTGCATACTGTGAGGAAGAAATGATCGTCAACATGATGGTCGCGGCAGACCTCCTTAACGCTCTTTTCGCCAAATCCCAGAGGAATGCCAAAACGAGGTAGCATAAGGATTAGGTCGTAGTTCGACGCTATCATGTCGGCCATCTTCATCCGGCCGGTAAAAAGGGTTCTGTTCATGCCGCAAAAATACGAAAAAAAAATGATATAATATAAAAATATAGAGGCTGCATTGTTGCAGCCTCTATTTTATCAGTTCTGTTCTTTTTAGTTCGCGTCACGCACTAAGCGGACAGAGTTGCCCCATCTTTTACCACCATCCTTCGCCGGTTCTACTTTGGTATTATCAAATCGCATTTTGCTATCATTTATATTAGATGCTTCGGAGCAGGAATGGTAGCCACCCATTTTACCGACTTCTTGAATCTTGTTTTTCTCGCGACAACCTGCAGCAGGAAGGAAGACACATCCCACATTCTCCAACCTACTCCATTCGCTGCCGGAAAGGATATTTGTAGAGAATTGTACGTTAGATGTGTTACGGCTATTGATGGTCAGACCGGCCGGTAGGGAGAATCCATCAGGAAAAATAATCACCCCTTCAACGTTACGCACATTGGCTTTGGCATATCTGTATGTATTATTACCAAAACGGGAACTCATGAGATAGACCCATTCTGTCTTGCTCAGCGTGCGCCAGTCGAAATAACGCTGGGTAGCATCTGCAAGCTCAGATTCTTTTGAAAAATCAGCATTATCCCAATTAAAATGTCGGTCATTACCATTAGTATCAAGCGGATTAGGAGTATTTCCCGTCCAAGTGCCCCAGCCGAAGAGGTCGACCCAATCAGTGGTGTTCCAAGACCCCACACGGTCATATTGGTTCAGGGCGAAACGCCAAGGATAGGTCTCACCACCTTTGTACTGCAGGTTGCCCATCGAGAAGTAGACCTTCTTGGTGGCGCTGACGGAGAAGGCTCCCAGAATATGGCGGGTCATCTCGCTGCCGTCGGTCGTCATTTCGACTCGCAAGGCTGCCACCGCGTTGCGAACGAGGGCGGGAGCAGCGCTTTTGGTCTTGGTAAAGGTCAGGTACTGAACGCTGAGGGTGGACATCGTGTCGTGGGAGAACACTTTGACAGTGAGGTCTCCCATGGCCGTGGCGTTGGGAATCACGGGCACCTGGATGCTCTTGTCGCCGTTGTTGGCGATGGCAAAAGCGGAGTCGAAATAGACGGTGACGCTCTTCGAGCCGTCAACACCGGCGCTAACGATGGGCAGAGTGTCGATGCTGAGAGTCACCAAGGCCTGGCCACTGAGGTTTTCGGTAGCGGAAGTGATGCTCACGGAGTCGACCCAGAGGGTATTACCGGTGTTATTGATCACCACCAAGTTGATGCCAGAACTGAGGTGTTTGAGTTCCACAGCCGTAGCGCTGTTTGAGCTGCGGGCAGCCATCGGAAGGGCAATCTCCTGGTTGTCGCCATCAAAGGAGCTGGCATAACGCGAAGGGAAAACCACCGTAGCGGTGGCAGCATCCTGGTTTTCAGCACCCATAGCAGTAGCAAGGGTTACGGGATAAAACAGATTGAATTCGCTGCTGACGTTGAAAGAACCATCGACATACCAATGGCCACCACTTTGAGTAACTGTTCCTTCGACACCGTCGACCCACACCAAATCTCCTTTGACCCACTTCACCGTGGTGCCGTTGACGGTGGTCTTCTGTCCCGATTTCTCGGCAGAAATTTCCAAAGCATGGTCGGAGAGTCCCGACACATCCTCTTTCATACAACTTGTAGTCATTGTCAGGCCACAAAGGGCAGCGGCCGCATAAATATATATTCTTTTCATTACTGTATTCTTAATTCTTCGTTCTTAATTCTTCCTTTTTATTACCAGCCCCAGCTTTCTATGGAGCCACGGTCATCAAGACGTTGGGAATCATTGCCCGCGAGAGCCGAGGAGAGGACTATCGACTGCATCAATCTTTTGGCACCGCTTTGGGCATATCCACGTTCTGCTTTAAATGTCACCACCGTGAGTTCCGGTGCCTCATAGTGTCTTTTTTCGTTTTCTTTCATTGTAGTGTTAATAGTTGTTTTGTTAATATGTTATTTAATTACCATTATCATCGTGCCGCTTGATGTTGCGCCAACAGGCCACAAAGAAGATGGCAATGCCCACAACGGCCAAAAGGCCGAGGAAAATCTCCTGCGGAGTGAGGTTAGCAATGTCCATCTGCTGTTTCATAAATCGAATGCAAAAGTACATCCTCTTGTAAAAACAGACATTGCAAATGATACAAACTTCTTGCAAACGGAATGCAATGTTATTGCACAGGGCTGCAAGTTCATTGCATTTGGCCGCAACAAACATTGCAAATTGTACAAAACATACAATGGAATTCTTCTAAAGAATTGAATTAGACCACCTTACGGTCTTTCCTTAAACTTGATGCAAAAAACTACTTAGAGAGGCGTTTTTTTGCGCGGTAGTAGGCGTTGTAGGAGGCAAAGCCGGAAGAGAGGGCGGCAGACTCCTTGGTCTCATTGGGGTGCTCAGCAACGTACTGCTCGTAGTATTTCAGACGGAGGCCGTTGATGTAGCTGGCAAAAGAGCCGAAGCGGCGTTGAAATGCCAAGGAGACATAGGTGCGACCGTGCTGGCAATGTTCCACGATGTCGTCAATCCTTAGATGGCTATCGAGATAAGCCTGCTGTTCCTCGACATAGGCCTTGATTTCCAGCGCCACTTGATCCAACTGTTCCTCAACAGAAGCATCCTGCTGGGCCGTGAACCGCACCGCTTCCGAATCCGGTTCTGCAATAATGGCCTTGCGACGCCAAGCGGGCATAACGGTAATCAACAACACGATGTTGAAGATAGCAAGCAACACGTGCAGGTGAGCCATTCCGATGCGTGAATCGAAGATATAGGCGGGCCAGAGCAACGGGGTAAGAATCAATGGGTAAAAAAGAATAATGCTGGCGTAGCGGACGGGAAAATCATCACGGTTGGAATAGTTGGCATCGCGACTCTCTTTAATCCAGCGCCACACCTGCCACATAGACAAGGTGCAGAAAACCAACATAATGAGACTCTCAACAGTAATGGCATAATGCCAGAATTGCAAGCCTTTCTCACTCATAAACTCGAAGGGGAGCCAAGCATTAAGCACTGGGATGAGCATGGTGGCAATGACGATGGCAGCAGCACTCCAGCTGACTGTTTTCCAACGATTCCACTGCTTCACAGTACCAGCATAGCAAAGCAGCAGCAAGCCACAATAGAAATAATAGGTAGCGGGGAAGTAGGACTTCATAAGCATCCATGCCGCCTCATTGGTGGGGTCGAAAACATAGGGAAGCAAGATGGTGGCCATAGAGAAGCAAAGAACCTGCAGCTTGCGGTCGGGCCATGTGTAGCGTTGGCGCTCTTTCGGCACACGACAGGTGTGGAACCAACGAACAGCAGCAAAACACCAACAGGTAGTAATATATAGCATCGCCGCCAAGCCAAAATAGTAGTATTCGTTCATATAGTCAATCAGTTATATAGATATCGCTCTTTTTTTAGCGATTGCAAAGATACAAAAAAATTGGTTTTTTCGAAATGAAAACACACCGAAAAATTAGTTTTTCACTATTTTGCGTATATTTGCAGTATGAAAAAAATTGTATTAGGGCTATTAACTTTTTACTGCACAGCTGTTTGTGCACAACAATATCTATGGCAGGACACCACCAAGAGCCTCGATGCTCGCGTGGAATGGCTTGTCAACAATCTGTCGCTCGACGAGAAACTCTCGCTGATGGTGCACCAGAACCCTGCCATCGAACGCGTGGGATTGCCCGCCTACAGCTGGTGGAACGAGGCGCTGCACGGCGTAGGACGCGCCGGCGAGGCCACCGTCTACCCGATGCCCATCGCCCTGGCCTCCACCTTTGACCCCAAATTGGTGCATTCCGTCTTTGCGGACGTTGCCCATGTAGCACGTCGTAAATACCACGAGGCACAGGACACTGGCTATTATGGTGATTATGCCGGCTTGACTTTCTTCACGCCCAACATCAATATCTTCCGCGATCCACGCTGGGGGCGTGGCATGGAGACCTACGGCGAAGACCCCTACCTCACCGCCATGATGGGATTGGCTTGCGTCAACGGCCTGCAACACACCTATCCCTATGACTGGACAGGCACACCGCTGATTACCGCCGCCTGCCTCAAACATTTCGCTGTGCACAGCGGCCCCGAAGGCGTCCGCCACGAGTTCGACAGCCGCGTCTCCGAGCGCGACCTGCGTACCACCTACCTGACGGCTTTCGAATACATCATCAAGAACAGCGACGTGCAGCAGGTGATGTGCGGATATAACCGACTTAACGGCTCTCCCTGCTGTACCAACCGCAAACTCTTTGACATCCTGCGCAACGAGTGGCAGTATGACGGCATTCTCGTCACCGACTGCTGGGCGCTGAACGACGCCTATGAGACCGACACCGTCATTCCGCGCCACCGCACCCACGCCACCGCCGCCGCTGCCTATGGCGACGCTTTCGGAAGCGAGGTGGACCTCGAGTGCGGCAGTGGATTGCCCGCCTTGCGCGAAGCCGTGCAGCAAGGTCTGGTATCGGAAAACAAAATAGATGAGCATGTGCGTCGCATCCTGCGCACCCGCCTGCATGTCACCGACGAGCCACAAAAGGGAGAGCCTTACGAAGAAGACAAAGATCTCCTAATGATTTATGCACAGAGCATGGTGCTGCTGAAGAACGACGGGGTGCTGCCCCTCAAGATGGAGGACACGCTGCGACTCGAAGGCCCCAATATGTGGGACAGCATCATGCCCCTCGGCAACTACAACGGCACACCAAGGCACACCGTGACTATCGGCGAAGGGCTGCAAAGCCCTCCTAACCCATACTGTGTAAAGAGGATGACCCAAGAAGAGGGACGAGGGCCGATATTAATATATGCAGGAGGATTGAATCCCCAGCTTGAGGGCGAGGAACTCCCCGTGGAGAAAGAAGGGTTTTTTAAGGGAGACCGCACCCTAATAGAGCTCCCCAAAGAACAGGTGGAGGAAATCAAAGCCTTCAAGGCCCAAGGCTACCGCGTGGTACTGGTGCTCTGCACCGGCTCGGCCATCGCGCTGGAGAACGTCATCGATGACTGCGATGCCGTGCTCTTGGCTTGGTATGGTGGCGAGGAAATGGGTACCGCCGTGCGCGAACTACTCTACGGCTGCCGCGACGACTTCGGCCGACTGCCCATCACCTTCTACCGCAGCACCGACGACCTGCCCGACTTCTCGGATTACGACATGCAGGGGCGCACCTACCGCTACGCCGACCGCGAGCATGTGGAGTTTCCCTTCGGCTACGGCCTCAGCTACAGCTACCACCAGCTGTGGGGCGCCCCGACCGTTGACGAGGCCAACTTCACCGTCGAAGGCCTCGTCAGCCAGTGTCACACCGACGCACCTGCTTTTTCCCACCGCACCGTGGTGCAAGTCTACCTGAAAAACGACAACGACCCAGACGGCCCTGTCAAGCAGTTGATTGCCGTGAAGCCTATTTGGACTATTAGATTCGAAGACAAGGCTCCCTTCAAAATTCAACTCGACCCCTTCTGGTTCCGCCAGTTCAACCCCAAGACTGGCCAAATGGAAGAGCCCCAAGACGGCACCCACTTCACCCTCCAGGTGGGCTTCTCCAGCGACGACCGCGACCTGGTGGACCTCCCCTTCATCTATCACAACAGAAAATAACCGTTTCACCCCTCAAATTAAGATAATTATGAACCTCAAAGGAAGAAGACAGAGCACGAATGTAGACGACCGTCGCGGGAAAGGCGGCAAGATTGCCCTCGGTGGCGGCATCGTCGGCGTCATCATCGCGGGACTCATGGTCCTGCTCAACGGCGGCGACCTCGGAACAGCGGTGCAACAAGCCGTGAATAGCGCCCAGAGCGGTCAGTCGGAGAACTACACCCCTTCGGCTGAAGAGGAGCAGTTGGCGGTCTTCGCCAAGCAAATCCTGGCCTCCACGGAGGATGTCTGGACCGCGGAATTCCAGAAGATGGGTCGCACCTACCGTCCCCCGAAGCTTGTACTCTTCCACGGCAGTGTACAAAGCGGCTGCGGCGGCGCCACCTCGGCGACGGGCCCCTTCTACTGCTCGGCCGACGAATGCGTCTACCTCGACCTCGACTTCTTTGCCGATATGAAGAAGACCATCGGCGCCGACGGCGATTTCGCCTATGCCTATGTCATCGCCCACGAAGTGGGACACCATGTGCAGCACCTGCTGGGCACCCTCGACGAGGCTCACAAGGCCATGAGTCGCGCCTCGGAGAAGGAGAAGAACCAAATCAGCGTCAGACTGGAACTGCAGGCCGACTTCTACGCCGGCGTATGGGGCTACCACGAAAACCAGATGTTCGGCTCCTTAGAGGAGGGTGACATCGAAGAGGCGGTAAATGCCGCAGGCAAAATCGGCGACGACTACCTGCAGAAGAAGGGTCGCGGATACTCTGTGCCCGACAGCTTCACCCACGGCACCTCCGCCCAGCGCACCCAATGGCTCAAGAAAGGCCTGGAAACAGGTAAAATAAAACTCGGCGACACCTTCTCGCCGAGTTATAATACTTTATAAACTTTTACTCGTTAAACGTTACCAATTACTTCGGGCTCCACTTCGCCGGATAACGGTAGCGTGTGCTGTTAGTTCCGAAGTTGTAGATGTAACCCACCGTGATTGAGGGCATCGCACCCCAATCAGAATAAGCCTTGGACAACTCCTGACCAGCCTCGGGCTGGATGCCAGCGATGGTAGGCGGCACCAACATGTATTTGGCATCCAAGTAGATGTCGCTATGATGGCCAAGATAATAGCGCAGCATAACTCCAAAATCACATGTCATATTAAAGGTCAGCTCGTCATAACGCCAGATGAGACCTGCGCCAAGGTAAGGCAGCACATTGAGTCGAACGCCTCGGGTAAACGAAAGGGCATGGGTTAGATTCACCAACACATCCGTGTGGAGGTTAGAGAATTTATATGTTGCCCCAGCACGGTTCTCGAGAGTATCGAAAGGCTCGTGAGCAGTGAGACCACTAAGTTCGAAACGGATGGTCCACACATTGCTGAAATTACGGCCGAATTGGATTTCGGGCGTGATGCCATACATATCCCACTCGTCGATGTTGCGGAACGAATAGGAGGAGAAGTTAGGACCAATGCCGAAACCCACCCACCAGTCTTCAGCGGTGCTACGAGAGGAGAACTCCGTCTTACGGCTGAAGGGGTTGTCCGTCCAACGGTGGGTGACACCGAGGGTGATGGAATGCATGAAATTATTGTTTTCGCTTCCATCAAAGTGCTGCGAGAGGAAGAACCACTTATACTCCAAGAAAGCATCCCATAGAGAAGCGATGCGGACAGGGAAATGGAATCCCAGCATGGCCTGGAAGTCGTCGTCCCAACCATGCTTAACACCACCCACTGCTACCGACGGACGCATCACCATACCCACACCCAGCATAGGATAAAACGGGAAGGGTTTCAGGAAAGTGCCGTTGTAGACATTGAAAAAAGTGGCGTTGACATCCCACAGGAACTCAGCGCTCCCCATAAAGTACATGGAACTGTTACTGCCGCCGTTCTGGTAGTGACTCGGAGTCATCATCATGTCGAATCCGAAACGGAAAGCCAACGGACGAGTGATCCAGCATCCCAGATTGACGGTGGCGGTGGGCACAGAAAACTGGCTTTCGCCAGAATGCTGGTAGTAGACACCACCGGCTCCCAACGAGAGGAACCACGGGTTCTCACCCACCATCTTATAACTCTGTGCCCGAGGGACAAGAGAGGCTCCGACAAGCAGCAGGGGCAGTAACAGTTTTTTCATACGTTATGGGGTTATATTTTTTTTATGGTTATTCCTTGGCGCGCTCGGCAAATTCCTTGGCGGAGACCTTCTCCACTTCGGGTTTCACCTGGTCTTTGAAGAGCTTGCTGAGGTTGTCGGCGAAGATACGGTCGCTCAACTGGCCGATGTTCTTGCGGTCGGCGGCAATGCTGCGTGCAGCCTGCTCGAGACGCTCCTCAGTCTTCTCCTTGCTCTCACCCTTGGCGGGCTGGTCGTTGCGACGGAGGATATCCTTGATATAGTCGACAATCTGGTTCTGAGTGGGGTTCACGGGGGCAATCTCTTCAAGCTTGGCCTCGATAAGCTCCCATTTCAGCGAAGGGACATACTTGTCGTTCCAATCGGCCTCGATAGCCTCGGGGGTCATGTCTTTCTCGCCGCGGGAAGCGAACCAACGTTTCAGGAAGTTCTCGGGCAGCGGAGCCGTGAATTGGTCGATGAGGGCCTTGCGGACCTGGTTGACGAAGAGGTAGTCGCTCTGCTCGTTGTTAGCCTTCTCGATTTCCTTCTTGAGGAGTTTACGGAATGCAGCCTCGTCCTTCACGGTCTGACCGGGGAACACCATCTGGAAGAGCTCGTCGTTCACCTCGTGGGGAACGATGCGCGAAATGCCGGAGAGGGTGAACTCGACATTGGCTTTGAACTTCTTGGCGGCAGCGGTGTCGATATGGAAGGCGCGCTCGATATCAGCCACAGGGAATGCCTTGTAGGGGTTGAAGACAATCTTCTCCTCGGCCTTCTTGCCTTCGAAGAGGGGCAGGAGTTCGGCATCTTTGATGTTGGCGAGGTTGAAGGAGGCGAAAGCGTCGATACCACCTTCCTTGGCATTGCCGTTCTTGTCGAGTTCGACGGCCTTACCGTACATGTAGTCGCCAGCGGAGACAACCTCGGGGGTCTCGAATTTACCGAAACGCTCGACAACGCGTTTCATCTCGGCATCGACATCCTTGGCAGTAACACTCACCTGGTTATATTTCACAGCAATCTTGTCCCACTCGATATTGAACTCGGGAGCAATGGCGGCATCAAAGTAGAAAGAGAACTCTTTCTGCTTGCCGAAATCGACGCTACCGGTCTTCTCGTCGTTGGACATGGGCATGCCGAGAATGTGAAGTTTCCCGTCGTCGATATATTTGAAAAGACTGCTGTTGAGCTGTTCCTGCACGGCATCGCCCACGATGGCAGCTTTGTACATGCGCTCGATGAGTCCCTTGGGAGCCATACCCTTGCGGAAGCCAGGGATGGTGGCTTTGTGCTGATACTCCTTCAGCTGCTTGTTCACATTTTCAATGTAGTCGTTTTCCTCGATATCAATCTTGATACAGAGTTCCAAATCACTTAATTTCTCTCTTGTGATGTTCATCTGATTGTTTATTTTATTGATTTTTAATCTTTTTTATTTTTCAAGCAAAATGCAAAAATACGAAAATATTTTTAATTATAATAAATAATATAAAAACTCTTCCCTCAATAACCTATAACCAGGTAACGTTTAAAGTTTAAAGTTTAAAGAAAACTGCCGCAGTCCCATCAACTACCCCAACTAACTCATTCAACCCACTAAACTCACTAACCCTTTCAATAACCAATCTGCCTGACCTTTGGTCACGGCCTGCGACGCAAGGGGGCTGGAGCAAACCAATAACCATTAACCATTACTCAATAACCAATAACCTATAACCAATAACCAATAACCATTAACCATTACCCTTCCCTCAATAACCAATAACCTATAACCATTAACCATTAACCATTAACATCAATACGCTTCAAACCCTACTCCGAGATTCAAGATGAGGTCGTTCAGTCCCACCCCAGGCTGGACGGAGTTGTCTGCGGGCATACCCTTGAAAAGGTGTGTGCGGCGAGCTGCAAAAACTCCTACGCCACCGATAATATTGGTGAAAGCCTCATGCTCTTGATTGATGGAATTACCCAAAGACGATGTTGATATATAGGCATTCAGCTCTTCCGAACAGCAGGTGAGGTAGATATCCACATGAGGGATATAATGCTTCACCGTTGTGTCATCCTGAAACCTGTTCCTGAGTTCGGTGAGGAACTGCTCACGGGTGTAACGCACCTCAGAAGAGGAGGAGGAGACACGCGGACAGAGGAAGTCTATATGGTGCTTGACCCCTCCCGACTCGTAGTAGAAACGCACCACCGGTTGGTAGAGGCGGGCATTCTCAAGGGGATTCCACTGAATGAGGCAGGAGGCTTGGGCCGGAGAAACAGGATCTACTTCGTTGAAATAGAACCCTCCCAGGGTATCACCTGAGGGAGTCACAGTGATAGAGGGCTTGGATATGAGCGTCCCGGATGTTTTCTTAATGAGAGTAATGGGGTTGGTAGTGGCGAGGAGCGACCCGTCGGCGGTGTTACGCACGTTGAGGACAAAGGTGTAGTTCTCGCGCAGTTTGTTTTTCGTCAAGGCATAATAGACAGGCTGAGCGGTATAGGCGAAAGCGCCGGAATCGCGGTCGACTTCGGTATAGGTGAAGGCAATGGAGTCCTTCAATGTGCCACCGTCATAAGCCAAGAGTGCCACTTGGATGGAACCCTGGGGATAATTGATAGAGTCGGAATTAGAGCCATACTGATAGATATTCCCCTCGGAGAGGTAGCAGCGCTGGACGCGCACCCATGTGGTATCGTCATCCTGGTCGAGCAGACAATAGACCACCGGGACATTCTTCCACTCGGCGTTGGGCGAGAACTCCACCTCGCAGGAGGTGAGGAGGAAAGGAGTAAGGAGTAAGGAGACAAAGAAGTATCGGATGGATTTCATAGGGCTTATGGACATTATGGGATTTATGGAATCTATATTTTCATTTATCATTCTTCAGTTTTTCACTCACCTCAATCTCGTCCATCAACACCCAAGGTTTCAGTCCTTTGGCACGATGCCAGGCGGGGACGGCCGAGAGGGCGTCGACCTCTACCTTGAAGGCGGCGACACCCTCCTTGGTGACCGGCACCTTGATTTCAACCTCCCGGGGAGTATTCTCCTCGCTGGAGGCGGGGTCAAAGGGCATCGCCGTCTGAAGTGTGTCGGTGAAGTTCTCGCCATCGGTCGACAGCACCACGGTAACCTGACGGGGAGCGAAAGCCCAATTGTCAGGCACATGGGCAAAACGAAGTGTGATATTCTCAATGTCAATCCGTTTCGACAACATCACGGTGGCCGTCACCCCGCTTCCGGAGAATCCAAGCCAGCCGCGCTGCAGGTCGCTGATAACGCCCTTTTCGCCATCGAAAAGGATGGTGTCGGTACCCACGTTGAAGGGGGTGTTGGGCTTGCGCGAGAAAGTGGTGGAGACGATATAGTCGTAGTTGAACTTGCGTGTGGCGGTGAACGACGGCGGCATCCCCTTGACGAAGATACGAGCCTTCACAATAGTTGTGGTGGTAAGTTGCAAAGGCTTGGTGTACAATTCAGAAGTCTCCATCGGTTCAGTGCCGTCGAGTGTATAATGTATGTCGCCTTTCGTCGGCGAAGTGATAGTGACCGTCAAAGGTTGCAAGAAACGAATCTCGGAAGCCGTAATCTTCGGCGGCTCGACGATACCGGTTTTCACGACAGGTATCTCAAGGGCGTAAAAGTCCTCGGGACGTTCACTGTGCTTGTCGTATTCGTGAAAGTGAAGGCGGAAATTGCTACTTCCTTCTTCGGGAGTAAAGGTGAGTTTTCCGTCGCCAACATCCACAGTGGACATATTGTCAACCAACGCCATATAAAGGTTGTCGTCGCCATACAGGCTGGCGCACCAACGAACCTGCTGACGCGAAGACCCTTTCATTTTCGCCATGGATTCGCTATAGGTGCCGGGGATGCCAGAAAGGTGGTTGGCAAAATGTGTTTCGCGGTCGAGGCCAAACCAAGCAATGCTGTCATCCTCGCGCTGAGGCAAATTGACAACGAACTGTGGAACAAGGGTCCCTCGGAAAGCATCGGTAGACGAAATGGTATAGTCAAAAACAATATCACCTGTGCTGAAGCAAGAATAGGTGATACGAACGTAGCACATCGGCGTGCCAGCCGACATATATTGCATCATGGCATCGATGCAGGCGGTATAGGCATCGGGGCTACGATAGGACACCGCCACCCTTTCGGGCGTCCAGTCTTCATGCCCCTTGAACTGGAGCATCGACAACAGGCTGTCAATATTTATTTTCCCCGTATCGATGACAATATGACTGAACACAGCATCGTCATCATTGTTGGGTTTATTGACGAATGGTTTCCGACTTGTGTTCTTCTCATTCAATGGGAGGGCTACAGTGCCGATAACGGACGAGGAGACCATCCTACCCTTCTGTCGCTGCGACAGGTCGAAACGGATAAAGAGTTCCTCGCCGGGCTCAAGTTTCACAGGCGGAACACGCAGTTTCACCGCCTCCACTCCCCCACCCTGGATGGCTACCGGCAGGTCGCCACCAGTGATGCTGGAGCGTAAATTAGTATATATCGTATACTCTAATAAATACTGGCTGAAATCGGCGAAATCATTGCGGTTGTACACCGTGAACTCAATGTCGTCGATAGATTTCTTGGAGAGGTGGACATCGAAGGGACTATAGAGGCTCTTCAATGCGGACAAAGTCTGCTCGTACCGCTCGTCGACAAAAGCCCCTTGCAGGCTACGGGTATTGAGTACTTTGTCCCAAATCTTCTCAAAGTTTACCCCGGAAGCCCCCAGCACCAGGAAGGGGCGGTCGCCGGCTTTCGAGGTTGCCTGACGCAGTTGCTGCTGGTCAGGATGGATGAAGGCCACGATGTCCGTATTGGATGAGAAATCGGCACCGGAGAAGATGACCGGACGATTTTTCTCAATGGCTTTCAGCCGTTTGTAGGCAGCGCCCATACAGACGCCGTTGTCGCGTGTGTCACCCAGCGACCAGGCAATAATGGAAGTATAATTCTTGTACTTCCCATAGAGATTCTCCACCCGCCGCTCAAAGAGAGGGACGAAATCCTTGTCGGTAGCCACTACCTGACGCTGGTTGGAGACAGGCATCAGGTTGGCATCACAGATGACATAGAGGCCATATTCGTCACATAACTCATAAAAACAGGGCACTGTGGGCGAGAAAGTAGCGGTGCGGACGGCATTGATATTATTGGCCTTGAGATTCTGAACGAGGGTGCGAAGATGCTGCCGACTGGTATAGTCACCAGTGGAGTTGTCAGGGACAACTACTCCTTTGAGTGTCACCGGCGTGCCGTTGACTTTCAGCAGCCCGTCCTTGACCTCCACGCGGCGGAAGCCGAAACGGGCACCCACGACCTCCTCCTCTTCCATCTCCTCGTCACGCAGACGCAGCACGACGGTGTAGAGGTTGGGCGTTTCTGCAGTCCATGGGACGACATTGGGCCACGAGCGACTGATGTCGACCGACATCTCACTCTTCTTGTCGAAGACCACCCAACGCCCCATGCGGTCGAAGGAATGGTTCTGCGGGTCCCAAATCTCCACCTCTAAATAGTAACGACCCTTCTTCTTGCTGTTGAAGATGGAAGCGTCTACTGTGAGGGACCCCGTGGCCGTGGCGGCATCGTAATCGGACACCAACGACATATCGGCGATGTTGGGGTCACTCTTGAAGAGCAGATAGGGCTCACCGTTTAATCCCATGACCTGATGCTCATGTTCGAGCAGTGCTCCGGCAGGATGCTTCAGGGCCACGATTTTCAGTACATTCTTCTTACCGTACTTCAGAAAACCGTTGAGGTCGAACTCGTTCCAATGGCGGGAGTCGTCGCCATAACCCACCCACTTGTCGTTGAGATAGACGCGGCAACCATAGCCACATCTGACATTCAACGAAACCCGGTAGTCGCTCCAGTACTTCTCCACCTCGATTTCGCGAGAGTAGCTAATGGAGCTATCGGTTTGCTGCTGATCCCACCTGCCGGAAAGAGCCACGTAGTAAGGCGACTCCTGATAGGCTGACTTCACGATGGCATCCTCATCGTCGTAAGCCACCACATTGGCGCGAGCCGGAAGGCGCGCACCATCAACGTTCTGCGCCTCCGCGATGGAGGCACAGAACCATAGCGCCAGTAATATCAGCAGTCCCCTTCGCATCATTTATCAATCGCCTCCCAGATAGAACGAAACACCGAAATTGATTAAACTCAGTGCCACCGACTCGGAAAGGATGGGATTGTTGAGAGCGTCGGAACGCTGCACCTTGTTAGAATACAGCATCTTGTAACCGCCATGCAAGCCAATTGCGAAAGAGCGGCTGAACGCATAACGGCCACCCACCTCGAGACCGAGGTAAAGACCGCCTTCCTCTATTTTGGTCGACGGAGGCTCGCTGGACTTGCCGAGAGGCAATGAATAACCCACCTGCAACACACCGTAGGGGGTCAGTTGGTCGCGTGTGAAATGACTGCGGAGCTCCACAAAGAGGGGCATCTGGGTGAAGGCACCCTTGGAGTCGGCCAAGTAGCTGAAACCCAGACCCACGGCAGCCTCCTTACGGAACTGGTAGCCTGCAGAGAAGGAGGGCATAAGAGCCGCCACAGTGTCGCCAAAACCCGATGCCTCGCTGGGCGAACGGTTCACATTGAAAGCAAAGCTGGCATCGCCCACGCAATAGAGGCCGTGCCAACGGAATTCGATATGCCGCTGGGCGGCTGCTGTGCCACAAAGGCACAGCAGCGCGACAGCAGCGATGATTGTTTTCTTCATCATGATAATTGTTTGATTGCTTGATTGTTTGATTGTTTGAGTATATCACTCAAGCATTTTCACATTCAGACATTCAAGCATTCATCTTTTTCAAATCAGGGCTGATAATCAGCGTGGCCTCGGTAGCGGCCTGCACCTGCTCAACGGTGAACTCGGGGTTGATTTCGGTCAGCACGATACCCTTGGGGGTGATTTCCATGACACCCATCTCGGTGATAATCATGTTCACCTGACCCTTGGCGGTGAGCGGAAGGGTGCATTTCTTCAGAATCTTGGGGTTACCCTTGGCAGTGTGCTCCATGGCGAGGATGACTTTCTTGGCACCCACCAGGAGGTCCATAGCGCCACCCATACCGGGGGTCTTCTTGCCAGGAATCATCCAGTTGGCCAGGTCGCCTTCCTCATCCACCTGCATGGCACCCAGGACGCTCACGTCCACATGGCCGCCACGGATGATACCGAACGAGGTAGCGCTGTCGAAGGTCGAGGCACCGGGTACATGGGTGATGTAGCCGCCACCAGCGTTGATGAACCAGGGGTCTTCCTTGCCCTCTTCGGGGGTGGGACCCATGCCAATCATACCGTTCTCGCTCTGCAGGATGACGTGCACGCCTTCGGGCAGGAAGTTGGGGATCAAGGTCGGCAGACCGATACCAAGGTTGACGACATCGCCGTCGTGCAGCTCCTGAGCCGCGCGCTTGGCGATAAAGGGTTTAATCTGTTCTTTTTCCATATTGCTATTTTTAATGTTGATTATCTTTTTTTTCTAACGGCGAATTGCTCTAATTTCTCTAAGCTACGCAGTCTTTAAATTTTAGGCTAATTACTCGAAGGCATGCGCAACACAATTCGAGTAATTCGCTCCCAATTGACCTGCGTAGCTTCGTATAATTCGTATAATTCGCCGTTTCCATAATGTTATCATTCGCCAGTTACTTCCAGCCGCGGGCTACCATTTCCTGGGCGATATAAGAGGCCTCGTCGTCGGCATAAGTGTTGGGACCGAAGCCGGCATCATAGCCGAGCTCCTTGGCCAACTCGTGGCTGATACGGGGACCGCCGCAGATAAGGATGACCTTGTCGCGCAACCCCTCGGCCTCGAGCATCTCGACAAGCTCGGTGAGGTTCTTGATATGCACGTCCTTCTGCGTCACCGTCTGACTGACGATGAGGGCGTCGGCATGCAGCTCGATACCTTTGGCGATGAACTCCTCGTTGGGCACCTGGCTGCCGAGGTTGTAGGCGTCGATCATGTCGTAGCGCTCCAAGCCGTAGTGGCCGGCGTAGCCCTTCATGTTCATAATGGCGTCGATACCCACCGTGTGGGCATCGGTACCTGTCGAAGCGCCCACGATGACAATCTTACGGCCTATGTGCTCACGGATATACTCGTCGCACTCGTGCATGTCCATGGTGGTACTCTCCACTTTGGGCACATGGATGCTGGTGTAATCCACCGTGTGGGTCAGCGAACCGTAGCAGTTCATGAAGCAGAAGCCTTCGGTGAGCTCCTTCTGGTAGACCACCAGAGGGTTCTCGAAGCCCATCTTCTTCAGCAGCTGCTTGGCTGCCTCTTCGGCTTCCGCACCTGCGGGCACCGGCAGGGTGAAACTCAGCTGCACCTTGCCGTCGTTCATCGTGTCGCCGTATGGCTTTATCTTGGTAAGGTCTAAGGTTTTGTCGTAATCCTTAGCCTCCATTGAATACAATCCTTCACTCATTATTTTTTACCTTTCATAAGTTCAACAAACGGGTTAAAATAGTGCTCGCCCTTCAGGGTGACGCCGTCGAGGCCCTTACCGCCGGTCTTCGGACGCTTCACGTTGGCGAAGATACCCTTCTCCAGTGCGGTGAAGAGGCCCTCGCTCTCCATGGTCTCAAGGAGCTTGGTGGCGTTGTGCAGCACCTCCTGGGCGCGGCTCTTGATGATGCCGCCCTCCTTGAACTCCACCTCCTCGCCGATGTCCTTCATGTTGTTGAAGATATACTTGGCGTTCTCGATGGAGAGGTAGCGGTCGCTCATGAAGGGGGTGTGGATAGCCTCGGTGGGCATACCCAAAAGCTGCAGGCCCTGGTGCGTCCACTGGCCGATGACATTGAACAGGGCATCCTGGATATGGCCGCGGAAGATATTGCCGGTCATGAACTTGGTCGGCGGCATGTATTTCAGCGGAGCCTTCGGGAAAATCTCGCGAATCATCTGGGCCTGAGCCAACTCGTAGAGGAAACCGTTCTCGAGCATGGGGTCCATCTCGAAGGCGTGGCCGAGACCCATCTGCTCCTCGGGCAGGCCGGCCATCAGGGCCAGCTGCTCGTTGATGAGGTCGGAAGCCAGCACGGTGTGCGCCTCCTCGTAGGCGTCGGCAGTGGTCAGGTAGTTGTCCTCGCCGGTGTTGATGATGACGCCTGCGAAGCCGTTGATGATACGGCTCATATACTGGTCAATCAGCGTGCGCTGCATGTTGATGTCGCGGAACAGGATGCCGTAGAGGGCGTCGTTGAGCATCACATCGAGGCCTTCCAGCGCACCCATAGCGGCGATCTCCGGCATGCAGAGACCCGAGCAGTAGTTGCAGAGGCGGATGTAGCGACCCACCTCCTCGCCAACCTCGTCGAGGGCCTTGCGCATAATGCGGAAGTTCTCCTGGGTGGCGAAGGTGCCACCGAAACCTTCGGTGGTGGCGCCATAGGGCACATAGTCGAGGAGCGACTGACCCGTGGTGCGGATCACGGCGATGATGTCGGCACCCTGACGGGCACCGGCCTGAGCCTGCACCACATCCTCGTAGATGTTGCCGGTAGCCACGATGATATAGAGGTAGGGCTTGCTGCCCTCGCCTATCGTCTCGATGTACTTCTCGCGGCGCAGACGGTTGCCGCGCACCTTGGTGATAGTGGCATTGATGACGGGCTCCAGGGCCTTGTCGATATCCGCTTTGCTGTGGACGGGCAGTTTGGTGATGTCCAGCGTGCCGGCAGCGATGGCCTCGGCAATCTCCTGCGGATTCTTTCCGGTCTCCACCATAGCGTTGCCCACATAGAACATCACGCCCTCGCCGAGCACGCCCTTGGCCTTCAGTTCCTCGACCACCACGTTGGGCATGGGCACCTCGTTGTCGTCGATACCGTCGATACCCAAGAAGCGGCACAGCGTGCGCTCCACAGCCACGGTGGTGTAGTCTTCCACGAAATCCTGCACCTGTCCGGCAATCTTCTTGGCCACCGAACGCGCATGCTCAACCTCGTTAAAATCAAGTCCTACTTTACTTTTCTGCATTGTCGTTGTATTATTTTTAGTTATCCTTTTTACAATATAATTCAAAATGCAAAAATACAAAAAAAAAACAATCGGCAAAAAAATAATTTTTATACCGATGTTTTTTTTCAACAAAAGTGTCTATTGTCGGTGGCTGTCACCCCTTATCCTCTTTACTGTTTGCCTCTTCCTCCTCATCATCTTTTTCATCACCCTTCTCCCCTTTACCGCTCTTTTTCTTGGGCTTGGGGAGTTTGATGTCGCTGAGGGCGTGATGGCGGTTGAACTTGCTGATGTCCACATCGCCGCTGACACCTTTCACGCTGCCGCTCTCGGTGAACTGCCAGAGGGTGTGGCGCACCGTGGGGCTGCCGCCTTTGTATTTGGCGATGAAGACGTGGTACTTGCTGTATTTCTTGCCGCTGAAGTGTACCTTATAACAATGCTCGCTGGTGTAAATCATCGGCTTGGAGCCATATTCCTTCTCCAAGAGCTCCAGCAGTTTGTTGACACGCTCCATATTAAGCTTGCCGGCATGATACCCTTCGACGTCGAGCACAGGAATCAGGTCGAGGTCCTTCTTCTTGACGGTCTTGCGGATGTTGGCCATCTGCTTGTAGGCCGTGGTCTTGGAGCTGTAGACGTGATAGAAGCCCACCAGCAGCCCCGCCTTCCTGGCCTTGGTGATATTGCTCTTATAGTAGGGGTCGACCAAAGAGGCGCCCTCGGTGGACTTGACGTAGACGAACTTGATGGTGCTGTCGGAAGCCACCTTGGTCCAATTCACAGTGCCCTGAAACTTGGAGACATCGATGCCTCGAGTGTGCTGTTGGGCTTGTAAGGTGAACGGTGCGAGGTGAAAGGTGAAAACAAGCGCAAAAAGCAGGATGCGCCAGCCACCATTCCACTTCAACCCTTCACCTTTCGCCTTGCTACATCTGTATTTCGTCACCATTGGGATGGAAGAATTTGAAATCCAGAAGGCTATATTTCTCCGATGGCTGCATATCGAGACGCACATGGTATTTGCGCCTCCATTGCGCCTTGATGCTCTTGAGCCACCCTTTGGTGAGGTAGGCGTTGACATAGGGATGGGTGACGAGGGTGAGACGCTTCTCGTTGGCGGAAGTGAGGAGATATTTGAGGCTCGACTCTATCTCGTCGACCACCACAAGGCTCGACTTGATGGTGCCGGTACCGTCGCAGAAAGGACATTTCTCCTGCACGTCGACCTCCATGGCGGGGCGCACGCGCTGACGCGTAATCTGCATGAGGCCGAACTTGCTGAGGGGCAGGATGGTGTGGCGTGCTTTGTCGCGTCGCATCTCCTCGCTCATCACGTCGAAGAGTTTCTTGCGGTTCTCGGCCTTGTTCATATCCACGAAGTCGACGATGACGATGCCGCCCATGTCGCGCAGACGCAGCTGGCGGGCTATCTCGATGGCACTCTCGATGTTCACCTGCAGGGCGGTATCCTCCTGGCCGGTGCCGGCCTTGATATGGTTGCCGCTGTTGACATCGATGACATGCATCGCCTCGGTATGTTCGATGTATAGATAGACACCGGAGCGGATGGTGACAATCTTGCCGAAAGCGCGGCGGATATCGCGCGAGATGCCGAACTGCTCGAAGATGGGGGTCTCCATCTTGTAGTGCTTGACGATGTCCTCCTTGTCGGGAGCAATCGACTTGATGAAATGGCGAACCTCCGTATAGAGGTCGGGAGTGTCGACATAGATGGTGGCGAAGTCGTCGGTCAGCACGTCGCGCAGAAGCGCCGAGGTGGTACCGAGTTCGGCGTGCACCTTCGTGGGAGCGCTGACGCGCTTCAGTTTCTCCGTCATCTTGGTCCATGCGTCGAGGAGCTGGCGCAGGTCGGCATCGAGTTCGGCCACTGTGCGGCCCTCGGCCACTGTGCGCACAATCACTCCAAAATTCTGCGGACAGATGCTCTTGACGAGTCGGCGCAGACGGTTACGCTCGTCGTTCTTCTTGATTTTCTGCGAGACAGAGACCTTGTCGCAGAAAGGGGTGAGCACCAAGTAACGGCCGGCGATGCTGATGTCGCCCGTCACCTTGGGACCTTTGGTGGAGATGGGTTCCTTGGTAACCTGCACCAGCACGGGCTGACCCACCTTGAGCACATTGCCCATGTTGCCCACCTTCTCCAGTATGGGTTCTATCTTGAAATTCTCGAGGGTGGCGGCATTACGGTCGCCATTCATGGCCAGACGAAGGTATTTGTCGACAGAGTTGTAGTCGGGGCCGAGATCGAGGTAGTGCATGAAGCCCTCCTTGTCGCCACCGATGTCGACAAAGGCGGCATTGAGGCCCTGCATGATTTTCTGCACCTTGCCGAAGAAGATATCGCCCACGGCGAACTGGCCGACGGTCTTCTCCTTGTGGAGCTCCACCAGCCGCTTGTCTTCCAACAGCGCAATCTGCACGCCTTCGTCAGAGGATGATATTACTAATTCTTTATCCATTAATATCGTTATTGGCAGTTCTAAGAGTCAAAACATAAAACAAATTACATACCAACCTTTTCAGGCGGTGTGTAATTTGTTTTAGAAAATCCAGAAAAAGTTTTATTACAACTTATTTCTTCTTATGTCTGTTCTTGCGCAGGCGTTTTTTACGCTTGTGCGTAGACATTTTGTGACGTTTGTGTTTTTTTCCGTTAGGCATTGTAAAAAAATTGTTTGATTGTTCGACTGCTTAATTGCTTGAGTACTCAGACATTCAAGCATTCAAGCATTAACACATTTACTTAACTTTCTTTTTCACATCCTGCATGAAAGTCTTAGCGGGCTTGAAAGCGGGGATGTTGTGAGCGGGGATGATGATGGTGGTGTTCTTGCTGATGTTACGGCCAGTCTTCTCAGCGCGTTTCTTCACGATGAAACTGCCGAAGCCACGCAGGTACACGTTCTCGCCCTCGGAGAGGCTCTCTTTGATAACAGTCATGAACTCCTCGACGGTGGCCTGGATGGCGACCTTCTCAATACCGGTTTTCTGAGCTATTTCAGCTACGATTTCTGCCTTTGTCATTTCTCTAATTATTTTTTTATGTTAATCTTATTGTCTGTTTTTCAACCGAAAATCGGAGTGCAAAAATACAACATTTTTTTGAAACGGGAATATTTTTTTTCAAAAAAAAACGATTCTAATACACAAAACATTTATTATCAGATGCTTGAGACGAAAATATTTTTCCCTATCCAACCCATACAGAGCTGATAATAGACAAAGACGAAACCATTATCTACTAATTTTAAACCAATTAAGGTCAGCCTGACACAAGGGCTGATGCCCCCCTCTCCTACCGGCAGCCCACCCCACCCCACAACTGTTTAAACAACCTATCATCTCCGACCCCAGTCGGTGATGGTATGGTGTTGGTACGTATTTGGTACGGTGTTGATACGGTGTTGGCATCTTCTCGCTACTGATTATCAGCACATTATAAGTTCACGAAAACAATAAAACGCACATACCCAGAGGATTATGTGCGTTTTTATGCTTGTAACTTATTGATTTTCAATCCGCGCTACGAACACAACAAAAGTCCCCTATCTTATCACCGCCACCCGTCGGGCGGGATGGTTGCCGACCTTGACGAGGTAGACACCGTCGGGCAAGGTGAAAGGTGAGACGTGAGAGGTGAAAGTCGGATATTGACGGCCCGTCACATCGTAAACCCTGACCTCTGGCCGCAGGTTTCCGACTTCACCGATGAAGATGTGGCCGTCCAAAACAGAAATGCTGATGATTGTGCCGTTATTCACATCGTCGATTCCTTCGGTGTGGGTCACAGTGAGGTTCAGCGTCACGGTACTATCACACCCTTCGGCAGTTTGTCCCAGCCACTGGTAGGTGCCGCTCTCTGTGTAGGTGGTACCGTTCCAAGTGTAGCTCTCCTCGGCAGTGTCGGTCACCGTGGTCTCCACGCTGTAGTAGATGGTCAAATGCAGTGTATCCACCTGTGTGCAGCCGTTGGCGTCGTCGTGGGGATAGGTATAGTCGCCGCTGACGGTAATTGTCGCCTCCTGCCAGGTGTAGCTGTCGCAGGCCTCTTCGGTGGTGGCGATATGTACAGGATTGTTGATAGTAAGGTTCATCGTCACTATGCTGTCGCACCCTGCGGTGTTGGTGAGGGTGTCCATATACTGTCCGCTAGTATAAATCCACTGCCCATCGAAGAAGTAGCTCTCACAGGCGACCTGCACGTCCGTTTCCATAGAACTGTGGTTCACCGTCAGGTTGAGAGTAACTGTACTGTCGCATCCTGCAACAGTCAGCAGATTGTGTGTCGGAGTGGCAGAAGTGGTGTAGATCTCACCATACCAAGTATAGCTGTCGCAAGCTGTAGCCGTTGTGTCGCCCGTCAAAGGTGCGTTGCGCTCGAAATTAGCCACAAGTATGCTGTCGCTGGCGACGGTGACGGAGATGGTCTCGGTAGTGAGACCGTTGCTCCAACTGGTAAAATGATAGCAGGTGGCGGGAATGGCCGTTAGGGTAGCCATCGTGCCGTTGTTGTAGTTTCCGCCGCCTGTAACATTACCCATTGTTGGATTGGCGCTGGTGGCAGTGACGGTATAGGTAATTTCGCTGGGAGCCAGAAATACGGCTGTCAGTGTCACATCTTCTGTCGTTGGGAAGGCATAGGGGTTGGCGGTGCTTCCATCGCTCCAATGCGAGAAGACATATCCCGCGTAAGGTATTGCCAAGAGAACACAAGGGGAATTGTAGGAATACATACCGCTGCCCGTAACGGTACCGCGACTCAAATCTGCTGCCGTTGCCGATACAGTGAATGTATCGATGGCAAAAGTGGCCATCAGCTCCAGGTCGGCAATGATAACAATGTTGCGGATGGCGTTATTGTCACCGTCGCTCCAATGCACCAGATGATGGTGCTCGATGGCATTGGCCACAATATGTACGGTGTCAAGATAGAGGTAGGTGCCGCTGCCGATAACGGTACCGAGTGTCGAGTCAACACTGTTCAGTGTCAACTGGTACTCGTTCCTGTCAAAGTAGGCGGTGAGTGTGGTGTCTTGTGTCAGCGTGATGATACGGGGATTGTCGGTGTTTCCGTCGCTCCATTGCGTGAAGTGGTAGCCGTAGTTGGCGATGGCTTCAATAACCGCCATGGAATCACAGGTGGGTCCCTCTGTGATATTTGACGCTCCAAATGTGGAATCCGTAATACCGACACTTATATTGTACGGGGAGGGTGGCAATAGGAAATTCGAGAAATGATTCCACGCGGTTTGATACGACGTTAAGCTTCCACAGGGGATATATATAGGTATGGCGCTCGATACTCCACTAAAAACGCTGCTTCCTAACGATGGAGCTGTCATAGCGAGTGAGGTGATTTCCGTCAGACCGCTGCAATAACCGAAAGCATAGCCGCCGATGCTGGTCACCGAGTTGCCGATGGTGACGGATGTCAGGCCACTGCAGCCAATGAAGGCACCGGCGCCGATGCTGGTCACCGAGTCGCCGATGGTGACGGAGGTTAGGCCGCTGCAATTATAGAAGGCACAATGTTTTATCTCTGTAACCCCTTCGGGGATGACAAGATTGGTCAACGGATAGCCGTCAATGCTCAACGTGTGGGAATAAAAGATAGGGTTAGAATATTCAGTACTAAAATTAATGCCACACCACTGAGCAATAGTGCCGGTATAGTTGACGGAGGCTATGCCGCTGCAATTATAGAAGGCAGAGCTGCCGATGGCGGTCACCGAGCTGGGTATGGTGACGGAGGTGAGGCCACTGCAGTTATAAAATGTCCATCCACCGATGCTGGTCACCGAGTTGGGGATGGTGACGGAGGTCAGGCCGCTGCAACCAGAGAAGACCCGTTCGCCGATGCTGGTCACCGAGTTGGGGATGGTGACGGAGGTCAGGCCGCTGCAATTATAGAAGGCATCGTTGCCGATGCTGTTCACCGAGTTGGGGATGGTGACGGAGGTCAGGCCGCTGCAACCAGAGAAGACCCGTTCGCCGATGCTGGTCACCGAGCTGGGGATGATAACGGAGATCAGGCCGCTGCAATTATAGAAGGCATCGTTGCCGATGCTGTTCACCGAGTTGGGGATGGAAACATAGGTAAGACTGATACAATTTTCAAAAGCAGAGTTGCCAATTCTGGTTACAGAGTTTGGAATGTCAATATTGGAGAGGTTACTGCAATTCTGGAAGGCATTGCTACTAATTACTGTGACCGAGTCAGGAATAATAATAGATGTTAGACTGTCCTGGCCAGAACAAATCCCAGGTGGTATCATTTTAACATTGTTGCCAAAGACAAAATTAGTAATGTTAGTGCAACCATAGCCTAAATTGCCATAAACACAACTATCAGCATTGAACATCACCGTAGTCAGGCCTGTACATCCGCCGAAAGCACTATTAATTCGTCTAACATTCTTTCCAATAGTAACATAAGATAAATTACTCAATCCACTGCATAAATAATTGGAAATTATTTTTACACTATCACCAAATGTAAAGTTAGTGATATTGTGGCAATAATAAAATGGCGAATCATAAGAAGAATAATATACATTGCCGCAAATATCTACGTTGAAAAAAACGGATATTAAACCAGAATTACTAAAGGCATTGTTGCCAATAGAAACAACAGTGTTAGGAATTATTATTGAGGTTAAGCTACTCATCCCACTACATAGGTATGCAGGTATCACTTTTACATTTTCCCCAAAAGTAAAATAATTACAATCGGAGAAAACATTGTGATCAAACCACCCAGATCCTGCAAATACACAACTGTCAGCATTGAACATGATGGAGTCAAAAATGCCGAAATTTTTAAAAGCGTCATCTCCAATAGAATCAACACCCCTGCCAATGGTGACAGATGTAAGGCCTGTACATCCATAAAATGCGCTTCCTCCGATTGTTTTAACAGAATTAGGAATTGTAACGGATGTTAGTCCAGAGCAACCAGAAATAGCTCCATATTCAATTTTTGTTACAGTATTGGGAATGGTGATAGACGTTAGATTCGTACACTGCGAAAATGCAGATCTTCCGATGGAGGTAACAGGGTATGTGATACCATTGTGTATAATACTGTCCGGAATAACAAGATGGCCAGTAGGTTTAGAGTAGTAACTCCAAAAAGGATAAGAATCCCCAGGATAAGTAATTATGATTGAATTATTAATAGAATCATAATTGTAGTAAATCCGCTGTCCCGACGGTGCGACAACAGACCCATCATAATAAGCCCATACCTGAAATGGAAAAAATTCGAACAACAAAAATGCTGCGAGAAATGATAATAATCTTTTCATAATACCTATATTTATTGATTAGACTCTTTTTTCTCTATCTGTTGAATTCTATCACATCCCTCGAAGGCATCATTGACAAATTTTAAAGTGTTAGCTATCACCTTTCTTAAATTCGAACAATTTGCAAAAGCTCGGTGCCCTAACTGCTGAAGATTAATGGGGAGCTCAATTTCAGTCAAACAATCACAACTTTCGAATGCACTATCCCCGATGGAAGTTAAACAATTTGGAAGATGTATATCATTTAAGTGCCAACAGTTCATAAAAGCTTCCTTTTTGATGTTATCCACATTCGGCCAATTATACACCTTCCGTAGGGATAGGCAGTCACTGAAAGCACCTTCTTCAATTGTATTCATCTTATCCGAGAGTCGGATTTCGCGCAAACTGGTGCAATGTTGAAATGCCCTACTGCCAATATGCTTTATCCTATTGCTGCTAACTAAATCCTTAAGACTGGTGCAGCTAAAGAAAGCACAATCACCGATTTCTTTCACGCAGGACAAATCAATCGTCGATAGCTTTACACACCCCTCGAACGCACTTTCATCTATTTCCTCCAAGCTTGCTGGCAGAATGATTTCTGTAAGTTTTATACAGCCATCAAATGCACGCTCGCCAATGACTTTGCAGCCATTTTTGACGACGTATGAGGTAATTGTTTTGTCAATACACTCCTCCAATATCTCGCCATTGGAGTTGTATTTACAATAATCCGGTTCTTCAAAAGCCTCGGATGGAAGATTGAGTTTTGCATCCATGCTCTTCAATTTTTTTCTCCGACCCTCCAACGGAACGTTATCTAATACAATAAGAAAAGGCATGAGGTTATGTACTCATGTCCGTTTACTTGTAGGTATCGCCAAACACCTTTGCTGGAACGGGGTCTTAGGGAACATATCTCACGCCTGAAGATATGCTATGAGTATAGCATACACAATCAAGCGAAAGCATAAATGCTCATCCTCCAGCTATAAATTTGGCGAATTTACAAGTAAGGACAGTATCGTAATGCTTTTCTTGCATTACCGGTATAACTCGCACCGGAATTCGACTGCAAAATTACGAATAAATTTCCAAACCACCAAAAAAATTCACCTCCGCCAAGAAAAATCTCGACGGAGGTGATAGTTCTCTACAGCGTAGAATGCTTAAAAACTCTTTTGTATTGAAAGAAGTGCGGGTTTGAGACTTGGAATATCAGATGTTACCACATCCCATACCGCTTCGGGGACAATCCTATAGTAGTCGTGCACCAACACATGACGCATCTTTTCAATGAGAGGCCAAGGTATCTCGTTGTACTTCTCCTTGAATTCTTTTGTCAGCATGTACGCAGCCTCACCGATTATCTGGATGTTATAAATAGTGGCATGCATCCGCATACTATCAGACACGAATTGCTCAAAGGAAACCTCTTTTGTATACTCTTCAATCTTTTCGATTGCGAGCAGCATGTGGCGTATTCTTCCCGGATCTCGTTCAGGCTCTCTCATATATCAATTTTTTGTCTCTATTTGCTGACTCTTCCGCCCATGGAAGCAGGGCTCCGTTTTCCACCAAGTCGACCTCACGATTAAGGATATTCTCGAGATCTATAATGATAGCTGCATACTTCAACAAGCCCACTTTTGCGTGGGTTCTGTCAAATTCCACCAGCAGGTCGACATCGCTGTCTTCCCGCTGTTCGCCACGGGCAAAGGAGCCAAAGAGCCACGCTTTGTTCACGGGCTGTGTGGCCAGATATTCGGCAATGGTCTTCGATATGTCGGCTGTGCTCATCCGCTTTTTACTTTCTAAACGACGGTGCAAAATTACGAAAAATTTTTAAACCACCAAAAATAATTCACCTCCGCCAAGAAAAATCTCGACGGAGGCGTAAGGAATACCTATGTTTTTCAATGTATAGATTCTATATAATACTCTTGGTTTTATGTTTCACGGTGTGAAGATACGGAAAATTATTTTTTCTTGTTTTTCAACATCTTCTTTTCCTCGCTCGCCAGACGTCTTTCAACCTTCCTAACATCCTCTGCTGGAGGAAGGTTCTCAGGTATCGTTTTGCTGACGTCAGCAAAATGATCGTCAACCGACAACATTGTGGCGATCGCCTGTCGCATTGCGATAAACGCTCTCATCACCATCACGCTCATCTGTACAGCACTAGGGCTGTGAAGTACGGATGCAAGCATCACAGCTCCATGCTCGGTAAACGCATATGGAGGATTAGATTTGTTTCTTTGTTTGGGAGATGCTGTCACAATCTGTGACCGCATATTGAAAATCTGTATGTTACGACTAATTTCCTTCCATTCACTTTCTGTCAATTTGAACATAAAATGTAGCGAATAGGGATGAGGGAAGATGTGTCGCCCCGATGGGGCTCAAAAAGGTGGGGAACCATACGATGTCCGTGGGCAAACGCCCACGGCTAAGATCTGTCGCCCCCCGATGGGGCTTTATCGAATCAGCCAAACAATTTCCTCAAAGACAGAAAGAGGCCGCAATTCGCGACCTTGTTCATAGTGACGCGTTCCTGGTTTTGCCAAAGACCACCACCAGCAGGGCGACGGCGGCGAGGGTGCAGGCGAGGGTCAGCAGGGGCGAGAGGGCAAGAGGGGCCGAGGGGTCGAACGAGGTGCTGTCGCCAGACATCAGAGCGTAGGTCACGACGACAATAGCATTGTTGGCGAAATGGGCCAGCACATTGACCAACAGGGAACGTCCGTAGACATAAAGGTATCCCAACAGGGCTCCGAGGAGGAATCGCGGCAGGAAGGCGAAGAGTTCGCCGTGGGCGAGACTGAAGAGGGCCGCTGTGACCCAGACGGCGGCATGCGGATTCTTGAACCAACGCTGCAACAAATTCTGGACTCCCGCACGGAAAAAGAGTTCTTCGCACAGGGCTGGAATCAACGCCAACCCAAAAAGGTTAAGCAGCGGAGGACACTCTTTCAGGAAAGACTCCACCATCTGCTGCGACTGATTGCCAGCCTCGCGGAGGCTATGCTCCAGCTTTTCCCAGGCTCCCGGGAAATGCCACGAGTCGTTCCAGGTGGCGAGCCAGTCGGTGAGCGGCACCAGCAAGAGCAGCACCACGACTCCCAACCCGGCAAGCATCCAACTCTTGCGTCCAAAATCCAACCGGTAGAACTCGCGCTGTTCCTCGCGGTAATACCTCCTTGCCAGAAGCAGTACCGGCAGGGCGAATGTCATCAACTGCACGAAGACATTCCAGAGGAGGAAACCGGCATTGGGGCTTCCGAACTCCGAGTCGTCGGCAATACCCAACGCCATACCGGCAAAGACGGAGACGACCATCATGACCAACGCCCACAGCGCCAGCACCAAAAGATGCATAAAAGGATGGGTGAACTTTGCCATTAAGTGACCCCGGCGGGATTCAAACCCACGACTTTCGGAACCGGAATCCGACGTTCTATTCAGCTGAACTACGGGGCCAAGAGGTCTATCCAGTAGCCTTTCAAGACACCTCAATAACTGCAAACACAAAATAATATTGTGCAGGGAAGAAAAAAAAATCTTCAATTCCAACAACCGCGCGGGTCGTTTGGCACAAATATTGTTGTATACTACACAATAATATATATCAAAACACGTTATTAAAAACAATGAAAAGGATAACCCTGTCTATCATATTACTGATATCCATCGCCTCCACAACGATGGCACAGCACTCTTCTGTGTTCTCTTCGGGACGCTGGTGGAAACTCTCCGTCACGGCATCGGGCGTTTACCGCATCACCACGGGCGACATTCCCGCGTTGTCGGGCACCCGTGTGGACAGCATCGCCGTCTACGGCATGGGAAGTGGCATGCTCTCTGTCTATAACAGCGAGACGTCCACCGATGGCCTCCGCCAGTTGGCCATCGAGGTGAAGGATCGCAACGGCAACGGGCTGTTCGATGCCGAGGACGAGATTCTCTTCTACGGCGAAGGGGCCGAGGAGTGGCGCTACAACAGCGGCCTGCAGCGCTGGACCTTCACCCACCATGCCTACGCTACCGAGAACTGCTATTATCTTACGGCCTCTGCCACCGCGCCCAAACGCATCGCCACCGCCGCACCCGTCAACGCCGACACCCTCTTCACCACCCACACTGTCGTGACCCACGTGGACAACGACCTGGTGAACATCTACAAAACCGGCCAGCTGTGGATGGGCGAGAAACTCTCCACCGCTGTACCGTCGCGCACCTTCGACCTGCACCTGCCGGGTTCGGGTATAAGCAATGTGAAGCTCCGCTGGGCCGTAGCCACCAGCGGCACCCTCTCGGGAGTCTTCTCCCTCTCTACCAACGGCTACAACCGAGGAGAAGACACCCTTATCTCCAGCAATCCCTACCGCACCATTGTCGATGCCATTCCCGTTGCCTCATCCTCCTACACCTTCACCCTGAGATTCACCCCTTCCGACAACGGGGGCAGCGGCTACCTCGACTTCATCGAGCTCACCGCCGAGGCCGCGCTCACCTTCAGCGGCGGCCAACAGTTGATACGCAACGACCGTTTTCTCCACAACAACGTCTCCTTCCGTATGACGCAGACCTCCTCTGCCAGCGCCAGAGTATGGGAGGTGACCGAAGCTGGACAGGAACGCGAAATGGCGCTCTCCAACAGCACCTGGAGCGATACCACCGGTATCCCGCGCACCTACATTGCTTTCGACGACTACTCCTACCTCGCGCCCGAAGTCATCACGCCTCTCGACAACCAAGACCTCCACGGCTGTGCTGCCGCCGACCTGGTGATAGTGACCCACCCAACCTTTTTGGAGAATGCCTCGCGCCTGGCCACACTGCACGAGCTCTTCGACACCCTCAACACCCTGGTGGTCACCGACGCACAGGTATACAACGAGTTTTCCTCCGGCAAGCAGGACCCCATGGCCATCCGCGCAATGCTGCGCTGGATGAAAGAGCAGTATCCCGCGCGTCCGCCACGCTATTTGGTGCTCTTCGGCAAGGGAAGTTATGACAACCGCAACCTTCTGGGCAACAATATCCCCACGGTGGTGACCTACGAAACTCCGCTCTCCGTCAAATCCCGGGACGACGACAACAAATCCTACGCCAGCGACGATATGCTGGGCTATCTGGCCCCCGATGCCCAAGGGAGCAGCAGCGAGACCCTCGAAGTCAGCGTGGGACGCCTGCCCGCCAGAGATGTCGAAGAGGCTGCACTTATGGTGGACAAGATTGAAGGCTATATCACCCGACGCGACCTGATTGACGAGAACAACCGCGGCGACTGGCGCAATTACGTGGCGCTATTGGCCGATGACGCCGACCCCAGCTGTCCCGGCGACAGCCTCTTTGTCCACTCTTCCGAAGTTGTCGCAACCGCCATCAAACAGACCCTGCCACAGATGAATATCGACCGGCTCTATGCCGATGCCTACCACCAGTCGTCCGGCGCCATCGGTTCCTACTATCCCGACCTCAACAACGCCTTGCGTCAACGCATGAACTACGGATGCCTGCTGATCAATTACATAGGGCACGGTTCCGAGGCCTATATCGGCACCGAACGTTATATCGAGCCCGCGGATGTCGCCGCCTATAGCAACACCGACCGTCTGCCTTTGTTCGTCACGAGCACCTGCTCCTACGGCCATTACGACAAACCCGACGAACTCTGCGGTGCCGAAGCCTGCATGCTGGCTCCCGCCGCCGCCATCGGTGTCATTGCCGCCTCACGTCCCATCAGTCATATTGAACGTTTCAACAAAGACGTGGTGCTTTATGCCCTCGACCCCGCAAACACCATTGGCGACGCCCTGCGCAAGGCCAAGAACAGAACCTCTGTCCACATGTCCATCGCCCTCATCGGCGACCCCGCCCTGCGTCTGAGCCAACCTACCCACCGCGTCCGCGTGACACATATCAACACCACGCCTGTGGACGACACCACCGACATTATGGCCGATGTCCTCAGCCGTGTCACCGTCAGCGGCGAGATACAGGATGCCGACGGGCAACTCGTCAGCGACTTTGACGGCACCATCTATCCTGTTGTGTACGACCGTGAGATGCGCGCCACCACGTTGGCCAACGACAATCCCGGCACCGAAGTCTCCTTCTGGCAGCAGAAAACCGTCCTCTACAAAGGCAGCCACTCCGTTAGCGGCGGCCGTTTCGAATACTCGTTCATTGTGCCCATGGATGTCTCTTACCGCTACGACTATGCAAAGCTGAGCCACTATGCGAAGAGTCCCTCCGACCACGCCACCGGCAGCTTCACGCACCTGATGCTCGGGGGCATGAGCGACTCGGCCTATGACCATGCGGAGCCTCCCGCAATACGTCTTTTCTTGGGAGACACCAACTTCCGTGCCGGAGGACTTACAGGCCCCTCCCCCACCCTGCTGGCTTTGATTACCGACTCCGCCGGCATCAATATCGGCACTGGCCTCGGTCACGACATCACTGCCGTTGTCGATGACAATCCCGGAAGTCTCATCGTCCTCAATGACCTCTTCCAACCCGACATCGCCGACGGCCGCTGCGGCAGCGTGTCCTATACCTTGCAGGGGCTCGCTCCCGGACGACATACCGTCACCGTCAAAGCATGGAACATCTTCGGCCTTTCTTCTTCCGCCACTGTGCCATTCACTGTCCACAGCAACGACACCCTCACCTTCTCCGAACTCACCTGTGCCCCCAACCCCGCCACCACACGGGCCACCTTCTCGCTCCGCGTCAACAATCCCGCCGACATCCTGTCGGCCGAATTGCAGATATACAACTTCCACGGCCAGCTGCTGTACACCCACACTCCGACAGTATCAGCAGGAGCCTTCCTCGTGGGCCCGGTCTACTGGGATGTCTCCTCCGTACCGCCGGGACTCTACCTCGCCCGCATGGTCCTTTCATGCTCCGACGGCGAGACCCGACAAGTCACTACAAAATGTATTGTACGCTGACACAATAAAAAGAATCCTCCAACGTTATAGAGGATAGTTTTAACAGAAAAAAAGATAGATTAAGAATAGATGAAGAAACTGATTTCACTGACACTGCTTATGGCCATGGGCGGAATGCTCTGGGCCCAGTCCTCATGGATAGGACAAGATGCCTCGAACAAGAATTATATCTCCACCGGCATGCCCATATTGTTGATTGCCCCCGACGCCGTCTCCGCCGCTCTGGGCGACGCCGGCGTAGCCTCTACCCCCGATGCCTATTCGGCACACTGGAACAACGCCAAGTTTGCCTTCATCGAGAATCAAGCCGGCATCAGCACCACCTACACCCCTTGGCTGCGCAAGTTGCAAGTGGGCGACATGAACCTCTTCTACCTCGGTGGTTACTACCGCATCAACAACCGCAGTACCGCTGCTGCCAGCCTCACCTACTTCACCCTGGGAGACATCGACATGACCGATATCGACGGACAGAAAATCAACACGCTGCACCCCAACGAATTCGCCATCGATGCCACCTACGCCCTTAAACTCACCGACGACCTCTCCCTCGGTGCCACGGGCCGCTATATGCGTTCCGACCTCACCAACGGGCAGACCATCAACGACGGTAGCGGCAACACCGCCACCCAAGCCGCCAACTCTCTCGCTGCCGACATCGGACTTTACTTCCAAAAAGGCATCGACAACAATCAGGAATACGCCTTGGGTCTATTCATCTCCAACCTCGGCGCCAAGCTCTCCTACTCCAACGACGATAACGACAAAGAGTTCCTTCCCGCCAACCTCCGTTTCGGCGGCCGCTACACCAACCGCATCGACAACTACAATAAAATCTCGGTGCTTCTCGACTTCAACAAACTTCTCGTCCCCACACCGCCCTATACCAAGGATGGTGTGACCTACCCTTCGCGCTACGCCAACAACTATGCCGAGTACAACAACATCGGTGTCATACAGGGTGCCATCCAGTCGTTCTACGACGCTCCCGGCGGCTTCTCCGAAGAGATGCATGAGGTGCAGATTTCTACAGGTGCCGAATACTGGTATGCCGAAACCTTCGCCATCCGCGCCGGTTATTTCTACGAGCATGAGACCAAGGGTGGTCGCCAGTACGCCACCGTGGGTTTTGGTATCCGCTACAACTACTTCTCCGGCGATTTTGCCTACCTCATCCCCACCACTACCGTTTCCACCAACTCTCTGGCCAATACCATCCGTATCTCCATCGGAATTGATATGAAACCCACGAAGTAAAGTTTAAAGTTTAAGGGTTAAAGTTTAAAGTTTAAGGTTTAAGGTTTAAAGAATTCTATGATACGCATTGGGACAGGATATGACGTTCATCGTCTCCAAGAGGGTCTTCCTCTGTGGATTGGAGGTGTGCGTATTGAGCACACCCATGGTCTTCTGGGACACAGCGACGCCGATGTGCTGCTCCATGCCATCTGCGATGCCCTCCTTGGGGCTGCCGCTTTGGGCGACATCGGCAAGCATTTCCCCGACACCGACCCCGCCTACAAAGGCATTAACAGCCTCAAACTGTTGGCACATGTAGGCACTTTGCTGAAAGAGCACGGTTACTCTGTAGGCAATATCGACAGCACCGTTGTTGCGCAGCGTCCCAAGATGGCTCCCCATATCCATCAGATGCGGCAGAACATCGCCGATACCCTCGGCATCAGCGTCGACCAGGTATCGGTGAAAGCCACTACCACCGAGCGCCTCGGATTCGAGGGCCGCGAAGAAGGAATCAGTGCCCAAGCTGTGGCGCTGCTAGTATAACTAGTGAAACTAGTGGAACTAGAAGACCAGAAGAAGAATGGAAGAAAACAAGCCCTACATATCACCCCAAGCAGACGACGAAGCCACCGTATTAGAAGACAACGGCTGCTCACTGGTGCTTTGGAACGACGATGTCCACACTTTCGACTACGTCATCAAGGCGCTTGTCGACATCTGCCGACATACCACCGAGCAGGCCGAACAATGTGCCATCCTCGTGCATTGCCACGGGAAATGCACCATCAAACATGGCTCCTACACCGAACTTCTCCCCATGCACACTGCTCTGCTGAACAAACAACTGACCAGTGAGATTGTTGAATAGAAAAATATTATCACAATGAATACAGCTTTGATTATCATTATCCTGATTCTGGGTGTTGCGTTGCTGGCACTTGAGATTGTGGCATTGCCCGGTGGTGTCGCCGGATTCTTCGGCGTGGGACTCATCGGTGTGGGTGTATGGCAGAGCTACGGCCAATTTGGCAACAACGTGGGTACTATCATCCTTATCTGCGCCATTGCACTTTGCATCCTCATGCTGATTCTTTTCATGAAAGCGAAAACATGGAAACGTTTCAGTCTCAACGAGGAGGTGGATAGCAAGGTGAACCAGTTAGAGCCTGCCGTGAAAGCAGGCTCCCGTGGGGTCACTATCTCACGTCTCGCCCCCACAGGGAAAGCCCTCATCGACGGTGAACAGATGGAAGTCCATGCCGTCAACAAATTCATTGACCCCGACCGACCCATCGAGGTGGTCGGCATCGAAGGTTACCGCATCGATGTAGTGGAAACCAATGACAACCGATTCGAAAATTGTAATTAACAACTAAAATTATAGCCTTATGACTGAAACAATGATTATCATTGGAGTGTGCTTTGTAGCCCTCGTCCTTTTCCTTTATTTAGTGCCTATTGGAATTTGGTTCCAGGCTCTCATCTCGGGTGTCCACACCTCGCTGGTGCAGCTCATCTTCATGCGCTTCCGTAAAGTGCCTCCCACGGTCATCGTCAACAACATGATTTCAGCCACCAAGGCAGGCCTGCAACTCAAACAGAACGACCTTGAAGCCCACTATCTGGCTGGTGGTCATGTCAACTCTGTTGTCAACGCTCTCATCAGCGCCGACAAGGCCAACATGAATCTTGATTTCAAGACTGCCACCGCCATCGACCTCGCTGGCCGCGACGTGCTCAAAGCCGTGCAGACCTCCGTCAACCCCAAAGTCATTGACACTCCCCCTGTGGCCGCCGTTGCAAAAGATGGTATCCAGCTTATCGCCAAAGCCCGTGTCACCGTGCGTACCAACATCAAACAGCTCGTTGGCGGTGCCGGAGAAGAGACCATTCTCGCCCGTGTCGGTGAAGGTATCGTGACCTCCATCGGCTCGGCTACCAGCCACAAACAGGTGCTTGAGAATCCCGACAGCATCTCCAAGCTCGTCCTTACCAAAGGCCTCGACAGCGGCACCGCTTTCGAAATTCTCTCCATCGACATCGCTGATATCGATGTGGGTAAGAACATCGGTGCGCAGCTGCAGATGGACCAGGCCAACGCCGACAAGAACATCGCTCAAGCCAAGGCTGAGGAGCGCCGCGCTATGGCTGTCGCTTCCGAGCAGGAGATGAAAGCCAAAGCCCAGGAAGCTCGTGCCAAAGTCATCATGGCCGAGGCCGAAGTGCCGCTGGCTATGGCCGAAGCTTTCCGCAACGGCAACCTCGGCATCATGGACTACTATCGCATGAAGAATATCCAAGCCGATACAGACATGCGCGCCTCCATCGCCACGCCGCAGGGTACTCCCAAACCCAACACCAACAAGCCATTAGACAAATAATTAATACTACCGACCATGTTTAAAAGTAGCAAAATCAGTCTTATCATCCGAGGCATCCTATTCTCTGCTTTAGGAATCGTCTGCTTCTGTTTCCCGGTGGACACGATGGCTCTTTTTGCCAAGATTGCTGGTATTGTGATAGTCATCACGGGAGTTGTATTCTTCTTTCTCGAATACAAGACAGCTGCCCGCAGCCTTGAAACGATGCGTATCTCTGCATCGTTACTGATGGTCGCACTTGGTGCTCTTATCATCATCCACCCCGAAATTATAGCCATTCTCCTCGGAATCTTCATTCTCTTTGAAGGCATCGACTTTACTTTCAACACCATCAAATACTTCCGTGCCGGTGCCAAAGGCTGGTGGCTTATGCTCTTGTTCGGAGTGATTGTCATTGTTTTCGGCTTTTGGAGCATCTTTGTTCCTGAAATCACAGCCTCCACGCTGAGTATTCTCTTTGGCATTGCTTTCCTCAGCATTGGTATCGCCAGTTTCACCGGACTTGCCGGTCTGCGTCTTGTGGAAGACTACCTCGAAGCTTCCCGCAAAGCCATTGAAGAAAAAAGTGGAGAGTATGTCGAAACAGAAATTGTGGAATAATAACTAAAATTGATTAACATGAGAAAAAACATTATGACGCTTGCAGCTGTCTTTTGCTGCACCTTGTTCACAACGATGTTCGTCTCCTGCGAAAAAGAAGAAATAAATTTAACAGCCTATGGCTATGATGCTAATCTCATTTGGTTTACAGACGATTATGTATCGGACGAAAACAAAGCCATCCTTGCCGCTTTTAAACAAATCTTTGGTAACACCGAAAATATTATTAAACAATATTCCAGCATCCAAGATGATAGAATAAAAGAGGAATGTGAAGCCCTCAAAACCCGGTTCTCCAATCTTCAGAGCACCTTACTTACCTACAACCTCATTCGCTACACTTTCGATAATACTGGTCGAAAGCAAGACACTATCGCCACCTATTTCTTTGGTCGCGCCTCAACGGGAACCCGATATGCCAAATACAAATATGAATCCTACCAACATGATTTCTTGACACAGCTCAGATCTGTCCGGGATTCCATCGGAGAGGCTCTCTACACTGGCACCTTCAACACCTTCAAAAACATTAGCAGAGCATTCAACCACCATCTCAATCCCTACACCTCGCATTATAATCCAGAAGTTGAGTCTACTCAGCGTGTCACTCAAATGTGCGACTCCATCTTCGATGCCCACCAGAATGACACCATGGCCCTCCCCATTCACTTCACAGTTGATAAAATCGATGTATTCCACCAGTCTTCTCAACTCTGGGACAGAACACTCCCTGCCAATATGTAAATAACTGACATACATATAAAGAGGACACTCCATTACGAGTGTCCTCTTTATTATTTATGGTTAATGAAATAATATGCTAGTATTGCTCTTTATTGTTGGGGAAGTCTCCTGATTTGACATCAGAAATATAATGGCGGATAGCGTTAGAGATATCCTCGCCGAAGGTGCCATAGGTGCGGAGGTAACGAGGCTTGAACTGCTGGGTGATACCGAGCATGTCCTGCAACACGAGGACTTGTCCATCGGTGGCGGAGCCGGCACCGATACCTATGGTGGGGATTTTGAGTTCTGCGGTGACCTCTCCAGCCAACTTGGCAGGGATTTTCTCCAGAACAATAGCAAAACACCCTGCCTCTTGAAGGATAAACGCATCTTTCTTCACTTGATCAGCCTCCTCTTTTTCGGTAGCACGCACGGCATAGGTGCCAAATTTATTGATGCTCTGAGGTGTGAGACCGAGGTGTCCCATTACGGGGATGCCGGCCGAAAGAATGCGCTGAATACTCTCGAGGATTTCCTCACCACCCTCCATCTTGATGGCATCAGCGCCGGTCTCCTTCATGATGCGAATGGCACTAGCCAAAGCCTGTTTGGAGTTGCCCTGGTAAGTGCCGAAAGGCATGTCAACGACGACAAGTGCACGCTTCATGGCCTTGACCACCGAAGCGGCATATATAATCATCTCATCGAGAGTGATGGGCAACGTGGTCTTGTGACCCTCCATCACATTGGCGGCGGAATCGCCCACCAGCACCACATCAATCTTAGCGCTCTCAAGGAGCGAGGCCATGGAGTAGTCGTAGGCGGTGAGCATGGCGATTTTCTCGCCATGGAGTTTCATATTCTGCAGGACACGCGTAGTGACCTTGGTGACATCGGTTTGTAAGTATGCCATTATTTTCGGTTTTACTTTATTTCAAAAGATTAGTCTTCGATGATTTCCTCACCTTTCAGCTCTTTCTTTTCTGAGGGTTTTTTGAAATCTTCTTCCTGTTCGGGAACAATACGAAAGAGGTTGCGCAACGCTTTCTTGAGTTCATACTGTCCATGCTTATCAACACGATAAGCCACAAAGAAACGCTTGCCCACAGCAAATGCTGCTGCTTCCGTAGGAGAATCTACTTCATAAAAATAATCCTTCAACTCTTTCTCCTGAATACGCTTGCCCAGATAGATGGTATCGAACTGGTCAACACTGATGGGCGCCTGTAACACCAAATCGCCCTTACCGGGCAATTTGCGTGTAGGTAACGCCTTGTATTCAATTCCTCGCGTAGTCTTCACCTTGGCAAAAAACTTCAGTTTCGAAGCCAACTGTTCCGGTGTTGCGGGAATGCGAACAAACACAGAGTCTTTTTGTTCCAACTCACACTCATCGGCACCACGGCCAAAGTTGCTCTTCACAATAATATATCCTGCCTGAACAAGTATCTGCTTAGGATGCGGAATAAGTTTGTAACGTTCTACCGTCTGACGATAGTCAAGATGGTCGTCGACGGATATTTGCAAACCTCCTGGGCAGGTATCCTTGGTACCTGCCACCGAATATACCGAGCCGCGGACAAGGAAGAGGGTAGCATAATAGCCACGCACCAGACTATCTTCTGAAGGCATAAAGCATCCACGCGCCGTACCCACGCATTCGTCGGGGTCATTCTTGAAAGTGACCAACACAGAATTTTCCAACGGGATAGTTTTGTTGAGCAAACGGCGTGCTTCCGGCAATTCGCTGTAATTGTATACAGCCGTAGACGTCGGTACCTCAAAACGAAGAGTCTCCACGGTATCTCCGTGACACGAGCAGCGAATAGGGTTATGCGCCATACGTATGGGGAAAGGGGCATAACTGCGCATAGCAAAATAGCGCACTACACCGTCCACGCGACGTTGACCCAGAGAGTCATCTCCGTTACCATAGCTCTCCACAGTCATCGTGTAATAGTTGGGATTCTCAATATCGAAAGCTATGCGATAGGCCGAATCAAGGAGGTCAAGGTCGTTCACAGAATAAGAAGAATCGTTGCCTTGATAACACAGCAACAATTGAAATGTCGGCGGATTGGTCAATGCCTTCTGCATGTTCTTCACCGGCTTGGCCGAAGGGATATAAAGACCCGACTGTCCCAAAACAGGTGAAAGGAGAAATGTGAATGGTGAAAGCAGGGCAAACGCCAACAGGAGCCGTTTCATGACTTCAACAATTCATTGATGATTTGATCGGTGGAGATATTCTCAGCTTCAGCGAAATAGTTACGAACAATGCGGTGACGCAGCACATTGAAAGCGACAGCACGCACATCTTCGGCATCGGGAGAATACTTACCATGCATGGCCGCATAGGTACGTGCTCCCATGATAAGATACTGTGAGGCACGAGGGCCTGCACCCCAAGAGATGTAGCGACTGATTGTTTGATTGTCTGAATGCTTGATTGGTTGAGTGGAGGGACGAGTCTGACCTACCAACTTTACGGCATACTCCACTACATTGTCGGGTACGGGCATGCGACGAATCAGTTGCTGGAAAGCAAGGATTTCTTCAGCGGTAAGTATCTTCTCCACCTTAGCATCACGGTCGACAGTAGTCTGGCGAACAATCTGCACCTCTTCTTCGAAAGAGGGATAATCAAGCTTGACGTTAAACATAAAACGGTCGAGCTGTGCCTCAGGAAGCGGATATGTGCCCTCCTGTTCTATGGGGTTCTGCGTGGCGAGGACAAAGAAAGGATTGGGCAAAGGATAGGAGGTGCCGGAAACCGTGACACGATGCTCCTGCATAGCCTCGAGGAGTGCAGCCTGAGTCTTAGGAGGCGTACGGTTGATTTCGTCGGCAAGAACAATACCGGCAAAGACCGGACCTTGAATGAACTTGAAGTTACGCTCACGATCGAGAATTTCCGAGCCCGTGATATCGGAAGGCATAAGGTCTGGGGTGAACTGGATGCGAGAGAAAGAAAGGCCGAGCGCTTGAGCCAAGGTATTCACCATCAAAGTCTTGGCCAACCCAGGAACACCGAGAAGCAGGCAATGCCCCCCTGTAAAGACCGAGAGGAGGAGACTGTCAACGGCTTCTTGCTGACCCACAATCACTTTGGCCATTTCTGAGCGCAAAGCATTGTATTTCTGCTCGAAGAGATCAAGATTTTCTTTATCGGACATACTATTTGATTTTAAGGTTACGGAAAGAGCAGTTTTGATATTCAGGAGAAAGTTTGATATAAGTTTTATTCAATTGTGTCTGTGCCCACTGACGCATATACTTCTGCTTTGCTGAGGCAAGGGCGGCATTGTAAATATTGTCATAGTCGTCGGTAAGATTCGCCCGATGAGCCGGATGTTTCTTATTGAGGCGCACAATGCGGTAGGCCTCCCTATTGTCGGAAGTGCGGAAAGCGGTTGCATTGGAAATCTCTCCCACATCGAGTCCAGGAACACCCACGGCAAGATAGCTCTCCTTGAGGGCTTCGGCATCGAAACGACCAGTACCATCAGTGGTATTGGTAACGGTACCTCCCTGACGGGCATTGTCAGCAGTGCTGTATTGTTTGGCGGCGTCTTCAAAAGAGATGTTGCCGGAACGAATCTCTACAGCCAGACTATCGAGGCGCATACGTGCGCGCAAAAGGTCTTCGGAAGAAACCTTGGGAATAATAAGGATGTGGCGGGCATTGATGGTATTCCCTCGACGTTCGATAAGCTGAATGATGTGGAAACCAAACTGAGTCTCAATGATAGGTGACACTTCGCCAGGTTTGAGTGCAAAGGCGGCAGCCTCAAACTCTCCCACCATATCTCCACGGGAGAAAAAGCCCAATTCGCCACCCTTGGAAGCGGTTCCTGGATCCTGAGAATAGAGGGTAGCAAGCATAGAAAACTTCTCTCCTTTGATGACTCGCTCACGCAGGGCGGCAAGCTCGGTACGGACGCGGTCACGCTCAGCTTCAGACACGACCGGCTGAATGACAATTTCCGAAATTTCATAGCGCTCCGGCATCATGGGGAGGCTGTCTGTGGGAAGCGTATTGAAGAAGTCTGTAACTTCGGCGGGAGTCACTTTTACACTCTCCGTAAGGTTATATTCCACACGACGACTGAGAAGGTTAGAGCGAACCATTCGATTGTACTGCTCTTTAAGATCCTCATAGTCGAGTCCCGTGTTATCTCGGATAGCTTCCTTACTGCCATACTGGCGAAGGAGTCCTTTAAGGTAATACTGAACATACTGGTCCACTTCGTCATCAGAGACTTCGACACTATCGATCTCACCCTTATGGACAAGAAGTTGGGTAAGGATAAGGTTTTCGAGGATATCGCAGCGAGTCTGTCCTGCTTCAGAAGAACGCAAGCGGGTCTGCGCAAATGCGGTCTCAATATCGGAGTATTTCACAATATTCTTTCCCACAACGGCAGCAACACCGTCCACGAGCGTTCCTTCTTGCGCATAGACAGGCGAAGGATGAAAGGTGAAGGGGGAAAGTAGGGCTATTACCAGCAGTATTTTTTTCATTCTTTACTCTTATTGTTATTGATTCTTTATTCTTTTCACGTGGCCACCATTCTCAGCCTCGCTAAGGAGGTCGGAACGGAGTTTTTCAAGGATTTCCACCTTACGGTGATTAAGGAGTATGGCACGGATGTTGTCTCGCTGCATGTCAAGGGGGGAGATATCGTCGGTAACCTTATAGTCAAGGATACGGGCAGCATAGAAAAGGGAGTCGTCCGAGAGGGTGATGGCACGATGCTGTTTCAAGAAAAGACTCTCGTTATAGGCAGTGACTGGGACAACCGTTTGGAGAGTATTGAAAGGAATCCAAGACTCCGCATCGTAATAGCCAGTAAAACCGTTGTGCGAGGCTGTTTCCTCAAGTTCGATGATGTCTTTCTCCGAGAATGTGCCTCGCGAAACAATCTTCTTCAGTTTTGCAACAGCGGCGGCTTTGACCGGTGCCACAACATAAACGGTCTTCACTATACTGTTCTTTAGTGTAAAGTCGGCCTTGTGCTGCGCGTAGTAGTCTTCTATCTGTACATCGGTGATATTGGTATCGAGAAGTTGGTCGATAATCTGACGCTCGTATGTGTAGACAAGGAGGTTGTTTTTGTATTCACGCAGTTCACGCTCGAAGTTGTCAGTCACATTCTTGCTGGCTTTCTCCAGAATTACAGCCTGACGAATCCATTGCTCTATGTAAGCATCGACGATAGCAACGCTGTCCTCAGGACTCATACCTTCAGGAACAAGTCCTTCGATGTCTGTAGCCAGAAGTTCCTGGTCATAGACGCTGACAAGCACCGGAGAAGGGTCGGCCTTGCGCGAGCATGCCGTCATAAGCACAAAGAGTGCACAAAGACTAAAAGCGAATCTGGTTAAGTGCATCGTAGTGGATTTTCACCTTGTACTTTGCGCGGAGGGATTTGCAGAGGTTCTGTTCGTATTCGTTCTGCCAGCCACTAAGGTAATAGCCACGAGCCTCGAGTTGCCCTTTCAAACAGGGCTCGATGATGTTCTGTACCACGAGGACACGATAACCCTTGGCTCCATCGGATAAGGTGTAGACCCCACGCTGCCATTGGTCAGAAGCAAGGAGCGACTGACGCCCCTGCTCCACTTGGTCGACAACAACGGTGACAGGCTCTGCGGCACTGGTCTTTTTGCGGTTGACCTTATCTAAAAGCATCTCCTGCATGGCAGAAGAAGAGAGATTCTTGTCGAGAGCTTTGCGCATCAGTTTGACGGCTTTGGCGGGATCGAGAGCAGCGCTGTCGGCAATAGTGAGAACCACTACGCGCGCACGCGTACGCCAGAAATATATAGAGTCTTCCGGGTTTTGCATGCTCTTCTTGGCACTTTCACGTGCATAGAAAGCGGCGAATCCAACAGAGTCGTTGATGGCTGCAGTCCATATCATCTTTTCGTTGTAGTCGAAAATCATCAGTCCACGACGGTATTCATCAACGAGGTCGGCGAATTCAGGATATTCCTTCTCCAGTTGACTATCGGCATAAGCAATAGAAACACTGTCGAGAAAATCGTTATAGAGGTTGCGCACATGATAGGCCATGTCGCAACGAAGTGTCCTGTACTGATTTTTGCGGATATAGCGGGCGAAATCGATTGCGTTGTACTTCTTTCCCGGAACCTCGACAAGGGGACGGAGGTCGTGGACAAGGGTGGTGTCGCGGAAGCGCCATTCAGCCTTGAAGACAGAATCGTTGACAAGCGATACAATCTCATCCAGCGAAGCCATCATCTCGGTGGGCTGCTGATTTTTTTTCTTATTCTTGCCTTGCTGTTTGACAGGAGTGACGGTGAAGTCCACGATGCCATATTTCTCTCGTGCCGAAGCAGCAAACGACTTACGGGAGGCATCGCCACGCTGGTCACGAGCCATACGCTGCTTATAGTACGGCACCATTGACTCAAAAGGAGGCAGCGTATCCTTGCTGACGAGCTTTACAATATGCCAGCCATAACGGGTAAGGAATGGGTGGGAGACCTCACCGGGTTGAAGTTCACTAAGCACCTTGACATACTCCTGCGGAAGTTGTCCGAGGACGGCATCCCTGATGTAACCGCCGTCGTGGGCCGTGGATTCATCGTCGCTCTGCAGCGCAATATTTTCAAACGGCACCCCCGACATGATATTCTCATACATGCGGCCGATGGTTTTCTGACGCTCATTACCGCGCAGCCAGATATGCTGGAGCGTCGTCTTGCCGTACATCTCCACCCGGTCGTAAAGCTTAATCAAGTGATAACCGTAGCGTGTACGTACAGGCATGCTCACCTCACCGGGTTGGAGCGAATAGGCAGCAGTCTCGAAGGGATAAACCATCTGGAATGAAGAGAAATAAGCCAACTCACCCTCATTAGGTTTAACGGGATCATAGGGTCTGGCTCGCCGGGCCTCTTCAATGGCCACAGCCGTGAAATCTTCTCCATTCAAGATACGCTGTCGGTATTCAAGCGCACGATTGTAGGCCTCCAACGTGTCCTCCGGCGGAGCATCGGGACCTACCTTGATAAGGATATGCGATACATGGAGGGAATAGCGGTTACGCTCATAGGCTTCCTGAAGGATTTTCATGAGCATCACGGAGTCGATAAGGTACGGGGCTGCAAGGTCGTGACGATACTTGGCCAGTTCGAGTCTGAGGTCGCTAGCAGTGTCTAAACCCAAGGCTTTGGAATCACAGAGCTTGGCGCGGAAGTTGGCATAGAGCTCGGCATACTCGGCGAGGGATTTACTCTTCTCCGCTTGGGAGAGATTCTTTTTGTTGAAATCACTGCCTGCCGACAGGCGGAAGTCGTGCATGAACTCCGACTGCAGAATCTGCTGCCCCCCTACCTCAAGCACCACAGGGTTATGATCCTGCGTCTGGGCATAAGTAATTGAAAATTGAAAATTGAAAATTGAAATGATGGCTGTAGCCAACAATATCTTCTTCATTTATAACGTTTAAAGTTTAAAGTTTAAAGTTTAATGTAGGGGCGTACCCCAGTGTACGCCCGGTTTAAAGTCCTCGTTTCTTTAACCGTTAACCGTTAACCGTTAACCGTTATCTGGAATAGTTCGGTGCCTCGCGAGTGATGGCGATGTCATGAGGATGGCTCTCAGTACGGCCGGCAGCGGTGATGCGGATAAACTTGGCCTGTTGCAGGTCGCCGATGGTACGGCTGCCGGTATAGCCCATGCCAGCCTTCAGGCCGCCCACCATCTGGTAGAGTACCTCGTTGAGGGTGCCTTTGTAGGGCACACGTCCTACCACACCTTCGGGGACGAGCTTCTTGGCATCGGTCTCCTTGTCTTGGAAGTAGCGGTCTTTCGAGCCGCTCTGCATGGCTTCGAGGGAACCCATGCCGCGATAGCTCTTAAACTTGCGACCTTCGAAGATAATGGTCTCGCCCGGAGCCTCGTCGACACCGGCCACCAAGCTGCCCACCATGATACTGCTGGCACCAGCGGCAATGGCCTTCACGATATCGCCGCTGTAGCGGATACCGCCATCAGCGATGACCGGCACATCATAGCCTTTCTGCTTCAGGGCTCCGCACACCTCGCAAACGGCGGTGAGCTGCGGCACACCGATACCAGCCACAATGCGCGTCGAGCAGATGCTTCCAGGGCCGATACCCACCTTGATGGCGTCGGCACCGGCTTCTGCCAGCATGATGGCGGCTTCACCCGTGGCGATATTACCCACCACCACGTCGATGTCTTTGTATTTGTTCTTCACCTGCTTCAGGGCATCCACCACACGGATGGAATGGCCGTGGGCAGTATCAATGACGATGGCGTCGGCACCGGCTTTCACCAGAGCGTCGACACGGTCCATCATATCGGGCGTGATGCCCACACCGGCAGCCACACGGAGACGACCGTTGGCATCCTTGCAAGCGTTGGGACGCTCCTTGGTCTTCATGATGTCGCGGTAAGTGATAAGGCCCATAAACTGGCCCTCCTCGTTCACCACAGGCAGTTTCTCAATCTTGTGCTGCTGAAGAATATCGGTAGCTTCAGCGAACGTGGTTCCCACATGGGTGGTGATGAGCTTGGTGATCATAATCTCACTCAGCGGACGCTCCATATCGCGTTCGAAACGGAGGTCGCGGTTGGTCACCATGCCGATGAGCATCTTGTTCTCGTCGACGATGGGAATACCACCGATGCCGTATTCCTCCATCAGATGCAGGGCATCCTTCACCTTGGCGTCCTTATTGAGGGTTACGGGGTCAATAATCATGCCGTTCTCGGCACGTTTCACTTTGCGCACCTCGTTGGCCTGACGTTCGATGCTCATATTCTTGTGGAGCACGCCGATACCGCCCTCCTGCGCCATGCCGATGGCCATGGCGGCCTCCGTCACAGTGTCCATGGCCGCACTCACCAGCGGGGTGTTGAGGGTGATGCGTTTCGAGAAACGCGACGCCACCGAGACTTCGCGGGGCAGCACTTCAGAATAGGCAGGGACGAGCAGCACGTCGTCGTAAGTAAGGCCTTCGCCGATGAATTTAGAGGTGTCTGTATACATAATAGTTTAAAGTTTATCGTTTAAAGTTTAACGTTTAAATTGGTTATAGGTTATTGGTTATTGGTTATCGAAAGGCTGCCGCGGTCGTTGTTGCGCAAGCGTCAATAACCACTAACCACTACCCACTAACCATTCACTACCCACTACCCACTACCCACTAAAATTAATTTGCAAAAATACTACTTTTTTTCGACATACTGAAAATAAAATATAAAAAAAACACATTATCCACTGATAATCAGATAAGTAATGAAGTAGGTAAGTAGTTAAGTAGTTAAGACGAATGAATTTGTCGCTGAACTTGTCGCTGTGTTTGCTGTTGGAGGTAGGAGGTAGGAGTTGATACCTATTTGTAGGCTATTTGGTACCTACCATCTCCCCAAAACAGCTCTCCCCACAAGTGTTAAGTGTTTAGTGTTTAGTTTCTCCCGATTAGGAGATGGTGCCGGAGCCGAGGTAACGGCTTTCGGAGATGACGCCCTGGTTGTCGGGACCGGCGCCGACGGCGAAGCCCCAGACGTGGACGCGGTGACCGTTCCAGTAGGCGGGGACGAGGGCCTTGACGGCTTCGTCGGCACGGGTGACCACGTCGCCCATGACTCCGGCACCGGCTACGGGGCTGTAGACGATGACGAAAATGTCGCCTTCGGTCATTTTCTTGGCGCGAGCCTTGGCTTTGAGACCAAACTTAATGGCCTGATAAAAATTCGGCGCGAAGGTGGCGCGGCGAAGAATTAGTGATTAGTGATTAGTGACTTTTCAATGTAAGTAAATTTTCTTTTTATTAATAGAAATAATATATAATTACCTTAATTATATATTTGGGATTCCTAAACATTTGAAAGTCACTAATCACTAATTACTTTCTGAGACAGAAATGGCCGAAGTCAAAAATAGGCAGTTTTTTTGCAGTCGAAAACTCAAACGGACAAAAGTTTCGGAACCTAAAAAAATGCATTATAATTTCTACAGTGAGGGGCACCCACGGGTGCCCCTTTTATTATTTCATCTTCATTCCGAGATTGTACATGATGAAGCCATAGATGTCGGCTTGTTCCTCGATGACCTTGTCCAGGGGTTTGCCGCCGCCGTGACCGGCTTTGGTGTCGATGCGGATAAGCACGGGGTTGGCACCTTGGTGGCATTCCTGAAGGGTGGCAGCGAACTTGAAGGAGTGGGCAGGCACCACACGGTCGTCGTGGTCGGCAGTGGTGACAAGGGTGGCGGGATAGGAGGTGCCGGGCTTGAGGTTGTGGAGCGGCGAATAGCCCAAGAGGTATTCGAACATCTCTTTGGAGTCCTCGCTGGTGCCATAGTCGGGGGCCCAGTTCCAGCCGATGGTGAATTTGTGGTAACGGAGCATGTCCATCACACCCACCTGGGGCACTGCCACGCGGAAGAGGTCGGGACGCTGGGTCATGCAGGCACCGACGAGGAGGCCGCCATTGGAGCCTCCCACGATGGCTATCTTCTCGTTCGAGGTGTAGCCCTCGCGGATGAGCCACTCGGCGGCACCGATAAAATCGTCGAAGACGTTTTGTTTCTGCATCTTGGTGCCGGCAATGTGCCATTCCTCACCGTATTCGCTGCCGCCGCGGAGGTTGACCTGCGCATAGATGCCGCCATTCTCGAGGAAGGGGATGCGCATGGCTGAGAAGCCAGGTCCGAGCGAGATGTTGAATCCACCGTAGCCGTAGAGGAAGACGGGATTCTTGCCATTGCGTTTGAGGCCTTTCTTATAGGTCAGCGACATCGGGATGCGTGTGCCGTCCTTGCTGAGGAAGAAGACCTGCTCGCTGACGAAGTCCTCCTGACGGAATTTGATTGTGGGAGAGGAATAGAGGGTGCTCTCGTTGCGGTCGATATCGTAGCGGTAGATGGTGCCGGGCTGGGTGAACGAGGTGAAGGAGTAGAAGCACTCGGGTTCTTTCTCGTCGCCGATGAAGCCCACGCTGCCCACGCTGGGGAGCTTCACCTCGTGGCGCAGGCGTCCGTCGAGGCCGTAGACATAGGCGTGGTCGAAGACATCCTGCTGGTAGGTGAGGATGAACTGCCGGTTGATGACACTGATGCCGCTAAGGACGTTGGACTGTTCGGGAATCAGTTCCTGCCAGTCGGCGATGCCGGGATGGCGTATGTCGGCTTTCATAATGCGGGCTTTCGGGGCTCCATAGTTGGTGTAGAGGTAGATGGTGTTGCCCTCGGAGTAGATGGGGCTGTATTGGTAATCCATATCGGTGGTCATCTGGATGAACTGCGAATTGGGCTGGCGCAGGTCGCGCACATAGAGGTTGTTGCCACTCCCCTCTCCGCTTTCATAGAGGAACATCATCGTCTCTTCCTCGTTAGTTTCCACACCATAGAAACGCTTGGGATAGACGGGATTCTGGTAGAAAAGCACATCCTCGCTCTGCGGTGTTCCCACACGGTGGTAGTAGATTTTGTGGGTCTCGTTGACGTTGGAGAACTCCTTACCCTGCTCGGGGGCATCGTAGGCGCTGTAGTAGAAGCCGTCGCCCTGCCAGGCGGCACCAGAGAATTTGGCCCACAGGATGTGGTCGGAGGTGAGCTGGCCGGTCTTGAGGTCGATGACGTAAAACTCCTGCCAGTCGCTGCCCGAACGCGAGATGCTGTAGGCGGCCCAGCGGCCGTTGTGGGAGAAATGAACCCCTCCCAATGCTACCGTGCCGTCGTCGCTCAGCGTATTGGGGTCGAGGAAGACACGCGGGGTGCCGCCCAACGCATCCATCACATACATCACATACTGGTTCTGGAGACCGTCGTTCTTATAGAAATACCACTTTCCATGACGTTTGCGGGGAGCGCCAATCTTCTCGTAGTTGGCGAGTTCGGTGAGTCTTTTCTGCAGTTTCTGGCGGAAGGGAATCTTCGCCAGATAGGCGTTGGTTACCGCATTCTCCGCCGCCACCCAGGCGGCCGTCTGTGCACTGGTGTCGTTCTCGAGCCAACGGTAGGGGTCGGCCACCGTGGTGCCAAAATAGGTATCGGTGGTACCCACTTTCTCGGCTTTTGGATACTGGATGTTTTGTGCCGAAATGGCAGTCGTAGCTAAAGCAGCCATGAGGAAAAGGATATTACGTTTCATTATTTAATGTTATTTTAAGTTTCAATCTTTTCTGAATATTGATGTCTAAGCGGTTTCTCACTGTGTAGTTCGGGGAAAAACGATTGCAAAGGTACAACATTTTTTGTATTCCACAAAATTTTTCCCGTCATCCTACGATTGGTTTAAGAAACTTTCGTACCTTTGCAGCCGCATTTTTATATTTTTATACAATGAAAAAGATATTCCAAGTCATTTGCACTGTTGCAGTTATCGCCTTGATGGGGAGCTGCGGCAACAAGAACGAGTTTATGATTAACGGCACAGTTAACAGCAATATGGACGGCCAGATGGTCTATCTCTACAATTATGAGAACCACGACAAACCGAAAGACAGCACCTTGGTATCCGACGGGAAGTTCACCTTCACAGGAATTGTCGACAGCGCCTGGATGGCTGTAATTACTTCCTCAGAGTCTGTCGTAGGCATTCTTTTCGTGGAACCAGGCACCATCACCTTGAAAAGTGACAGCATTGGAGGCACTCCCCTCAATGATAAATACTACGCATTCAGCTCCACCCTCAACACAAAAGACATTGAGAGTAAGATGGAAGAAATCATTCCCCGATACTACAGCGCTCCCAATGCCGAAACGCGTGCCGAGATAGAGCATTTGCTGGACAGTTTGGAGGAAATTCGCGTCAGCCGCACCCTCGATGCCTGCTGGAAGCTCTACCACGAGAACGGAGACAACCTGCTGGGCGTCTTCGCCATGAAGAATATTGTACAGGAAGGCACATTCACCTACAGCCAGTTCGACAGCATCGTGAGTACCGCCAGCCCTCTGGTCGCCAACAATAAATATGTGCAGCAGAAGCTCACGCAGCTCCGCAACATCGAGGCCACCTCGGCCGGCAAGCACTATGTGGACATCCAGGGTGTGAACGGTAAACTCAGCGACCTTATCGACGGCAAGCTGGCATTGGTCGACTTCTACGCCTCCTGGTGCGGTCCCTGCCGTGCCGAAATCAAGGACAACCTTGTTCCGCTGTGGAAGAAATATGAGAAGAAAGGTCTCGTCATCGTGGGACTCAACGTGTGGGAGCGCGGTGACGCCAAAGCCCGCAAGGCCGCCCACGAGCAAGTGATGGCCGACCTCGGAATCACCTATCCGCAGTTGGTTGACAGCACCCGCACCGCCACTGACACCTACGGCGTCAACGGCATCCCGCAGATAATACTTATCGACAAGGACGGCACCATCCTCGCCCGCGACCTTCGCGGCGAAGCCATCGAGGAAGCCATCAAAGAGGCCCTGAAGTAACGGTTAAAGTTTAAAGTTTAAAGTTTAAGGTTTAAAAAGGAATGGCTTTGCAAAAAATTGTCCTACAGCGGCCAAAGGCCCACAAGGCCACACGACTGGCGATTTTCGTCAGCCTGCTTCTCACCTTTCACTTTTCAGCTTTCACCTTAAAAGCCCAAGACACCAACACGGTGCTTCTCCATATCGACGGAAGCACTTTCTTCATCGACAACGAATACTTCGGCGACCGTGTGCGCGGCTATACGCTGCCGGGCTTCGTGCTGCAGCCGAAGGTGGAATACCGCTTGAGCGACAAGGTATCCCTTACGGGAGGAATCCATTGGCTCAACTACTGGGGCGCCCGCAACTACCCCGTTACGTCGGCCTACGATGCCTATCCCAGGTACGACAGCATTTCGCGTCCCATGCACCTCCTCCCGTGGCTGCAAGCCAGGATTGATTTCACGCCCAAGCTGACGCTCCTATTGGGCTGTTTAGACAACGGCGACCACCATTTGCCCATGCCCCTCTACAACTACGAGCGTGCTGTGGTGGGCGACCCCGAAGCGGGTCTCGAACTGAAGTTTTCGTCTCCCGGATTAGAGATGGATTTCTGGACCGACTGGCGCGAATTCATCTGGTACCGGAGTCCCATCCTCGAGCGCTTCACGATGGGCTTCTCTGGAAAACTGTACAACGATTTCGGGAGATGGACGCTCTACCTGCCGCTGCATTTCGTTGCACAGCACGAAGGCGGACAGAGTATGGCGGATGCGGCCGACAGCCTGCCCAACAACAGCAATTTCAACGCCGCCGCAGGACTTGGAATCATCATGTATGAGTTCACCGACCACAGCCACCTCGACTTCAGCTGCCACGCGATGTTGTATCACCAACACAAAAACTCCACTGTTCCCTTCACCAAGGGATGGGGGATCTACCCCGAAGTGAAGCTGATTGGCGACCACTGGAGTTTCCTGGCCAGCTACTGGTACGGGAAGGAGTTCGTTCCGCTGATGGGCAGCTGGCATTTCAGCAACCTTTCGGCCAATACCGCAGGGCTGACCTTCGACCGCACACGCGTCATCACTTTGAGTGCAAGGTGGAAGTGGTCTCCTTTTGACAAACCGGGGCATTCCTCCTGTTTCCTCACTCTTCACGGTACCCTCTACCACTATCTGCCCTCCACAGGCACCTCTGCCGACGGAGCCACCCACGAATACGACCACCGCAACCAGTTCACCATCGGAGTAGCCTTCAATTTCGCTCCCACGATAACACTATTCTGATGTTCCAACTCTACGACATACACGGATCCATCGACACCATCGTTGAAGAGACAGCGGTGACGGTGGGTGTGTTCGACGGTGTGCACCGCGGCCACCAGCAGCTGTTGTCACAGATGCTACCCACTACCCACTATCCACTCCCCACTCTCGTAGTAACCCTCACCGCTCATCCTTCCTTCGTCCTCGGCCGTCGCCAAAGCGAATACTGGCTTGATGACCCCGAAGAACACCTGAGACTGCTCTTCGAGGCGGGAGCCAAATATGTCGCCGTACTGCCTTTCACCCGTGAGGTGGCGCAGTTGTCGGCCTGCGAGATGGCGCGTCTACTGTACGAGAAACTGAATATGCGCAGCCTGCTGCTGGGATACGACAGCCGGTTTGGAAGCAAACAGAATGACGACTTCGACCGCCTGCCGCAGTTGGCCACAGAGTTAGACTTCACGCTGCAACGTGGCGAACCTTTCCTCGTCGACGGCAGTCCTATCAGTTCCAGCCGTATCCGCGAGAGCCTTCTCAAGGGTACTGTTGAGGAGATGGCAACGCTACTGGGACGTCCATACAGCCTCACAGGCATGGTACTCCACGGCCGCGGTGTGGGGCACACACTCGGATTCCCCACCGCCAATATCTCGCTGGAAGAGACCCGAAAGATGCTGCCGAAAGAGGGCGTGTACTTTGTAAAGGTGAAAGGTGAAAGTTTTGCTCCACTGGAGTCGCAGGCCTGCAAAGCAGGCAGAGAGGTGAAAGGTATGGCGAACCTAGGTATTATTCCAACCTTCGATATAGACAAGCCATCGCTTGAAGTACACCTAATCGATTTCAAAGGCGACCTCTACGGACAGACCGTAATGGTGGAGTTCGTCCACCGCATCCGCGACATAGTGCGCTTCGGCTCAACCGAATCGCTGCAAAACCAACTGCAAGAAGACCTTAAAGCCTGTCGACAACTATGAACGACCTCCATATCCAACTCTACCAGCAAGACATCGTCTGGGCCGACCCTGAGGCCAACCGCCGCCGCATTGAAGAGGCTTTGCACAAGACTCCCAGTTTGAGCGACATCTTCATCGTACCCGAAACCTTCACCACCGGCTTCGGCGACCACATGGCCGCGCTGGCCGAAGAGCCAGACGGTCCCACGCTCCGCTGGGCACAAAACCTGGCTACCAAGCACAACTTCCTTTTTGTGGGCACCTGGATAGTCCGCGAAGGCGACCACTGCTACAACCGCCTGCACTGGGTCTACCCCAACGGCGACTTCGGCTACTACGACAAAGCGCACACCTTCCGCGTCAGCGGCGAGGCCGATGTGATAGCCCGAGGCACCAAGCGTGTGGTGTTCGAATACAAAGGCTGGCGCATCAAACCCGCCGTCTGCTACGACCTGCGATTCCCCAAGTGGCTCCGAAACGATAATATGGATTATGATTTGCTGCTCGTCTGCGCCAACTGGCCTGCCAGCCGCCGCGAAGCCTGGATGACCCTGCTCAAGGCCCGCGCCATCGAGAACCTCTGCTATGTCGTCGGCTGCAACCGCACAGGCATCGACGGCAACGGCGGAGAATATAGTGGCGACAGCCTCGCCGTCAACTACAAAGGACTGGTCTTTGCCGACGGCATCCGCGAAACCGAGAATAAAGATGCCGAGATGACCATCGACCTTGTCCTCAACAAAGAACGCCTCGACGCCTTCCGGCAAAAATGGCCCTTATACCTCGACTTTGACTAAATGAACAATATAGAACAGAAACTGGGGTTCGACCGCATCCGTCAGATGGTGGAGGAACAGACCACCAACGACCTCGCCGCCCGCATGGCTGGCGAGATGCGCTTCTCTTCCGACTTCGAGAAGGTGCAGTACGAGCTGCAACTCACCGAGGAGATGCGTCAGATAGTACTTATGGAGAGCGAGTTCCCCCAGCAGGATTTTATCGACCTCACCCCTACCCTCACCCATCTCCATGTAGGGAACACGCTCATCCCTTTGGAGAACCTCTTCGATTTAAAACTCTCGCTGCGCACCATACGCGAATGCTACTATTTCCTCACCGCTGAAGAGCATCAACAATATACCGCTTTGAGAAACCTCGCCATCGAGGTAGAGCTGGGTTACGGTGGCAAGAGTTCACAACTCAACGTCATCAACTCACTCTTAGGCAAACTCATCGACGACCACGGCGAGCTCTACGACAACGCCTCCCCCGCCCTTGCCGAGATACGGCGCACCAAAGCCCGCAAGGCTGCGGAGGTCGACGCCCAAGTCAGCAGCACCCTTGCTCGCGCCAAGCGCGAAGGATGGGCACCCGAAGGCGCCGAAGTGACTATCCGCGACGGCCGCCCCGTCATCCCACTGCTCACCACCCACCGTCGCAAAATCAAAGGTCTTATCCAAGACGAGTCAGCCACCCGCCTCACCGCCTTCGTGGAACCCGCCGAGGTGGTGGAACTAGGCAACGACCTCCGCGAGCTCGACTTCGACGAGCGTCACGAGATACAGCGCATCCTCCTCACCTTCAGCGACCGCCTGCGTCCCCTGCTGCCGCAACTCGAGGAAGCCTACCGCTTCCTCGCCCGCATCGACTTCCTGCGGGCCAAAGCCCGTGTGGCGGTGGAGTTGGGCGCCAGCGTCCCCATCCTCCATCGCGAACCCCGCATCGAATGGATGGACGCCCGCCACCCCCTGCTCTTCCTCCAGAAAAAAGATGCCGTAATACCTTTTAACCTCACCCTTTCACCTCCCACCTCTCATCCTTCACCTCAAAGAATCCTCATCATCTCCGGCCCCAACGCCGGCGGCAAATCCGTGCTGCTCAAGGCCGTGGGATTGATACAATACATGCTGCAATGCGGCATGCCCGTACCCCTGCGCCCCACCTCTGAGTGCGGCCTTTTCGGTTCCATCTTCATCGACATCGGCGACCAGCAGAGCATCGACAACGACCTCTCCACCTACACCTCGCACCTGCAGAACATGAAAGCCTTGCTGGGTTCCTCCAAAGAGAACACCCTCTTCCTCCTCGACGAGTTGGGAGGCGGCACCGAGCCCCGTTCGGGTTGTGCCATCGCAGAAGCGGTGTTGGAAGCGCTCTACGACAAAGGGGCCTTCGGCGTGGTGACCACCCATTTTGCCGACCTCAAGTTGTTGGCCGACCGCATGCCGGGCATCGTCAACGGTGCCATGCTCTTCGACACCGACGCCATGCGGCCGCTCTACCGCCTCGCCGTCGGACATCCCGGCTCCAGTTTCGCCTTCGAGATAGCCGAGAGCATCGGCTTCCCTAAGGAAATCCTCGACCGAGCAGGCGAGATGGTGGGACGCGAGCAACTCAACTTCGAACACCAGCTGCAGCAACTCGAGCTCGACAAGCAGGAGATCGCCCGTCAGCGCGAAGAGTTGAAGGTCGCCGACGACTTCCTCAACGAGGTGACGCAGAAATACCAGCGCCTCAACGACAACCTGCAGGCCCGCCGCCACGAGATTATCAGTTCCGCCCGCCACGAGGCGCAGCAGATACTCACCGATGCCAACCGCACCGTCGAGCGCACCATCAGCGACATCAAGTCGGCCAAAGCCGAGAAAGAAGCCACCCAGCAGGCCCGCGCCCGTCTGGCCGAAGCCACACGAGAGAATGAAGAATTAAGAATCAAGAATGAAGAATTAAGGAAAGCGTCCGCCTCTCACCTTTCACCTCTCACCTCTCACCTCGAACAGGTTCTGCCTGTTCAAGTGGGCAGCATCGTCCGCATCGACGGTGAAGACACCTTCGGTCAGGTGGTGGAAATCAAGGGAAAGAAAGCCGTCGTGGAGAGCAACAGCATCCGCATGACCATCGCCCTCAGCCGCCTCACAGGCACCGCCAAGCAGAAGATTCCAGCAGCCAAGCAATCAAGCAATCAAACATTTACTTCCATCTTCGACGAGATGAACGAGAAGCGTGCCCACTTCAACCCCACCCTCGACCTCCGAGGTCATCGTGCCGAAGAGGCGTTGGATATGTTGCATCGCTTCCTCGACGAAGCCATCCTCCTCAGCGAGAAAGAGGTGCGTATCCTCCACGGGAAAGGCTACGGCATCCTTATGCAGGTCATCCACCAAGAGTTGAAATCCATGCGTGAAGTCCGCACCTTCCACCCCGAAAAAGTGGAACTCGGAGGCGTCGGAGTCACCATCGTGCATCTTCGATAATTTTTTAATCTATTATTAGGTTTTTTTTCGTAACTTTGCAGCGGAAAAATAATGCTGTGTAGACTATGTTTGAGAACCTTAGTAGCAAGATAGAGAAAGCGTTACACACCCTTAAAGGTAAAGGGTCGATTACTGATATCAATGTGGCGGAGACCGTCAAAGAGGTGCGCAAAGCCCTCTTGGACGCTGACGTGAGCTATCCCATCGCCAAGGAGTTCACCGACAAGGTGAAGGCCGAAGCGCTGGGTCGCAACGTCATCCAGAGCATCGAACCTGGCCAGTTGATGGTGAAGATTGTCCACGAGAAGCTGACCGAGCTGATGGGCTCGGAGGCCGTGGATATCAACATCAAAGGACAGCCCGCCATTATCCTTATCGCTGGCTTGCAAGGTTCCGGTAAGACCACCTTCAGCGCCAAGCTGGCCAACTATCTGAAGACCAAGAAGGGCAAGAGCGTGATGCTGGTGGCCGGCGACGTTTACCGTCCCGCCGCTATCAGCCAGTTGCAGACGCTCGGCGAACAGGTGCAGGTGCCTGTCTACACAGAGGAAGGCAACAAGAACCCCGTCGAGATCGCCAAGCATGCCATAGGTGAGGCCAAAGGGCGCGGATATAACGTGGTCATCGTCGATACCGCCGGTCGTTTGGCAGTCGACGAGGAGATGATGAACGAGATTGCCGCCCTGAAGCGCGAGTTGCAGCCGCAGGAGACCCTCTTCGTGGTCGACTCGATGACCGGTCAGGATGCCGTGAATACCGCCAAGGCCTTCAACGAGCGCATCGACTTCGACGGCGTGGTGCTCACCAAACTCGACGGCGACACCCGAGGCGGCGCCGCCCTTACCATCCGCTACACGGTGGACAAGCCCATCAAGTTCGTCGGTATCGGCGAGAAGATGGATGCCCTCGATGTGTTCCACCCCGACCGTATGGCCAACCGCATCCTCGGCATGGGCGATGTGGTCAGCCTCGTGGAAAGGGCCCAGGAGCAGTACGACGAGATGGAAGCCCGCAAGATTCAGAAGAAGCTCCTACACAATGAGTACAACTTCGACGACTTCCTCTCGCAAATTGCCCAAATCAAGAAGATGGGCTCGATGAAAGACCTCATCGGCATGATTCCCGGCATGAGCAAGCTCACCAAGGATGTGGAAATCAGCGACGATGCCTTCAAGCCCATCGAGGCGATGATAGGCTCGATGACCCCCTATGAGCGCCAGAACCCCAGCTGCCTCAACGGTAGCCGCAAGCAGCGTATCGCCAACGGCAGCGGCCGCAGCATCCAGGAACTCAACCGCTTCCTCAAGCAGTTCGAGGACACCCGCAAGATGATGAAGATGGTCAGCAAGAACGGCGGCAAACTTCCGATGCGTAAGAGAAGATAAAAAAACGATATATGACAGAATTATTGGACGGCAAGGCGATGGCCTTGCAAATCAAGGACGAAATAGCCAATGAGGTTCGTGCGCTGACCCAGCAGGGTCGCCGTGCCCCCCATTTGGCCGCTGTAATCGTAGGCGAGGACGGAGCCAGCATGACTTACGTCGCCAACAAAGAGAAATCCTCCCACGAGGTGGGCTACACCTCGAGCGTCTACCGCATGAGCGAGAAGACCACCGAGAAACAGCTGTTAGAAACCATCGAATTCCTCAACAACGACCCCGACATCGACGGCTTCATCGTGCAGCTGCCGCTGCCCAAACATATCAACGAGCAGAAGGTCATTAACGCCATCTCGCCCGACAAGGATGTTGACGGCTTCACCCCCGTGAACATCGGCCGCATGGTCCTCGGTGAGGAGTGCTTCACTCCCGCCACCCCCATGGGCATCTGCACCCTGCTGAAACGCTACGGTATCGAGACCGCCGGTAAGCACTGCGTGGTACTGGGACGCTCGAACATCGTGGGCACTCCTGTCGCCAACCTGCTGAGCCGCAAAGGCTTCGACTGCACCGTCACCATCTGCCACAGTAAGACGCAAAACCTCAAGGAACTCTGCCTGCAGGCTGACATCCTGGTGGTGGCCATCGGCAAGCCCGAGTTCGTCACCGAGGATATGGTGAAGGAGGGCGCCGTGGTGGTCGACGTGGGCATCCATCGTGTGGCCGACGCTACGAAGAAGAACGGCTATCGCGTCATCGGCGACGTGAAGCACGACGAGGTGGACAAGAAATGCAGTTGGGTGACTCCCGTACCCGGCGGCGTAGGACCGCTGACCATCGTCTCATTGCTTCAAAATACGATGGCCGCGTATAAAAGACATTGTAACGGTTAAAATATAGAGAGAAAAGTAGCGTGACCTTAAAGCCACGCTACTTTCATCCTAAATCAGGAAGGCTCAGATTTCAGAGCAATTTGTAACTTGGGTAACACCATTAATAGTCTGAGTTACAGAAAGATCACTGCAGCTCTCGACTCCAGTGAGTGTAACTTCCTGCATCACTTCACCATTCATTGTGGTAGTGCATTTGCAATCAACTTTTTTTTTGCAGCCAACGAGGCAGAAAACCATGGCAACGGCGGCCAAGAACATTACTTTCTTCATGATTTTTTTGTTTTTGGGGTTAGTAATTCAGCCACAAAAATAGGAAAAAAAACAACACTAACATTTTTTTTACTTCTTCGCGCGAGCGGGGGGGGTAAAAATATGATTCACAACATGTTACATGCGCGATTTTTTGGGGCTACAATTCACAAAATAAGGCAAAAACAAAGAAATAATTCCCTTAAAAAAAAATTTTGATGTATTCCGATACATGCCTAACCGTCCCGTCCAAAACTATAAGGGGAGGTAAATCACTTTCTTCGTTTCGAAGAACTCTTCTTCGAACCATTCGCTGATGTCCCACGTCTTCACCTTGTGGCGGAAGGGGAAGAGTTCGTTCGTCAGGTCACCACCCTTGAGGTAGAGGATGCCGTTACGGAGAGTGTTGTATTGTGTCTTTGAGATTTTCTTTTTCACCCAGGGGACAAATTCACCCAGGGTGGTAACGGCGCGCGAAACGACGAAATCGAACTCGCCGTCGAGTTGCTCGGCACGTATCTGTTGCGCTTTGGTATTAGTGAGTCCGAGGCGGTCGATCACATCGCTCACCACTTTGATTTTCTTTCCGATGGAGTCGATAAGCGTGAAGCGGGCATCGGGAAACATGATGGCCAGAGGCACACCGGGAAATCCGCCGCCGGTGCCCACGTCAAGGATTTCGCTCATCGGTGCAAAGGGCATCACCTTGGCGATCGCCAACGAGTGCAGCACATGATGCTCGTAGAAGTGCTCCATATCCTTACGCGAGATGACGTTAATCTGGGCATTCCATTCCTCATAAAGAGGTAAAAGAGCGGCAAACTGTTCACGCTGCCGCTCTGTCAATTTGGGGAAATATTTTATAATAATATCCACTTTGTCATTAACCTATAACCTCAAACCAATAACCATTACAGATACGCTTTCAGGTGTTTGCTCTTGCTGCTGGTCTTCAAGCGTTTGATACCTTTCTCCTTGATTTGACGCACACGCTCGCGAGTGAGATTGAACTTCATGGCAATCTCGTCGAGGCTCAGCGGGTGAGGCAAACCTATGCCAAAGTACATCTTGATAACCTCGCGCTCATATTCGGTCAGCGTGGAGAGGCTGCGCTCAATCTCCTGGGAAAGCGATTCCTGCATCAACTTGCTGTCGGTCGGAGGAGTGTCCTCGTTGGGCAGCACATCGACGAAGTTCACATCCTCGTCGCTGGCCAACGGTGCGTCGATGGAAACGTGACGGCCGCTGATGCCCATGATGGCCTTGATTTTGTCCTCGGGGATGTCGAGCAGTTCGGCCAACTCCTCCTCTGAAGGCGGACGCTCGAGTTGCTGCTCCAGTTTGGAGATTTCCTTTTTCAGTTTGTTGAGGGCACCCAACTGGTTGGAGGGCAGACGCACGATGCGGCTGTTCTCGGCGATAGCCTGGAGGATGCTCTGGCGAATCCACCACACGGCGTAGGAGATGAACTTGAAACCGCGGGTCTCATCGAAGCGTTTGGCAGCCTTGATAAGTCCCACATTGCCTTCGTTAATGAGGTCGGGCAGAGAAAGTCCCTGATTCTGATATTGCTTGGCCACCGACACCACAAAGCGCAGGTTAGCCTTGGTGAGGCGTTCCAATGCGGCCTGGTCGCCCTGCTTGATGCGCTGCGCAAGCTGCACCTCCTGCTCGGGGGTAAGCAACTCCTCGCTGCAGATATCCTGCAGGTATTTGTCCAGAGATTTGATGTCGCGGTTGGTAATCGAATGTGTAATCTTCAGTTGTCTCATACATCACCTAATTAGTTATCACCTAAAATTATAACCAAGTAACGCAGAAATTTCTAAAATGTTACATTGTGTGTATATTTTTTTTCTTAAAAGCTGTTTTTTTAACATTTCAAGAGTTTCCATCCTTACATTTTCACCATCATCCCCACAAAACAAAGAAGAATCTAAACAATTATGTATCAGCAGAAAATAGCACTGAAGGAAAAATACTTTTGACAAGGAGATTTTTCCTATCGAAATTTTGCGTATCTTTGCATTCGAAAAAACATTCATAAAACAAAAAACAACCATTTATGAAAAAGCTCATCTTACCTGTCCTTGCGGCACTTCTTATGGGGTTGTTCTCCACCTCGTGCCATAAGGACGATGTGATTGAAAGCATGAATACGGTATGGACCGAATTCACTGTAACCAACGACATGTGGACTGTCGACCAAGCTACCGACGATTTGGTATGTTCCCTGGAATGGGATGTGCTGACAGATTACGTGTTGAGGTGTGGTAATGTGCAGGCCTACATGTATGAGGGTGTTCGCCAAGTGCCGCTGCCTTATGTCTACCCGGTCACTTTCTCTAATGGCGAAGTACGTCCTTTGGAAATCCGCTTCGACTTTGAAAAGGGCATTATCACCTTCATCGTCACCGACTGTGGCGAATATCTAACCGACCAGGCCACCCTGCTGACCATGCGTTTCCGCGCTGTCTGCACCTATCCGGTCAACTATGTGTTGCCCCACGACAAATAGTCGTTAGCGAAGCATCACCTCATTAAGGGTCTTGACTCTCACCTCCAAGTTTCCAATGTCGGCCTTCGGGTCGACGGGAATGAAACGGGAAGTGAGGGTCTCGCCTTTTCTAAGGTCGAAGAAATTATGGGTGAAGTGGCCGTTGAGGTGAGGCTCTGTCTCAAGATAGACATCGTAGAGGTCGCTCTCGGCGGTGATGGTAACCTCCAGATGAGAGGTGAGAGATGACAGGTGAAAGGTGTATTTTGGTTCGGAATAGGTACGATCCTTGGGATAAACACAGTAATATTGCTCCCACTGCCGGAGGTTGACATCATCGGCATACAACGCCTGCGCCCTGTAATGCAACGCTTTCCAGTTGCCATAAAAATCGATTGACGACCATGAAGCCACTGGCCAGCAGTCGTTGAGTTGCCAGTAGAGCGTACCCATGCAGTGGGGCTGATGTTTGATGTGCTGGAAAATGCCGTAACCCGTTCCCCATGCTTGAAGCAACTGACTGACATAGCAGAAATCCTCGAGGTTCAAACTCTTACTGTCACAGCCATAGTACTGCATCATGGCTTTATCGATAATCTCGCGACCACGCGAATGTTTTTGATGATTTTTGAGTGTCGGCGAGTCGATATAGAGCTGGTCTTCAGGGCAGAACTGACGAATGGTGCTAATCATGGGATAGCTCTGGAAGCCATATTCGCTCATGAAGCGTCCCGTCTTCTCGGCATATTTCTCAAAAGGCTCCTCGCCCCACCAGACACCCCAGTAGTGGCTGTCGCCATGAGTGATGCATTCCGGATGTCCCCAGCCGTAGAGGGGCGAGGTAGTGATGTAGGGGCGATGCAGGGGGTCGCAATCTCTCACCGCTTGCGCCAACAGACTAGTTGTACTAGTATTACTAGTCATACTAGTATACCCAAAGAGGGTATCCATCGCTTTTTCGAGTCTTGCACGCTGCTCGGGAGTCCATTTATAAACTCCTTGCCAGCCCCAGTCTTCCCATCCATTCTTCACCTCGTTGTTGCCGCACCAGAGCACCACACAGGGATGCTTCGCAATGCGCCTGACATTCTGGTAGGCCTCTTCCTTAATGCTCTCCAACATCAGCGAGTCGTCCGGATAGAGCATGGTGCTGAAGTTGAAATCCATCCAGACCATGATATCCAGCGAATCGCAGAGGTCAAAGAAGTAGTCGTGCTCATAGATGCCGCCACCCCATAGGCGGAGCATGTTGAAACCCGCCTCCTTGGCGGAACAGAGCAGGTGACAGTATCGGGCGCGATTGGCGCTGTCGAGGACAGGGAAACTGTGGACGGGAATCCAGTTGGCACCCTTGACGAAGAGGGGCTTTCCATCGCGGTAGAAGGTGAAACTTTGACCGATGCTGTCGGCCTCCTGACGCAATTCAATTGTCCTTTCGCTCCTTTTCACTCCCTCCTCACTCCCTTTCACTCCTTTATTTGTGATATACACGGGCTTCCAGATGCCGCAAGTGGGCAGCGTGGGGCCCCAGTCCCAGCCCTGCTGGTAGGGTGCAATGCGCGTGAACGCCCTCCAGTCGGGCAGCGGGATGCCATAGTCGACTTCGCGTACAGAGTCGGCCAATGGGGAAAAAGATACTATGACAAGGATGCTGTCGTAGTGTTCCCTGCTGGTAGAGATGGGAATGACACTTTCGACAAACATATTGTCTATCGCCTCGGTGCCCACTTCCGGATCCAAATCTCCCCAAAAAGCAACCCACGTAACCAATGCATTCCCTGCCAACCCTTCGCAAACAAGATAGAGCGGTCCTTCGGGGACATCCTCACCACGTAAAACGGTACGGTATTCCCATTCACATAGATTCACCCACCACACGGAATCCTCATTGGTTGCCATGTATGGATCGGGTATAAGCCCGTTGTCCATCAAGTCGGTGTGGATAAAACCTGGCACCGTGGCGGGATACCACCGCCCATTGTATTTAAAATGCCAGTCGGTCAGCTCCACATGGTCGAGTTTCGTTGCACAGGCCACCAGCAGCAACGGTAGCAGGAAAAGAAGCGTCCGTTTCATTTATCTTAAATACATTAAACTACTGTCTACCCAACTACTTTGTTTTCCAAAAGGCGAAGACGACGGCGAGGATGATGCAGCCAAAGCTAACAATATGATTCCATCGAATAGGCTCCCCTTTGAAGACCGTAGCCACAATAATGGTAAAGACCAACAGCGAGATACATTCCTGGATGATTTTCAACTCCATGAGAGAGAATGGTCCACCGTTAATCTGACTGCCGATGCGGTTGGCGGGAATCATGAAAGCATACTCAAACAGCGCTAACCCCCACGAAGTGACGATGATAAGGATAAGGGGCCAGTCGGTATTAATTTTCAGTTCCGTAAGCTTCAGGTTCCCATACCAGGCGAAGGTCATAAAAACATTGCTCACCACGAGCAACAGAATTGTTATCAGTGCTTTTGACATAGCAATCTCATTAACATAGAATAGGCTTGGTTTGTGGTGCGGTCGATGGTTTGCTGGCGGCGGTCACCGTAGTGCATTAACTGCGTAACAGTCTTCTCTTTGTTGCAGACGGCCACCCAGACGGTTCCAACGGGTTTCTCCGGTGTGCCTCCTCCGGGACCGGCGATACCTGTAGTGGCGATAGCGTAGTCGGCACCTAACCGATTTCGTACCCCTTCCACCATCTCACGGACGGTTTCCTCGCTCACAGCGCCGTGAGTCACGAGCGTCTCGTGCTTCACGCCGAGGGTGCTCTCCTTCACCTCGTTGCTATAGGCCACCACACCCCCTTTGAAATAGGCTGAGGCGCCAGCTTGCGCCGTGAGCAGACGCGCGATATTGCCACCCGTGCAACTTTCAGCGGTGGCAAGGGTCTCCCCTCTCTCGATTAGCGTCTTATGGACCAACTCATCAAGGGTCTCGCAGTCCTCGCCGACGATGTACTGACCAGCGAGGGCATAGAGCCCCGGCAGGAGACTAGTTAAACTAGTTCCACTAGTTCCACTAGTGAATCTAGCAGTCAGCCTCAGCTTGACCATTCCCGCCACAGGCAGGTAAGCCAACTTGACATTTTTCGGCAGCGACAACTCCCACGGTTCTATCAAATCGCTCAAAAAGCTCTCGCCGATGCCCTGCACCAAGATGTTTTTAGTGATGATGGTATCGGTGCCAAAGGTCTCCTGCAACTTGGGAACAACGCGATTCTTCATCAGCCACTCCATCTCGAAGGGCACCCCAGGCATGGACACCAGGACTTTATTTTTTTCACCTTTCACCTTTGACTTTTCACCTTTACTGAACCACATGCACGGGGCGGTGCCTAAATCGTTGTTCAGCACGTCGCAGCACTTAGGTACCAGCGCCTGAGCACGGTTCACAGGCGTCAGTTCGTAGCCTCGGGCAGCGAAGATACGTTTCACATTCTCCAATGCCATCTCATTTTCCACCAGCTCGCTATCGAAATATTCGCACAGCAGTTTCTTGGTGATGTCGTCCTTCGTGGGTCCAAGGCCACCAGTGACCAACACAGCATCGCTCTCACACATCGCCTCGTCAACGGCATCCCAGATGTCCTTGTATACATCGCCCACCACCATAGTCTTGCAGACTTCCATACCCGCTCCGGTGAGCAGACGGCTCATTGTCGAGGCATTGGTGTTGACGACCTGCCCAATCAGCAGTTCGTCACCTATATTAATGATTGTAACGTTCATAATTTATATTTTCTGTCGTACTCCTCATAGGCGTAGTCCAAGCCACTCTCCTCGTCGAACATCGGCTCACTGAGGTTCACCAGCGTGAATTCTGACATATCGATGGTTGGGAAAAAGACATCGGCTTCATAGTCGCGGTACACCCGAGTGATATACAAACGATTGGCGAATGGCAGAAGAAGCTGATAGATGGCCGCGCCACCCATGACGAATACTTCTTCGTCGCAATCTTTCAGCGTCTTAAACAACTCATTCACGCTGTGTACAACCTCGGCACCTTCGGCCTCAAAGTCGGGATTTTGTGTGAAGACGATATTTTTTCTGCCAGGCAAAGGACGCTTAGGCAGACTTTCCCATGTCTTGCGTCCCATCACCACAGGATGGCCCGTAGTGAGTTTCTTGAATCGTTTCAAGTCGCCACTGAGGTGCCACAGCAGGTCATTGTTCTTGCCAATAGCACCGTTCTGCGCAATGGCCACAATAATGCTCAGGTTGGGTTTCTTATTGATATCTATCATATTTTTTCTATTTTTCAATCAGATTGGAAAAGATTTTAAAAGAAAATATTTGCGTCAGCCTTTCTTTTCCAATCTTTTAAAATCTGAAGGAGTATTAAATATTCTTGTGGCTCTTTCGAATATACCATTGCACCATGCCAAAGCGAGGCCGTAGTTGCTCACAGGGATACCTGCCTCGAGGGCTGGCAGCAATCGTGCTTTCACCTGCTGCGCCGTAATCACACAGCCGCCGCACTGAATCACTAATGCATAGTGATGAGCGATGAGTGATGAGTGATGAATGGTGTCGTTGCCGGCAAGAATGTCAAATTCCAGTCGTTTGCCAGTGGCTTTTTGCAGCAGGGCAGGCAGTTTCACACGACCAATATCCTCACAGGTGACGTTGTGTGTGCAACTCTCAAGCAGCAGCACACGGTCGCCATCCATCAAATCTCCTATTTTCTTAGTTCCTTCAAGATATTCTTGAAAAAGACCTTTCTGCCGCGCCAACACCACACTGAAGCTGGTCAACGGAATCTCCTCGGGAACTATTGTAGCCACCATGTGGAACACCTGACTGTCGGTCACCACCAATTGTGGAGGTTCTTTCAATGTAGCCAGCGTGGACGGTAGTTCCTCAGGCTGACAAAAATATGCCATTGAGTGGAGATCCATCAAATCGCGCAGCACCTGCACCTGTGGCAAAATCATGCGTCCTTCGGGAGCCGACGAGTCGATGGGAGTCACCAACACCACTGTATCACCTGCTGTCACCACATCGCCCAACAATGACCGTCCGCGGTAGGCGCTCTCGGGGAGAGCCTCCTTTATCTGAGCAATCAACCAAACTTTATCGATGGGTGCCGCTTTAGTAAGCACTTTCAGTATCGGCGTACCATGTTCCATACACCAAGTCTCCACTTTCTCCTCAGGCTCACCCCATTCTGTGTAGAGCAGCAATGCCAGATCCACTTCGGCCAACGCCGCCATACTCTTCTCCACACGTAGCGCCCCTAACTCACCCTCATCATCGATACCTGCAGTGTCTATCAGCAACACTGGCCCAATGCCGCCGATTTCCATACTCTTGCGCACGGGATCCGTGGTGGTGCCGGCAGTGTCACTCACGATAGCAATCTGCTGACCCGTCAGCAAGTTGATCATCGTACTCTTACCCACATTTCTACGGCCGAAAAAGCCTATCCTGGGCTTCAGTTCATTCCCTTTTTTCATGCTGCAAAAATACGAAAAAAAAAGCACACACTACCGAAAAGTTATCAACCCCATTGCAAATCTCAGAAAATGTCGTATCTTTGCAACACGAAAAATAAAGACCCATGAAGAAACTTTGGATTTTAACACTTTTGTTTTTAGCGCCTTGCTTCTGCCTCGCACAGAATGACGAGGGCGAAGATGTAATTGTCGAAGATGGCGGTTGGTTCTCCTTCGAGGCTCCACACTACGAAGATATCAAACGTGCTATCGCCGATTCCAACAGCGACTATTACTACCCCAAACTACTCGAACGTCTGGCTATGGCTGACACTACACTCGCAGAAGACATCAATACAATGCGCTGCCTCTATTACGGCTATGTCTTCCAGTCCGATTTCAATCCCTATAAGCATTTCGACGAGCAAAATGAAATTCAGAATATACTCTTTGGCGATACAGAACCTTCGAAAGCCGACTTCGAAAAGGTCATCGAATTGGCCGAAAAAGTGATTGCCCAGAAGCCCACCGAGTTGCCGATGTACTACTATCGCCTCATAGGCTACTTTTACGCCTATGGAGACAGTGACCCGCGCACCACGGATGCCCGCTTCCGCCTCGATATGCTGTTCAACGCCATATATTCCAGTGGCAATGGCAGCCGAGAGGCTCCTTTCCACGTCAGCACCGTGATGCATTCTTATTTCATCATGTCCATGAACGACCTCCACCCCCAGCATCAAGCGCTGATCTTTGTCAACGGTCGCGCCTGCGACGCCTTCCCCCTCAAAGAAAACGAGGCAGGTGTGGACACACTATTCTTTGATGTCACCGAATGTATGCATTTCTGGGACAACTCGTTCGACTCAGACGATAAAGCCACCACGGAAGAAGCCGGTACGCTATTGGAACTTCCTCTGGGCACACATTTCATCATCAAACTCGATGAAGAACTGGACGACGAAGAGACAGAATTCAAAGTGATAATAATGGAACCTTTCGACAAAGTAATAGACCGTTACGACAATGACAACTTATTCGCCAAAGAAGGTGAACCTGGAACCATCGAGGGTTTTTTCTGCCGTTCCACCTATGGCACGACTGTAGAGGAAATACGTGACAATGTGAAGATTGTTCTGATAACAAAGAGTTGGTGTAAGGATATGGCCAGTTTTGACACCGATATCCGGTGGGAAGACGGAACTTGGGAGATGACCTCAAACGACGGTATTTGGCCTAAAGCCAAGGGTACCGAAATATGGGGTCCTGGCTATGACATGTTAAAAATCTCGAATTTACGCAAATTCAAGCAATAGCGTTAGGCGAAGAGGGCACGGAAAGCCTCCTCGATGACACTTGCCGGTACCACCTCAATGTGGTACCGTTTTTTATCCAGTTCGCGGAGGTTGTACTTGGAGACGAAAATCTTCTCAAAGCCCAATCGGTCAGCCTCGGCAACACGCTGCTCTACACGGGAAACTGGACGCACCTCTCCACTGAGTCCCAACTCGGCAGCAAAACAGATGCGCGGCGAGATGGGGATATCGACATTGGAACTGAGGATGGCACAAGCAACCGCAAGGTCGATGGCAGGGTCGTTGACACGCAAGCCTCCGGCGATATTGAGGAAGACATCTTTGGCGCCAAGCTTGAAACCGCAGCGTTTCTCAAGGACAGCCAACAGCATCGACAGACGCCGCATGTCGAAACCGTTGGCGTTGCGCTGAGGAGTGCCGTAGACGGCGCTGGAGACGAGGCTCTGCACCTCGATAAACATGGGTCGCGCCCCCTCAAGAGTGGCGGCAACAGCGGCACCAGAGAGTGTCTCGTCGCGCTGCGAGAGAAGAAACTCTGAGGGATTAGGCACCTCGCGAAGGCCACTTCCAAGCATCTCGAAGATGCCTATCTCGGCAGTGGAGCCAAAACGGTTCTTCAGTGCTCGCAGGATGCGGTAGCCGTAGTTTCGGTCACCCTCGAACTGGAGGACAGCATCGACGATATGCTCCATCACCTTCGGACCCGCAAGGGTACCGTCTTTGGTAATATGCCCAATGAGCAGTACAGGGACACCGGTGGTTTTGGCATAATGCTGGAACTCAGTGGTACACTGGCGAATCTGGCTCACGCTGCCAGCAGGTGAGTCAATGTCCTCGGTGGAAATGGTCTGAATGGAGTCAACAATCAGCAAGTCTGGCTGCACTGTTTCGACATGCTCGAAGATACGCTGCGTGACCGTCTCACTGACCACATAACACTGTTCTGTATTGATACCAATGCGGTCCGCCCTCATCTTAATCTGTTGTTCGCTTTCCTCACCGCTGACATATAGAAGCTTTCTATCGTGGATAGCCATTGCCGTCTGCAGCAGCAGGGTACTCTTGCCGATGCCGGGTTCACCACCAAGCAGCAGCAGACTTCCCGGGACGATGCCGCCACCCAACACCCGGTCGAACTCACCACAATGCGTCGGGATACGCTTCGTCTCGCTATAGGTCACCTCTTGGATGCGTTTAGGAGTTGAGACTGCTTGATTTCCAGAATGCTTAATTGTCTGAGGGGAGGTGGCTTTCACCACTTCCTCGGCGAAGGTGCCAAACTTGCCACACTCGGGGCAGCGTCCCAGCCATGAGCTGCTCTGGTAGCCGCATTCCTGACAAAAATAATATGTCTTTGCTTTTGCCATTTTTAGAATTCATCTATAATTTTGTCCACACGGTAGACCTTGTCTCCACGGTGAAGCATCTCAGTGGTAGCAAAACTGAAACAGTCGCCTTGGTGCACTTCGGGGACAGGGTCACGGTCGGTGCGGAGTTCCTCTATTGTGGCACGATAGACACCTGTGGTTTCTCCCGTAACCATCACCTCGTCGCCCACCTTCAATGTCTCTGCCGTCTGCAACTTCACCTCAGCGACATTGATGCGACCAAAATAGTTCTTCACCAAACCCAGATAGACCTTATTCTCGGTGGCCTGAGAGCCATAGCGCTCGCTCCATTCACCGAGCTTTCGACCCAGATAGTATCCGTCCCAGAAACCGCGGTTGAAGACTGTGGCAAGACGCTGCATCCAGCCTTCAATCTTCTCTTTGGAGTAGCTGCCGTCTTCAATGGCTTCCACTGCCTCTCGGTAGCATTCGGTGACCGTGCGCACATAGTCGGCGCTCCTCCCCCGCCCTTCTATCTTCAACACCCGCACGCCAGCCTTCACAATCTTGTCAAGGAAACCTATGGTGCAGAGGTCTTTAGGCGACATGATGTATTCGTTATCAATCTCTAATTCAAGGTCGCTTTCCTTATCCTTAACGATATATCCGCGTCGGCACACCTGCAGGCAGGCTCCACGATTTGCAGAGTAGTTATAGTTATCAAGCGAGAGATAACACTTTCCACTGACGCTCATACACAAGGCGCCATGGGCGAAAACTTCTATTTGTACCAACTCGCCTTTAGGTCCGCGGATGTCATTGTCAGCAATGAACCGCGTAATCTCCGCCACCTGTCGCAGTGGCAGCTCGCGGGCGGTAACAATGACATCGGCGAAGCGAGCATAGTAGCGTACCGCCTCGATATTAGAGACATTGCACTGTGTGGAGATATGCACCTCCACTCCTATCTCATTAGCGTAAGTGATGACAGCCATATCGGAAGCGATGATGGCACTGACACCCGCCTCTTTGGCAGCATGCAGCAGGGCATGCATTTCCTCTATCTCGTCATTATAAATGATGGTATTGACGGTGAGGTAGGTACGCACACCAGCAGCGGTAGCTCGCCGGCAGATCTCGACGAGGTCGTCGACAGTAAAATTCGCTGCCGAACGGGAACGCATATTCAACTTTCCCACACCAAAATAGACGGCGTTGGCTCCTCCTTGAATGGCTGCCTGTAGGCTCTCGTAAGAGCCCACGGGGCTCATAACCTCTATCTTATTCATTTAGAAACTGAAAGTAAGACCGACGGAACCTGTAAAAACATCGTAAAGCATCCCGTTAGCCTCATCATTCATCCAATCGGACATGATAGCGACACCTGCTTTCACGTTGAATTTCACATTCTTGCTACCCACACGGAACATCACCTGCGGTTCGAAAAGCATATTGGTTTTTTTGTACTCCTCGTACTTCGATAAATCTTCCGTCCCATCGGAGTTGTATTTGTGGTACTCGTAGTCAGGAATGAAAGCACCAGCCTTCAAACCAAAACCCAAATCGAAATGCGCTCCCGTGAGGTCGTGCCAACCAAAGTTAATCTGACCAAAAGGCAGATGGTAGTGACCCGAGAACTTCTCCTTGTCATCATCAGAATCTCTATTGGCACCACCATAACCGTAACCGGCATATAACTCAATGACACTATTGGCACCCAGTGGATAATAGAAACCAGGAGCCACCTGTCCGTACCAGTTGTCACCACCATAGTTCACATGCACCTGACCAGTCAGCCAATCGTTGAAACCATGACTTGCTGTAGCATTGAGATTGATGGCATCGAGTGTCGCCCACATGGACGCGCCCACCGAGGCATCGATACGGGTGTCTCCAGAGTGGTTGATGAGAGGAATATCGACCGCCTGAGGGTGATAAACGGTACAACTGGTCACCATCAGCGAGAGAAACACCGACAGACAAACAAAACGCATACTCTTTTTCATAACCATAATTATTTTAAGATTTATATTTTTGCTTCTATTTCATGTACTTGTCCATCATCCACAAGGGTAATAACATTTGCTATTGCACCGTTTCCTTGTCTTGTGCACTTGATGATGTACAGAGAAGAACCGTAACGATAACGTACTGTGAAGTCATTCCATCCCGAGGGTACTCGAGGATTGATAGTTAACTGGTTGCCTTCTTTACGGAAACCAAGGATGTTCTCGATACCAGTCTTGTAGGCCCACGAAGCGGAACCTGTATACCACGTCCAGCCTCCACGACCCGGATGCTGCGGATTGCTGTAGATATCGGCAGCTATACAGTATGGTTCCACCTTGTATTTCAACACATCGGCCAATGTTTGCGTGCGATGGATGGGGTTGATGATAGAGTAGAGGTAATAGGCAATGTCATAGTGGCCTTCCTTCAACTGCGCCATGATGTACCACATGGCTCCATGCGTGTACTGTCCACCGTTCTCACGCACACCGACAGGATAGTTCATGATGTAGCCCGGTGACGGCTGTGAAGCCTTAAAGGCCGGCGTGAGCAATTGAATAATTTCGTGTTCACGGTTCACCAATCGGTTGTCTGTCTCGCGGAAGACAGACTCTTTCTGCTTCTCCGTGGCCACATCGGTGAGGATGGACCATGCCTGCGAGATGAGGTCTATCTGGCATTCGACATTGTTGCGCGAACCCATGGGATCTCCATTGTCGAAATAGGCGCGGAGGAACCAAGCGCCATCCCATGCGTGGTTCTGGATGGCTTCAACCAACTCATGACGGAATGTCGAGAGTTCCTCGCAATAGCTCAAATCTGCTCCCGGCATCAACAGCGTCAGTTTCTCCATCTTCGGTAAGAGGTCGGCCAAAAAGAAGGCCACCCATACACTCTCGCCCTTGTTCTCCACTCCTACCCTCGACATACCGTCGTTCCAGTCACCACAGCCCATCAATGGTAGTCCATGGACCCCCTTGCGGCTCATTGCACGATTCACCGCTCTACGCAGGTGTTCATACAAAGAGGCTTTCTCATAGCCTTCGGCGTAGTTCATTCCACGCTCTGCCTCTCCCGGAATCAACTGGTCAGCCTGACAGAAAGGCACCATCTCTTCGAGAATCGAACGATCGCCCGTTACTTTCACATACTGGTAAGTCACAAAGACCAACCACAAGTAGTCGTCCGAGAATGTAGTCCTTGCTCCCATACGCATACTTTCGTGCCACCAATGCAGCACGTCGCCTTCGGCGAACTGATGCGCTGCATGGTCGAGAATCTGCCGACGAGCATAAGATGGGTCGCTATAGAGCAGCGACATCACATCCTGCAGTTGGTCGCGAAAACCTGTGGCTCCGCCCACTTGATAGAAGCCCGCTCTCGCAAAGAGTCGCGACGCATAGACCTGGTACAAGTACCAACGGTTGAGCATATTATTGAAAGCCTTATCAGGCGTTTCCACTTGGATATACGAGAGCTTCTCGTCCCAGAAGTCTACCACACGGTCGAACTCTTCATTGATGGTCGAGAGAGAAATACTGTTAGTAGAACTAATATCTCCAGTACAACCTGTAGAGATCACAAACGCAATCTCTTTCTCACCATTGGCAGGAATATTGACCACAAGTCCCAATCGCTTGCGATTAGGAGAGTGGAGCGAAATGTCTGTCAACGGTTCAGTAGCTGTCAATCGCACCATTTGGTCGTGATAGATGGGATGGTACACATTGCGTACACAGAGGCAGTTGCACGCCTCGTCCCACTCCGAATAGAGGTAGCGGGCCGTCTGCTCCTCGCTCATGCCGAGTACTAACTTGTAGACCATATCAAGTTGCACATCCATCGAAGATTCCGTCCTATTGGAGACCTTTATCTGGTAGTATTTCTCTGGCTTCTCACATGCCACAAAGACACGCACTGCCACATTCATGTCGTCGTATTCCGCATCGAAAGCCGACCAACCTTGTCCGTGACGGGCAGTAGCGGGTACAAACTGCCGCTTGTTGATAAGAAGCATCTCGCTAGCATTGTCACGCACAATGTCGTTGCTCCATCCCGTCAGCTTGAACTGCTGTGCGTTGTGGGCAAAAGTAAATCCAGCCATCGTGCTACTGACAATACATCCAAAATGCTGATTGGCAATCACATTAACCCACGGCATCGGAGTATTGGTGTTCGTCACCACATAGTCGCGACCGCCATTATCGAAACCACCATATTGATTGTAGAACTCCAGATTGCTCCATACACGGAACTCTTTCTTGGGTTTAAGGACTGGATATTCCACCTTGTCCTGATAGTGCTGGTTGGCAATCTCCAACCTATGCAGCTGCTCTGCTATTGAGATGCCCTCAGCAGTGTTGAATACCAACCGTGCCACAGTATGTAACAGTACGCGCTCAGCCTCTGTCACATCTCTGCCGTCCAATACATACACCTTGCCGGCTTCGCTGTGTTCCGCCCACAGGTGCTCGGTATTGGCCATATTACGTATGAAATGTGTCAATCCCTCTCGCTCACCATACCCATCATTCGCTCCACTTCGGTCGCGCTCGATGGGTACATCATTGATAAACACCAGGTCGAGCTGCATTCCGTGAACCTTATAGTATTCAAAGGCTCTCAGCATCTCCTTGGCGAATCCGCTGCGCTCCATGCTGTCAATCTCCATCAGCAGTATTGCCAAGTCACCACTGATTCCAAAACGCCATAACCCGCTCTGCGAGAGGGTATTCTTTGCCAATATCGCCTGTCTGTCGTTGCCGAGGGTAGCGGTCTGAGCCATATACTTCGAAATGCTGTTATAAAGCCGCATCTGACTGCCTTTGAGCAACGACATGTTTGTGCGCATATTGTTGAACACCGATGCCGTCTTGAAGGCATGCTCCACATCCACTCCATTATGGTACTGTTCCGTCAATTGCAACAGATGTTCTTTCTCCTTAGCAAAACCAGTGAGAATATAAGCCTCCACACTCTTGCCAGCAGCCAAATGTACACGGCGACGCATACTCATCACAGGATCCAGCGTCGTACCCACAGTACCTGCCAACGTGCGGCGGTTTTCAATAACATCCGCGTGACGAAGGCTGTTTCCTCGACCGATAAACTTCACCCTCGATGTTTCATACTCCACTAAGTTGTTGTCCGACTCATTCACCCACAGCTTGTGCAGCATCCAATTCCTTGCGCCAAAACTTCCGGGACGGCTGAACAGCAATGCTTCATGCTCTTTGTCGTATTCCGACAGAATCTTCATAGCGTTGAATACTCGATGGTTCTCATCCTCCGCAGCTGGTGCCAACACCACTTCTCCATAGGTGGTGAGCTCTATGTCCACATCTACATTCTTATTGTTCGTGAAGGTCAGACGCCTGATTTCAGCGCTCCTGTCTTTCAGCACCGTCACCTCGGTCTTTGTCTCCACGCCATCGTCTACCCGCTGGAAAATCATCTTGTCGCTCGCGAAACTCACATGATAGCCTTCGGGCATCACATCCAGCGGCGAGTAGGTGTTACACCACAGGTGGTCGTCCTGCAGATTGCGGATATATACGTATGTGCCGTAATGGTCGGAGCTGATCTTGCGGTAGCGTCCCAGCATGATGTTGCGATAGCGCGAAAATCCGCTGCCACGGTCGTTCATCAACACTGTATACTGACCATTGCTGATGATGCCCAACTCTGGCACATTGGCGATGGTGTCGAAGTCTCTTGCATCGCTCTCCGTCTGCACCTTCGAGTAGCGGTAACGCTTGTACTGCGTCACCTTCAGGTCGATATAAGGTCTCACCTGTGCTTTCTCTTTCAGCAACGTCTCCATACTCCGCATCGCAGGTTCCTGCATGAAGTAGCGCTGCAGACAGTGGTCGGAAAGATAGTTGGTCAAAGAAGCCAGAATCATACCCTGATGGTGCGCATAGTGCGCCTTCACCGGCACATGGTCCTCCTCGTCGTAGCTCTCATAGAAGCCAAAGTCGTCGTACATCTCAAGCGCTTTGAACTTCTGCATATTCTCGAATACCGCACGGTCGTTGATTCCGATGGTCATCAGCGAACTGTAGGGTGATACCACAATGCGGTCAGGCGTGGTGTTTTGGAACTTCAGATAAGGGACACCAAAGGCGTGGTACTTGTAGTTCTGCGCGTCATCAAGCTCGTTGTAGGCAGTTTCACTGATACCCCACGGAGAGGGGAAGAATGCCCTCTGTGCTCGGATGGCGAAACTATAGGTCTCGTCCATCAACGTATGCTTGTAGGTCGGCAGGAAAATCAGCGGCATGAAGTACTCAAAGAGTGTACCGTACCACGAAGCCACACCCTTGTAGCCCTCATACTGCACCAACGTCTTGTCTAAACAGAACCAGTGCTTATAGGGCGCATCACCCTGCGCAATAGTCAGGAAACTCGTCAGACGCGCCTCGCTGGCAAAATTGTTGTAGTGATACGGCAACAACGTGTAGTTCGTTGTATCATATCCGATGCTGAACACATCCAACTCCGGATTGTACAGTTTACGGAAATCCGTCTGCTCAATCAACCGCTCAACCTTCGCTTTTAATGAGGACAGAGTGGATACGTCAGCCGATTCTTCATTCTTCATTCTTGATTCTTCATTTCCCAGCCACCCTTTCACCACATACAGACACGCCACAAAGTTGCCCGAGTCACAAGTCGAGATGAAGAAGTTCGGCAGCGCCTTCAAAGTACTGATGTCGTACCAGTTATACAGATGTCCGTTCCATTTCTCCAACTTGCATACGGTGTCGATAATACGCGCTATCCGTCCCACGGCATCCTTCGGGGTGATGAATGCCAGTTCTGCAGCACTGACCACAGCGGTGAGCGAATAGCCAATGTTCGTCGGCGAGGTCTTGTAGTCGGTCTTCTTCTCTCGGTTCAACTGGTAGTTATCGGGAATAAGCCAGTTGTTCTCTTCAGTTATCAAGGTATCGAAGAAACCCCAGGTCTTCTGCGCCAGTCTTCGCACCTCGTCGGTCTCCTTCGCACTCAGATGCTTCTTGTCCTGAGGGAACTTCCGTCCCAGCCACCACATCAACAGCGGTGCTCCACACCAGGTTGCCATGCAGAAGACCGCGGTTCCCCAGGCGCCAATACCTACATGTCCCAACAGCGCCAGACAGAATATCGCCGCCGATGCCACATAGTTAAACCAAAACTTGCCCATATAGTCGCCCAAGGTGCCTTTGGTGCTTTTCGCGGCCTCGTCGCTAGTAATCCATGCCAACAGATTCCTGTGCGAAAACCACATCCTGTAGCAGGCTCTCACGGCAGCATCCGTATACATCCACGCCTCTTTCGGCAACAATGCGAACTGTACCAACGAGCGGTAGATGATTACCTGGAAGCCTCGCATCAGCGTCATATAATAGCGATAACGTTTGCCGAAACGTGGCATCTTCGTCACCTGTCCAATGATGAAGAACACAATAGGGCTGGCTACCGCCACCAGCGCGACCAGCACAAACCACGAGGGCTGCAAATAGGTGTCCCCGTGTATGAAAGCTATCAAGTAGCCGGTAAGGATAAGCACCAGCAACCCTAAGCTCAACATCGAACGACGCAAATTGTCGAAGATCTTCCACTTGCCGATGGTGTTCACCTGGTTCTTCACTTTTTCTCCCTTCTCGTTCTTCACAGTCTTCTTCAGCCATGGGATAATCTGCCAGTCGCCGCGCGTCCAACGATGGTGACGCTTCGCATCGTCAATCCAATTGCTCGGATTGTCATCGAAGAGTTCCACATCGTTAATCAATCCGCAACGGATATGACAGCCTTCGATGAGGTCGTGACTCAAAATGAGGTTCTCCGGGAATGTCCCTTTCAGTACCTGCTGGAACACCCTGAGGTCATAGATACCCTTTCCGCAAAAAGAGCCTTCGTTGAAAATGTCTTGATAAAGTTCGAAACTCGCCGTAGTATACACATCCAGGCCTCCCAAGCCGGCGAACAGTTGCGCATAGCGGCTCTTATTCGTCACCTCCACGTCTACATTCACCCTCGGCTGCATGATGCCATATCCACGATCCACCCTGCGACCGTCGGGACTCAGCTGAGCACGGTTCAGCGGATGCGCCATGGCGCCTATCAACTTCTGCGCCGAATACAGCACCAGCTCCGTGTCCGTATCCAGTGTGATGATAAACTTTATAGGTGAGCTGCTCCCCGCTCCCCGCTCCCTGCTCCCTGCAACTACCAGCCACTCTGAAACCGTTTCACAGCGGAAGCGCTCGGCCTTCTTCTCCTCGCTCGTTTCCCCCAGCACAAGGTCATTGAAATGCAGTATCGCTCCTCTCTTGCGCTCATATCCCAACCAGGTCTGCTCTCCCTCACTCCACGCACGCTTACGATAGACGAAATTGAAGATATGGGCTCCGTATTTCTCGTTCAATTCTTTCACCTTCTCCAATCCGGCCTGAGCCACCTCCTCGTCCCACGGAGCATCGGCCTCCTTGTATGAGGCCGCATCACCCACCAGCGTATAGTACAGATTTTGCCCATTAGACCCATTAAACCCATCTCGTCCATTGCCCCTGTTGATATTGCTCAGATAGTACACCTCCAGCACTCCCAGCAACTCCTCCACCTTTGCCTTGTTCTTCAAGATGGTGGGCATGATGACCATGGTGGCATATTCGTCGGGAATAATACCCTCCTTGAACTTCATCTTGAACGTCCCCATCGGGCTATGCAGCTTCCCCAAGAGCCAGTTGAAGAGATCTATCACCACCTGACTCATCGGTACCCACAGGAGAATTGTCAGTATGAAATTGAAAATTGATAATTGAAAATTGAAACCGTTGACTGCCCATGCAAATCCGGCAGCCAATAGTAAGCTTGACAACGACACAATCCAAATATAGCTGTGCGCACGAGCCTTCCAACGTTTCGGCGGGAACAGCTGCCACCCCACATGCTCTCCCCGCTCGTCAGCCTTCGCCACCAACGCCTTCACAAACTCATACTCCGACATCGGCTTTCCACTCCCCTCTCTCCACTTTCCACTTCGCGAAAGACGTACGATTTTTGCCCTGTAGTCCTCCTTGGTCTTGTCCTGCATCTCGTCGTACATCCCAGTCTTCTCCCCCTTCAACATTCTCTCCGAGAAACTCACCGCGTCGATGAGTTCCGACATTGGCAGACGCGTCATCTTCTTCAACGAGTTGAAGATGTTCATCATCTTCAGGTTCTCCTGCGCCTCTCTGTCAAGCTGGTCCATATCGGCCTGGCTGCGGTCCGTCGGCATATAATGGTAACTCTTCTCCTCCTCCAGCCTCCGGCACAAATCCGCCAGCTCTTTTATAAGGATAGCTTTCGTCAGCGGCAGCAACGCACACACCTCCGGATAGCTCAGATAATCCTTCCCTTTCACCTGCACCTGACTCAGATAGCGGAAGAACAGCGTCTTGTCCACTTGATGGTGGCACTTGCGCAGATAGCCTTCCAGCAATCCCCACAACACCTCCTGACGCTCCTTCCTCACTCCGAACTCCGAATTCCGTATTCCCTTCAACTCCTCCTTCATCACCTTCTCCTGCTCACTAATCATGTAATAATTATCGAGCACCCACTCGTTGGTGCTACCCACCAGCCGCTGGTTTCGCGTCTCCTCCACCAGCAGCATATAATACCGCGTAATCTCCTTTACACTATTCCTGAACTCATTATAAATATTCTTCATGCGTATGGTATATAATAAAGCAAAATGCAAAAATACGAAAAAAGTTCAAAACCACCAAAAAAAAATTTTTTAGGGACAGTTCAAAAACTTTTTCGTAACTTTGCACTTAAAATAAGAACGAAAAATAACAACAATATGAAAAAAACATTATATGCAGCAGCGCTGCTCCTATTCGCCGGATTGGCTGTAAATGCGCAGGAAACCAACTACGCTAAGAGCGACTTCGTTCCCGGCGACGAAATCATCTTCGATGACCCTGTAGAGAAGGAAAAACTGGGCGAATTCCCGTCGCATTGGGACTTCCTTGCCGGCGAGGAGTGCGAAATCGTCAACCACAAAGGGGCTCAGGCCATCAAACTCTCCGGCTGGTACAGCGAAATCGGCCCGCTGATGAAGCAAGCCAACTACCTGCCCGAGGAATTCACCGTCGAGTTCGACGTATGGTCGAACGCCACCCTAGGCTTCAGCGATAACGACTGGCTTCGTCTGGATCTCTACTCGGAAGAATACCCCGACGGCATCGTCCGTGTGGACCTCAACCCCGCCGTCAACAACACTCCCAACGAGGGCGACCACGCCGCTCTCGTCTACACTTTCCAGCCCCCGACGGGCGATAGCCGCGAAGGCAGCGCCAAAGGCGAACTCCTCGACCCTCTCATCAAGGCCAACACCTGGCTCCATGTGTCCGCCTCGTTCAACAAGCGCGCTTTTAAATACTATGTCAACGGCACCCGTCTGATAAACCTCCCCAATGTGGCGCGTCCCACCCGCATAAAGCTGGTGTCCATCTCCAACTGCGAAGAGAAAGACCGCTTCTTCATCAAGAACGTTCGTATCTGCAAAGGCGCCGTGCCCCTCTACGACCGCCTTGCCGCTGACGGCAAAATTGTCTCCTACGCCATCACCTTCGAGACCGGCAAGGCCGACCTCAAACCGGAATCCGTCATCGAAATCAACCGCGTGGCCAAGCTCATGCAGGAGCATCCCGACCTTCAGTTCGAGGTGCAAGGTCATTGCGACAACACCGGTTCCGACGCCGTCAACGACCCGCTCTCCCAGAAGCGCGCTGAAGCCATCGTGAACGCCCTCGTGGAGAAAGGCATCGACAAATCGCGCCTCACCGCCGTAGGCAAGGGCTCCCACTCCCCCATCGCCCCCAACACCACCGAAGAAGGCCGCGCCAAGAACCGCCGAGTAGAATTCGTAAAGAAATAACGTTATGAAAAAATGTTTTCTCACCCTCCTCCTCGCCGCTTTCTGCCTCGCGGCAACGGCGCAGGAAGAACAGGAACCACCCAGTTGGATCGATGTCTCCTGGATCAATTTTGTGGCCTCCGGCGGCACCGACGAAAACAACGCCCTGCTGCAATATATGCTCTTCTCCGAAGAGACGGTGAAGGCCCACGAGGAACTCTTCAACAACCTGCTCACCCTGCAGGAGGAAATCATGCAGGTCTACCTCAACCAGACGCTGCCCTCCTACCTGCAGGAGATGGAGGACGGCCTCAAGCAGGCTCGCGAGCAGCTCAAGAACAACCCCGAGCTGCTAGCACAACTCGACGAGGCTTACAAGGAATTCGAGAAACAGAAGGCCGAGGCCCTGCGGGAATACACCGACGGCCGAACCTCCTACTCGTTCGACCCCGCCACCATGCTCCGCCAACTCAAGGCTCTGGCCATCAACCGCAAGATTTACACCGGATGGTCGGAAGCCGGCAACGGCCTCTACGCCGTCATCGAGGTGCCCCGCTACGCCTCCCTGAAAGAAAACGCCCAATATTCCGCCACCAAAATCACTTTCGACGAGAAAGACCGCTACCGCTGGAGCCTCATCGACGGCAACGGCCGCCAAATTGTCCCGCCCCAGTACGGCCCCTTCAACACCAACCCCCTCTATGGCAACTGCTATCCCGCGGAAGGCCTGATGTGCCCCTACCGACAGGAAGCCGACGGCAGCGTCAACGCAGGTGCCATCGACTACCGCGGACAGGTGCGCATCCCGTTCACCTACGATGAACACGTAGGCATGGGGGAAGAAGGCCCTGTAATGAAGCGCTACGACGGCAAACTCGACTTCTACAACAAAAACTTCCAGGTGATTCGCACCGAGGAACGCTAAAAAGACGGAGGTCACCCCTCCAGCCAAAAGCATTTCTATATCTTTTGTACGTTATTTGTACGATACTTGTACGATACTTGTACGATGATTTATCGGACAAATAACGTACAACTATCGAACAACAATACTAGTTACCGAGTGCCTTATTATGTTAAAATTTCAATTTTCATTTTCCAGTTTTCAATTTATTCGTATCTTTGCACTTTTAAATTATGTTAATTTATGAGTTTGAAGATTGTTGTACTTGCGAAACAAGTTCCTGATACAAGGAATGTTGGCAAGGATGCTATGACGGCAGAGGGGACGGTGAACCGTGCCGCGCTGCCCGCTATTTTTAATCCCGAAGATTTGAATGCCCTGGAGCAGGCGCTCCGCATCAAGGAGCAGAACCCCGGCACCACCGTGGGTCTGCTGACCATGGGTCCCCCGCGCGCCGGCGAGATTATCCGCGAAGGTCTCTACCGCGGCGCCGATACCGGTTGGCTGCTGACTGACAGACTGTTTGCCGGCGCCGATACACTGGCCACTTCGTATGCTTTGGCTACCGCCATCAAGAAGATTGGCGACGTAGACCTCGTCATCGGCGGCCGACAGGCCATCGACGGCGACACCGCTCAGGTGGGTCCTCAGGTGGCGCAGAAGCTCGGCCTTAACCAGGTGACCTACGCCGAGGAGATCCTCAAGATAGAGAACGGAAAGGCCACTATCCGCCGCATGATTGACGGCGGCGTGGAGGTTGTGGAGGCACCGCTGCCCCTCGTTGTTACCGTCAACGGCAGCGCCGCCGAATGCCGCCCCGCCAACGCCAAGTTGGTGATGAAATACAAGTACGCCGCCTGCCCGCTTGAGGTGGCCGAGGACGACACCCGCAAGGGTCTCCGCGCCGAGCGCCCCTACCTCAACCTCACGCAGTGGAGCGTGGCCGACGTGGACGGCGACCCCAGCCAGTGCGGCATGAGCGGCTCGCCCACCAAGGTCAAGGAGGTGCAGAGCATCGCCTTCCAGGCCAAGGAGAGCAAGACCCTCACGGGCGCCGATGCCGACATCGACGGCCTCATCAAAGAGTTGTTAAACGACAAAATCATTGGCTAACATGAACAACGTATTCGTATATATAGAGATTGAAGGAACGGAAGTGCGCGAGGTGTCGCAGGAACTTCTGACCAAGGGCCGCAAGCTGGCCAATGAGCTGGACGTGGAACTTCACGCCGTGGCTATCGGCACCGGCATCAAGGGCAAAGTCGAGGAGCAGGTGCTGCCCTACGGCGTCGACAAGCTCTTCGTCTTCGACGCCCCCGAACTTTTCCCCTACACCTCGGCGCCGCACACCGACATCGTGGTACACCTCTTCAAGGAGGAGCAGCCGCAGATATGCCTGATGGGCGCCACGGTCATCGGCCGCGACCTCGGCCCGCGTGTCTCGTCGAGCCTCACCAGCGGCCTCACCGCCGACTGCACGCAGCTCGAAATCGGCCCCTACGAGGACAAGAAGAGCGGCAAGGTGTACGAGAACCTGCTGTACCAGATCCGTCCCGCTTTCGGCGGCAACATTGTGGCCACCATCGTCAACCCCGACCATCGTCCTCAGATGGCCACCGTGCGCAGCGGCGTCATGCAGAAGGCCATCTATGACGGCTCCTGCAAGAAAGAGGTGGTGTATCCGGAAGTGATCAAGTACGTGAGTCCCGAAGCTTTCGTGGTGAAAGTGCTTGACCACCATGTGGAGGCCGCGAAGCACAACCTGAAAGGCGCCCCCATCGTGGTGGCCGGCGGCTACGGCGTGGGCTCGAAGGAGGGCTTCGACCAACTCTTCGAGCTGGCCAAAGTGCTGCACGGCGAGGTGGGCGGCAGCCGCGCCGCCGTCGACGCCGGATGGATTGACAACGACCGCCAGATTGGCCAGACGGGCGTCACGGTGCACCCCAAGGTGTACATCGCCTGCGGCATCAGCGGCCAGATCCAGCACATCGCCGGCATGCAGGACTCGGGCATCATCATCAGCATCAACTCCGACCCCGAGGCCCCCATCAACAAGATTGCCGACTATGTGATCACCGGAACGGTGGAAGAGGTTGTGCCTAAGATGATTAAGTACTACAAACAGAACAGCAAATAAAGCCGCCGGAGGGCTGCCGGGACGGGAGGCGAAAAAATCCCGTGGGGAAATTGAGAAATCCCGTGGGGATTTTGCAAAATCCCGTGGGGAAAATTAAAAATCCCGTGGGGAAATTTTAAAGCCCCGATGAGAAACGAAAAAATCCCAATGGGAAAATGAAAAATCTCAATGAGAAATTGCAAAATCCCAATGGGAAATTGCAAAATCCCAATGGGAAATCGAGCCACCCCGACGAGCCCCGAGAGAAAAACGACATAAAACACAGAAAACATTAAGATTATGGCTAATTACTATACCGACCATCCTGAGATTGCGTTCCACCTGGAGCATCCGCAAATGAAGCGCCTGGTCGAGCTTCGCGAAAAGAATTACGAGGACGCCCAGAAGGGCATCGACTACGCCCCCGTGGACTTCGAGGACACCATCGAGAACTACCGCCGCGTGCTCGAAATCACCGGCGATGTGGCCGCCAACGTCATCGAGCCCAACTCCGAGAGCGTCGACCTCGAAGGGCCGCACCTGGAGAACAACCGCATGATTTATGCCTCGAAGACCAAGGAGAACCTCGAGGTGACCCGCAAGGCCGGCCTCTACGGCGTCTCCATGCCGCGCCGCTACGGCGGACTGAACCTGCCGAACGTCATCTTCAGCATGATGAGCGAAATCATCAGCGCCTCCGACGCCGGCTTCCAGAACATCTGGAGCCTGCAGAGCTGCATCGACACCCTCTACGAGTTCGGCAGCGAGGAGCAGCGCCAGAAATACATCCCCCGCATCTGCGCCGGCGAGACCATGAGCATGGACCTCACCGAGCCCGATGCCGGCTCCGACCTGCAGCGCGTCATGCTCAAGGCCACCTTCGACGAGAAGGAGAACTGCTGGCGCCTCAACGGCGTGAAGCGCTTCATCACCAACGGCGATAGCGACATCCACCTTGTGCTCGCCCGCAGCGAGGAGGGCACAAAGGACGGCCGCGGCCTCTCCATGTTCATCTACGACAAGCGCAACGGCGGCGTCGATGTGCGCCACATCGAGCACAAGCTCGGCATCCACGGCAGCCCCACCTGCGAGCTCACCTACAAGAACGCCAAGGCCGAACTCTGCGGTGACCGCAAGATGGGCCTCATCAAATATGTTATGGCCCTGATGAACGGCGCCCGCCTCGGCATCGCCGCCCAGAGCGTCGGCGTGGAGCAGGAAGCCTACAACGAAGGCCTGGCCTACGCCCGCGAACGTGCCCAGTTCGGCCAGAAAATCATCAACTTCCCGGCGGTATACGACATGCTCTCCCGCATGAAAGCCAAGCTCGACGCCGGCCGCAGCCTGCTCTACCAGACCGCCCGCTACGTCGACCTCTACAAGTGCCTCGAGGACATCGCCCGCGACCGCAAGCTCACCCCCGAGGAGCGCACCGAGATGAAGACCTACAGCCGCCTGGCCGACGCCTTCACCCCCATCGCCAAGGGCATGAACAGCGAATACGCCAGCCAGAACGCCTACGACGCCATCAGCATCCACGGCGGCTCCGGCTTCATCATGGAGTACAAGAGCCAGCGCCTCTACCGCGACGCACGCATTTTCAGCATATACGAAGGTACCACGCAGCTGCAGGTCGTCGCCGCCGTGCGTTACATCACCAACGGCACCTACCTGCAGGTGATGAAGGACATGCTGTCCAAGACTCCCGACGGTGCACTGAAGAACCGCGTGGCCCCGCTCATCGACCTCTACGAGAAGGCCGTCAACTATGTTAACGAGGCCAACAACCAAGAGGTACACGACTTCCTCGCCCGCCGTCTCTACGACATGACCTGCGAGATTATCATGAGCCTGCTCCTCATCGATGACGCCAGCCGCGCTCCCGAACTCTTCGAGAAGAGTGCCAACGTCTACGTCCGCATGACCGAGGAAGATGTCTGCGCCAAATCCTACTACGTAATGCACTTCACCGAAGTCGACCTGCCCAACTTCCGCGCTGAGTAAGTCGACCCGACGATACAATAGAAATAAAACATTATTATCAGCCTCTGTCGTGAATGCGGCGGAGGCTGTTTTTATAGCCCTGATGAAATATTTTTGGGTGGTTTCGATTTTTATTTGTAATTTTGCAGCGAGAAAAAGCAATGAATTGTGACATAAAAACTGACATATAGAATAAAAAAGACATATTGAGCTTGAAGCTCTTGTTCACCTAATAAGAAGCTGGTAACTTTTATATCGGGGTGAGAATAAGAAGCGGAAAGTTCGCGCTATGGCGTGAATCACTTTCCCTTACTTATTATCCCCGAGGTTGTACCAGCACCATTATTAGGAATAAGTAAAATTGGATTCACGTCTTTATTATATAAAAAAAAACACTAAAATGAAGAAGATACTCTTAATGATGATGATGGCGGGGTTGTCCGCCGCGGCGCAGACTGGTCACTTGACCTTCAAAGGCGTTCCTATCGACGGAACGTTGAACGAGTTTGTGGGCAAACTCAAACAAAAAGGCTTCACCCAGCTCGGAAAAGAACAAGGTATGGCTATACTCGAGGGCGATTTCGCATCGTTCAAGGGCTGCACCGTTGCCGTGTATGAACACGAATCGGGTCTGGTCAACCGAGTGGGCGTGATGTTCCCGGAACGAGACACTTGGTCGCTGCTTTACAACGACTACTCCAAGTTGAAAGAGATGCTGACCCAGAAATATGGCAAGCCGAGCGAAGAGACGGAAGAATTCCAAAGTTATTCCACCCCTCGCGACGACAACAGCCGTATGCACGAGGTCCGTATGGACAGATGCAAATACATCTGCGACTTCACCACGGAAGAGGGCGTTATCGAGCTAAGGATTGCACACAACAGTGTCACCAGTTGCTTCGTCGTCCTCGTGTACGTGGATGCCGAGAACGAGTCTAAAGTCCAATCCAGCGCAATCGACGACCTTTAATACCTAAACGACATGAAAAAGATTTGGGTATATTTGCTCGGTGTGCTGACCGGCATAGTCATCACCATCATCGTTTTAGCCATTATCGGTGTCGCAACAAACGCCAAAAACGCCCCTAGTACAAGAATGTCTAACGGCATGTCATTCTTTGAAGAGCCCGGCAATGTAATAGAACCTGCGAGCGTCAAAGTATTCCAAGCCCTCGGTGACGGGGCGGCATTGGCTCACTGCAAGGGACAAGAGCCATATGATTGGTACGGCGACCCTATCGTGCTTCTATATAATGAAGATGGGATACCCTACTACGATGACCAAATTGTCAACGCTTCGAGTGGAAAATGCTTTCGGCAAGTAGGCATCTACAGGTACTCATCACACATGGGCGAAAAGACCGTGCCAATAGTAATGCAGTTGGACAAGTAAGACGATTCCAAATATTGAATGGCGGGCAGCAATGTCCGCCTTTTTTATTGCATCTCTTTTTTATTCCTCCACGCAACAGCAGCAACTCCACGATAGGCTGCATCGAGAGCGACGGCGACATCCGCGGACCTTCTGCGGCTGCTTGTCGTAGAAGCTGTGGCAGCGCCCGGCCATGTTCCGCGTTGGCACGAACTCGCGGCTCCTCCATTTTGTCTTTGCAATAACTGTTTCTGTTTCGTTTTACCCTATATTCTTGTTCGGGGACGGTATACTTTCCTTACTAAACTTAGTATACCATCTTTGGTACAAATCCCGCTGCAAAGATAAAAAAACGACATGGCAAAGGAAGCGCATCCCGATGCCGGATGCGCTTCTTCTATTGTTGGTTATTTCTTCTATTTGTCTTCGTAATGCCCGTAGGCGGAAATAACATCTACATGCACCTCTGTATCGAAGATTTCATAAATGAGACGGTGCTTCTGCGTGATACGACGGCTCCATTGTCCTGCGCGATCGCCTGTAAGTTGCTCGGGCTTTCCCGTACCTGTCCGAGGATGATCCATCAACTCATTTACGAGTTTTACCACCTTTCTGTGAGCGGCAGGTTCGTCGTGTTTCAACTTTGCAATATCCGCCTTGGCCCGAGGGGAGAAAACAATGTCGTACATACTCAAAGAGAATTAAGCCAGTTGTTCATTTCCTCGCGATTGGAGAAACGGATACCCTCACCGCGACGAATCTGTTCTCGTCCCTCATCCACACGGGCAAAGAACTCCTCCTCGGTCATCAAGGTGGGATCTTTCTCTTTGGCCAGTTTCTTGGCATAACGTGTCAGACGGCGCATTAACTCATCGTTGTCGGCGATATGACCAATGCTCTGCCAAAGTTCCGTGTTCATTGTAACCTGTTGTGCTGTCGTCATCATAACTATTGCTTTTGCTTGTATAACGCTGAGCGTTTAAAATTATTGTGGCATGATGTAAATTAGTTGAATGCCAGCCAGCTGTTACGGTAGCGGCGGTCGGAGGAGACGTCCTCGCCGAACCAGACGGGGGGCGTGAAGGTGTTGGAGGCGGCGGTGTCGGGGAATTCCACTTCGACGAGGCGCAGGCCTTCGTGGGCGCCGTGGAAGATATCCAACTCGGCCACAAGGCCACCCGCCAACGGAATCTTGTAGCGGGTCTTCAGCACCGGACGACCTTCGCATTTGGCCTTCAGACGCTCATAACTTTCGGCACTGAGGTCGAACTCCTCCTCTCGGTTGTGGATGGCTTCCCCTTTCTTACCCTTCGAAAGATTCTCCTTGATGGTAAGAATATACACATCGCCCATCCGGCGGACACGCACGGTGGGCGATGTGCAAAGGTAGCATTGTTCTATCTCTACGTGAGGATAAGAATCCAGATTCCCCGGAAGAGAGACAACAAGGTATTTACGCTCAATCTCCATTAGAGCGTAGCAAGATATTCTGTGACGTTCTTCTCAATGCGGGCGGCCACATCGGCGCAGTCATCAGCTTTCTGGAATTTCTCGCCAGTGATATGCTCGTAGAGCTCAATATAACGGTCGGAGATGCTGTTGACAATTTCATCGGTCATCTCGGGAACCTGCTGTCCTTCTTTACCTTGGAAGCCGTTTTCCATAAGCCATTCACGGACGAACTCCTTGCTGAGCTGACGCTGGTGCTCACCTTTCTTCAGACGCTCCTCATAGCCCTCGGCATAGAAATAACGGCTGCTGTCGGGAGTGTGAATCTCGTCGATGAGGTAGATCTTGCCGTCGCGTTTGCCGAACTCGTACTTGGTGTCCACCAGGATGAGGCCCTTCTGGGCGGCCATCTCGGTACCACGCTGGAAGAGCTGCAGGGCGTAACGCTCCAGCTGGTCGTAGTCTTCCTTGCTGACGAGGCCCGTGCGGATAATCTCCTCACGGCTAATGTTCTCGTCGTGACCTTCGTCGGCCTTGGTGGTGGGGGTGACGATGGGGGTCGGGAACTTCTGGTTCTCGACCATACCTTCGGGCAGCGGCACGCCGCAGAGGGTGCGGGCACCAGCCTTATACTCACGCCATGCGCTTCCTGCGAGGTACCCACGGACAATCATCTCCACACGGAAGCCTTCACACTTGAGACCCACGGTAACCATGGGGTCGGGAGTGGCAAGTTTCCAGTTGGGCAGAATGTCAGCAGTGGCATCGAGGAACTTGGAGGCAATCTGGTTGAGCACCTGACCCTTGTAAGGGATACCCTTGGGAAGAACAACATCAAAGGCGGAGATACGGTCGCTCACCACCATCGCCATATACTTGTCATCGATGTTATACACATCACGCACTTTGCCCACATAGAGGCTCTTCTGCTTCGGAAAATTGAAATTGGTTTTTACTACTGCTTTCATATTATTATTCATCTAATTTCATTGCAAAAAAAGTAAAGTTTACCTTGCCATAGTTGCGGTGCTGCCAGAAATGGGGATGCTCTTCGAAAGTGTATTCGCGCGGATGCTCCAAGATAAAGATACCATCGTCGTTGAGCAACTGATGCTCGAAGACTAAGTCGGGCAACGTCTGCAACCCTTCGATGGCATAAGGCGGGTCTGCAAAAACGATGTCGAACTTTCTGTTGGCACGTTTCAAGAGGTCGAACACATCGGCCCGCACCACACGTAGATTCCGCAGTTCCAATCGCTGGGCCTCCGACTTGATATACTCGGCGCAGGCGTTGTTGATATCCACCGAGGTTACCTCTCGCGCTCCACGCGAAATAAACTCTACCGACATAGCGCCAGTACCTGCAAAAAGGTCCATCACTGTGCAATCCTCATAGTCTACATAGTTGTTTAGGATGTTGAACAATCCCTCTCGAGCCATATCGGTCGTTGGCCTCACAGGCAGGTTGGCAGGCGGGTTCAGACGACGTCCCTTGAGTGTTCCAGCGATAATCCTCATGATAAAGTTTAACGTTTTAAAGAATCAACGCGTTCTTGTAGGTATGGAGAGTCTTGAACTCAGGATTAAGATAGGAGGTGTGAGTACCGGTGTAGAGCGAGGCCGACGGGAAGTAGGGTCGCAGAAGAGCAAAACGCTCGCGATTCACGTCACCGCACATCAACAACTCGGTACCGGCATTCTCGAGGCCGAAACTCTTCATCACCTCGACGGTGTGGAACAATGCCTCGTTGTCGTCAGTGAAAGAGATGGTATTACCGAAGATATAACGTCCGTCGCGATAAGCAGCATAGTCAATCATGTGGTCGCGCCAAAAAGTGAGCAACAACGGATGCGATATACTACGCTTTTCGAGACCCATAGAGGCCAGCCGCACATGTTGGTTCATCACCTTCATGCCAGGGAAAGCCACTTTAAAAGCCATTGTCAACGCCTCATCAGCGGCAAAGACCGCTGTAGAGGCCAACACACTGCAGGGAGCCGTTAAGGCTGTCAAGGCCTTGCCTCCCACCAACTTTAGGTAGTGACGGTTAGAGGTAGCGGAATAGAGCTCGTCGGGCACCCATACGCTCTCGTCGCTGAGGGCCACCAGTTGCATGCCACCATAACCCAACGGCCGGATACCCACGGTGTTGAAGAACGCCTTCACGTCGGCCATCACGCCCGTCATCGACGTGGAGTGCTCGCCCTCGACTTCTCCGAAGGTCAGCAGCACCCCCGAGGCCGTCAGCTCCGAAAAAGAAAATCCATTTGGCCGAAGGCAAATGGATAATCTTTTTTCTCCCGGAGCAAATGCACTGTTGGTGACAATCAATGATTTGCTACGATACATAGGTTTTTTGTTTATTCAAAGTTACCTCTGGTTTCGGGCTTCAGGGTGTCGCCCACACGCCAACTGGTATAGACGGGATCTGCATCGGGGTTCTGCTCAAGAAGTTTCTTCGACTTCTCTTTGATAGCAGCAATCTTGTTCTTTAACAGTTTGGGATCAATCTTTTCACCCACATAGAGATCCTCGAAATCAATCCAGGACATGAAGACCCACACGCCATCGTTCTGCTTTGCAACAAGTTTAAACTCCTTGTCCTTACCAAAGCCAGGCACATAGCGGCAGTTACGAATCTCCTCGTCGGTAATCGGGTGCGACACGCCAGTATTAGGATCGTTGATAATCAAGTCTTTGTTATCCTTCTTGGCACGAAGCTCATCTAGGGCTTTTACATACCTGCGTTTGTCAACAATAAACTTTTTATCGCGAGCCTCATCGGAGGTCATATTCTGCACATCATGAATGGTGAGACCAGCCTGCATGATAGCGTTAGTGTCATACTCTTCTTTCAACACCAATAGACTATCCTCTGTCATCAAACGGTTAATGAGGGTATCGAAATTGCCGCAATAGACATAGTAAGTCTGTTTGTAAGCCTCTTCGAGGGTGCGGATGACTTTCAGTTTCTGTGCACAGGCATCGCGACGGGCGGTGTACTCATTATCGAAGTCGATATCCTTCTTAAAGTTATCGTACAACAGATAGCCCAGGCCGATAATAACAACGGCGAGCACAATTTGAATGATAGTTCTGACTTTCATTTCTTTGTATATCTTTAATTATTATTTACAGCACTAAATTCAAATGCAAAGATACGAATTTTATCCGATATAGTTGCAACAATTTAAAAAAAATATTTTCATTCGAGCACAAACACCCGTACAAGTCATTGATTACAAGACATTACGCCATATTATGGAACACATTGACGACATCGTCGTCGTTCTCAAGGCGTTCGATGAGACCATTGACCTCCTCCTGCTCCTCTTCCGAGAGTTCTCTCACCGTCAGAGGAATGCGCTCGAACTTGAAGCTCTTAATCTCAAGACCCCTGTCTTCCAAGAATTTAGAGATAGGTCCATAGTTGGCAAAGTCGGCATAAATGAGAATTTCATCCTCGTCGCGGAACACCTCGTCGATGTCGCAGTCGATGAGCTCGAGTTCAAGTTCGTCCATATCGATATCATCTTTCCAGGCAACGACGAAGGAGCATTTGCGTTCAAAGAGGAAGTCATTCATACCCATCGTACCCAGCTCTCCCTTACCACGCACAAAGGCAGCGCGGATATTGGCCACCGTACGGGTGGGATTGTCGGTGGCAGTCTCCACCACCACGGCGACACCGTGAGGGCCTTTGCCGTCATAGACAACCTCTTTGTAGGCCGATTTGTCCTTCTCGGTGGCACGCTTGATAGCGCGCTCAACATTCTCCTTGGGCATAGACTCGCTCTTGGCGGTCTGCATGAGCAGACGAAGGCGGAGGTTGCTCGAGGGATCGGGACCGCCAGCGAGAACGGCCAATTCAATTTCCTTACCAATCTTGGTGAAGGTACGGGCCATATGGCCCCAACGTTTCAGTTTTCGTGCTTTTCTATATTCAAATGCGCGGCCCATAATATAGTTTAAAGTTTAAGGTTTAACGTTTAAAGATTATTGTATTGTGGATTATTAATTATTTTTCAGTTGATTGCGGAGATATTCGGTACATTCCTCGAAAGTCTTGAAAGTGTGATTCTCGGGGACGAGGTCGGGGATGAGGTTCATCTTGGTGAGCATGTACATGGGCTGGGGCTGAATGATGGTCATCAGCACTTGGGCGCCACGGGCTTGAATATCCTTGACGGCTTCCTCCATAGCATAGAGGCCGCTCTGATCCATGAAGGAGACCAGTCGCATGCGGATAATGACAATCTTGGCATCGGCAGGAACGGTCTGCATCACCTCCTTGAACTTGTTGATGGTACCGAAGAAGATGGGGCCGTTAAGACGTTGAACATAAATCTTATGCGCCACGGTGTCAGGCATACCGTGCTCATCGTCCCAAGGGCTCTCCTTGTCGAAATTGGTGAGTTCCTGACTGCTATAGCCACCCTCAACGAGGTCGGAAGCGCGCTTCATAAAGAGTACACATGCGATGACCATACCAATACCCACAGCGGTGAGAAGGTCGACAAAGACGGTGACTAAGAAGACCACAATAAGCACCACGGCATCGGCACGGGGAATCTTGACGAGGTCCTTGAAACCCTTGAAGTCAATGATGCCCCAACCCACGGTAATCAGGATACCGGCGAGAACAGACAGCGGCACATACTGCACCACACTTCCCAGGCCTAACATAATGGCCAACAGGAGGATGGCGTGGGTCATTCCTGAGAGCTGTGTACGACCACCAGACTTGACATTGACTACGGTACGCATAGTGGCTCCGGCTCCGGGAAGACCACAGAAAAGTCCGGCAACGGCGTTACCGATACCCTGTCCTATCAACTCACGATTGCTGTTGTGCTTGGTCTTGGTGATATTGTCAGCCACCACGGAGGTGAGCAACGTGTCAATACTTCCGAGTCCTGCGAGGGTAAGTCCGGGGATGATGGCGGCGATGAGGATGGCGCCCCAATTAAGGCCTTCGAGGGTGACATGATCGTTGGCGAAGAAAGGCAAGGGAAGTCCGGCAGGAATCTCACCGATGGTGGCCACGCCGTTCATGTCGATAAAACGCGAGATGACAGTCATCACGATAAGGGCCACAAGCGTGGAGGGCACTTTCTTGGTGAGCAACGGGAAGAGGTAGATAATGGCCACCGTAGCGACACCGAGGAGCAACGCAGTGAGGCTGGTCTGGGAGAAAGCCTCGGGAAGTCCTGCCAACTGGTCGACCATCGTTCCACTACCATTCTGTCCCACAAGTGGATAAAGTTGCTGCAAGATGATAATGACACCGATACCACTCATAAAACCGCTGAGAACGGGATACGGTATATAACGGACATATTTGCCGATTTTGATGAGGCCAAAGAGAATCTGGAAAAGTCCACAGAAAATGGCGGCAAGGGCCATCGAGATAAAGACCTCGGAGAGGGATCCTCCCGAGGAGGCCCACGCGCCGGAGACAAGGGTGGCGGTAATGACGGTCATTGGACCCGTAGGACCAGAAATCTGACTGTGGGTACCGCCGAAGAGGGCGGCAAAGAAGCCGAGGAGCATAGCTCCAGTGAGTCCTACATAGGCTCCGAGAGAAGCGGCGTCGGGACTGTCGACACCACTGAAGGCCTGTATACCGAAGGCCAGTGCCAACGGCAACGCAACGATACCGGCGGTAACGCCGCCGAAGAGGTCGCCTTTGAGATTGCTAAAGAGTTTCATATTATTCTATTTTCTAATTTCTTTTTTAGTCGAGAACCCAATATACAAGTGAGGTGCTGAGGATGCCGAGCCCGGCACCGGCAAGGACATCGCCAGCCCAGTGACGGTTGTTATAGACACGCATAATACCCACAAGGGTGGCCACTGAGTAGGCCGCCACCGCCAACCAAGGATGCTCCCTGCCGTATTCACGGCGGATAATCTCAGCACCGACAAAAGCGGTGAATGTGTGACCCGAGGGGAAACTATTGTTTGCCGAATGGTCAGGACGCTTCAAGGCGAAGCCGTATTTGAAAGCATTGAGCCATCCCGAACCCAACAGGTAACTGCCTCCTTCAAGAAGGAGAAGTTTCTTCATGTCGTGTCTTCCTTCAAAACCACAAAGGTTGAGAACGACAGGAGTGACGGCAGGAAGGTATTGTAGGTAATTGTCGAACTCAAGTCTCGGAGGATCATAAAAAGTCACCTCGTCGCGCAAAGCAACGGCCCAACTGTTGACATCAGGCTGATAGGCCGCCAGCAACCCAAGCCCGATAAGTCCTGTAGAGGTGGCACTCATGGTGATATTCTCACCAAGGCTTGCAGGCGGGATAACATCACATGTGTCCTGTGCATGCGCAGGCAGGAGAACGGCCATGAACAGTATTATGAGCACATACTTCTTCACAGTGTCAGCACTCCTTTCTTCAGTATGGGAACCACCGGACAGGTGTTCATTTCAAAGGCGAACTCAATGTCAGCCTGAGCCTGAGTCCCAAATCCCTGCAGACGGTGGACATGAGAGGCCTTGCTACAATAGGTATAGGGATCGTTTTGTGTCAAATACCAGAGGTCGAGTGCCATGTGGGCAGAGTCGCCTAAAGGTGAAAGGTGGGAGGCGAAGGGAGAAAGGCGGTCGATGATAGCACCAGCCACAAGTGTGTCCTCGAGGCAGAAGTCGTTTCGCCAGCCTGAGCAGAGCAGCACCACATCCCTACCCTCTTCTTTCAACCGCTCGCAGAGCGCATCGATGTTGGCGAAAGCCCCCACCAACGTCAAATCGGCATCGGCGGCACGAAGGATGGAGACGGTGCCATTGGTGGTGCTATAAGCCAGACGCACACCGCACATATCCTTGCTCATGTATTCCGTAGGCGAGTTGCCGTAGTCGGAGCCGGGAAGTTTCTTGCCACCACGTTCGGCAGCAACAGCGTAGCCCTGTGCCCGGTAGGGTTCCAAGGCCTCGAGGCTATCTAAAGGCACCACCTCGCGACATCCTGCCTGGAAAGCGGCACAGACTGCGGTGGTGGCACGCAAGAGGTCGATTGCCACCGTGACATGATGCTCCGTGACAGTGCGATAAGGATAGAGGGCGGGAGTGAGCGAGACTTCGACTTTCATACTACTCGTAGAGTTCGGTTTTTAGCATCTGTACGCTGCCGTCGGGGTGTATCTTGAGATTGAAATATTCGGGATGCGAGGGAATATAGCCCTCGGTAGTGTGCTGACGGGCCTTCAATCCGGAGGGCAAATCCTTGAGCACATATTGGTTCAGTATCTCCACCAAGCGACAACGCTGGGCGGTCTCGATATCACAACCATAGCGACGGGCAAAGTCGGCATCCTCACCAAGCGGTAGCAGATTGCCCTTGAAGTCAGTGGTGAGCATCTTCATGGCATTGACAGACACATGCATAAGTTCAAGGCCGGTACGCGCGGAGCGAAGCACATATTCCACTTCGACAGTCCAAGTGTTGTTGGTGGCATTCCATCCATGAAGGGTGATGAAGAGGACGGCATCAATGCCGAGGTCGGTATAGTAATCGGTGATGTCGTCGTTGCGGAGCTGTTTGCCAGTACGCCATTCGGTGGCGGCAATCTGGGCCGATGCCAAGGGACCGGGAAGGTAGTATCCGTGACGTATCAGGGGGTCGGCAGCCGAGAGGTAGAGATGCTTGGCGGCGATGTTGAGCGAGAGGTTATAGAGCGAGTCGTCGACGGTGCGCAGAGCGTGACGAACAGAGAGGTCGTTGAGGGGAGCGATATAGAGTACCTGCGGACGCTCAGCATAGATGTCGCTATAGGCATCGAGCTTCTTTTGGCTTCCACAAGCGGAAAGTAGAAGGAGTAAAGGAAGAAAGAAGATTAAAAGGGAATGAAAGGGTGTGAATGGGAGTGAATGGGAGTGAACGGACAAATGAACCCTTCCGACACCATTGCCACAAATTTCTTTCTTTCTATTTTTCAATAACCAATAACCCATAACCTATAAACCTTCATTTTTTCTTTCGGTTCTTTCGGGCCTCTTCTCGTTCGGCGGCTTTGCGCTTGCGCTCCTCTTCGCGCTGGGCGGCTTTCTGCTTGCGTTCTTCCTCACGTTGCTGCTCGCGGACTTTCTGTTCAGCTTTGCGGGCCTCTTCCTTTGCCTTCTTCTCTTGATCGCGGTCGGCCTGAGCCTGCTTGCGGGCCTCGATGGCGGCCTGCTTGACGGCGGCTATCGAGTCGGCGATATGCTGCTGGCGCATAGCCTCCTCGGCCTGCTGCTTCTCTAACAGTTCACGCTTCTGGGTGGCGGTGAGGCGGATGGGATACTCGACAGAATCTGTCGGTGTCTGCTGCGAAATCCATACGCTGTCGGTGCTGTCGATGACGGGTGCCACCGGAGGCAGAGGCCTGAGGGCTGTGAGGGAGTCGTAAGCCCAAGAGGCCAACTGAGCAAGATTGGCGGTATCGCGCGCCGTCGCCAACGTGTCGACCAGCATGTCGGGCATCAGGCGCTTCTTGATGCGCTGCACCATCCCACGACTCTCGGGGAAAGCCTTCATCTCGGCATTGAGCATGCGACAGGCGGTACCCGTGTGGCCCATAAGGGCCAGCGTGACACCATACTCGGCATACATACCGGGATGGAGGGTATCGGCCTTCACGGCAGCATTGAGACTATGGGCGTAGGCCGTAGCCAACTCATACAATCCGCCATAGGTAGAAACCGTCTGGTAGCGCAACACCTCGGCACGAGGCACCCCGACGTATTCGCCGGAACAAGAGGCAAGGAAAATGAAAAATGAAAAATGAAAAATGAAGAATTGGCTGACGCGAACCAACCGCTTCATCATTCCAGATTTCTGTCCCCTATTTAATTCTTCATTCTTCATTCTCAATCCTTAATTCAAAACAAAATAGCGTGGGTCTGTAAGCCGGGTTCTGTCGTGTTCTATCATTAATCTAGGGCCGCCGTCGCCGACGGTCTCTATCAACCTACCCCCCAACAACGGGCGAGCCTGCCCTTAAATGTTGGTATACATGGTCTTTCAGCCCATGAGGCTTGCCATCGTGTGCGTCACCGCATCACGTCGTGGGCTCTTACCCCGCGTTTTCACCCTTACCTCTCACCTTACGATAAAAGGCGGTTTGTTTTCTGTGGCGCTCGCTGTCACCAGATTGGCTTTAGACCATTGGCTTTCAGTTATTGAAATTGACTGCGTCAGCCTCTATAACCTATAACCTATAACCTATAACCAAACCAGTGCCTTCCCGTTAGGAAGCATGGTGGCTCGAGCTGCCCGGACTTTCCTCTCAGCATCGCTGCCGAGCGATAGAATGACCCTCGCTATTTGGGGTGCAAAAATACACAATTATTTCGACATAAAGTGTTACGCGCGTGAATCTTTTTCGTTCAGCACTGGAAATCAGCCGATAAAAGAAATGTTTTTTTAGCGGATAATGGTCACACTTCCGCGTGCCTCATGCAATTTGCCGTTGGTGTCGCGGAATTTCATCACCCAGACATAGGCTCCCTGCGGCAGTGTGGTCCCCTTGGAGGTACCATCCCAGACAAAAGAGGGATCGGTGCTTTGATACACCTGATGACCCGCACGGTTGTAGATGTAGATATGGAAATAGGATACCGCGGAGGTGAACCTCATGCTGAAAGTGCGGTTGACATCGACATCGCCAGAGGGAACGATGATATTGGGCGCCCAGAAAAGGTTGTCCTCGTGGACGGGAGGTTCGCTCGGGTTCTCTGCGGATTTCCTGTCGGAAGAGACCCTCTGCTCACACTCCTCCTCCGTCGGCTCTTTTTCAACAATGGTACAGCCTTCGTGTATGCATCCCCTCCTCAGCTCCTGTTGCGGCTCCGACGGCAATGGCAGGTCGGAGGCCACGTGGTTGTATGAGGGAACCAAGGAGGTCAGATTTCCTTCTACCTCAGCTATAATGGACGGCACGCTGGCCTCCTCCTTGGCGACGGTCATCGCTACCGTCGTGGGTTCAACAGCGGGAGTAACCTCTGTTGCCATCGGGGAGGCGGCAGCCACCGGTTCCGTCGCGGGAGTGGTGTTAGCGGACGACAAAGGCTGCTGCACCTGAGCAAGTTGCGGACCGGCAACAAGCTCGTCTTTATCGCCCGAGGGCCACAACAGCACACTCGCCACTATGACCACAACAGCGACAGCAGAGCCCACTCCTGCGCGACGCATGAGGCGACGGCGACGCACTCGCTGCGATATCTTCTCGAAAAGCCCCTCATCGGGCTGCACACGATAATCTTTCAGGTCCATATCTTATTTTTCAATTTTCAATTTCATTTTTTTACCTTTCACCGTTAGCCATTACCCGTTAATCTTTAACCGTTAATCTTTAACCATTAACCGTTAACCGTTAACCGTTACCCATTACCCCTCAACATCCCTCTCAGCGCCGCCTTTGCCCGGCAGAGGGTGGCGCGGACGGCCGAAGACGTCTGCCCCAATCGCTGTGCGGCCTCCTCACAGCTGTAGCCTTCCACCTCGACAAGGTTGAAGACCGCCTGCTGGTGAGGCGGCAACTTCTGGATGGCAGCCACTATCTCGTCCATCGCGAAGGGGTCCAGCGGCAACGTCACAGGCTCTTCCAAAGTGTCGTCAATGAAGCGCAACTCCTTGCGTCGGTGGAAAGAATCGATACACACATTCACCATAATCTGGTGAATCCACGCCCCTACCCTCTCGGGGTCTTTCAATGTCCCCAGCTTCTCGAAAACCTTGACGAAGCCGTCCTGCAGCAGGTCCTGCGCCTCCTCGCGGCTGCGCGAATAGCGCATACACACACCCATCGCCATAGGCGCCATCTCCTCGTAAAGCGCACGCATCGCTCGCTCGTCGTGCTTGCGGCACCTCTTCACCAACTGTGTGTATTCTTCACTCATTTTACATCATAGACGAAGAAAAATGCAAAACGCTGCACTGTTAACATTTTTTAACGGAAATAATAGTGGCCGTTCCGTCGGCGACGCGGAAACGGACCTCCCAGCGGTCGAACAGCATCGCGTAGATGCGGTCGGGATCCTCCTGGTAGTGTGGGCGCGGATCCTGTGACAGCGACTGGCAGAGGGCGTTGCAGAGGTCGGCTGGGAGAGCATCCGTCAACCCTTCGGGGTCAGCGACGGAGAGCGCTGCCGGCGGTGCCGACTGGGCAAAGCCGCTGCGAGCCTCAGGGTGACTGTCGGCATAGGAAAGGTAGGGTTTGATGTCGTAGATGGGGGTACCGTCAACGAGGTCGGCCCCCTGCACCACCAACACAGGTCCCGGTTCCACCCTCAGCAGGCGCACACAGGAGAGCCCGATGGGATTGGGACGGAAAGGACTGCGAGTAGCGAAGACCCCTACCCTCTTGTTGCCTCCCAATCGTGGTGGACGCACAGTGGGCGACCATTCCTTACGTTCGGCGAGGTGAAACTGCCAGATGAGCCAGAGGTAGTCGAACTCTTCGATTCCGCGGACAGCCTCCGCCACGCGAAACTCAGGCTCGAAAACCACCCGCGCCTCATACTCCGTCAGTCCCGCTTGCCGCGGAACCCCGAACTTGGTCTTGAACGGCGTCTCGATATGAGCAATCTGTATCACCTTTCCTGTCTTTTGTAAAAGTAACGCAGAAGCCCACAAAAAATTGTCCTGCCCGCCGCCCACATCCAAATGTCTTGAACACTAAAACAAAAAGAGGGTGTCCCATAAGACAACTGAGCCCTGTAAGGGCGGTATGTTTTAGCTATCATCTCCGACCCCAGTCGGTGATGGTATGGTGTTGGTACGTATTTGGTACGGTGTTGATACGGTGTTGGTATCTTCTCGCTACTGATTATCAGGTTGCAGAAAGTAAGATGTAACTGAGCCCTGTAAGGGCGGTATGTTTTAGCCGTGGGCGAAAGCCCACGGTTGCAGAAAGTAAGATGTAACCGAGCCCCGTAGGGGCGGCACTATACTGATTGTCAATGTGTCGCCCCTACGGGGCTCGATGTTGTTTTTCGTTTTGTTTTCCGTGGGCTTACACCCACGGCTAAATTGTGCCATCCCCTTCGGGGACTTTTAGGACATCCTCCTGTTGTTGGTTTTGTGGAATTTATCGTATCACCACCACCCGTCGGGCGGGATGGTTGCCGACCTTGACGAGGTAGGTACCTGAGGCGTGGACATTGAAGCGTATCGGTGCGAAGTCCTCCTGCTTGGTGGCTATCATGCGACCCACCGCATCGTACAGCCACACCTGGTTGCCTTCGGCTCCCTCCACCACAATCTGCCTATTGTTGATGTAGATTTTGGCGTTGATAGTTTCTACATCATCGACCCCGACAACAATGGTGTCGTGGATATAGATGGTGTCGTGAATGTACTCCGTCAGATAAATAGTGTCGTATAGCGTCATCCATAACGTATCCGTCACCGTCACCCGCGTGGTGTCGTAGAAATAGTTGTTCACCGTATCATGGACAGGATAGGTGATGGTGTCTATTACAGTTACAACAGTGGTATCGTGAACTGGATACGGTACATTGATATAAGTGGTATCATGTACATAAACATACTCCGTCAAAGTAATTGTGTCGGTGATTGTTGTCGTGTCATGCACAAACACATCCACATAGGTAGTGTCATGAACGTCAATAAAGGTAGTATCATGTACAAAAACATCAACGTATGTGGTATCGTGAACAGGTACAAATGTTGTATCATGCACATCAATGTAAGTTGTGTCATGTACAAAAACGTCGACATAGGTAGTGTCGTGGATATCAATATAGGTTGTATCATGTATAAGTAGAGTATCTACTGAAAGTTCGAAATAGGCAGTAAATGAAGTGTCCTTGTCTGCCGTCAGTATACGGGGGTTAATGGTTAAGCTATCATTCCAGCGTACAAAACGGTAGCCACAAGCGGGCACTGCCGTCAGCGTTACCTCACTATTGACAGGATGATTCCCGCTTCCGGTCACACTCCCCATCAAGTCATTGTTGCTGTTCGCGGAAACATTAACATTGAAAGCATCAAATACAGCTGTTAGTGTTGTGTTCTGAGAAAGAGTGATGGTACGAGGATTGTCGGTGTTTCCGTCACTCCATTGTACAAATACATGACCGATAGTGGGAGTTGCTTCTATGATGGCTGTCTGTTCGCAATCCACACTTTGAACAAAGGATGCGCTTCCCCATGAGTTATTATTTGATGCAAGGGTGAGCGAAAAACCTCCGGTAATATATACAAATCCTGTCGTTCCCCACACAGAATCATAGTTGGAATTGCAAGGTACTATTACCTTTTTATTTGGTCGAGTTGCTGTAAAAGTGGTACTGCTAATTGTGGGGGCTGATGTACTTCTCGCATAAATAGTATCCAAGTTTATGCAATGTGCAAAAGCTTCATCGCCAAGATAAGTAACATTGTTTTTTAACTCAACGACTGTTAAACTATCACAATTTCTAAATTCAGAATAACTAATATTTGCTCCAGCAATTATTTTCCGTAGTTTATTATAATTGCGGTTATCAAGATAGGTTAGCCATTGATGATTATTGAATTCCAGATATGAGATGTTATTACATCCATAAAAAGGCGCAGACAGATTCCATGAATAATAATTGGGACCATTAAGATTATTTATTATCAGTGTATCTAATTGTGAACAATCTTTAAATGTTTCTGAACCAATAAACTTTATTCCTCTTCCTATTACGACTTTTCTGACAGAACTTCCCTCGAATGAGTTTGATTGTACTTTCATCACACTATCACCAATAACGAGAGTCTGCAAACTTCCAATTTCGATGCAACCGCCAGGAAAATACCAGGATGAAGGGTAATTGCTCTGGTAAGAAGCTTGACAATTATAATATAGATATTGTACGCTTCCTAAACAGTATTGTCCAGCATTCATTAATCCACTACCAATAGACATATAACTGTGGCTTCCAGAAAAAGCAGACTTCCCGATTGAAATCACTGAATCTGGGATTATCACGCTATCAATATCACACCCCGAAAATGCGTATTCACCAATACTATGAAGGGTAACGGGAAATACAATTGAGGTAATTGAACATCCAGAAAAAGAAGAGCAACCAATAGAAATCACTCCTTGTGGAATATTTATTTCATTAAGCGCCGTACAACTTTTAAACAAAGAATCAGAGATATATGTCATCATACTAGGAATATTTGCCGATTGAAGGCTACTGCAACGGCTAAAACAGCCAATTCCTAAATAAGTAACACTTTCTGGAATATTAATAGATAGTAGGCTAATACATCCATTAAAAGCATTATCCCCAATATATGTTACTGAATCTGGAATATTTATTAATACCAAACTATCGCATTTCATAAATGCATAATAATCTATCGATTTTATTCGTGCAGGCAATGTAACAGATTCCAACCCGGAGCAATCCCGAAATGAAGAATAGCCAATAGACGTAACATTGCACCATATGTCCCATAAAGGATAATAGACACTGTCAGGAATAACCAAATTGCCTGTTGGCTTGGTAAAGCCTTGATAACTATAATACACAGCATCTCCCCAATGATACTGTTGTACAAGATTAGGATTCACAACCTTTGCCTCATAGGTATCGGTGAGTTTGTAATAAAGTGTATCCCCATTGCTTGCCACCGACCAAAAGTCGTAATTACTGTTTTGACCCTCTGCTGCTACCGTAAGTATAGCAGCAATTAATGTAAGAATTGTTCTTTTCATATCACATTATTTATGTTGTTATTATCGTTTCTCCATTGCAGTCTTGGACAATCAACAAAGGCATCTGCTGCAATTTCAGCTTTAGTATTACCAATGGTGAATTTCTTCAAGTTACCGCAATTTGCAAATGCACGGCTACATATTTTCCTTACAAATTCTGGCAATACAACCTCCTGTAGGCAGTCACACCCTTCAAAAGCACTCTCCCCAATAGTTGTCAAATAGTCAGGAAAGACAAAGTCTTGTAACTTACAACAATCTGCAAATGCCTCTCGATTGATAGTATGCACAGTTTCTAAATTATGCACATGTCGTAAAGAGGAACATTCACAAAAAACGCCTTCCTCAATTGTAAACAACTTTGATGGGAATTCAATTTCTTCAATTTTAGTACAATGTTGAAATGCTTTTTTTCCAACGTATTCTACAATCACATCATTTCTTGATGTTGAAACTTCTTTGAGATTCATGCAACCGAAGAATGCATATCTTCCAATGTACTTGACGTTGGTCAAATCAACCCTTTTTAAATAATAACACCCATTGAAAGCATAGTCACATATTGTTTCACATCGAGAATCGACAGAATAATCATCTTTATTTTTCCCGTCTTTTTCTCTCATGCGTTCATCAAATTTCAGCAAGCGTTTAAAATCTGCCGAGTAGATACCTCCCTTATTGTCTTGTACGCCTGCTCTGATTTCTTCATCACTGGCATAAGTCGTAGGTGTTTTTTCTTTAACCATAATGATGATTTTTTTAATTTTGCCTACTCTATTATGCAGTTTTCGGCGACCCTGCTTGTCGCCATTACTCAGAAATAAGTGCAAAAGAAAAAGGACGTGGAATTATTCTTTTTGCTCCTTATTAGCTACGGGGCTCTGGACTGCCTGCGATTTAATAAGTTGCGAATAATTCACGCCCAAAGGCGTGAACTTCCCGCGAGCTTATTCTCAATCGCATAGAATTGTCCAGATTCCGTAACGAGAATAATGGGCGGTTAGCTCAATATGTCTTTTGTTGTCTGTTTTCTACATACTCTTGGTTTTATATTTCACGGTGCAAAGATACGAAGAATATTCCAATCCACCAAAAATAATTCACCTCCGCCGGGGAAAATCTCGACGGAGGTGATGATTTGTTATCGTTATATCTCGATTTTAAAGAATCACACCTTCGTGCAATTGCTCAATGGGAAATATCAAATCCCAATTGCGCCCCCAAACGATATTGCCACCATCAAGAGTGAAGGTGCTGAACTTCTTGGGGTCAAGGTATTTGTTATACTGCGGATGCGGATGACGACGAATAAAGTCGCCGACATCAACGGTGCTGTCGGTGCCATCGTTAAAGACCAACCGCACTTTCAATCCGCCTAAATCAAAAGCCTCTGTTATATACAATCTGTCGTTCATAGTTTCGTCTTTATATTGGTGCTTCTTACTTGCTGCTTCATCACAAAGAAACGCACCCATTTGTCTATAATATTCTTACTGTATTTCCGTATGAATGCTTCTGCAACCCTCTGGTCTTTTGCTGCCAGCGGCGGAACATTCTGCTTAACGGAACTTACAGCATCAACGAGAGCTGGTAGATAAGGGCGGCGACTATCCAGGCGAGGAGGATGGAGTTGACGACGGAGAAGGCGGCCCATCCGCGGCCTATCTCGCGGCGCAAAGTGGCGATGGTGGCGATGCAGGGGAAGTAAAGCAGGACGAACATCATGAAGCCGAAGGCTGTGACCGGGGTGAATACATGGCGTTCGCGGAGGGTGGTGGCAAGGGCGGTGTCCTCGGAATTATCAGATTCTTCAGAATACTCAGGACTCTCGGAATTCTCGGTATTCTCATGATAAAGTATCGCCATAGTGCTGACGATGGCCTCCTTGGCCGGCAGGCCCGTGAGGATGCAGACATTCATCCTCCAGTCGAATCCCAAGGGCGACATCACGGGATCCATCGCACGGCCTATCTGCGCCAGATAGCTCTGCTCCTTCTGGATGCGCTGCGCCTCAAGGGGGTCGGCAGAACGAACTTCGGCACGGGGAAAGTAGGTCAGCGCCCAGATGACCACCGAAGCCACCAGGATGACGGTGGAAATCTTCTTCAGGTAGTCGGCACAGCGCTCCCAGATGTGCATTCCGGTGTTGCGCAGCGTGGGACGGCGGAAGGCCGGCAGCTCACTGACATAGTCCTCGTCGCGGTCCTTGCGGAACCAAGGGGTGTGTTTCATCACGAGGGCGAAGAGGATGGAGAGGACGATGCCGATGAGGTAGAGCGAAATCATCACCAACGCCTGATAGTGCGGGAAGAAGGCAGAAACAAGGAGCATATAGACAGGCAGACGCGCCGAGCAGCTCATGAAGGGTATCATCAGCATGGTAAGGGTGCGGTCCTTGCGGTTCTGTATGTCGCGTGCCGCCATGATGGCCGGAACATTGCAGCCGAAGCCCACCAGCATGGGGATGAATGAGCGGCCGTGAAGGCCCACACGGTGCATGATGCCGTCCATGAGATAGGCGGCTCGCGCCATATAGCCCACATCCTCGAGGATGGAGAGGAAGAAGAATAGGATGACGATATTGGGCAAGAAGGCCAACACGGCTCCCACGCCCTGCACCACGCCGTCGACAAGCATCGAAGAGAACCACCCCTCGGACATCACCGATGAGAGCCACCCACAAAGGGCATCGATGCCGTTCTGTATCCACTCTTGGGGATAGGCGCCGAGGGTGAAGGTACACTCGAACACGGCGAACAAGACAGCAACGAGGATGGGGAAACCGATTTTGCGGTTGGTGAGCACAGCGTCGATACGCTGCTGGCGGGTATGGTCGCTGTCGTCGTCGCTATGCTTGAGGGCGGCAGCGAGGGCGCCATTGACATATCCGTGACGGGCCTCGTGGATAATCTCCTCGGGGGCTCGCTTAAGTTCCACAAAGAGGTGCTTGCGCTCGCACTCCACAAGGGCCGCAAGGTCTTCATAATAGGGTTCTTCGCGAAAAAAAGGAAGGGTCTCGACAGGACGTTCGAGGAGTCGGATGGCGAGGTAACGCTTAGAGTGGAAAGTGGAAAATGGAGAGTGGGAAGACCTTGGGGCGAGGAATTCGATGATGCGCTTGACGGCATGCATCACATCCTGGCCGTAGTCGACATGCACGTGACGCAGCACCTCCAACCCACCCTCGGCGGCACTCACCACCTGGGCGGCAAGATCATCTATACCCTCTCCCGTAAGCGGATTAACAACTCGTGCCAGCACACCCATCTGCTTCTCAAGACTGTGTATGTCGAGTGAATGTCCGGTATCGAGGAGGAGGTCGTATTTGACAAAGGCCAGCAGCAGGCGGCGGTGCATGTCGATAAGCTGCGGAGTGAAGACGAGACTCTCGTCGAGGTCCGTACTATCGACCACCTGCAACACCACATCGGGATTGAGAGGTTCCACTTCTTCGCAGTCGTGAACCTCAATCCAGTTGATCTCCACCTCATCGGCACGACGGGCGACGGACTCGCGCAATGCATTGCAGAGTTCTGATTTTCCACTATTTGCCGCACCTACTATAACTATTTTATATTGTTTCATTCAATTCCAATTTGAATTGCAAAGATACTAAAAATGGCAACCCTCATGGGTCACCATTTTTGGTGAATTTGATGGATTCCCTATAGAAGGCGTTTCAAGGCTGCGACGAAGTTGTGGATATCCTCCTCGGTGGTATCGAAGGAGCACATCCAACGAACGACATTCTGCGCTATTTTGTTCTCCGCTTCGCTATCGGAACATTCACTGGATGTTCCTTCATCCCAGTCGTAGAAGAAATACTCCTTCTGCAGCGCATGCCACACCTCAGCGGGGAGTTGCACAAAGACGCTGTTGACCTGCACAGGGTACATCACTTTGACACCCAACGCATGCACCTCCTGATAGAGCATCTGCGCCATGCGGTTGCTGTGCTCGGCATTGCGCCTCCACATACCACTTTCTAAATAGCACTCCATCTGCGCGGCCATGAAGCGCATTTTGCTCCCCAGTTGCGTCATCTGCTTGCGACGAAACTTGAGGTCGACATCGAGGGCTGAATTAAGTATTATGCAACTCTCGCCCATCAACAAGCCATTCTTAGTACCTCCGAAGGAAAGGCAATCGACACCGCAATCGACAGTCATCTCTTTGAAGCTGCACCCCAAGGCGACGGCGGCATTCGCCAGCCGGGCTCCGTCCACATGGAGATACATATTATATGAATGGGCTAGGTCGGCCAGCGCCTTGATTTCGTCAAGGGTGTAGAGTGTGCCCAGCTCGGTACTTTGAGTGATGCTGACAGCTTTGGGCTGCGAGTGGTGTTCGAAGCCGAAACCATGCAGGCGAGTCTTCACCAATTCGGGCGTCAATTTGCCGTCGGGGGTGTCGACCGTCAGCAGGCGGCAACCCACCACACGCTGCGGAGCACCACACTCATCAACGTTGATATGCGCCGTCTCGGCGCACACCACCGCCTCGTGCGAGCGGCACATGGCGTCGATACACAGCACATTGGCACCTGTTCCGTTGAACACCAGATAGATACTTGCCTGCGGGCCAAAGGTATCTTTAATCAACACCTCCAATCGAGCCGTCACTTCATCATCGCCATAAGCCAATGCATGACTATCGTTGGCCCGCACCAGCGCTTCTATCACTTCGGGACTGAATCCCGAATGGTTGTCACTTCCAAATCCACGTTTCATAACTGCTATATTTGTGTAGTCAAGTAGTTAAAACAATACAATTTCTCGCAACATCCGATAGCATGGCTACTTCAAAATACATTTGTCTTATCTACTTAACTACCGTCTACTTAACTACTTTTTTTACTTATCCATCGTATAGAGGAACTCCTCGTTGTTTCTGGTGTGCACCATCTGTTTCTGGAGGAACTCCATAGCCTCCACAGGCGTGAGGTCGGTAAGATGGTTGCGGAGCACCACCGTGCGCGTCAGAATATCGGGCTTCACCAGCAGGTCGTCGCGACGGGTGCTGGAGGCCGTAAGGTCAATGGCGGGATAGATACGTTTGTTGGAGAGTTTACGGTCGAGCTGCAGCTCCATGTTGCCGGTACCCTTGAACTCCTCGAAGATGACGTCATCCATCTTCGAGCCCGTCTCGGTGAGGGCAGTGGCGATGATGGTCAGCGAGCCACCATTCTCAATCTTACGGGCGGCGCCAAAGAAACGCTTGGGTTTCTGCAGTGCATTGGCTTCGACACCACCGGAGAGCACCTTGCCCGAAGCAGGCTGCACGGTGTTGTAGGCGCGGGCCAGACGGGTAATGGAATCGAGCACAATCATCACGTCGTGGCCACACTCGGTGAGGCGCTTGGCCTTCTCGAGCACGATGTTGGCGATGCGCACATGACGGTCGGCAGGCTCGTCGAAGGTGGAGGCAATGACCTCGGCTTTCACGCTGCGCTGCATGTCGGTAACCTCCTCGGGACGCTCGTCGATAAGCAACACCATAAGATAGACCTCAGGGTGATTGAAGGCAATAGCGTTAGCCACCTCCTTCAACAGGGTGGTCTTACCGGTCTTGGGCTGTGCCACGATAAGGCCACGCTGACCCTTTCCGATGGGTGTGAAGAGGTCGATGATGCGGGTGGAGAGGGTTTCCTGCGGATGCCCGGTGAGTTTGAACTTCTGGTTGGGGAAGAGCGGCGTGAGGCTCTCGAAGGGGATGCGGTCGCGGATGCGGTCGGGTGTGAGACCATTGATCTCAAGTACCTTGACCATCGGGAAGAACTTGTCGCCCTCGCGCGGAGGACGCACCTTACCACGCACGGTGTCGCCGGTCTTCAAACCGTAGTTGCGTATTTGTGCGGGCGAGATATAGATATCGTCGGGCGACGAGAGGTAGTTGTAGTCGCTCGAGCGGAGGAAACCGTAACCGTCGGGGACCATCTCGAGCACTCCTTCGGCCTCGATGACGCCCTCATGCTCGAATGCATATTCGCGACGGGGAGCTGGTTCCTGCTTGGGTTCCCGTTTGGACTCTTGCTTTAACTCCTGCTTGGGTTCCTGTTTATTTTCCTGTCTGGCTTCCTGCGCGGGGACTTGTTCCTCTTTCGCCACCGAAGCCTCTTCACGTTCGGGTTTTACCTCGACGGGGTTCTCCTCCTTTGCAGTTTCAGGAGCAGCGACTGCCGGCTGTGCAGTCTTGCGCGGACGGCCTCGTTTCTTCTTGACTTGCTGTACCGTCGGCTCGGCAGACGGATTTTCGGCAGGAGCCTCTGGGGTCACAGTGGGAGCAGGGACTTCCATATTGCGGAACAGAGGACGACCCGACGGACTCATCACATCAGGCACCTCGGGTACCACAGGCATTTCGAGGTCCATGATATTGAGCTGAGGAGGAGGCGTCTGAAGTTGGGCCTTGGGGGCTACGTCAGAACGGTTCCTGTGAACCTCGGGATTGTTCAACGCCGATTCGGCCAGCAGTTTGGGTTTCATGTGCTGACGCTTGTGGTTCTTACGGTCATCGGTGGCAGGAGCCGGAGTCGATTTATCGGGATTTGATGCCTGATGATCAAGAATTTTGTAGACCAGTTCTTGTGCATCCATACGTGTAGCTTTGGGGATGCCCATTTCTTTTGCCATCTCGATAAGTTCGATATGGGCTTTGGCAGTGAGTTCAGATTTACTGTACATGTAGAAATATTGATAAGATGATACAATCCAAGATGTATGGGGAAAAAGCAGATAAGACGCTTATTGTCAAACACTCGCAAAGATTATCCCTCTCTTACTATCCTTCATTTGACGATGCAAAAATAGTGTTTTTTTTTCAATCGAAGAAAAAAATTTGATATTTTTTCATTTTTTCTCTCCAGAATCAAAAAAAATATGTACTTTTGCATTTTGTAACAAAAGACAATTTTATACATATTATTCAAGCAATCAGACAATCAAGCAATCAAACAATTAATTTAATAGAAACATGAACATTCCTGCAAATCTGAAGTACACCCAGGACGACGAATGGGTGCGTATCGAAGGCGAGTTTGCTTTCGTTGGTATCACTGATTACGCTCAGCACGAGCTCGGCGACATCGTCTTCGTGGACGTCACCTGCGAAGGTGAGACCATCGAGGCTGGCGAGGCTTTTGGCTCCGTCGAAGCAGTGAAAACTGTGGCCGACCTGCTCATGCCCGTCAAGGGTGAGGTCGTGGAGTTCAACACCGCTCTCGAGGATGCTTCCGCCATCAACGCCGATCCTTACGGCAATGGCTGGATCATCAAGATCAAACCCGAGAACATGGCCGACATCAATGGCCTCATGGATGCCGCCGCCTACACCGCCAAAATCGGTGCCTAATCACCATCGTCAGAACACGAAGAATGGCTGCCTACTTGGGCGGCCATTCTTTTCTCCCTCTCTCCCCAATTCTTTAATCTTTAAACTTTAACCGTTAAACTTTAAACTTTACCTTAATGGCCAATCAAGACGACTTCTTCAAGAAAGTGGTGGCTCACGCCAAAGAATACGGCTTCATCTTCCCAAGCTCTGAGATTTACGACGGCCTCGCCGCTGTCTACGACTACGGTCAACTGGGCGTGGAGCTGAAAAACAATATCAAACAGTACTGGTGGAAGGCAATGGTGCAGATGCACGAGAACATCGTGGGTCTCGACAGCGCCATCTTCATGCATCCCCGTATCTGGAAGGCCAGCGGCCACGTGGATGCTTTCAACGACCCCCTTATCGACAACAAAGACAGCAAGAAGCGCTACCGCGCCGACGTGCTCATCGAAGACCATATCGCCAAGATTGAGGAAAAGATTGAGAAGGAGTGCGAGAAAGCCCACAAACGTTTCGGTGACGCTTTCGACCGCCAGCAGTTTGTCTCCACCAACGCCCGTGTACTCGAACACCAGAAGAAAATCGACGAGATTCACGAGCGCTATGCCGACTGCATGAACCGCAACGACCTCGACGGCTTGAAGCAACTCATCCTCGACCTGGAGATTGTCTGTCCCATCAGCGGTACCCGCAACTGGACCGACGTGCGCCAATTCAACCTCATGTTCGCCACCAAGATGGGCTCGGTCATCGACGATTCTGATACTCTCTACCTGCGTCCCGAGACCGCACAGGGCATCTTCGTCAACTTCCTCAACGTGCAGAAGAGCGGACGCATGAAGATTCCCTTCGGCATCGCCCAGATTGGAAAAGCCTTCCGCAATGAGATTGTGGCCCGTCAGTTCATCTTCCGCATGCGCGAGTTCGAGCAGATGGAGATGCAGTTCTTCGTGCGTCCCGGAACGGAGCTCGAATGGTTCAAGCACTGGAAAGAGGAGCGCCTGCAGTGGCACCTCGCCCTCGGCATCCCCGCGGAGAACTACCGTTACCACGACCATGAGAAGCTGGCCCACTACGCCAATGCCGCCACAGATATCGAGTTCCGCTTCCCCTTCGGCTTCAAAGAGCTGGAAGGTATCCACAGCCGCACCGACTTCGACCTCTCGCGCCACAGCGAGTTCAGCGGCAAGAAGCTGCAGTATTTCGACAGCGAGCTCAACGAGAGCTACACGCCCTATGTCATCGAGACCTCTATCGGTGTCGACCGCACCTTCCTGGCCATCTTCAGCCATGCGCTGAAGGAGGAAACCCTCGAAGACGGCAGCATCCGCACCGTGCTCTCGCTGCCCGCCAAGTTGGCACCCTACAAAGCTGCCGTGCTGCCGTTAGTGAAGAAAGACGGCCTCCCCGAGAAAGCCCGCGAAATTCAGCACCTGCTCATGCCCGACATGATGGTGCAATACGACGAGAAGGACGCCATCGGCCGCCGCTACCGCCGTCAGGATGCCATCGGCACCCCCTTCTGCATCACCGTCGACAACGACACGCTGACCGACAACGCCGTCACCGTCCGCCACCGCGACACCATGCAGCAGCAGCGCGTCAGCATCGACCAGCTGCCCGGCTACCTGAAGAGCAACCTGTAAATCCTCATAATCATGAAAGAGTACGAATTGGAAGAAGAGACGATGGCCTCCGTCGCCGAGCCGACCGCAGAATACGACTTCCGCATCCGCAAGATGACCCGCGAGGAACTGGAACATGATTATATCACGCTGGAAGAATCTGACAGAAGAATATCTGAAAAGATTTATCGTCATTTTCATCCTGACGCATGAGAATCTATATCAAATCACGTGTCCACAAACAGATTGATGAGTTTTATGATTATGCACTGCATAAACATATTACATTATCAGAAAGAATTGTGGATGCAAAAAAAAGAGCATCTCGTTGCGGCGGGATGCTCTTTTCTTATTACATAAGATGCTCCTCTTGAACTAAAGAGAATTATATCTGGCAAAATGATCTAACCACTGACTGTTCGCCGAGACATCACCGAGGAATCTTGCTTGCCACCCTATAGCCACTTTAGACCGATGCAAAGGATAATCATAGTTTAAGCAAAAGGGGAGCAAAGGGCGTAGAAACTACAGCAGCACTTGTGCCCACTGGGGAATGGCGTCTGTGTAGCGTTTGATGATGGCACCGTCAGAGAAACGGAAAAGGATGCGAGCCTCATGTCCATCGACAGAGTTGTCGTAGATATAGACACGGTCTACAATGCTGGTAGCCACCTTGCAGTTGATGATGGATTTCTGATAGCGGGAGATTATCTTTGCGATGGGAACGTCGTGGCCGCCTTTCATTACACGGCCAGCAATACGAGCGGCGTTAATCATCGGCGACTCGGTGCAGACAAAGAACAGACGGATAAAGAAGCCCGCTTGTTTGGCTCGGCGGATGAAGTCCAACTTGTCGTCGGCAGAGAAAACGGTCTCGAATATCATGCTTTGCTTGTCAGCCAGACAACGCTCACGCCAGTCGGCACAATATTCGGCAGCTTGTCTCACCGCCTCAACCGAATTCCAATCACCAAAGCGATCCTGAGCCACTTGGTCTGGATTAATATAGACCGAATTCTCCAACCACTCATGGTGCAGAATTTGCGACGTAATGGTGGTCTTGCCCGAGCCATTGGGTCCTGCAATGATTATCAAGACAGGACGATGTGAGGATACTTTCATAATACAGCAACCCTCTTTTGCAACATGGTGCTGATTTCCTTAAAATAGTCCGCCAGTGCTTTTGCTGTGGATGTCGAAGCTTCTGCTGCAGCCTCCTTCATGATGACGGAGAGCATCTCGTCGGTAGGCTCCTCCATTGAAGTAAGACGGTAGGCGTTCAATTCTTTCTCTAACATGGTCTTCTATTTTGTCACATTAACGCAAAACTAAGGAAGTTATTGTGCGAAAGATTACTCAATTATTCGTACACCAGTGCTAAGATGTCGTCGAGGATGGGATTGGGCTCGTGTTGCGAAGGTGTGGCTGTGCTGGCGCCGGTGAGGATGGTGCGGGCCTCGTCGAGGGCGGCGAGGTCGAGAGCGTCGGAGGCGATTTGGACGTCAGTGATGATGTTGCGCTCCTGGTCGACGGTGAGCGACAGCTCTACCCCACCCCAGTCGAACTGGGCGGTGCGCTGGGCGGTAAAGGTGCGCCAACGGCCGTAGCGCCACTCGTCGGAAGCAAACTCCTCGTAGAGGGCGCGGACCTCGGGACGCTTGATGATTTCAGAGAACTCGGAATACTCCGATTTTTCTGAATACTCCGACTCAAAAGCACTGCGTAAATGGGGAATGATGCTGTCGGAAGTAATCTCGGCGTTGAGCTCGGAAAGGTTCACCACACGGCTGCGCACCGAGGCAACGCCGTGCTTCTGCAACTTGGCGGGCTTAGGCTTGAGGTAGCGCTGAAGGTCCTCCATGTTGCCTTTGATGAGGAGGGTGCCGTGATGCAGGTCCTGATATTTTCCTTTAGAAAAGGCATTACCCGAGAATTTGCGCCCCTCGGTGAGGATATCATTACGTCCCGATAACTCGGCCACGATGCCGAAGTCGGCCACGGCGCGCTGGATGACACGGAACTGGCGCGTCTGGTCGTATAGCGCCTTGGGTACGACAAAGGAGAAGTTGATGTTGCCATCGTCGTGATAGACGGCACCGCCGCCGGTCCTGCGACGCATCAAGTAGCCGCCGTCGGCCTCAAGGGCCTCCACATTACACTCACTGAAAGGATTCTGGTTCTGACCAATGACCACCGTGCGGCGGTTCTTCCAAAGATAGAGCGTCACCACCTCGGTCTCGGGCAGCGACAAAAGATAATTCTCGACCGCGATGTTCCAATAAGGATTGGTCTGGTCGGAAACAATGAACTTTAACTTCATTTTTAAAATCTATAGCTAAGGGTAAAGAAATCCGGTGCCTGACCGAGATGGTAGTTGCGATGAGCATAGGAAAATTCGAACTTCTTGGTTCGCAGGCCGAAGCCGAAAGAGAAGCCGCTGAAGTTGATGGCGTCGATGGCACTCATCTCTGCCGTCTGTCGGTAACTGTAGCCCACACGGGCGAAAAAGGCTTTTCCGAGATTCAGTTCCACGCCGAACTGTGTATGGCGCATCAAGTTATCAAAGAACCCCTCAAACCATCCCTCCTTCTTCACCTCGCCAGTGAAGGGGTCCACCGTCGTTGTGGGGTTGTTGGGATCTTCATAGCGCAAATCCCAGCGTTGCAACTCCGTGGCGGCAAAGAAGAATCGGAAGGGGGCATTGGCCAGTTTATACGACAGCTCTGCTGATAACTCGAAAGGAAGGCTCTCGGACCTTCCATCGAAGGTCGACACTTGTGCCCCGATGTTGCGAGCCATCACGGTGGCCGCCAGCCGGCGGTTGTCGCTGACATAGCTGCCCGCCACATCGAAAGCCATAGCAAAAGCGGTGTAGTTGTCGTAGTGCGACAGCACGGGTTTGAAATTGACACCCACGCTAAAATTCGAATCGAGCCAAGTGCCCCACCCTATGGTGAGAGCATAGTCGGCAGCCGAGACCTTGCCTATCGGCATTTCCTCTTCGTCATAGCCGTCGAAAGTACCATAGTTGTTGAAACGGAATGCGAACATCAGAGTCCCCAGACGCTCGAAATGGTGTGCATAGGATAGCGACCCCATCGAGGCTCCGTCGAATACGGAGACAAAACTCAACGACCCAATACCACACATCTCGCGACGCAATAGCGACGGATTGTCGATGGCTATTGTTGGGTCATTGTCAAATATCGACAGGTAGTCGAAACCCAGTGCCGATGTCCTCGCCTGACTGCTGAGGTCCAGCACCGTCAGAGTGTTCATACCGGCAATTTGCGAAAAAGAGGAGTATGGAAGTGCAAGGAGTATAAGGAGTGCAAGACAATACCAATACTTGCAGCATTTGTCCTGCACTCCCTGCACTCCTCGCACTCCTTGCACTCCCTTCATTTTTTTTATTTCTTGTTTCTCTCGTGGCGCATCAGGTGGCTGGGCTCGAGGGCCATGCGGTCGGTCTCGAGCAGAGAGGCGACACCCTCGTCCACGCGGCGTTTCTCTTCGCATGCCGGGCAGTGGCACTCCTCGTGGTACTCACGCGGCTCGGTATAGGTGGTGATGACACCTTCGAAGTTGCGCAGGATGACCTTGTCGGGGCTCTGCGAGATGACATACTGGGGCATGACGGGGGTCTTACCGCCGCCGCCGGGGGCGTCGACCACGAAGGTGGGCACAGCATAGCCACTGGTATGGCCGCGGAGGTTCTCGATAATCTCGATACCCTTGCTCACAGGGGTGCGGAAATGCTCGAGACCCATGCTCAGGTCGCACTGGTAGATATAGTACGGACGCACGCGGTTGCGCACCAGTTCGTGCATCAGTTTCTTCATCACATGGACGCAGTCGTTCACACCACGCAGCAACACGGTCTGGTTGCCCAGAGGAATACCGGCGTTGGCCAGACGGGCAAGAGCCTGTTCGGCCTCGGGGGTGAATTCGTTGGGGTGGTTGAAGTGGGTATTCAGCCAAATGGGATGATATTTCTTCAGCATGTCGCAGAGCTCGGGGGTGATGCGCTGCGGGCAGACGACCGGCGTGCGGCTGCCGATGCGTACGATCTCCACATGCGGGATGGCGCGCAGACGCTGGATGATATACTCCAACTTGGCATCGCTGACCATCAGGGCGTCGCCACCAGAAAGCAGCACGTCGCGCACCTGCGGGGTCTTCTCAATGTATGCTAGGCACTTCTCGATACGCTCGCTGGGGCTCTCGTCGTCCTTCTGACCGGCAAAACGACGGCGAGTGCAGTGGCGGCAGTACATAGAACACATGTCGGTGATGAGGAACAGCACACGGTCTGGATAACGATGAGTAAGGCCGGGAGCGGGAGAGTCTTCATCCTCGTGCAACGGGTCGTTGAGGTCGGCGGGGGCGATATTGCACTCGGGACCGGCAGGAATGGCCTGACGACGAATGGGGTCATACGGGTCCTTGGGGTCAATCAATGAGAGGTAATACGGTGTGATGGCCATACGGAATTTGGCCAGAGCCTTCTTGATACCTTCGGCCTCTTCGGGTTCGAAAGTGAAGTATTTGCTCAACTCCTCATAAGTCTCAATGCGGTTCTTCACCTGCCATTTCCAATCGTTCCATTGCTCGTCGGTGACGTTGGGAAACAGTTCTTTTCTGCGGTTTACTTTCATACTATATTATTTCTTTTTATTTATTATTCAATAATATACACCCATATTCGGACGATTTGTCCACAATCAAAACAACGCAAAAATACAAAAAAAAGATGAACTAACAAAAATATTTTTGCCTTGTCTCTGCCAATGAAAAAAAACTGTTAAACTTTTGCATAGGTATCGTATTTTCTCAAAAAAAACATGTATATTTGCAAGTTTTATTGCCCTATAATTTAGGCATAAAACACTAAAACTGAAATATTAATATATAAAAGATTAATAAAAAAATGAAAAAAAGTATTCTTTTCGTTGCCATGCTCTCGCTGATGGCCACCTCTTTTGCCCAAAACAACAACAGCAGTAACAATCCCTTTTCTATTAAGAGTGATTGGTCCAAGATTATCGGCTACAGCTACCAGCCCGGTTATCACTACGGTATCTCCCTTGCTGGCGGTTCCTTCCTGTCGATTGGCTGGGCAGAAGAAGATGCTCGCTACGACATCTCTGCCACCGAATACCGCGAACCTACATGGTCTCTCCGTTGCGGCTGGATAGGCTACAACTTCGACGAGGATATTACCGGTTGGGGTGCTGTCTCATTCCGTCCCATGCTGGTACTCGGCATCGACAAGACCAAGGATGTTCTCAAGACCACTGACCCTGCCACTGGCGCCCCCGTGTGGACCAAGGAGAGCAACACTTACTTCACCATGGCTCCCTCCATCGTCATCAATCTTTGGATGCTCCACTTCTCCGTGGGCTACGAAATCGTCCCCAAATTCAAGGAACTCAACGGCCTCAACTTCGGCATCGGCCTTTCCATCCCCACCAGCACTACAAACAAGTGGACCGAGGATGCCAAAAATTATCAGCAAAACAGAAAAAACAAAAAGAAATAAGCCATAATGGAAATCGCTTCTAAATACGACCCTCGTGCCATCGAGGAAAAATGGTATCAGTTCTGGCTTGACAAGAAACTCTTCCACTCCGAGCCCGACAACCGTGTGCCCTACACTGTGGTTATCCCGCCGCCCAACGTGACGGGTGTGCTCCACATGGGTCACATGCTCAACAACACCATCCAGGATGTGCTGGTGCGCCGTGCCCGCATGCAGGGAAAGAACGCCTGCTGGGTGCCCGGCACCGACCACGCCTCCATCGCCACCGAAGCCAAAGTGGTGAAACAACTCTCCGAGCAGGGCATCAAGAAGCACGACCTCACCCGCGAGCAATTCCTTGAGCACGCTTGGGAGTGGACCCACAAGCATGGCGGCATCATCCTGCAACAGCTCCGCAAACTGGGCGCCAGCTGCGACTGGGACCGCACGGCATTCACCATGGACGACACCCGCAGCGAAAGCGTCACCAAGGTCTTTGTCGACCTCTACAACAAAGGCCTTATCTACCGCGGCCTGCGCATGATCAACTGGGACCCCAAGGCTCTCACCGCCCTCTCTACCGAAGAGGTGGAATACAAAGAAGAGCGCTCGAAGCTCTACTATCTGAAATACTACTTGGCTGATACTGTGCCCAGCGGTTTGACCGCTGGTGAAGGCGAAATCATCCACAAGGATGAGAAAGGCTACTACGCCGTCGTCGCCACCACACGTCCCGAAACCATCATGGGCGATACCGCCATGTGTATCAACCCCAAGGATCCGAAGAATCAGTGGCTCCGCGGCCATCGTGTCATCGTGCCTCTGGTGGGCCGCGAGGTGCCTGTCATCGAGGACCGCTATGTCGACATCGAGTTCGGTACCGGTTGCCTGAAGGTGACACCTGCACACGATATTAACGACTATAACCTCGGCAAGACCCACAACCTCGATACCATCGACATCTTCAACGCCGACGGCACCATCTCGGAGCAGTCGCCCCTCTATGTAGGCATGGACCGCTTCGCCTGCCGCAAGCAGATTGCCAAAGACCTCGAGGCTGCTGGCCTCATGGAGAAGGTCGAAGACTACACCAACAAGGTGGGCTACTCGCAGCGCAACCCCGACACCGCCATCGAGCCGCGCCTGTCGCTCCAGTGGTTCCTCAAGATGCAGCACTTCGCCGACATCGCCTTGCCGCCCGTCATGAACGACGAGATTAAGTTCTACCCCGAGAAATACAAGAATACCTACCGTCAATGGCTAGAAAATATCCAGGACTGGTGCATCTCACGCCAGCTCTGGTGGGGTCATCGCATCCCGGCATGGTATATCGAGGTGGACGGCAAAGAGGAAATTGTCGTGGCTGTCAACGAAGAGGAGGCCCGCAAGATTGCCAAAGAAAAATACAACTATACTGGCGAGATGCGCCAGGACGAGGATGCCCTCGACACTTGGTTCAGCTCCTGGCTGTGGCCCATCAGTCTCTTCGATGGCATCAACAATCCCGGCAATAAGGAGATCAACTACTACTACCCCACCGTCGACCTCATCACCGCCCCCGACATCATCTTCTTCTGGGTGGCCCGTATGATTATGGCCGGCGAGGAATACCTGCACAAAGTACCCTTCCGCAGCGTTTATTTCACCGGCGTGGTGCGCGACAAACTGGGTCGCAAGATGAGCAAGAGCCTCGGCAACAGCCCCGACCCCATCAAGTTGATGGAAGAGTACGGCGCCGACGGTGTCCGTATGGGCATGCTGCTCACCGCCCCTGCCGGCAACGACATACTCTTCGACGAGAAGATCTGCGAACAAGGCCGCAACTTCAGCAACAAGATGTGGAACGCCCTGCGTTTAGTGTCTGGCTGGCAGGTCGGCGACCTCCAGCAGAGCAAGGAGAACGAGGTCAGCATCCAGTGGATGGAACAACGCATGGCACAGGTCATCGAGGAGATTGAGAAGGACTTCGACCAGTACCGTCTCAGCGAGGCCCTGATGGCTACCTATAAGCTCATCTGGGACGATTTCTGCTCGTGGTACCTCGAGATGGTGAAGCCCGCCTACGGCACCCCCATCGACCGCGAGACCTACGATGCCACCCTCAACATCTTCAGCCGACTGATGCTCCTGATGCACCCCTTCATGCCCTTCGTCACCGAAGAGATATGGCATACCCTACAGGGCATCGGCAAGAGCGAGGAGCAGCAGCAATTCATCAATGCCAACTACAGCATCATGAACCAGCACCTGCCCACCAGCGTCTTCTTCGACCAGCGGATGCTCGACGAGTTCGACACCGCCCGCGAAGTCATCGCCGGTGTGCGCAACATCCGCAACACCCGCAACCTCTCGCCCAAGGAGTCTCTGGAAGTCTCGTTCATCGCTGCCGACGAGCGCTATCGCTTCGACCATTTCTACGGTATCGTGCGCAAGCTGGCAAACGTCAGTGCCATCAACGAAATCAAGGAGAACCCCGAAGGGGAACTGAGCTCCGCTGAAAAACAATCAAATGAAGCGAAGAAGCCCGCTGGCGCCCTCTCCTTCATGGTGGGTACTATGGAGTGCTTCGTTCCGATGCCTGAGAACGTCAACAAAGACGAGGAATTGAAGAAACTCCAGGAAGACCTGAAGTATGCCGAAGGCTTCCTCAACAGCGTGCTGAAGAAACTCTCCAACGAGAAGTTCGTCAACGGCGCCCCCGCGGCCGTCATCGAGAAGGAGCGCAACAAACAGCGCGACGCGGAGACCAAAATCGCCGCCCTCAAAGCCCAAATCGCCTCCCTCGGGTAGCTGAGAATCCGTTATTGGAAATCAATAAGTTACAAGCGCAAAAACGCACATAATCCTCTGGTTATGTGCGTTTTATTGTTTTAATGAACCTATAACACACTGATAATCAGTAGCAGCACAACACCAACACCGTACTATCTCCGTACCATCACCGTACCATCTCCTACCCTGGTAGGAGATGATAGGGTGATGGCTGGGGGTTGGGAGGGGGAAGGTGTGAGGTGGGGGTAAAGAAAAAGCCCGCCGGTGGGGGCGGGCTTGGCCTATTGACGGGGGCCATGTTTATTTTTTCAAGTAGGTGTCGAACCAGTCGATGAAGTTACGATGCCAGAGGAGGCTGTTCTGGGGTTTGAGGACCCAGTGGGTCTCGTCGGGGAAGTAGAGGTAACGGCTGGGGATGCGGCGCAGCTGGGCGGCGTTGTAGGCGGCCATGCCCTGCGAGGCCACGATGCGGAAGTCGAACTCGCTGTGGATAACGCAGATGGGGGTATTCCATTCTCCCACGAAGAGGTGGGGCGAGTTGGAGAAGCCTTTCTTGATCTTGGCGTTCTTCTCGCGCTCCCAGTAGGGACCGCCAATCTCCCAGTTCTCGAACCACATCTCTTCGGTCTCGAGGTACTGTTGCTCGAAGTTGAACATGCCATTGTGCGCGAGGAAAGCCTTGAAGCGACGACCTTCGTTGTAGCCCTTCACGTCATGGTTGTGGCCGGCGAGCCAGTAGATGCTGTAGCCACCGAAGGAGGCGCCACAGGCGCCGATGCGCTCACGGTCAATCTGCTTGATATTGTCGGCAGCCCAGTCGGTGGCGGCCATGTAGTCCTGCATGCAGAGTCCACCATAGTCTCCGGAAATCTCCTCACACCACTCCGTACCGAATCCGGGAACACCACGACGGTTGGGAGCGATGATGAAGTAGCCGGCACCAGACATCACCTCGAAATTCCAACGGGTGCTCCAGAACTGGCTAACGATGCTCTGAGGACCTCCCTCACAGAAGAGCAAAGCAGGGTAAACCTTGGTGCTATCATAGTCGTAAGGATAGATGATCCATGTGAGCATATCCTTGCCGTCGACAGTCTTAATCCAGTGGGGTTCCACCTTGCCCATGCGGACCTGCGAAAGGACATCGTCATTGAAGGTGGAAAGTTTCGTACCCTCGACCTTGTCATCGCTGAGGTTGTAAGCATAGAGAGTGGCAGGATACTGCATAGAGACTTGCGAAGCGAAGATATTGCTGCCATTCATGGTGAAACTGTTCACATCGTGCTGGCCAGCGGAAATCTGACGGATCGCTTTGGTCTCGCGATTAAAGGCGAAAAGTTCAAGTGTGCCCTGATACATGACGACGGCGACGAGTTCCTTGTCATCATTGGTCCAGTAGATGTTGCTGACGCCATAGTCGAAGTTCTCGGTGAGGTCGACCTTTGTACCAGAGGCGAGATCCATCACCATAAGACGCAATTTGTCGGCCTCGTAGCCATCGCGTTCCATGCTCTCCCAAGCAATCATCTTGCCATCGTGACTGAACACAGGGTTCTGATCGTAGCCCATAATTCCCTCGGAGATATTGCGGGTTTCGCCAGTCTCGACATTATAAAGATAGATGTCGCTGTTGGTGCTGTGAGCGTATTCGTAGCCGGTCTTCTTACGGCAGGTATAGGCGATAGTCTTGCTGTCGGGGCTATAGTTGTACTGCTCGGTGCCACCCCAAGGACGCATGGGAGTCTCGAAGGGTTCTCCCTCGAGGATATCCTTAGCCTTGTCCATCATAGCCTTGCCGTTCTCCACAGGGGCATAGTAGATGTGGGGGATTTCGTCCACCCAGTTGTCCCAATGGCGATACATAAGGTTCTCATTGATGCGGCCGGTGGTCTTGTCGAGACCCGCATACAATTTTTCGATATTCTCGGGACGCTCTACGGGGATGGTGCTGATGTAGACCAACGACTTGCCATCGGGAGCCACCTTAAAGCCCTCGAAGCCACGTGAACATTCAGCCACGACACTCTCTTTCATGTCATTGACATTCATAGAGACAATCTGGGTATCACGGCAGAACATAAGGGTGTTCTGGTCGTACCACACGGGGCTGAACTCGCTGGCCGCAGTGGTGGTCAGGCGTGTAGCCTCGCCGCCTTTGGCCGGCATGAGATAAAGCTCGGTGTTGTTCTTGTTCTGCTCCATATCGGTGTAGCGCAGAGTGTAGACCACTTGGCTGCCATCGGGGCTGACAGCGTATTCGCTCATCACACCGAGGCTCCACATCACCTCGGGAGTGAAACGGCCGTCGACGACAGGAACATTGGGTTTGCCAATCACCTCTTTCTCGGCTTCTTTCGTGCTACAGGCGGCCAGGCACAAAGAGGCCACCGCCATTGTCAGTAAGGTTTTCTTCATAGATATACTGTTTTATTTATTGTTTTCAGCATTCTCAAGCTTCTTCATCTCGCGGAAACTCATGGGTGAACGAACATCGATGCCGTAGAAGTTGAAACCTTCTGCACCGGGTTCGACGATGTCGATGTTCTCGATATCGGGAGGCAGCGCCTCGAAAATGAGGGAGTAGACGAGCATGTCGTAGCCTCCACGATTGTGGGCGAAGGGAGTGTACTCGGGATAGAGTGTAATGCCCTCGGCGGAACGCAGTTTGTAGTGCTTGCCGGTAGCATTGTCGCTAATATAAACATCCTTATTGATGGAGAGGCCTTTGTCATATAGGGGACGATGAGCCGGGGTGCGGTCACAATAGGAGAAATAGACGACGGTCTTGTCGCGTTCAATCTCAATCTTCTCAACGCTGACAACTCTGGCGAAGGGCGAGCGGCTCTTGACGAAGGGGAAATCGAACGAACGCGGCACACGGGGCTTCACAACATAGGTGGGGTCGGGAATCCGCTCGGCTGCTTCGGCTTTATCGCTCACACGCTCGAAATTGGAGTTGATACCATAACACTTCATTGAGGGGTTGAAATAAAAGATAATACTTCCCTGCGGACAACCTTCCTCATGGGTGCGGGAGTTGCGCACGGTGTGACGGCTGAGGAGAACGGCAGCGCTGGTACCCTCGAGCGAGACTGAATTATAGACTATGCGGGTGCCACCCTCATTGTCGCGCGCCGATGCATCGGGATAACCGAAATCACTGACAACGTCGTAGTACGACTTGCCCATGTAGATTTTCTCCAAATCGGGGTCGGCTGAAACAAAACGGCTGCTCCCACAACTCGCGAGCAGGAAGAAGGAGCCGACGATGAGGAGCATTCTCGTGTAGTTCTTTTTCATATTATCAGATGTTTTTATTTTTTCGATACTAAACGACGGTGTTAATTGCTACCCTTGGACAATTCGGTGACGAACGTGCCCAGTTTATAGAAGTTAAACTGCCTAAGCGAATAATCATTGCCCGAAAGGAAACTTGCTTCCATTCTCTTTTGCCTGTGTTGGAAGAGGCTTCTCACAAGTCCTTGCAGATGCCACACGCGCACCACATTATAAGCACGGAGCAGACGTACGGAGCGGCAGAATGCGGCATCCTCCTTCATGAATCCGTAGATTTGAACCAGACTACCGACACCCTCGACCGTTTTCTGCAGAAATTCCTCGTTGCTCTCCACATAGCCGTTAACAACAGCATTGTCAATATGTAGGATGGGGACATGCTGCTGCTCGAGACGGTAGCCAAAGAGGGTGTCCTCGTGGCCATACTGACTCAGGCGGGAATCAAAACCAATCTGTTCCATCACTCTGCGACGCACCATGAAATTGTTTGTCATGAACGAACGGTAGGGGTTCCTGCGGCGGACAGCGGCAGGCTGGCTTTCGACGCGTGTACCGTAGAGGTGACGCAGACGATGTTCGGGGTTGTCGCCGCGATTGTCATAGATGCGGCCACCGACGATGACATCGACAGCATCGCTCATGTAATCGCGATAGGCCTTCAGAAAATTTTCAGGCACCAGCGAGTCGTTATCGAGGAAGAGGAGCCAGTCGCCCTGCGCATGGTCGAGGAAGCGGTTGCGAACCCGTGCACGACCTACATTCTCTCCCAGCACGATATATTTTCCCATCTTCTCAATGGGGCGGTTGTGTTCGATAAATTCCGTCGTCGAGCCGTCGTCGATGCACACCAACTCCACCTCTGCGTCCTGCGCAACAATGCTTTCCGCCAACGGCAGAACGTCATAGTTATGGATGGGTATGCAGACAGAAATCATTTCAGATAAGAGTTAGTTTATATCGATTTGGAGGTTGTCGTAGGCCTGGTGGACTCCATCGGGGAGTTCTTTCTCCACCTCGGAATGCAGCCCCATCTCGTGACTGATATGGGTGATATAGGATTGCTTCGGTTGAATCTGTCCGATGACCTCAAGGGCTTCGGGCAAGGAGTAATGGGAGAAATGCTTGGTTTTCCGCAGCGCATTGATAACCAATATTTCGACACCCTTCAGTTTCTCCATCTCGGAGGGAGCTATGTAGTTGGCATCGGTGATGTAGGCAAAATTGCGGATGCGGTAGCCGAGAATAGGGAGATCCTTGTGCATCGCACGGATGGGCATCACCGTCTCCCCGGCAGCAAGGAACGGTTCTGCGCCCACCTCGTGGAGGTCAGCCTCGGGGAGACCGGGAAACTGGTGGTTTTCGAAGATATATCGATAGTCGCGCAAGAGTGCCGTTTTCGCCTCGTTATTGAGGTAGACATTCATCTTGCTGTGCTGCACATAGTTGAACGAGCGTATGTCGTCCAATCCTCCCACATGGTCGCGATGGGCGTGGGTAATGAGGATAGCGTCGAGATGTTCGACACTGTGATGCAGCATCTGCTGACGGAAGTCGGGACCGATATCGAAAAGTATATTACTATTATTATCAGTGGTCAGCAAAGCAGAGGTACGAAGACGAGTGTCCCGCTCGTCTGACGAGCGGCACACATTGCAGTGGCAGGCAATCACCGGCACACCTTGCGAGGTTCCCGTACCTAAAAAAGTCAGTCTCACTGTTCTTTATGCGTCAGCTTAAAGCCGACACCATGCACGTTGACAATTTCCACCGTCGGATCGGCTTTGAGGTATTTACGAAGTTTGGTAATATAGACATCCATGCTGCGGGCAGCGAAGTAGCTGTCGTCCTTCCAAATCTTCTGAAGGGTGGTGTTACGGTCTACCAACTGATTGAAGTTGACTGCAAAAATGCGCAGCAGATCGCACTCCTTGGCGGTAAGACGCTGCACTTCTTCACCGATGGTGAGGGTCTGATGGATATAGTCGAAGGTAAAGTTACCAATTTTGAAGACATTCTTGTCGGGACGGTCTTCGTTGAAGCTACGACGCATGGTAGCGTTGAGACGTGCCAAAAGTTCCTCCATGGAGAAAGGCTTGGTGATATAGTCGTCGGCACCGACCTCAAAGCCCTTCAGCTTGTCCTCCTCAAGATTCTTGGCAGTAAGGAAGATGATAGGCACTTTTTTGTCGACCTTTCTAATCTCCTTGGCCACAGTGAAGCCATCTTTCTGGGGCATCATGACATCGAGGATACAGGCATCTACATCTTCGGTATCAAACTGAGCGATAGCATCTTCTCCATCCTTGGCCCACACAACGGTGTAGCCCTTTTGGGTGAGATAAGCTTTGAGAATCGTTCCCAGGTTGGGATCGTCTTCAGCAACCAAAAGTTTAATTCCAAGATTCATAATATAAAAGGTTTATGCTTTTTTCGACAATAATGTTATCTTTTCCTATTTGGTATTAACATAACTACAAAAATTGCATTTTATTGCATTTTAAGTTAATTTTTTTATGTTAATTTATCAGACTAGACTGATTTATAGGTATGTGGAAGTTTCGATTCCATGCATCTTGAAGCGCCTCAACGGTGAGGAATCCCGAACGATGGGCCAAACGGACAAGGGTGTCGGGGTCATCGACATCGGCATGTTCCGCCACGATGATAGAGACTGCATGCTGAACACGCAAAGCATCGATATAGTCGCCGAAGGGAATACCGTGATAGCGATGGATGGTGTCGATAACGTCATCCTCTGAGGTGTGGAGATGCTCTGCGAGCATAAAGACCGAAAAGTCGGGATTGAGGAATGCCTGTTCTTTCTCGACATATTCCTCCAACTGACGAATCAAATAAGAGGAATCCTTACGGCTTCGGGAGCGAGTAGGCAATCGTTCGGCACCGTTGTTAATCATATAGACGGAACGACCGATATAGAAGAGGAGAATTGCCGACGGGAGACAGTAGGTAAAATAGAACCAAAATATATAGCGAGGTTCAAAGACTCGGGTAAACTGTCCCGTGGAGAGAATGAGTATTCCCATGTTGGCGGCGATATAAATACCTTTGAGGTTGAGATTTTGGAAGCGGTCGGAGGTGTAGTATTCTGCGTTGATACGTTTGAAATGGACAAACTGGCGGATACTGGTGATGAGGATAAACAAAGCCTCGAAGATGAACACTCCCCAAAAGAGGTAGAAATTGACGAAGACGATGAGGTTGTAGCGCCAACTGTTCGGGAAGAACATCCAGGTCAATCCCTCGAGTCCACGTGCAGCCCATAGAAGGTACATATCAGCTCCGCCGATGATGACAGAGAGAATCATGAGTGCGATGCAGATGATCGAAGGGAGGAAGAATGCGCGAATAGAGAGCGGCCGAGCCTGTGGCTGAGTGAGAACAGTAAGGGCGATGTGAATCACGGGGGGAGTGACGAGAATAATAACAAAGAAAAGAATCATCAGGATGTACTCTCCCATCAAGAAAGTACTGAAGAGGGCGCCGAGCAGGAAAAAAGTAAATGCCAGCATCGACATGGCCAGCATCATCAGCCATTGCGCATTGAGGACACGGCGTTTGAAAAGGAGGGTGGCAAGCGGCCAAAAGAGGGTGACGAGGCCGAGAATGTTGAGTCCGATGGAAACGGGAGTCATTTTAGTTAAGAGTTTAGAATTAAGAGTTAAGCTTTTTTTCTTCCTGTTCTTTGTTCCTTATATAGTCGGCGAGGAAGCGTGCATCATAGTTGTAGCGGTAGGCGAAACGTCCTGTCATGTATTGTATCACCGTCAGCATAAGGGCGCAAAGGATGAGCCAATATTTATAGTAGGGCGGTCGATAGGCGATGAGGTAGATAGAGAACATGATAAACGGGAGGAAGACCCAAGTGATAACAACAATTTCACGGATGTTGAGTTTCGGCATATTGAGTCCCTTCGCATAGTAGCTGTCGAAACGCTGCTTGTAGAGACGAACTTTCCGTTCGCTCAAGAAGAGCAAGGTAACGCCCATGATGATAGTGAGTAGCGGGAACACTATCTGGTTCCACAGTATCATGAAGTTGTAGGCTATATCATTAGGATGCCAAGGGATGCGTCCATTCTCAGCAACATCCAGACACATGGCCTGATAGCGGCTGGGATGCATCCCGAACGCTCCAATAACAAGTCCGATGGTGAAAAGGATGGGGATAAGAAAGACATGCCTCTGTTTGAGGTTAGCGCCACGGGGTTCGGTGAGCGAACAGATGCTGATATAATACAGAGGAAAGCAGAATACTACGGTTACCTCAAGTAAAAAGTCATAAATGAAGAGCCTCTCCACATGCCCACGGAAGTAGATGCCTGCAACGGTGATAGCGAAGGCTTCAAAGATAAGCGAAAGAGTGAAGAGCACCTGCGCCTGAGTCGGACGCTTCTTGGTGAGGATGATGATGAGCGCCCACGCTATCGACACTATGGCCGGCAGAAACAATATGTAGCTCCACTTCATAAGATGGGTTATGGGTTATAGGTTATGGGTTATAGAGTCTTTCGGTCGTTTTCGATGAAACGTACAAGCTCGTCGACGGCGTCGCGTTGGTCGATGTCGCGCTTGACGATTTCGCGTCCTTTATATAATGTTATCTTGCCGCGGCCGGAACCGACGTAGCCGTAGTCGGCGTCGGCCATCTCGCCGGGACCGTTGACGATGCAACCCATGACGCCGATCTTCACGCCGACGAGGTGCTTCGTCTTTTCTTTTATCTCACGCAACGCCGTTTGTATGTCGTACTGCGTGCGGCCGCAGGAGGGGCAGGCGATGTATTCGGGCTGTGTGATGCGGGCGCCGACGGCCTGCAGGATGTCGTAGGCAATGGGCATCTCAGCCTCGGGGTCTTCGGTGAGGCTGACGCGCACGGTGTCGCCGATGCCGTCGAGCAGCAAGGCGCCGATGCCGGCGGCTGATTTGAGGCGGCCCTGCATGCCGTCGCCCGCTTCGGTGACGCCCAAATGAATCGGGTAATCCATGCCGAGGGCTTTCATCTTCTGCACGAAGAGGCGAGTGCTCTCCACCATCACCTTCACATTGCTGGCCTTCATCGAGAAGACGAGGTCGTGGTAGTCCTGTTCACGGCACACTTGTGCGAACTCGATGGCGCTCTGGGCCATGCCTTCGGGTGTGTTGCCGTAGCGGCTCATGATGCGCTCCGAGAGCGAGCCGTGATTGGTGCCGATACGCATAGCGGTGTGATGAGCCTTGCATATCTCTATCAGTGAGGACATCCTCTCCCCTATCCGCTGAAGCTCGTCGTTGTATTCCTGCTCGGTGAACTCCAGCTTGCCGGTATTCCTATCCGTATAGTTACCGGGATTGACGCGCACCTTCTCCACCAACGTGGCGGCCACCTCGGCGGCCTTGGGGTTGAAGTGGATGTCGGCCACCAGCGGCACGTCGCAGCCGCGCTTCAGCAGCTCGTCCTTGATGCGGCCGAGATTCTCGGCGGCGCGGACGTCAGGCGCCGTGATGCGAACCAGTTCGCAGCCGGCCTCGACCATGCGCAGCGCCTGCGCGACGGTAGCCTGCGTGTCCATCGTATCGGTGTTGGTCATGCTCTGCACCCTTATCGGCGCACCGCCGCCAAGGGTGAGGTTTCCTATCTTGATTTGTCTGCTCATAGAGTTATTGGTTTATTGTACCTTCTCGTAGGTAAGCCATATGCTGCTGTATGAACTTCTAAACTTAAAATGTGTCGCATCGGGAACCTGCAAATCATATTTATCAGCCCTACTTCCTGACGAGATAAGATACGCTACTGCCATTTCTGGCCGATGTCCCAATGCTGGGCGGTCTTCACCTCGTAGTTGGTGCCGGCGAGGTTGAACTCCTCGACGATGAGCGGCACGGCCTGCGGGTATTGCTCAATCCAAGACCCTACGGCGATGGTGAACACCTCGGTGTCGGGGTTGTAGAAGATGCGGCCGCGCGGCATCATCTCGTAAGCGCCGACGTAGGGGCCGATGCCGTCGTTCTTGTACTTCTGGCGGTGGAACTCCTTCTTCCACACGTCCTCGTGCATCTCGGAGCAGGAGACGCTGCCGAACTCTGTGCGGGCATTGGCCTTGGTGTAGTCGCTGATGCGGTGTGAGCGCACGCCGAACAACTCTTCGCGCTGCGGCGAGTACCAGAAGATGCCCACCATCGGCTCGTTGCCTTTGCCGCGGTTGCTCTGCATAAGACGCATGGCCTCGTCGAGCTCCTTGTCGCTCATCTTGCTCACCTCGACTTCGGCGGCGGGCTTTTCGGGCTGTCCCTCGATACCTTTTACTTCCTTGAGCGCCACCTTGACAGCGGCGGCAACGATACGTTGCAGTTCTTCCTCGGTTACTGTCATGGGTTGTGGGTTTTATGAGATTCTTGCGATGGTGCGTTGCAGGCTCAGTATCTGGCTCTTGAGCTGCTTTATCTGGTCCTGCAGGTTGGCGTTCTGCGAGCGGAGCTTGCGGTTCTCCTCTATCAGTTCGTATTGCGTCGGCTCACGGTGCTCCTCCTTGGCTTTCTGCTCCACGCTCTGGCCGATGGTCTCGTCGTTGAACACCTTGCCGACGCCCTGCTGCTCCGCCATGCGGATAAGCTCGCCCGGCGCGAATGGCATGTCAAAGCCTGATTCATCTTCCACATACACCATGCCACCCTGTATCTTCTTTACTATTCCTCCTCCCACGGAGTTGAGGAACTTCACTTTGTCGCCTATTTCAAAATTCGTCATATTTCTATCGGATTCAGTTATTTCAATCAGATTGTAAAAGATTGTAAAAGAAAAGCTACGCAGTCGTAATTCTTTTAAATTCTTTTACAATCTGATTGAGCTTTAAATTATCTCGTCGGCCAGCTGTGCGAAGTCGATGCCGTCGAAGTTGCCGCTGGACATCATAAGCAGGTTGACACCTTGATTGCTTGATTGTTTGATTGTTTGATTGTTTGAATGCTGACGCGTCAGCCACTCATGCATTAACGCAATCAAGCAATCAAGCAATCTCTTGCTGTCGGTGAATACCTCCACATTGCCGCCGAAAGCCGCTTTCACCTCGTCGGGGTGCAGGTCGGGGAGTTTCTTGAGCTGCAGGGCGTGCTTGCTGTAGTATACGTAGCGCACGTCGGCCTCGTCCATCGCATTCTTGTACTGCTGCAGGAACTCCTGCGTCAGCGAGCTGAAAGTGTGCAACTCCATGCAAGCCACCAGCTTGCGGTCGGGGTACTGCTCGCGCATGGCGTGGATGGTGGCACGGAGTTTCGACGGAGCATGGGCGAAGTCCTTATAGACGGCACAGGTGTCGTTCTTCTTCACCAGCTCCAGACGCTTGCTGGCGCCCTCAAAGGTGCTGATGGCTTCGTCGAACTGTTCATCCGTCACCCCCACCTGGCGGCAAGCCAAGCGTGCCGCGGTAAGATTCAAAAGGTTATGGTGGCCAAATATCTTCAACGCAATGTTTCCAATATAGGTCACACCATTGTCTACCCGATGCTCGGGGCAGACATACGGCAGCTTCTGTATATCCGTGCGCTGGTTCTCCACTGCCACGCGGTGCACTTCTTTGTCCTCGTCACAATACACCAGCGTACCGTTGGGTTCAATAAGGTCGATAAACTTGCTGAACTGCTCGCGGTAGATGTCGAACGTCGGGAAGACATTGATATGGTCCCACTCGATGCCGGTAATGATGGCCACATTGGGCTTGTAGAGGTGGAACTTGGGACGGCGGTCGATGGGCGACGTGAGGTACTCGTCTCCCTCGATAACCATCACCTTGGCGGTATGCGAGAGCCGCACCATCACCTCGAAGCCCTTCAGCTGCGCACCCACCATATAGTCGGCCTCAATGCCGCACTTGGCAAGCACATGCAGTATCATGGCGGTAGTCGTCGTCTTGCCGTGCGAGCCGCCCACCACGATACGCATTTTATCTTTGCTCTGCTCGTAGAGGTATTCGGGATAACTGTAAATCTTCAGCCCCAACTCCTGCGCCTTTAGCAGCTCTGGATTGTCGATGCGGGCGTGCATACCCAGCACCACGGCGTCGAGGTCGGGCGTGATGCGTTCGGGGTGCCAGCCGAACGACTCCGGCAGCAAGCCATACTTCTCCAGCCGGCTCTTCGCGGGGTCGAATATCTCGTCGTCACTTCCCGTGACGTTGATTCCTTTCTGACAGAGGGCGATGGCGAGGTTGTGCATGGCGGAACCGCCGATGGCTATAAAATGAACTTTCATATTTCTGTTATTGTTCATTAGTTCTGTATTGATTCTAATTTTCCATTAGTGAAATACAAATACGACTTGCTTCCATATACCCATTGTTCATGAGTGGCATATTGTGTAATCGTCCTATTAATGTCATCTGGCTCACCCCATGCTTCCCTGCACATTTCCGCAGTCATGCCTATTCTAACATTGCCTTCAAAAATTAGTTCTCCTTGCTTCTTCCCATATTTCTTAATTAGCGTCTGTTTACGTGCTTCGGCTTCCTTTGCTTTTTGTATTCTAAAGTTTTCTTTACTTATCTCTCTTCTTATGGTATAAAAACCATCCCATTCACGCGCCGCTTCCATTCTTACACTAGATCTGACAGAACCTCTTTCTTTAAGGAAACGCGCATCTGCATATTTGGCAAAATCCACTTCTTTTTCTGAATAAGCTACTGCTTTCCCATGATTGAATCCGAAGTATTTGCCAACACCGTTCTGTTCTTCATACAAAAAGAACGGAATACTATCCTTGTATTCAGCAGAATGTTTGTAAAATCCGACAAAAACGCCCATGTCTCTAACATTATCCAGACTATCTTTCACGTAAGCGACATGTTTCAAACTATCGTAATCCCGTTGTGTCATCAATGAATGCGAGGATAATAAGAGTTGTAATTTTTTGTATTTAATAACATAGTCTTTATTCTCTCCGTTTTCTTCCATTGAGACAAACAACTTATATGGTTCTTCACAAGTTCCATACTCGTAACCGTTCCATCGTATTCTGACCAATGTCTCTCCTGCAATGTTTTCCCCAAAAGAAGGATGATTGGACAAACATAACTCTGTTTTCCAATCGTCTTTTGGGTCAGATTTCCACACCTTATTTGATCTATTGACATTGAAGTACGAATAAGTATTCTCTATCCGTCGTATTTCAGAATCAACATATGCTGGATTAATAACATGTTTGTTTAAGATATAATTGTTGAATATATCCTTTGGTATTAAAAAGATTATTGTTTCCTTTTCGGTTTCCTGGCCAATCCGGACGTATGTAACCCCATTGACACTCGTCTCTCCTAGAACGTAATAAGATTCTCCATTTAGAAAAGAAGGTAGCTCTATTTCATAATAGTCTCCTAAATAACCATGTACTGTCTTTACCTTAGTTTTACGGTATTTACCACTCTTTTTCTCTATCAAAACACTATTTACAATTACGCCATACTCCTCAGCAGAAAAAAACACTCCTTTTGTAGCATAAATATATTTACCAAAAGCTTCTTCGATAGTGTTAAACTGCCACGGATTAACCTGTGCAAAGGAACTTAGCGAATATGCTACTGCTAATGCAAATAGTACTATCTTCTTTTTCATCTTTGATTATTCATTTTCATGTCATGCATGAAGTTATCTTTTTACCATTATTTCGGGTGGTAGTAGTAGTACTTGGTAACCTGTTTTTCCAAGAAATGGCGGTCCAATTGGTCGCTAGCTTCACTGATGGGCAGGCAGCGTCCATCTTTGTAGAGAACCTTTATCTCTTGGTCGTTGAAGTCGTATGAGCGGTTGGCCAACCTTCCAGTACCCTCGAAGTACGACGGTTTCGGTTCGGGGAAGGGCTCATTACTGAACCGTATAGCCGGCAGGCGGCGGTTGACCATATTGCGGCACAACGTGCTTAGTATCTCGTCGTCCGAGTGCTGCCAGTGCTTGACAGCGACCATGATGTCGTCGTCATCAATCTCAGCGAATTCATCAAGGAAGTCGGGCAATGACGGGTCGAAGTGGAACACCGTCGGGTCGAGCTCACGGGCGCGGCGCAGAATATTCAACAGCAACTGGTCAGCGGCGATGACGGTCTTGTGCATATAGACCTGCCAGTACATAAGACGGCGGCTGATGATGAACTTCTCCACGCTGTAGATGCCCTTCTCGTCAATCACCAGCTCATCATCGTGCACATTGAGCATCGAGATGATGCGGTCGGTACCCACGATACCCTCGCTCACACCGGTGAAGAAGCTGTCGCGTCCCAGATAGTCGAGTCGGTCCATATCGAGCTGGCTGCTCACCAGCTGATGCAGGAAATGTTTGTGGTATTCGTTCTTGAAGATGGCAATACAAGTCTCAAGTGCCTTGCTTGCGTCAGCCATACTTTCCACTTCCCATTTTCCACTTTCCACTTCCTCTCTCATCCGCTGCATCATCAGCAGCGTGATTTCCTCGTGGGGCACGTCGACGAGCACCCGCTCGCTGGTGTGCGAGAAAGGTCCATGGCCGATATCGTGCAGCAGAATGGCCAGCTTGGCTCCGCGACATTCCTCGTCGCTAATCTCCACCCCCTTCTGCTTCAGCACCTCCAGCGCCCGTCCCATCAGGTTGAGGGCGCCCAGCATGTGGCTGAAGCGAGTGTGCATCGCGCCGGGATAAACGAGATAGGTCAATCCCAACTGCTTGATGCGACGCTGACGCTGGAAATAGGGATGCTCGATGACCTGAAGAATCACCGGGTCATCAATCGAGAGAAACCCGTCGTACACCGGGTCGTTGATTATCTTACGCTTAGTTGTCATAGATTTCTTTGTAGCAAAACCTCCAAACATGCGAAATCCTTTCGAATCCGCATGTTTGGAGTGTGGTTGTGTGTCGTTGGTTCCGGAGGTTAGGCCTGATCAACAACCGTCTGCTCGGCCATTACGGTAGAACCACGATAGGCGGGGCAGGTGTGGTGGGTGCAGCTGGCGGCCACGCCGGCCACGAACAGCATCAGTGCTGCGATAGCAAAAACTTTCTTTTTCATATTTTTTTTATTTAGGAGTTAAGTAGTAAAGTAGTTATCGCTTCGCTCGCCCTTCGGGCAGTAGTTAAGACAAATGAACTTGTCGCTATGTTTGCTGTTAGAAATTGTATTGTCTTAACTCCTTCTGCCTGCTTGCAGGCTTTGAACTCCTTTGGAATTAAATTAATCCAGTGAAAAACTACTGTCTCCTTAACTACTTTTATTTATAAACCTATTTTCTCGTTAACAATCTTGAGTATTTCGGCTTCCTGACGGATGGCCTCGTCTTCGATGGCCTGAGCTTTCGCCAGGATGTCGGCCTTGAAGGCTTCGTCCTTCAGCGAGGAGGCGTTGATCTTCACGTTGAGGTGGGCACCCATGACGGCGCTGCGGGCGGCCAGGCTTCCCACGCCACCGTCGGTGACGCTGTTGGGGTTGCCCCATTCCACCATCGCGCGGCAGACCTCGAAGGCTTCGAGCGAGCGCTGCATGGTGCGGAAAGGCACCTCGGTGGCGAACTTTGTCGCCTCCTGGATGGCGGCGCTGCGGGCAGCCTTCTCCTCGTCGGTCTTCTTGGGCAGGCCGAAGGCATCCATAATCTTGTTGAAGGCGGCGGTGTCCTCGTCCACGAGGTGCAGCAGCTCGTCCTTCAGCATCTGACCCTTGACGGCCACATCGCTGAATTTCTCCCACTCGTCGTCGTAGGCGGCTTTGCCACCGGTGAGGTTGGCCACCATAGTGCCGAGCGAGGCGGCGAGGGCACCCATGTAGGCGCTGACGCTGCCGCCGCCGGGGGCGGGACTCTCGCTGGCGGTCTCGTCGCAGAATCCGCGGCAGGTGAGGTCGACCAATTTCTTCTTGCTGTGGTCCTCGATGAGGTATTCAATGACTTTCTCCTTGGGATCGAAAGGCTTCAGGTCGTCGAGACCCATGCTCTTGATGGCCACCTTCATAATCTCCTCCTCGCTGACACCGAGGCTGCGCTGCTGTTTGGCCAGATAGTACTTGCCGGCGTCGATCAGCACGCTCTTGGGGATGAGGCCCACAATCTCGCAGCCGGTGACGCGCAGGCCGCGGTTGGCGGCGCAGCGGCACACCTCGTCGAAGCAGAGGTGCACAGGAGCCACCTTGATAGAGGTGATGTTCATGGAGACCTGGGCGATGCCATAGTCCTCGATGTACCAGCCGATGGCCTTGGTACCCTTCAGGGTGCCGGGAATCATGATGGTCTTGCCATTCTCGTCCTTGATGGGCTTGCCGCTGGGCTTACCACCCTCGCGTTTCGGACGGCCTTTCTCACGCACGTCGAAGGCAATGGCGTTGGCGCGACGGGTGCTGGTGGTATTCAGGTTGTAGTTGATGGCCACGAGGAAGTCGCGGGCACCCACCTGGGTAGCGCCGGTATGGGCGGTGTGGTCGTTCCAGGCGTTAGGACCGAAGTCGGGCTTCCACTGCTCGGTGCCGAGACGGGAAGAGAGACTCTCGTACTCGCCGGTGCGGCAGTAGGCCAAGTTGCGGCGCTCGGGAATAAAGGCGGCGTTCTCGTAGCAGTAGATGGGGATCTGCAGCTCTTCGCCAAGGCGCTTGCCCAGCTTGTGGGCGTACTCCACCACCTCTTCCATGGTGATATTGCTCACGGGGATAAGGGGACAGACATCAGTAGCACCCTGACGGGGGTGGGCACCGTGGTGCTGGGTCATGTCGATGAGCTCGGCAGCCTTCTTGACTACCTGGTAGGCGGCCTCGAGGACGGGCTCGGGCTCACCCACGAAAGTGATGACGGTGCGGTTGGTTGTCTGACCGGGGTCGACATCGAGGAGTTTCACACCTTCGACCTTCTCAATCTCGGCAGTCACCTGATTGATGATATCCATGTTGCGGCCTTCGCTGATATTCGGCACGCATTCAATGAGTTGTTTCATACAATAGTTATTATTTCTAATTTCTGAATTCTGATTTCTAAGTTTATTTTTTGATAACGACGATGTTTTTATTTTATTGTTTCGATACAAAAAATAATTTAAACGACCGTTTGCCAAATACATATTATTGTCGTTATTAAATAGAAAAGCCTCCTATGGACAGGAGGCTTTATTGATGATTTAGTGGAATTTACCGGATTACCGCCACCTTGCGGGCAGGAAGTGTGCCGACCTTGACCATATAGACGCCTGTGGGCAGCGACTGGGCGCCGACGGGACGACCGACCATATCGAACACCTGCACCTTCTCGCCTTCTGCGCCGTTGACTATGATATTGCCGCCGTCGGTATAAACATGGATGGTGCTGCCGTCCACATCACCGATGCCCTCGGTGCCACCTTCGTTTGATTTCACGGTGCAAAAATACGAATAAATTTTCAATCCACCAAAAAATAATTCACCTCCGCTGAGAAAAATCTCAACGGAGGTGATAGAAAACGTATAATCTCTAACTAATAATAGCCTAAAATATACTTTATGGTAGCTGTTTGTCGTTCTGGACGATATCGGATATTTGTCGCTTCAGTATTGGGATATTTTTATTTGCCGTTTTCCATGCTAATGTAGGACTAATGTTGTAGTAATCGTGAACAAGAACATGCCGCATGCCAATCACGTCTTTCCATTCTATCTCCGGATGGCGAGTACACAACTCTTTGGTCAAGTTGTTCGCTGCTTCTCCAATAATCTCAATATTCTTTACTACTGCATAAAACAACATACTGTCCGAACGAAAATCGTCAAAACTTTTCCCTTTAATAAAGTTCTCGATATGTTCAATGGCTATCAGGATATGCTCCAATCTGCCACGATCTCTAATTGGCTCTCTCATATATCAAATATTTATCTCGGTTTGCATTTTGCTCCGCATATGGGAGCAGTGTGCCGTCCTCGACCAAGTCCACAGAGCGCCCCAAACGTTTTGTCAAATCATTTATCATGTGAACATACTCCATTAATCCTATGTCTGCATGCTCATGATCAAAGTCAACGAGAATGTCGACGTCGCTGTCTTCACGCTGTTCGCCACGGGCAAAGGAGCCAAAGAGCCACGCTTTGTTCACGGGCTGTGTGGCCAAGTATTCGGCAATGGTCTTCGATATGTCGGCTGTGCTCATCCGCTTTTTACTTTTTAAACGGCGGTGCAAAATTACGAATATTTTTCCAAACCACAAAAAAATTTTTTTGAGACATTGTCACTTTTTATTATAGATACTAAAATTTTTTTGTATCTTTGCACCCATATATGAAAGGGAAATTGCATTTGATACAGAAGTGTATCATTTTGATATATTGTCTGTTGCCATTGTGTATGCAGGGGCAACGGATTATCCATGTGGATGTAGATTCGCTGACTTGCCTGTGGGATTCGGTGCAAATCCGAGTAGGGTACGACTGGAACAACGAGGTGGTGATAGAGAATCCACGAACGTCGGTGTCGCATCCGGGACGGGTGTTCCTGCCCGACGGAACGCCATGCGGGACGTTGGGGTGCTCGTACCGCTCGCCTGCCACCTTCAGCGGCTTCCTGCCGGGAGCCACCATACAGTCGGTGGAAGACATCAAGTTCGTCCGCCTGAATATCGAGCACAGCTGGATAGGCGACATCTATATCGGCATCACCTGCCCCAACGGACAGAAAGTCTCGCTGATGAACTACAGCGACAACGGTTCGTCGAACTGCTCTTCGTCCATCCCGTCGAACCACCGCGGATGGCTCGTTGACAACCACGTTCCCAGCAACACCCACCTGGGAGACGCCTACGACTTCCATAGCTATACCAACGGCTGCGACTCGACCGACCCGGCCAACCAACCGGGAGTGGGATGGAACTACTGCTGGAGCAACAACAGCACCGAGGGCTACGTCTACGCCAATGCATGGGTCGGCGACACGGGAAACATCTACTCCAGCGGCCACGCTCACGGTGGAATCCTCGACTCGTCGAATGTCGCCGCCGGCACCAATTTCTACCGTCCCGACCAGCACTTCAGCGCCTTGATAGGCTGTCCGCTGAACGGCGACTGGTATATCGAGGTGATGGACGGATGGAGCGGTGACAACGGCTATATCTTCGACTGGGAGATGTCGCTGAGCGATGCGCTTGTCGACCGCCGCGACTCCACGCTGACCATCAGCATGACGGGCAACGAGGTGACGCGGACAAGCGACACCTCCTTCCTGGTATCGGCCCCCGCAGGGAGCACCCACGACACCACCGTGACCTACACCATCACCGTCCAAACCAGCGACGGCACAGTATACGACACCACTGCGATGGTACACTTCGAGATGGAGCCCCGTCTGATATTCCGCGACAGCCTATGCATGGGCGACACTTTCTGGGTGGACACCATGGCCATCACGGAGACGCGCAAGGAGATAGATACCGTCTACCTCCCGTCGGGATGTCCCATCGTTCGGGAGTTCGACCTGGTGTTCTCGCCAAGCTACCACTTCTACGATACTGCACTGTTCTGCTACAGCGATTTCTATACGTGGCACGACATCATCTTCCCGACCCCGGGAGACTATGATTTCACGGCACAGACAGCCGGAGGGTGCGACAGCGTGTGGCATGTGACGATATGGGGACGCGACAGCGGCTTCGTGGCCACACCACTGATTAGCGACGACGGCACCCACTTCTACCACGACACGATGCTGGCGGGCTGCCGCCCGATGACAGTGTGGCTGCAGAGCGGAACGCCCCATGCGGCGCATAGCTGGTGGAACTGGGGCGACACCCTGTGGTACGAGGGCGACGAGATCACCCATGTGTTTGACAGCATAGGAATATTCCCGATAGCCTATATAACAGAGAGCGAACACGGCTGCCGCGATACGGCAGAGATACCCAGCGTGTGGGTGTTCGGACGACCCGAAGCTGGATTCATTTGGACCCCCGAGACGCCTGCGATGTCGCACCCGACAGCACAATTCTTCAGCCAGAGTACCCCCTATGGCGACAGCACCCAGGAGAATCTGGCTTCCATGAGTTATCGCTGGAACATCCAGACAAGCGGCGGATACGACAGCATCTGGGGCGAGAGCCCCGTCTACACATGGAGTGCCGAGGGCGGGAACGTGTTTGGCGACTTCACGGTGTTGCTAACGGCGATACAGACCTACACAGGCCCCTACGGAGAGCCTACGGAATGCGAAGATACGGCATCGGCCATCATCACCATCGTCAACGACTGGCTGCAGTTCCCGAACCTGGTAACACCCAACGGCGACGGAACCAACGACACCTGGAAGGTGGTGAACATGCTGGAATGCGGGCTCTATTCGATGAACGAATTGTGGATATACAACAAATGGGGCACTCTGGTCTATCATGTGAAGAACATCGCCGAAGAGAGCGACTTCTGGGATCCCGAGAAGACCCACAGTCCCGACGGCACCTATTTCTACCGCTTCTCGGCGAAAAGCATGTTCGGTATTGTGAGGACCAACGGAATGATTGAGGTGGTGAGATGAAAGGTACAATAATGTTGGTAGAATATTGAAAGAATGAGAATAATACAAAATATTTTGGTGTTGGTGTCTTTTTTCACCTGTCACCTCTCACCTTTCACCTTGGACGCGCAGTCGCTGCTGCGCTTCGATGTGCCGACATCCATTTGTACCGGGAGTTCACAAACGATAACCTTCGGCTATGAGAGTTCTCACAATATCGTGGTGGGTGAAGAGGGCTCGACGCTGGGACACAGCGAACGCATCTTCCTGCCAGACGGAGTCCCTTGCGGGACGATGGGTTGCTCCTACCGCTCGCCGGTCACCTTCACCGCTTTCGAACCCGGAGCCACCATCACATCGGCAGAGGACATCAAATATCTGCGACTGAACATCGAACACAGCTGGATTGGAGACATCTATGTGGGTATCACTTGTCCCAGCGGGCAAAAAGCCTCGCTGATAAACTACAGCGGCGAAGGGTCGTCGAGTTGCACAAGCACCATCCCCTCCAACCATCGCGGATGGTCGACCGGAGACAACGTAGCGGTGGGGACCTTCCTGGGAAGTGCACGTGACGAAGAGAGCACCTATTCCCAGTGCGATTCGACAGCCTCGGGCAATGAACCTGGGAGAGGCTGGAACTACTGCTGGAGCAGCAACACCACCTCGGGTTATACCTATGCCCATGCGTCGGAGAACGACGACGGCATCATCTACCGCAGCGGCCACGCCCACGCCAATAGCAACGCGTCCACCATCATCGATTCATCCAATGTGGCGGCGAAGACCAACTTCTACCACCCCAACCAGAATTTCGAATCGCTGATTGGGTGCCCATTGAACGGCGACTGGTACATCGAGGTTCTTGACGGCTGGAGCGGCGACAACGGCTATATCTTCGAATGGGAACTCTCGCTCGACGCAGACCTGATACCTCCCGACACCTGTGTCGTCGACTCTTTCTTAGTGACAGGATACGGCGTTACCAAGGAGAACGACTCCACCTTCACCATCAACGCGCCCTCGCATATGGCACACGACACCACGCTGTACTATAACTTCCATGTCTTTAGCTCCTGCGGGAACGACATCGACAGTACGGTAGCTGTGACATTCTATACCCTCCACAACCATATCGACACCACCATCTGCGACAACCACCCTTTCCGTATAGGGATGGAATCGTTGAACGAGACGGGCGAATACTCCGTTGTCCTCTCCACCGCAGCACACTGCGACAGTGTGGTCAGCATCTTGTTGACGGCTCTCCCCCATCACGACATACACATCTACGATTCGACCTGCAAGTACGAGGGATTATCATTTAACGACAGCATCTATTATCAAGCCGGCACCTATTCATTCTCCTACACAAACTCTTTCGGTTGCGACTCCATCCGCACTCTTCACCTAGTGAATCTGGGAGAAAACCTCAAAGCAGAAATCAAGGCCATCCCGCTCTTGGTGACACCGATGGAGCCCGACATACGACTCTACAACTACTCCCTTAACAGCAACTCCGGCCTCTGGATCATCGACGGACACGAATATAGCGACCGATACCTCACCTACCCCTTCCCCGACGAGGCTGATTCGCTGCCCGTGATTCTTCTGGCTTACAGCGATGACGGCTGCATCGATACCGCCATCACCGTCATCCATATCGACCGCTCCACCATGTTCACCCCCAATGTGTTCACCCCCAATCAGAGCACCAACAACATCTGGCAGCCTGGCATGATGGACATCCTTTCGTTAGAGCTATGGATTTACTCACGTGAAGGTCTGCTCGTCTACCATTCGGAGGGAGCCGAAGTCCATTGGGACGGTACGAGGGACGGAGAGCCCTGTCCCCAGGGAGCCTACGTATTCACCCTGTTGTATAGAACAGTGGCGAAACCAGAGATACAGCAGAAAACCACAGGAACAATACTATTGCTGAGGTAAATGGTTATGGGATGTAGAAAAAAGGGAACTGGTTATTGAAAACAAATATGAAAGAGTATATAGAACAAATATGGGAGCAGCGAGAGCTCCTCGATAAGAAGGAGTACCGGGAGGCGGTACTCGAAGCCATACGGCTCCTCGATTGCGGACAACTCCGTGTGGCCCAACCCACGGATAATGGAAAATGGGAAGTAGCAAGCTGGGTCAAGAAAGCAGTACTCCTCTATTTCCCCGTGTGCGGCATGCAGACTCTCGAGGCCGGTCCTATGGAATACCATGACAAGATACCGCTGAAGCGCCACTTCGCCGAAGGTGGAGTGCGTGTGGTTCCACCGGCAGTGGCCCGCTACGGAGCCTACCTTGCTCCCGGCACCATCCTCATGCCCTCCTACGTCAATATCGGTGCTTACGTCGACAGCGGCACTATGGTGGACACCTGGGCCACCGTGGGAAGTTGTGCACAGATAGGAAAGAATGTCCACCTCTCGGGAGGTGTGGGTATCGGTGGTGTGCTGGAACCCGTACAGGCCGCTCCCGTCATTGTAGAAGACAACTGCTTTATCGGTAGCCGTTGCATCATCGTCGAAGGAGCCCATATCGAGCACGAGGCCGTGCTGGGTTCGGGCACCGTCATCACGGCATCGACCCATATTATCGATGTCACCGGAGCCGAACCCGTGACCTATATCGGTCGTGTGCCGGCTCGCAGCGTCGTCATTCCCGGCTCCTACACCAAACATTTCCCCGCCGGCGACTACAACGTCTCCTGCGCCCTTATCATCGGGCAAAGAAAAGAATCCACAGATAAAAAAACCTCTCTCAATGAAGCGTTACGTCTTTTTTAGTTTCCTGCTACTATTTGTTTCTTGTGTGAAACACGACGAGATTCCTTTCAAGGGCACCATTGTCGACACCCGGGAATGCAATGCCTCTTTCGGACAGCACCAAGAGGCCGGCTTCGTGGTCAGCCTTACCACTCCCGACAGTATCGGGAAACCCTATACCCACAACGGAGTCACCTACTCCAACTCCGTCATTCTCTATGATCCAGGGTGCCGTCTCTATAAAAACGACAAGGTGTCTGGCACCTTCTACCTCGACGACAAATATTCCCGTGCCAACTGCAGCATCCACTGGTCCGACTTCGACATCCCTGAAGGGGTCTTCGTCGACGTCAGTGTTGAGTAGTTGTTAAAAAAATATTTCAATTTTCTCTTTTCACTTTTCATTTTATTCGTACTTTTGCATTTTAATAATGAATAAATAAAAATAGCAACAATATGAAATTTATCGTCAACAGCCAACAGCTACTCAAGCAGTTGCAGTCCCTCAGCGGAGTTCTATCCTCCAGCAACACCATGCCCATCATCAACTGCTTCCATTTCCACCTCGAGGAAAACGATTTGACCATTAAGACCACCGACCTCTCCACCACCCTTCTGGCCCATGTCGCCGTAGAGACGGGTGCCATGGAGAATCCCGAAGAGGTGGCTGTTCCTTCGAAGATGCTCCTTGATATCCTCAAAACCTTCGAGGACGTTCCTCTGACCTTCGACGTAAACCAGAGCAACTACAACATCGAGATTGCCTCCGGCAAAGGTCAGTACCATCTGGCCGGCATGGATGCCGCCACCTATCCCACCATGCCTGTGGCCGAGAGTACCAACAAGGTGGTGATGAGCGGCAGCGCCCTCGTCAACGCCATCAACAAGACCGTCTTCGCCACTTCGAATGACGAGATGCACCAGCAAATGAGCGGCATCTACTGCGAGATGACCCCCGACGGCGTCACCTTCGTAGCCACCGACGCCCACAAACTCGTGCGCTACCGCCGCAAAGATGTCTCCTCGGACGAGAGCACCAATTTCATCCTTCCCAAGAAACCCATCATCATCGTCAAGAACATCCTCGCCGCCCGCAAGGAAGAGGACGAGGTGACCATCGAATACAACAACACCAACCTCTTCATCACCTTCGACAACTTCTATATCGTCTGCCGCTTGGTCGACGGCCGCTATCCCAACTACGAAGCCGCCATCCCCAAGGACAACCCCAACAAGCTCATCCTCGACCGCCTCTCGTTCCTCAACACGCTGAAGCGCGTCAGCATCTTCGCCTCCGAAGCCACCCGTCAGGTACGTCTCTCCATCGGCAAAGACCAGCTGGAGATTTCGGCCGAAGACCTTGAGCTCTCCAACAACGCCCATGAGACGCTCCCCTGCCAGTACGAAGGTGACCCCATGGACATTGGATTCAACGCCAAGTTCCTCACCGAGATGATTTCCTACCTCGACAGCGAACAGGTGCTCGTCGAGCTCTCGCATCCCTCGCGCGCAGGTATCATCTTCCCCTATGGCGACGATGAGTCCGAGAAGAAGGACGACATCCTCATGCTCGTCATGCCTGTGATGCTGGCCAATTAATGGTTAAAGTTTAAAGTTTAACGTTTAAAGTTTTGAAGAACAAGGTTAATCTTTGGGGAACGCATGGTGCCACTATCCTGGGCATCTCGCTGGTGCTGTTCATGCTTAGCCTGCTCATCACCATCGAATACCACGCCTACCGCACCACCCACGACGCACAGGAGCGCATCACCATTGATGTCACCCTCCTCATTCCCGAAAATATCCCCGACAACGTCTGTGACTCGCTGGCGCGGACCGACTCGGCCATTGTGGCCGCTTTGCCCAATGTCAAACAGGTAGAGTACAAGTCGAAGGATGAGGCAGCCAAGGAACTCGCCGAAGACCTCGGCGATGACTTCATGGAGTTCATCGAGTACAACCCCATCAGCCCTCACCTGCTGGTGAACTTTAACGCTAAGTTTATCCCCGACACCTCGTCGGCCAACTACAAGAGCCTCTGTGCCGAGATTGAGAACTCGTGCAACTGCAAGGTCACAACCGACTTCGCCGAGTTGCCCAACCGTCAAAGCATGGTACACCAACTGCTCGAAATCTTCTACAAACTCACCTGGTTCCTCATCTTCTTCATCACGCTGCTGCTCATCATTACGGTAGTGCTCATCAACAGCCTCATCCGTATCGCCATCTACAGTCGACGTGACACCATCGCCACCATGCGTCTTGTAGGAGCCAAGTCGTCGTTCATCGGACGTCCCTTCCGTCTGCGTAGCATTGCCTACGGTGCCATCGGTGGACTCATCGCCAGTGTGCTCAACATCATCTCCATCTGGGCCTTCAGTAACGGATTCAGTCTGAACATCCTCGGTAGTGAACACCTCCTCTGGTATGCGCTCATCTCTGTCGTCGTCATCCTTGTCGGCATCGTCATCTCCTACCTCTCCACTGCCATCACCATCCGCATCCACATAGCAAAGAATTAACACAACAATATTCAAGACAATGAAAAAGAGCAACATAAAAAACACGACAACCAATAAGAACGTCACAACGACCAAGGAGAACAAACTCAATCTCCAACTCGCTTTCGGCCCTATCAACTACATCATGATGGTTGCCGGCATCGTCATCCTCGCCATCGGATACATACTCCTCAGCGGTGGTGGCAGTGACGACCCCAACACCTTCAATCCCGCCATGTTCGACGCCCGTCGTCTCACCGTGGCCCCCATCCTCATCGTGCTGGGCTTCGTGGTCGAAATCTTCGCCATCATGTTCAAAGGAAAAAAGAACGAATAAACAATGGAAGAAACTCTCAACTGGTTCCAAGCTTTTATCCTTGGCATAATTCAAGGTCTAACGGAGTATCTCCCTGTCTCTTCCAGCGGCCACCTCACCATCGCTTCCAACCTCTTTGGTATCGATGATGGCAGCAAAATTCTCACCCTGAACATCGCCGTTCACATTGCTACTGTGCTGAGCACCGTAGTCATTCTGTGGAAGGAAATCGTCTGGATATTCTCCGACCTCTTCAAATGGAAATGGAACGAGGGCTCGAAATATGCCGTCAATATCCTCATTTCCATGATTCCTGTAGGTATTGTCGGCCTCCTCTTCAAAGACAAGGTCGAAGAGGTCTTCGGTAGTGGTCTGCTGGTGGTAGGAATCTGCCTTATGATTACTGCCACATTGCTGGCTTTCTCCTACTGGGCTAAACCACGCCAGCGCGAGAACATCTCACCCCTTCACGCTTTCATCATTGGCATCGCCCAAGCTGTGGCAGTACTTCCTGGCCTTTCTCGCTCCGGAAGTACGATCGCTACCGGACTCATCCTTGGAAACAAGAAAGAACGCCTGGCTCAATTCTCCTTCCTGATGGTCATCCCCCCCATCCTCGGAGAAGCGCTCCTCGATGCCAAGAAACTTATAAGCGGCGAAACAGCCACTGCTGTCGCCGATGCAGCCCAAAGCGGTGCTACCACCATTGGTACTATACCCCTGATTATCGGATTCCTCGCTGCTTTCATTGTCGGCTGCATCGCCTGTAAGTGGATGATTAACATCGTCAAGAAAGGCAAACTCATCTGGTTCGCAGTCTACTGCGCCATCGTGGGCCTCGCCACCATTATCATTCCCCTCCTAGGTTAACCTAGGACAACCCTAGGATAGACAATGATTACATTGGATCAGCTTCAGGCTGGCATCGTCATCCCCATCGACAAACCCCGCCAATGGACTTCCTTCCAGGCGGTAAACAAAATCAAGGCCGTAGTGCGAAACACCTACGGCCTTAAAAAAATCAAGATAGGACATGCCGGCACCCTCGACCCGCTGGCCACCGGACTCCTCCTCGTCTGCATCGGCAAAGCCACCAAGACCATCCCGCAGCTGCAGGACGGCGACAAAATCTACACCGGCACCATGGTCCTTGGTGCCACCACTCCCTGCTACGATCTCGAGCGGCCCATCGACCACTACTACCCCTACGAACATATCACCCCCGAACTCCTTGACGAGACCGTCCAACAGTTTACCGGCGCCATCCTTCAGGTACCTCCTATGTTTAGCGCCGTGAAGATCGCTGGCCAGAGAGCCTATGAATATGCTCGTGTAGACGACCCCACTGCTACCATCTCACCCAAAGAGGTCTCCGTCTATCGTTTTGAAATCACTGATTTCAGAAAAAATCAGAATACTCAGAATATTCCAATTACACAGAATATTCCGGTTACTCAGATGATACCAACCAAAAACCTCTACCAAAACCCTCTCGGCGAAGTGCCCCCTCACCTACCCCAAGCCGATTTCCGCATTCACTGCGGCAAAGGCACCTATATCCGCAGCCTGGCCCGCGACCTCGGCCTCGCCCTTGGCAGTGGAGCTTTTCTCTCCGCCCTTAGACGCGAAAAAGTAGGGAATTATTCCATTGACCAGGCTATCACACCTGATCAAATCCAAGAATATTTCAATCAGTTGTAAAAGAGACTATGCCTCTGGATAGCCATCGGGGTTTTGGCTCTGCCAGTGCCAGCTGTCACGTACCATATCGTCGATACCGTAGTTAGCTTCCCAACCCAGTTCTGCTTTTGCTTTCGCAGGATTACAGTAACATGTGGCGATATCACCAGCACGGCGCGGCTTGATGCTGTAAGGTACGTCAACTCCGTTGACTCGGATAAAGGCCTTCACCATATCCAATACACTGTATCCATTTCCTGTTCCCACGTTGTAGATACCAATGCCACAGTTGCGCTCGATAGCCTGCAGGGCACAGACATGAGCATTGGCAAGGTCAACTACATGGATATAGTCGCGAACGCCAGTACCGTCGGGAGTATTATAGTCGTTACCAAAGACTCCTAATTCTTTACGTTTACCCACCGCCACCTGTGTGATATAGGGCATCAGGTTATTGGGGATACCATTAGGATTCTCGCCGATACGACCACTGGGATGAGCTCCCACGGGGTTGAAGTAGCGCAGCAACACCACATTCCATTCCGGGTCGGCTTTCTGGATATCCATCAGCACCTGCTCAAGCATCGATTTGGTCCAGCCATAAGGATTGGTGCACTGACCCTTGGGACAGTTCTCCGTGATGGGGATCTCCTCTGGATCACCATAGACAGTGGCGCTGGAACTGAAGATAATGTTCTTGCAGCCGTTTTTGCGCATCACATCGACCAACACCAGCGTACCGCCGATATTGTTCTCATAGTACTCCCACGGTTTCTCTACACTCTCGCCCACAGCCTTGAGTCCTGCAAAATGGATACAAGCATCAAACCTATGCTCTGCGAAGACTTTCCCCAGACCTTCGCGGTCACGGATATCGACTTTGTAGAAAGGAATTTCTCGTATGCCGATAATCTCAGCCACTCGTTTAAGGGCTTCAGGGTTACTATTGCTAAGGTTATCCAACACCACAGCGGTGTGGCCTGCCTTGTAAAGTTCTATCAATGTGTGGGAGCCGATAAAACCGGCACCGCCGGTAACCAAGATATTCATATTGTTCTGTTTATTTTGGCTGTTCTAACTGTTCAAGAAAAGTTCTAATTAGGGTCATAAAACCATTGTAATTGCGCAATCCACAACCTTCGCAGGTATCTAAGGGACTATGATAGCCACCGAAAGGACCGCCGAGGGTATAGATGAAAATTGCCGGACATTGCTGACTGAGGAACCAGTGGTCACTGTTAGCTGCATTGTCGCGACGGCCAATCTTAGCTGCATAATGGCTATTATCATTGATTTTCTCCAAGAGATCTACAAAAATCTTGGTCTCAGGAGCATTGGCGTTGACAACCATAAAGCCCTCGTCGCCGCCACAAAAGAGGTCGATATTGACTGCCAATTTCACCTTGCCCATATCAATGAGCGGATGATTGGAGAAATGTCTGCTTCCAATAAGGCCACTCTCTTCACCACCGAAAAACAAAAAGGCATAGGAGTATCGGCTTCGTTGCAAACTGAGCATCCGTGCCAAATCCATTACCGCAGCGGTGCCACTGGCATTGTCGTGGGCACCATAAAATATGGTGTCTCCATGCATGCCCAGATGCTCATAATGTGCCGTGAAGACAATCATCGAGTCCGTCTCGCCTGGAATATATCCACAAACGTTCTGCGAGCGGTAACCAACTTTCACAATGGGAGGCCGCACAGTAGTATTAGGAAAGCGGAAGTACTGGAAATAATCCTCCGCCAACGGCTTCACACCAAGCGTTCGAAGTTCCTGACGCAGATAAGCCGCAGCAATGGAGTCCCCCCTATGCTGCATTCCTCGCCCAAACATCTCCGGGGCCGAAAGGTCACGTATCAACCTCCGCACATACGTGCTGTCTTGTCCCATCGTCGACAACGAAGCAAACAACGGGAATAGTAGCAGGAAATACCGTACCTTTCGAACCATCTATTTTACTTGATTTTTGCCCAACTGTCTTTTAACGTACAGGTCCGGTTAAAAACGAGATGCTCCGGTGTCGAGTCGCGGTCGGTGCAGAAATAACCCATGCGCTCAAACTGGTAACGCACAATTCCATCATTCCACTTTCCACTTTCCACTTTCCACTCAGCGAGTGCCTGCTCACATTTAGCGGTGACAACACGAAGACTGTTTGGGTTGAGGTTCTCGAGGAAGGTGTGGCCTTCCTCGACATCATCGGGAGCCTCGACGGCGAAGAGGCGGTCGAAGAGGCGCACCTCAGCGTCGATGGCATGCTTGGCGCTGACCCAGTGAATAGTACCCTTCACCTTGCGCCCGTCGGGGGCATCGCCGCCACGTGTGGCGGGGTCATAGGTGCAGTGGATGCAAGTGATATTACCTTCGGCATCTTTCTCTACACTCTGTGCGGTGACAAAGTAGGCATAGCGCAGACGCACCTCCTGTCCAATAGCCATGCGGAAATATTTCTTGGGAGCCACCTCCATAAAGTCTTCACGCTCGATATAGAGCTCGCGACTGAAAGGCACCTGACGTGTACCATCAGCCTCGTTCTCGGGATTGTTCACGGCCGTCAGCATCTCAGTCTGTCCTTCTGGATAGTTATCGATGATTACTTTCACAGGATCGAGGACGGCCATGCGACGCTGTGCCACCTTGTTGAGATGCTCGCGGAGCGAGAATTCAAGCAGGCCGTAGTCGATGATATTGTCGCGCTTAGCCACACCGATGCGGTCGCAAAAAGCCTTGATGCTCTCGGGCGTGTAGCCACGACGGCGGAAGCCACAGATGGTCGGCATACGGGGATCGTCCCAGCCACTGACATAGTTTTCCTTCACCAACTGAAGCAACTTGCGCTTGCTCATCACCGTATAGTTGATGTTCAGGCGGGCGAACTCGTACTGGTGACTCGGCCAAATGCCCAGCTGCTCAATGAACCAGTCGTAAAGTGGACGATGGATATCGAACTCCAGCGTGCAGATACTATGAGTGATATGCTCGATGGAATCGCTCTGACCGTGGGCATAGTCGTACATCGGGTAGATACACCACTTGTCGCCCGTGCGGTGGTGATGGGCATGGAGGATGCGGTACATGATGGGGTCACGGAACATCATGTTGGGGTGTGCCATATCTATCTTGGCGCGCAGCACCTTACTGCCATCGGGGAACTCACCGGCACGCATGCGGCGGAACAAATCGAGGTTCTCCTCGACGCTACGGTCGCGATAGGGACTGTTCTTGCCTGGGGTGGTCACGGTACCGCGGCCCTCTCGAATCTCGTCGAGGGTCTGGTCGTCGACATAGGCAAGCCCTTTCTGAATCAGTACCTCGGCCCACTCGTAAAGCTGTTCAAAATAGTCAGATGCATAATGCTTCTCCGACCAATCGAAGCCCAGCCAGTGGATATCCTCTTGAATAGAGTCTACATATTCTGTATCTTCCTTCACAGGATTGGTGTCGTCAAAACGCAGGTTGGTCTTGCCACCATACTTCTTTGCCAGTCCGAAATTAATGCAGATCGACTTGGCATGGCCGATGTGCAGGTAGCCGTTGGGTTCCGGCGGGAAACGGGTCTGGATAGCGCTATAGGTGCCATCCTTCAATCCCTGTTCAATAATCTCTTCAAGAAAATTCAGTTGCTTCTCTGCGGCGTTATTCTCTTCCATAATGACTTGATATATATATTATTTTATATTGTAAACATTTGTATAAACAAACAGCAAAAATACGAAAAAAAATGCATTATACGGGAAGAATAGATTATTTTTTGTATTTTTGCACTTTCATTTTGAATCAAAAAAACAACAAATACCATGAAAAAGATAGCTTTAGCCATTCTGCTCGCCGGTAGCCTCGCCTTCACCTCTTGCGACCTCCTGACCTCACTCACCTCCCAGGTCACCAGCATCGCCAATCTGGTCAACTGCGAGTTCAACCTCAAGAATGTCAACAATGTCTCCGTCGCCGGTGTAAACGTAAAGAACCTCACCTCAGGCGACCTCTCCGCCACCGATGTGGTGAAACTTGTGGCTGCCTACCAGAGCAAAAAAGTGCCCCTGAGCATGGATATCAATATCAACGTGAAGAACCCCACTGAGCACAAGGCCTCCTTGACAGCTATGGACTGGATTCTTGCCCTCGACGGCACCGACGTGGCCAATGGTGCCAGCAGCCGTACCTATACCATCAAATCCAACACCACTACTACAGTACCCTTGGGTGTCAACACCGACCTCGGCCAACTATTCTCCTCCAAAGGTCTGGATGCCTTGAAAAACTTTGCTTCCAGCTTCACCAACGATGGCACCTCCTCAAAAATTGGTCTCCGCATCCGCCCCAGTCTCTCCGTCGGCAGCTCCCAGGTTCCCTTCCCCAACTACATCAAGCTGGAGAAGAAGACGGGCAAGAGTTGATGGACTGGTTTCCCCGCCTGCAGCGAAGATCTTGGAAATCCTGGAAATCAAGCTCAATCAGACAGCAGGAAAGTTCAATCAGAACTAAAAGAACTATCAGATTTTCTTTTTGTTCTTTTGGTTCTGATTGAGAGGAAAAAGAAGGTATCGGGGCGAGGCTCCGATATTTTTTTTGTGCCCCGATGTTGTGATTGGCGTTGTCGCAGCGTCTAATATAGCGTAATGGAAACAGACGAAGAAATATTCAAAGCGTTGGTGCGCCGGAACAGAGACCTGATCTGGCGCGTGTGCAGCAGCTACCGGCTGAGCGCGGCGTGGACCACGGAGGACGCCTTCCACGAAGTGCTGTGCGACCTGTGGCGCGGGATGGGGACCTTCGACGGCCGCAGCGAGGAGCGCACATGGGTGTTCCGCGTGGCCACCAACACGATGATTTCGCTCTCGCGGAAGACCTCCAACCAGCCGACGGCGCCACCGCCCGAACGATACGACCCGGGCTACCGCGACGACGACTTCCGCGACCTGGTGACGCTCATCGAGGCCACCCCCGAACCCGACCGCACCATCGTCAAGGCACACGCACAAGGGTTTGGATACAAGGAGATTGCCGACATCACCGGCCTCACGGTGGCGGCGGTGAGCATGCGGCTTACGCGCGCATTGCGGAAATTGAGAAAACAATATAACCAATAATATTATGCGAGATTTCAAACAACAAATGGAACGATACGGCGACGAGATGAAGAGCGCCCGTTGCCCCCTGAGCGATGCGGAGCTGGATCGGGAGATACGCAGCGTGGTATGGAATACTCAAACGGACGACAATCAAACGGTCATGCCGCGTCGACGCAGTCATTGGCTGTGGCCTTCGGTGGCGGCTGCCGCCTGCCTAGCCTTGCTCGTCCCGCTGAGCCTGCCGGCACGGGGCGCCGAGGGCATTGCCCGCGTCAATGTCAATGGCGAGCACCTCTATTTCGTCTGTAACAACGGCTGCTCAGCCGAAGGCACCTTGGAAACCTTTAAAACCATGATAAGATGAAACGACTGTTATTGCCACTCATTATCTTATTGTTAGCAGCTTGCCAACGCGAGGCCGAAATGCCCGAGGCCACCTCGGCGGCCAAAGAGGTCTACATGCAATATGCCGACCGCAAGGACCTCACCGTGGCCATGATCGGCGACTACCAGGGCTACAATGCCGTCATGCTGCAGGCGCAGGATGCCGAAGACTGGCTGCGGCTCTGCGAGGAGTTCGGCGTCGGCAAAAGGGTGGATGCCACTGCGTTGGACAGCACACGGGTATCGAGCCTGACAATAGGCAAAGCGCGCAGCGTCGACGGAGACAACCTACAGGCCCTGAAAGACTTGCTTGGGGACGACAGCGTCATGCTCGGGAACATTCTGTCAAACACGCCTGTGAACGTGCGGATAGACACCGCTTTTTCCATCACACACCGCGAGCACTGGAATCATGGAGTTCTGGTGGACTCCTCAACCTCGACGGCTGCCGGCAATCCTCAAAAGGAGGTGGACTTAATGCAACGTGCCATCGTACATGGTCACAATGGCTATATTGTGCGCGACGACAGCGACATGCTCACACTCTGGCTTTTCTTCTATAGCACCGAAGACGAAAAAAATCAAATACTTAACACTACGGTACAATGAAACAATTTGCATTCTTTACAGCGGCTTTCTTGCTCCTCGCAGCCTGCACCAAAGAGAAGCCGTCACCGACACCACAGGCCGAGCCTACGCCCATGACCTCATTGGCTGGCACCACGTGGGTGGGGACCTATGATGACAACTACCAAGACTTCCCTGCCACCCTCACTTGGACTCTCGACCTCCTCACTGACAGCACCGGCACCCTCCACTTCGGCCTGGTGATTGCCGCCCATCCACAACCTTCATTGGACAATGTCTTCACCTATACCTTCGACGGTACGAACGGAACCCTGTATAGCGACAACATGTCGGAGCCGGGCCACTTCGTGTATGATTCCACCATGCGCACCATCACGATGACCTTACAGATAGGCGACGGGAACGTCACCCTTGGCGGCGAGACAGAGTTTCATCCGCAAGGTGAAACGCACGATGCCTTCCCCGTCAACACCTCGTGGGAGGCCGAGCAGCAGTTGCCGTCGGGCGACACGCTGATGCCTGTCAAATGGGGCTTGGACTTCTGGGAGTATGGTTGGGGCGGACAGGTGAACTACTGCGCCGCAGGCACCTGCAGCGGCACCTCGTTCCTCTGGCAATACAACAGCACATTGCATACCGGTCTTATCAACATCAACGGAACACAATGCCCATTCTCTTACGATCCCGCTACCGGAATTCTCACATTAAACTACAGCACAACAATATATGGCACCGCAATCACCATCGGTGGCACACTAACATTCCATAGTAAGCCTGAAGAATAGCTGGGCGGCAGGCTCGATGAGGTCGTCGGGGAAGTCGTAGTCAGGGTGGTGCAGTTCGGCGTGATTCTCGCCGCTGCCGATGCCGAACATGGCGCCCTTGAACTCAAGGAGATATTCGGCAAAGTCCTCGCTCCAACGGTTGGGAGCTTCCTGATACTGAATGTTTAGCGGCAATTCTTTTGCCGCTTTTTCTATGGCTTTCACACTGTCGGGGTGGTTCTCCGTGGCGCGGAAGGGTTCCACTAAGGAGCGACTGACTTTCAAACCATAACGGGCAGACACCTCATCTACTACTTGGTTGGCTTCTGAGAGCATTTTTTCCATCTCGTCGTTGGTGAAGGCTCTGAGGGTGAACATCACCTCGCCGTGCCCCGCCGAGGTGCCGAAGGCCGGCTGCCCGACGCGGACACATATCAAAGTGCATTGTCGAAACCCGGCCTCACCCCCAACCCCTCTCCGCTCGAAGAGGGGAGTAGATACTCCCGAATGTAAACACATTCCACACCCCTCTCCACTTGGAGAGGGATCGGGGGTGAGGCCGCCGTTAAACCGTTGTATTATCTCTGCAATAGCCATCCCTGGGTTGATGCCCATCTCGGGTGTCGAGGCGTGCGTCTCGCGGCCGTCGAGGCGGTAGACAACGCCCGTCGAGGCGGCGGCAAATGTCCTAGGACAGAGGACTACGGTACCTAACGGATAGCCCGGGAGGTTGTGCAAGGCATAGAAAGACTGTATGTTATACTGCTGGAGAATGCCTGTGTCGAGCACAGCACGCGAGCCGGTACCCGTCTCCTCGGCAGGCTGCCAGAGGAGAAGAATGTTGACACGTTGATACGTTGATACGTGCTCGTCGATTAATTCGGCGAGACGTAGTAATATGGTCGTGTGTCCGTCGTGACCGCAGCGGTGGCCGATAGGCAGGGCATCGTTGTCGGCACGGAAAGCAACGGTAGGAGCCTGCGGATCCTTGCCCCAGACGGCGATGACGCCATAGCCGCCCACATGGGTGTACACCTTGTCGGGATGCAATCCCTGTAGATGATTCACTATTGTATCGTGTGCAAACTGCTCGTTGCCTGCGGTCTGCGGGTGTTCGTGGAGAGTCCTCCTTATTTCTTTATAATCAATCATATTATATTATTTCTCAATCAGAACTATCAGAACCTTTTCTTTTAGTTCTTTTCGTTCTGATTGAGCTTTAAAATCTGTTCGCGGAAGAAGTCGCCACGGTGTTCGAAGTTTTTGAAGGCGTCGTAGCTGGCGGCCGCCGGCGAGAGCAACACTACCCCACCCTGCGGCGTATGCTCGGCGCACCATGGGACAATCTTCTTGTAATCGTCTTCGACAATATAAGTGGAAAGCGGAAAGTGGAAAGTGGAAAGCATTCTTCTTCCTGCAGCGCCTACGAAAACAAGGTTCTTTATTGGGCTCTCTTTCAGGAAGTCGACCAGCGGAGTGTAGTCGATACCTCGGTCAAAGCCACCGAGAATCAGCGTGTCCACGCGTCCCAGCGCGCGAACCGCAGCGATAGCGGCAGCAGGAATAGTGCTGATACTGTCGTCATACCAAGTGATGTCCTTATAGCATCCCACCTTCTCCATCCTGTGCCGGAGGCCTTGGAAAGAGGCAAAAGTCTCTTTAGTAGGTAGGGGGTAGTGGATAGTGGATAGCGCCAACATCGCCACACGACAGGCCACCAAAGCATTACTTCTGTTATGATCTCCTTCCAACGGGCATGCGTTCAACAACATACGTTCCTCCTCCGTTGCATCGGTCAATCTATAGGGATGCAACATACCTGGCATAGCTTGCGAGCGGACAAGGTCATCAAGTTCGATAGCATCAGCACACCAGAAAAAATGATCGTCCGCTCGTTGTTTCAGCCCTATCTGCATCTTGGCCATCTTGTAACCCATATAGTTCTCGTAGTGGTCGAGATGTTCCTGGAAGAGATTGAGCAGCACAGCGATATGCGGTCCTCGGTGGATATTCTCCAACTGGTGACAGCTCAACTCCGCCACCACAATGCTATCTTCCTTCAATCCATCAAGTATATCGAAGAGCGGTATGCCGATATTGCCAGCCAAAATACTCCCAGGCAGCAGGTGATGTATCAAACTGGCGGTGGTGGACTTACCTTTGGTGCCAGTCACACCAATGGTCATGTCGCCATAAACCTGCAAAAACAAGTCTGTCAAACTTGTTAATTGGAAATTGAAAGTTGAAAATTGAAAATTAGGTATTCCCGGAGACTTGATGACCATATCGAACGGCCAGTCCTCATGCCACTCATCACTTTCGTCTCTCCACTTTCCACCTTCCACTTGCACGGCAATGGTGTAAGGTGTCTCGGGTACCAGCCGCTGTATCAATCGCTCGGCGCTCTTGCCCTCGCGCCCGTAGCCGGCTATCAATATCTTGCGCCCTTTTAAGAGGGCTCTCAGTTGTTCTTCCCGGTACATGATTAAATTGCTTGATTGACTGATTGCCTGATTGCCTGAGTCAGAATCTGTCGTTCTTCCTCCGTGAGATTCCCTATAGGAGCTATCGCTTCTATAGTATCTATAGCATCTATTGATTCTATCCTATAGCCCCTCAACAACGCAGGCCTCTCCTCCTGATACCACCTCTTCAGCGTCATACTCAATGCCAGCCGCACCTCGCTCACCGTTCCCACACACTCGAAAGGCTTTGTCTCAGCCTCGCCGATAAGCTGTTTGAATTCAAGTTCCATCGTCATGTCGTCAAGCATCGACTTCCCGAAAATCTGATTCAATCGTGCAGGCTCAATAAACGGTGAAAGGATGATGTAGGCGAAGAGGCACTTCGCACAATGGCCGCACCAAATGTCCTCCTTGCTGCCTGCATTGCACGAACGGAACACATCGTGATAATCCGTAAAACGGCTGAACAGCATGGCTATCTGCAATTCACTCAACGGCCGCAGAAAACTGAAATAATTATAAGTGGATAGTGGGTAGTGGACAGTGGGTAGCATTTGTGCCTGTGTGCTATCCACTACACACTCCCCACTCCCCACTACATATCTCCTAAAGTCGTCCTCGAACTCAAGGCTTTTCGAATACTGGTGGTTCACATACGATCCCTTGACGGTACTCTCATTAGCCGAGTTTTCGTTGCTCAACGCCACGTTTGGAATGCCACTCAGCGCCGACGCCAACCGAGTGTAGAATGCCAACATCGCGGAGAAGGGCGTATGCCCATTCAGATACCCTTTGGCATTTAATTCCAACAGCGTCGGGTCAATCTTACGCCGTATCACCAGCACCTCCTCCATCGGGAATCCTGCCACCCGGGCACACTCCTTAGTGGCCCCACGGGGATTCATAATTAACGGACGTATTTTCTTACCGGCCCTCCGCAGCAACTCCAGCGTAACAACAGAATCCTTCCCTCCCCCTATCGGCACCAAATAAGTTGAAAGTTGAGAGTTGAAAGTTGAAAGATGGGCTCCCGTGGACTGCGTAGCTTCACTTTTCACTTTCATAAACGCCTCTGGCGTTTCTGAAATGCCGTTGGTATAGAAAAATTCACCGAGGCCGTTCCAATAGAGTTTTTTCCAGAAAGCCACCTGCTCGTCGGTAAGTACTCCACACTCCACCTTTACCGTCGGGGGACAAGCACATTTCCAGTAGCTTATCAACTCTATCATTCCGATATCGAAGACCATCCTGTCGATTGCCTGATTGCCTGATTGTTTGATTGCCTGAGTATTTGACGCGTCAGCACTCAAGCATTCAAGCATTGACGAATTCAAGCATTTACGCTCGATAAGTGCTTCTGGATGAAACTCCACATCACCCATCTTGAAGTCGAACCACACCTTCAATCCCGCCTCCGTCACCTCATAGTGATAATCCTCGTAAACGAACTCGGGATATTGCTCACGCAGCTCCCTGTACAATATTTCATTCTTCATTCTTAATTCTTCATTCTTAATTTTAAATTAACTCCTTTTTCAAAAAAATATTGTCCCTATACAATAAATTATAAAACCCCTCGTTAAAGACCCAAAATAGATAAGACATGAACATCGAAATGATACTCCTCGACATTCCCAACGGCTGGAAAACCGCCATTATGATTGTGGCCATGATTGCCGTCTTCTACCTCTTCCTCATCCGTCCCCAAACCCAGAAAGCCAAGAAAGAACAGGCCTACCGCGACAGCCTCCAGAAAGGCGACCGCATCATGACCGCTGGCGGCATCCATGTTACCTTTGTCAGCCGCGAAGGTGGTATGGCCATTGTCGAAGCCGCCCCCGGCGCCCGCATGAAAGTGCAGATAGGTACCCTCCAGCCCATCCCCGAACGAAAAGAAAGATAAAAAAACGCTTTAAGTTTTTTTAACAGAAAACTTAGGAAACGCTTTTAGTTTTCTAAGTTTTTTTGTGTATTTTTGCAGCCCTTATCAAAACCGACAAAGGGCATTAAGAATAATATAAACTGCAGAAAAACAACATACTATAACAAATGAGCATCGAGGAACACAGGAAGAAAATTGTGGAAACGGCACTACAGATGTTCAATAGCCGCGGCTGTAAAGGGGTGACAATGGACGACATCGCACAGGAGTTGCATATCTCCAAACGGACGCTTTATGAAACCTTCTCCAATAAAGAGGAGCTGCTGGCCGAGTGTCTTATGGGTGTTCATGACGAAATTGAAGACATGCACCACAATTTCTTCGCCAAAGCTGACGAGCCTCTCTTGGTGGCCCTTTACATGATGCGCGTCAATGCCGGCTTCTGTCACCGCTACCAGAAAGTCATCGATGATACCGAACGCTACTACCCTGAGATTCACGACCGATTCTTCAAAATCCAAACCTCCGGATTCCGTTCTATGGTAGAACGCGGCATGCTCTATGCCAAGGAACGCAACTATCTGCGCGAAGGTGCCGACATCCAAATTGCCACCGACTTCATCTGCGACCTCGTGCAGCGCCACCGTTTCAGCGAGTTTAGCGACAGCCAAGAATATGCACGTCGAATCAAAGACATTGGATTCACCTATGTACGCGGCATGATGACCATCGATACCATCCGCCGCTATGAGGAGCACGAGACCGAATATGGAATGCTGCTCAACGAAATGGATAATAAATAAAAGTTAGTGGTTATTGGTTATTGAAATATTGAAATATTGAAATTAAAGTAATAATATATAAAAATGATAATGAGACTGAAAAACCTGACATTAGCGTTGGTACTCACCACCCTGAGTCTCTCCACCACAGCCCAACAGACCCTTCGTCTAAGCCTTGGGGAGGCCCAACAGTATGCCATCGAGCACAACGCTACTATGCAAAACGCCGAACTCGACGTCAAGAAAGCCGAACTTGACCGTTGGAAGACTCTCTCCTCCATGCTGCCTACCGTCAAAGCAGGCTTCGACTACCAGAATATGCTGGGCTATGAAATGCACATGGGCATGGGAGGTCAAAGCATCTCCATTCCTCTCAACCCTTCGGGAAGTTTCAGCGTCACCGCTGCCATAGCCCTCACAGGAGCTCAGATCGTTGGGGTTATGCTCCAAGATATTGCACAAGAGATGACCGATATCACTCGCCAACAGACCGAGCAGACCACGCGCTCGCAGGTCAAGAATGTCTATGTCTCCATCCTTGTCATGGAAGAAACTGTGGGTCTCCTCGACTCCTCGCTGGCCAACCTCCAGCGCCTCGCCGAAACCAGTCAGGCTGCTGTCAATGTCGGCGCTGCCGAGCAGGTCGATGCCGATAAACTGCAAGTCCAAGTGGCCACTCTTAAGAACAGTATCAACACCACCAACCGTTCGCTCCAGATGCTCCGCAACTCCCTGCTCCTCCAACTCGGAGCCGATGTCAACGCCACTGTCGAACTCACCACACCCGTCGAAGCCATCCTCAATGTGGGCGACGCCGCACAGCTCCTCGGCGAAGCCTTCCACCCGGAAAACAACTACACCTATCGACTCCTCGAGCAAAACGAGCGTCTCGCCGAGAAAAACGTCACCATGGCATGGATGGACTTCTCTCCCACCCTCTCGGCCTACTACCAATATAGTGCCAAAACCTACTTTGGAAAAGACGAAGCTATGAACATGACGCCTCCCAATATGGTGGGATTCTCCATCAGCGTGCCTCTGCTCACTTCCGGCACCCGTCTCTCCAATATCAAGAGCAACAAGATTGCCCTCCAGGAGACCCAGAACTCCCGCCGTCAGGCCGAAGACGGTCTTCGTGTGCAGTACAACCAACTACGTTATGACCTCACCTCGGCCCTCGAGACCTACGACATCCAGCGTCGCAACCTCGATGTCACCCAGCGTGTCTTTGCCAACATCTCTGAGAAATACAAATATGGCCGCGCCTCCAGTCTCGAGGTCACCACTGCCTCCTCCGACATCATCTCCGCTCAGAGCAACTATATCCAGGCCGCCCTCAACGTCATCTCCGCCCAGACGGCCCTCGAAAACCTGTTGAACAAATAACCTCGAAATAACGTCATAACGTTACCACATAATAACGAACAAAATAAAGAATCATGAATAAGACCATCAAAATCACAACCATCGCGCTGGCCTTCTTAGGCCTCGCCGCCTGCGGTGGCAACAAGCAGGACGACAAGAAATCTGCCACCACCACCAAGAAAGAAGCAGAGAAAGTGCAAGTGCTCACCCTCCAGAGTGAGCGCATCGCCAAGACACTCGAGCTATCCACCACCCTCGAGGGCTACGAGACCATGAATATCTCGCCCTCCATCACCGGCCACATCGAGCATATCTATGTCCAGGTGGGTAGCCGCGTGCAGAAAGGCTCCATGCTCGTCCGCATGGACCAGACCCAACTTAACACCACTCGCATCAACCTCGCCTCCACCAAGACCGAGCTCGACCGCGTCACCGCCCTCAAAGCCTCCGGTTCTGTCAGCGAGCAGGTCTACGACCAGACCAAAGCCGCCTACGACCAACTCGTCGAGTCCGAGCGCTTCCAGAACGAGAACACCTTCGTCAAAGCCCAGTTCGCCGGCGTCATCAGCGCCAAGAACTTCGAGGACGGTGAGATGTACACCGGTGCTCCCATCCTCACCCTCACCCAGATCTCTCGTCTCAAGGCTATCATCAATATCCCCGAGACCTACTTCCCCTTGGTCAAAACTGGCATGAAGGTCGACATCGAGAGCGACATCTATCCTGGCAAAACCTTCCCCGCCACCATCGAGATTGTCTACCCCACCATCGACCCCGCTTCCCACACCTTCCAGGCCAAACTCAACATCCCCAACAACGGTGAAAAAATCCGTCCCGGTATGTACGTCCGCACCCACCTCGCCATCGGCGAAGTCGACGCCATCGTCGTCCCCTACCAGAGCGTGCTGAAGCTCACGGGCTCGAACGACCGCTATGTCTTCGTGAATGAGGAAGGCACTGCCCGTCGCGTTGCCGTCACCCTCGGCCAACGCTACGACGACCGCATCGAGGTCATCCCCGTCGAGAACGGCGCCATCAAAGCCGGCGACCAACTCGTCATCACCGGCCAAGCCCGCCTCGTGGATGGTGACAAGTTAGAGATTGTAGAATAACTAGGAAAACCTAAGAGCACCTAGGAATGCCTAGGAAATCCTAGAAAAAAGAAATAAAAGAAAATGGCTATTTACAAAACAGCAATCAACAAGCCCATCACCACGGGCTTGATATTCGTGGCCGTCATCATCATGGGTCTCTTCTCCCTCACGCGGCTGCCCATCGACCAGATGCCCGAGATGGACCCGCCCTACGTCACCGTGATGACCACCTACGCCGGCGCCAACGCCAGCGACATCGAGACCAATATCACCAAGATTCTCGAGAACTCACTCAACTCCGTCGACGGACTGAAAAACATTACCTCCACCTCCAAGGACAACATCTCCGTCGTCACCCTTGAATTTGAATGGGGTGAGAATATCGATGAGGCTCTCAACGACATACGTTCTTATGTCGACCTCATCTACGACAACCTGCCCGACGGCGTGTCGCGTCCCATGATCCTCAAGCTCAACTCCTCGGCCATGCCCGTCATGATCTACGGCTTCACCGCCAAGGAGAGTTATTCGGGCCTCGACCGCATCCTGGAGGACAATGTCGTCAACGAGCTCAACCGCATCGATGGCATCGGTAACATCACCGTCTCCGGTGCTCCCGAGCGCTACGTCTATATCGACCTCGACCCCAAACAGCTCGACGCCTACGGCATCAGCCTTGAGACGGTCGGCAACGCCATCTCGGCCAACAACCTCGACCTCGCCTCCGGTACCGTCAAGATGGGTAAGGAACAGTACCAGATGCGCGTCAAAGGCGAATATGTCGAAAGCTCTGAGATAGCCGACATCGCCGTCACCACCACCGCTACCGGAAAACAGGTCTTTGTGCGCGACCTCGCCACCGTGCGCGACACCATCAAGGACCTCTCCCTCGACGAGAAAATCAACTCCCTCGACGGCGCCCGACTCATCATCACCAAGCAGACCGGTGCCAACACCGTAGAAATTGCCAAACAGGTGCGCGCCAAGATGGAAGAAATCCAGAAGACCTTGCCTCCCGACATCGAAGCCACCCTTATCCGTGACGGTTCCGAGGAAATCGTCAACGCCATCAATGGCCTCGCCGAGTCCATCTTCTATGCCCTCCTCTTCGTCGTCCTCGTGGTGCTGCTCTTCTTGGGCAACTGGCGCGCTACCATCATCATTGGCCTCACCATCCCCATCTCCCTCGTCACCTCCTTCATCTACCTGCTCCTGGCCGACTCCTCGCTCAACATCATCTCTCTGGCCTCACTCACCGTGGCCATCGGTATGGTGGTCGACGACGCCATTGTGGTCCTCGAGAATATCTCCAAGCACATCGACCGCGGCGAGAGCCCACGCGAAGCCGCCATCTGCGCCACCAACGAGGTGTGGACCTCCGTCATCGCCACCACCTTGGTGCTTGTGGCCGTCTTCGTGCCCCTCACCATGCTGCCCGGCATGATGGGTATCTTCTTCAAGGAACTCGGCTGGATTGTCACCATCGTGGTCTGCGTCTCCACCACCGCCGCCATCACCCTCATCCCCATGCTCTCTTCCAAGATGCTCAAGGAGAAGCCCTTCTTCCTCACCAAAGAGGCCCGTCTCGATGCCGAAGCCAAGCAGAAGAAGAAACTCTTTACCTTCGATAAGACCATCGGCCGCGCCTTCAGCGCCATCGAGGCCTCCTATGCCAACTTCCTCCGCTGGTGCCTCCGCCACAAGATTGTCACCCTCCTTTCCGCTCTCGCCTTCTTCGTGGCGACGCTCATCTTCGGTGCCTCCACCTTCTCCCACATGGACTTCATGAAGGAACAGGACAACGGCCAGATTTCCGTCACCGCCGAACTGCAACGCGGCACCCGCATCGAGGAGACCCTCAAGACCGCCCGTCACATGGAAGACGATATCCGCCGCATCCTCGGGGAAGACCTCCTCGTCATCTCCACCTCTGCAGGCTCCAACGACGACGCCGGCTTTGCCGCACTCTTCAACTCCACCACCAACAACAAGATTTCCATGACCATCCGCGCCACCAAGAAATTCGAGCGTGAGCGCACCATCTTCCAGATGCAGGAGGAACTCCGCAAGTGCTTCGCCGAGTATCCGGAACTTGTCAACTACCAGGTCAACAAAGGTGGTATGATGGGTGGCGGAAGCAATAACAGCCTCTCCATCGAAGTCTATGGTTACGACTTCGACCAGACCACCAACTTCACCCAGGAACTCAAGAAACGCATCGAGCAGAACGTCGCCGGTGCCCGCGATACCAAAGTCAGCCGCGATGAAGACCGCGCCGAGCTGAAGATTACCTTCGACAAACAGAAGCTTGCCCTCCACGGACTGAACGGCTCGACGGTGGCCATGTATGTCCGAAACCGCGTCAACGGCATGGCCGCCGGCTACCTCAAGGAAGACGGCGAGGAATACAACATCGTCGTGCGTCTCCGCGAGGAATACCGCTCCTCCATCTCCGACATCGAACAGATGTCCATTCCCACCCCCATGGGCAAAATCATCAAGCTCGAGGAGCTCGCCAAGGTCGAGGAATACTGGTGCCCGCCCACCATCGAGCGTAAGAACCGCCAGCGCTACCTCACCCTCTCCGTTATGCCCTTCAACACCTCCCTCGGCGAACTCGCCATGGGTGTGCAGAAAGAACTCGACCAGATGGGCATCCCCCAAGGTGTCCACGTAGCCCTCGCCGGCAGCTATGAGGACCAGAAAGACTCCACCTCCGATATGGGTCTCCTCGCACTCCTCATCATGATGCTTGTCTACATCGTCATGGCCTCGCAGTTCGAGTCCTTCGGAAAACCAGCCATCATCATGTTCTCCATCCCCTTCGCCCTCTCGGGCGTCATCCTCACGCTGATGATCACCGGCGAAACCCTCGACATGGTGGGTATGCTCGGCATCGTCCTCCTCATCGGTATCGTGGTGAAAAACGGTATCGTGCTTGTGGACTATATCAACCTCTTGCGCGAGCGCGACGTGCCGCTCTACGAAGCCATCGCCCTCAGCGGCCAGAGCCGTCTGCGTCCCGTCATGATGACCGCCTTCACCACCATCCTCGGCATGATTCCCATGGCCACCTCCACGGCCGAAGGCTCCGAAATATGGACCACCATGGGTATCGTCGTCATCGGCGGTCTGCTGGTCTCCACCCTCGTCACCCTCATCGTCGTCCCCGTCCTCTACGGTGCCTTCAACCGCCGCGGTGACCACGAGCGTCAGGAAAAGATTCGCAAGAAATTCGTATTCATGAACATTAACCTTGATGAGTAATTAGCAATTAGGAATTAGGAATTATCGCCTCAGCCCAATTCCTAATTCCTAATTCAAAATTCCTAATTAATATGAAATCAGTCCTCATAGTCTACAACCAGGCCAACAACGAACGCGTCGAGTACATGCTCGACATGCTGCAGATTCGAGGCTTCACCTTCTGGGAAAACGTCCAAGGGCGCGGCAACGAGCATGGCGAACCTCACCGTGGCACCCATACCTGGCCAGAGATGAACAACGCCATTATGACCGTTGTCCCCGACGAAAAAGTCGACGACCTCCTCCTCTCCGTCCGCAAACTCGACAAACGAAATGAGGAAGTAGGCATACGTGCTTTCGTCTGGAACATCGAACAGATGGTCTAACCAATATCTAAGTATTACCGTGGGGAATTGACCCAATGGTCGAAGTATCTTTCATGCCCTCCAAGACTACCATGCCGACAAAGAAGCCTCGGTGGTCACCGACAGAAAGACTGGTGTCGGGCCGATATTGACATGGTAAGGCTCAGCCAATTGTTTTGATGACCCGGGCGGGGTTTCCTCCCACCACCGTGTTGTCGGGCACATCCTTGGTGACGACGGCACCGGCGGCGACGACGGCATTCCTTCCTATGGTCACGCCCGGGCAGATGATGGCTCCCATGCAAATCCATGCATTCTCCCGGAGGGTCACTTTCTTGAAATGTGTGTGTGTTCTCGCTGCAAAAGTACGAAAAAAAACACAACTGGATGGCATGGGGGAAAAAAAATTTTGGTCGGTTGGAAAAAAGTTTGTATCTTTGCACCATGAAAAAAATCATCCTATTATTGGCTGTGATGCTATTATCACCGGTGGCAATGGCACAGACAGCTACCGAACTGACCAATCTGGTCGTATTTGTCCGATTTGCCGACGAAGATGAAATCGACTTTCCCTTCAGAGACATCGACACCATGTTCAACGGACGCGCCCCCGGCAAGTTCACCATCTATAACTTTTACGATGTGCTCACCTATGGGCAGCTACACTACAACACGGTGTATCCGAACAATATGACAGGGAGTGCGATTGTCTCCTATCAGGACATCCATCCCCGCAGCTACTACCGTCCCTACAGCGAGGAGAATCCCGACGGCTACCAGGGCGAAAACCCGATGATAGGCATTTCGATGCGCGAGTCCCAGCTACTGGCTCGCGCGTTGGATTATATCGACTCGGAGCATCTGGTGGACAGCACCGTAGTGCTCGACGGAGACGGTGACGGATATATCGACAATATCAGCTTCATCGTCAAAGGAGACGTGGATGAGTGGGGCGATCTTCTGTGGCCACACATGGAGTTCTTCCCCCACGATTCGATAGACCATCCTGTTTCCATCAACGGATTGTTGCCCGATGCTTTCAACATGGAGTTTGAGGGATCTGACGACATGTTTTCTGTCTATATTTTCCGGCACGAGATGGGGCACTCGCTGAATCTACCAGACCTCTACCATTATCGTAACTATACCCACATCAGTCAAGTGGGGATATGGGATATGATGGGGGTATCCGAATATCGCTGTCAAACAGCCGCCATTATGAAGAGTAAGATTCTCCATGTCGGCGATGACCCCGTGCAGATTACAGCCGACGGAGACTATACGTTGCGGAGCGCCGGCTCAAGTCCCACACAGAACTGCTACTATATCAAATCATCTATCGACACCACACAGTGGTATGTGTTCGAGTATCGCAACAAAGCCGACCTCTTCGAGGAGGGTATTCCGGGGACCGGCCTGGTGATTTCGCGCTGGGTTGACAGCATACCTCTCGACAGGGAAGGGATGTACCACAACTCATTTTTCGACAACGAGAACTACGTGCACCTGTTGTGGATTTTCCGTCCCGATTGCAGCAATGACACCACCAACGGACGGCTTGCACGCGCCTTCTTCAGCCAGGCCTCGGGGCGCACCTCGTTCGGCCCCTCCACCAACCCGCACCCCTATCTCACTGACGGCACCCCCGAACAGAGTTTTGAGATTACCAATATCCAGGAGCACGACAGCACGCTGACCTTCCATGTGCACTTTCTGCCGGTGGGCATCCCCGACAACAGAGACGAGAATGCGACAATCTGCGTCTATCCCAATCCCGCCAGCAGCCAGTTGACGGTGGCGGGCATCCCCACAGGTAGCCGTATAGAGGTATTCAACGCATTGGGATGCTGCCAGTTGGTCGCCTCACAATCCAGTTTTTCCATCTCGGCACTGCCCACAGGCGTCTACCTGCTGAAGATGCACCTTCCCGACGGACAAATCTTGCATCATAAAATAATAAAACAATAAATAATAACCCTTAAAATCACAATTATGATTAAGAACATCAAAAGAATGGCCCTGCTGTTTGTCGCAGCCGCCGCAATGTTGAATGTCGCCTGCACGAAAGACGACAAAGAAAACAACGAAGACAAGAACCTTGTCGGCACATCATGGAAATTCTACTATGAAGGAGACGTCCAGGGTATGGAAATCGTCATGAGCGACGAACTCCAAATCATCTCCGCCGATTCTCTCAATCGCGTTGTCCATTTCGAAATGGCAGGAAACAGTAGGGATGAAACCAACACTGTACACTACACCTGGGACGGTACCACCTTGAGCATACCAGACATGGGATTTGTTGTGACCTATCGCGCGAGCGACAACGTCCTTGTCCGTTCTACGGATGACCCCGAATCAGTACAGGCTATGGCCATGCTCGGACTCGATGAGTTTCTGTATCACCAGCTGTAATCATTCTTTCCTTCCCACGTGTTGTTGCTCATAGCAACCACAGAGGAATCTCGACACACGACAGGAGGGCGCCCCATGCGGGGCGCCCTCCTGTCGTAATTATCCTGTTGGATAAATTACAATACTCCATCCCGTTTAGTTTATAATTGCAAATATACTAATATTTTTTAATTATACCTCTCATGTATAAAACGCACTCACAACCATCTAAAAATCAGCATCCCCAGATACCAACACCGTCCTAAATCCGTCCCAACGACGTATCAGCAATGTACCATCACCGACAACAGTCGGCGATGATACACCGTCGTGAGGAGGATAAACTGTTAAAGTTTAGTTAAAAATCCCTCGGTAACACGTTCGGGGCTTATATTATATATGTTTCATTTTTCTGCCGGAGGCATGAAATACACCTTAAACCTTAAACCTTAAACTTTAAACTTTACAATTATGGCAAAGCAACATTATGGAATCAACGACGGCTACCGCGGGACCGTCGGGACAGTGATAGGCTACGAATGGCGCGGACAATGGTGTCTGCGGGCGAAGCCGCGGAGGGTGCGCAATCCGCGCACGGAGCGGCAACAGAAGGCTCGCGGTCTTTTTTCACGGGTGTCGCAGTTGGCATCACATTTGCGTTCGGTTTTGCGTATCGGGATGCACACAGAGGCTGTGCGGATGCACCGCACGGAGTGCAACCATTTTATGAGCGTTAACAGCGACTGTTTTTCTTTGGAAGGCGGACAACTGACGATAGACTACGAGAGCCTCACCCTCAGCATCGGCCCTGTGGCACCTGTAGGCTTCGATACACCACAAATTACTGAAGGATGCACCGTTACGGTGCCTTTCGAGCGCAACCCGCAGCATCTCTGCTCGTCGAACGACGACCAGGTGTATCTCTATGCTTGGTGTCCGGAGATGGACGAGGGGGTGCTGTCGGTGCCTGCCTACCGCCGCAGTCGCCAGGTGACGGTGGAGCTGCCTGAACGTTGGGCGGGATGCGAGGTGCATCTCTACGGCTTCGTGGAGGACTATGCCGGACGCACTTCGGACAGCAGTTATATAGGGTGCGGACAAATACCTTCTGGGGACTTGACAAAAGAAGAATCCCCCGACTCGCAAGAGTCAGAGGATTCAAACAGTGTATCACTTACCACTTCGCGGCAGGGCTTATTCGGCGCTGCTGATGAAGGGGTATTTGTAGTCGTAGGCGGGGTCGAAGGTCTCCTTGACGGCCTGGGGCGAAGTCCAACGGATGAGGTTGAGGTAGGAACCGGCCTTGTCGTTGGTGCCGCTGGCGCGGGCACCGCCGAAGGGCTGCTGGCCAACGACAGCTCCGGTGGGCTTGTCGTTGAAGTAGATGTTGCCGGCGGCATTCTTCAGCAGGTCGTAGCCGGCACGGAGTGCCTTGCGGTCGCTTGAGAAGATGGCTCCCGTGAGGGCGTAGGGCGAGGTGCTGTCGCAGAGCTGGCAGGTCTTCTCGTAGTCTTTGTCCTCATAGACATAGATGGTGATGATGGGTCCGAAGATCTCCTCGCACATGCTCTTGTAGTTGGGCTTGAGGGCGCGGATGACGGTGGGCTCGACAAACCAGCCTTTCTTCTTGTCGCACTTGCCACCGAAGACGATTTCGGCGTCTTTGCTCTTCTTGGCGTGGTCGATATAGTTCTTGCAATTGTCGAAGGAAGCCTCGTCGATGACGGCGTTGACGAAGGCGCTGAAGTCGCGCACGTCGCCCATCTTAATTTCCTTCAGCATCTTGCCGATAATCTTTTCCACCTTGGGCCACATGGAGGCGGGCACATAGGCGCGGCTGGCGGCGGAGCATTTCTGTCCCTGGAACTCGAAGGCGCCACGGACGATGGCGGTAGCCACCTGGTCGGGGTCGGCGCTCTTGTGGACCATGATGAAGTCCTTGCCGCCGGTCTCACCGACAATCTTGGGATAGCTCTTGTATTTGTCGATATTCTGGCCGATGGCTTTCCAGAAGCCCTTGAAGGTGGCGGTGGAGCCGGTGAAGTGGACACCCGCGAGGTTCTCGTTGGCGAAGGCCACCTTGCCGATGAGGGCGCCGCTGCCGGGGAGGAAGTTGACCACACCGTCGGGCAGACCGGCCTCCTTGTAGATTTTCATCAGGAGGTAGTTGGAGAGCATGGCGGTGGTGGAGGGCTTCCAGATGCAGACATTGCCCATGAGCACGGGGCTGAGGCATAGGTTGCTGGCGATGGAGGTGAAGTTGAAGGGGGTGATGGCGAAGACGAAGCCTTCCATGGGACGATAGGTCACATAGTTGAGCGTGCCCTTGTCGCTGCAGGGCTGGTCGCTATAAATCTGGCTGGCATAGTGGGCGTTGTAGCGCAGGAAGTCGCAGAGCTCACAGGCGCTGTCGATTTCGGCCTGCATAGTGGTCTTGCCCTGGCCGAGCATGGTGGCGGCATTGATGAGGTAGCGGTATTTGCCGCTGATGAGGGTGGCGATTTTGAGCATCACGCTGGCGCGGTCGATCCAGGGGGTCTCGGCCCATTCCTTCTGGGCTTTCATGGCGGCGTCGATAGCGGCCTGCACCTCTTTCTCGCCCACTTTGTGGTAGCGGGCCAACACATGGTGATTCTCGGTGGGCATGACTATCTCGCCCATATTCTTGGTCTTGACCTCCTTGCCACCGATGATGGCGGGAATCTCGGTCACTTTCTTGTAGAGCTCGTCGAGGGCTTTGCGGATTTCTTTGCGTTCGGGGCTGCCGGGGGCATAGCCTTTCACGGGTTCATTCTCAGGTTTCGGGAAAACGAAAATACTGTTGTTCATGTGTGTTGTTTTTATGGGTTGAATTTGGGTGCAAATTTACATATTTTTTCCAAAACAGACAAGGACAAGTTGAAAAAAAAATCTCCGTAATAGTTATAAACGTGAATTATCGTCAATTAGCCATAAATTATTTTTTATAAAACAAGAACAAAATAACCCCACACTTCCGTGTGGGGTTACTATGAGAGGGTACTTTCGGAGCAATACGTAATTATTGTTGCTTTTTGCCGTATTTCTTGCGGTGCTGCTCGGAAGCTTTCTGGAACTCCTGACGCTGTTCTTTGGTAAGGACTTGCTCGATGCGCACCTTAGTGCTGTACATCTCGCGAGAAATCTCGGCTTGGATTTTGGCTTCGCAATCGAAAAGGGGATTGAGGTATCGTGACTGGTCGCCTTCGCGGTCCATATAGAGCGCAATGCTGTCGCGCACTGTCTTCTGGCGGGCGCGGAGCTTATCAACACGCTGGCGCGACTCGCTGGTGACGGTCTCGAGCTTGTTCTTCTGGCTGTCGGTGAGGTTGCTGACAAGCTGCGTGATATCGGGACGCTGGTCTTTGTGACGCTGACCGCCCTGACGCTGTGCATAGAGCGAGAGTCCGAGGGCAAGGGTCAAGGTGAGGAAAAGGACTTTTTTCATAACGCAATAATTAATACTCATCCGAATAGTCGTCGTAGAGGTAATCGATGGGGTTTTCTGCTGCCGATTCGACAGGGGCGTAGTAGTTATAGTCGGCCACCGAGGCCATCATGGAGCCTATCTGCTCTTCGTTATAGGTGGCGGCAACGGCAGGGGTGAGGTTGACGACAACGAGACCCGCCGCGGCAGCAACAGCCGTGAGGGAGGCCCAGGGCACCCAACGGACCTTGCGCACAGCGGGCTTGGCGACAGGCTGCAGGTAGGGGTGTTTGCGCACCTCGGCCATCACACTGTCCACCACATCGACCTGCTTGGGGCAAGTCTGCTGGGCGAGTTGTTTCAGTTGTTCGTCGATATTCATGGTTCTATTGTTTGATTGCGCTATTGTTTGATTGCTTGAGTTTTTTTTCGCATCAGACACTCTCACATTCACACATTCAAGCATTCTTTAGTTCCTTTGCCAGGTTCTTTTTTGCACGGAAGATGAGCGACTCCACTTTGGCGAGGCTGCACTGCATGACTTCAGCAATCTGGTTGTAGGAGAAGTCCTCGAAGGTGTAGAGTATGAGGGCTGTGCGTTGCTCGTCCTTGAGGTGTCCGATAGCGGTGCGGAGGGCGTCCATCTGTTCGTTGTGGATGATCTGCTGCTCGGCGTTGCGGTCGGTGGAGACCTCCTCGGGCGGGTTCTCCCATTCGTCGCTGCTGACGAAGCGTTTGCTTTTGTTCAGCATCTTGCTGACGACATTGACGGTGATGCGGTAGATGTAAGAGCTCAACTTCGAGTCGAAACGGAATCGGGGAAGGGCCATGTAGAGCTCGACGAAGACTTGCTGTGTCACCTCCTCTATCTCGAGGCGCGTGCCGCAGAGCTTGTAGGTGAGGTTGGCCACAATCTGCTGGTAGCGCCGCACGATGAGCGTGTACTGCTCAGTGTCTCCTGAGAGGATTCTTTCGACGATTTCCTTGTCTTCCACTGTCTCGAATCGTTATTAGGTACTACTTGATTGTTTTTTCTTGCAAAAAGTTTCGGAAAAATATTCTTTTTCCCGGAATTTTCCTTTTACATGTACTTAAACTCCTCTAAGTCACGACGGTCTCGTTTTGTAGGACGACCGACGCCACGGTCGCGTTTCTCGAAAGCGTACTGGCGGGCCATCTGGATGCGCTCGTATTCCTCCTGCGGGGTGCGGTCAATCATAAAACCTTGGACAAGGGGAGCGCCCACGCGGTTGGGCGGGATGGCGAGGACCTCGATTTCCTTGTGCAACTGGTCGAGATTGAGGCTGAACCTCTCCCCTACCTTCACTTCGTGGGAGGGCTTCAGTTCCCTACCCTCGGCCGTCAGCTTCACCTTGCCACACTGGCAGGCATCGGCGGCGAGGGAGCGCGTCTTGTAGAGGCGCACTGCCCAGAGGTATTTGTCGAGTCTCATTTGGTGTTCTTGAAAGTGACGGTGATGGTACCCTTACGCAACTCGTCGCCCATATCGGTTCCCGGGAGCGGTGCGAACTTGGTACCCTTGGCCAAAGCGATGGCTTTGTCGCGGAGACGGACATCGCTATAGGTAGAGGTGCGGTAGTCGACACGCGTCACGTTGCCGTTCTTGTCGACCCACACGTCGAGGGTGAAGGTGATGTTGACGGTCTGCGTGGAGCTGAACTTGATGGGGGGATGGGAGACAACCTTGAAGCCCTTCACATTGCCCGAGAGTCCTCCGCCACCATTACCGTTGGTGTTGAGCGAATTGGGGTTGCCGTCGGCTTGGCCCTGGTTGCCGGGAGTGCCAGCCTCGCCGAGCCCTTGTCCTCTACCCGTGCTATTCTTGTTTCGGTTACCGGGGAAGAGGGCGTTCTGGTTGATTTCCGGCTCCTTGGGTTTCACTTCGGTGGTTTTGGCATCGGTGGTGACCGTTTTGTCGCTGGCGTTGACCTTCGCGTCGCTGTTGCGCTGGGTGGGAATATTCTGCTGCGGTGCCACCGGAGCAGGCTTGGTAGTGGTCTGCTGTTTGGCCGCGGGAGCGGGTTCGTCACCCTGTCCGCGGTCGGGTTCACCGAGGCTCACCTCGAAACCCTCGGGAGGCTCCTTGGGAGGGTTTTCCTTCTCGTAGGCCCCTTTGTCGAAGGTGTAGCCGCTGACGAAAAACATCAGCAGGAGCATCACCCCGACGAAGATGGCGGTAGAGATGGCGGATTTGGTTTTCGATGACATAGCTTTTGTTTGTTTTTTTATTCTTTACCGACAGTGGCCAAAGAGACCTTGTGGGCGTGATTCTCGGGGTCGGCATCGTTGATTCGGTTGACAGCGTCGAGGGTGTATACCACCTCTTCAACGGGCATATCCTTATCGGCGCGGAGCACGATGGCAGCGTCTTTGGCGGAGCCTTCGAGCGCTTTGCTCAGCTCATCCTGAAGGGACTCACGAGCGACAAGAGTCTTTTCATCACGAATGTAGTAGGCAGGCATACCAGCCTCGTCAAAGGCGATATAGACGGTGAGGTCCTGCTTGACGCGGGTGTCGCTGCTGCTCTCGGGGAGATTCAGCGGCAGGGCGTTGGGACTAATGAGAGTCGAGGTAATCATGAAGAAAATGAGCAGCAGGAAGACCAAGTCGCTCATGCTCGACGAGGAAGTCTCGACACGTATTTTATTCTGTAGATTAATCATTACTATTATTGTTTGATTGTGTTATTGCTTGATTGTGTGAGAATTTGGCGCGACAGCACTCAAGCATTCAAACAATCAAGCATTCAAACATTTTTTAGGCCGGTTCATGGAGGAGATCCATAAACTCGTTGGCGCGGACCTCGAGGTCGAAGACCACTTTGTTGATGCGGGAGACAAGGAGGTTATAGAGGAAATAGCAGATGATACCGACGATGAGGCCGCCGACGGTGGTGACCATAGCGGTGGAGATGCCGCCGGAGAGGGTGGCGATGCTGATGTCGGTGCCTGCATTCTTCATATCCTGGAAAGCGGTAATCATACCGGTGACGGTGCCGAGGAAGCCGAGCATGGGTCCCAAAGAGGCCACGGTGGCGACGAGGGAGACACGTTTCTCAAGGTTGGCGACTTCGAGTTTGCCCTCACTTTCGATGGCAGCCTGGATGTCGGGCAGCGGACGACCGAGGCGCGAGAAGCCCTTGCTGATCATGCGACCCAGGGGCGAAGCGGTCTGCTTGGCGAGGTTGCGGGCCTCGTCGAGGTTGCCGTTGTGGACATGCTGACGGATTTCGTCCATAAAGACGCTGTCGTCGTTGCCTTTGAGAGCGTTGCTGAGGGTAATGTAACGCTCGATGAAGATGTAGACGGCAAGGACCAACATCAGTCCGAGGATAATCATAATCCATCCGCCACTGACAGCCATCTCCCAAAGGGAAAGAGACTTGGGGGCTTCGGCAGTAGTGCTGTCAAGAAGAATAAAAAGAGAGTTCGTCATTGTTTGTTGTTTTTTGTGTTTGCTTGATTAAACGTGTTATTTTGTTTATTATTGCATAGATTAACTAGTTTTTCTGGTTTAACTAGTTTTTCTAAGTTTTCTAAAATGAGAGAGTCACTCCCAACGAAGGCTGGAAGCCCATGGGCGTGGGCTGGAGCGTGGGGGCGACAGCCAGAGAGATGTCGTCGTCGATGCGGAAGTCATAGAGGTGGCCGAAAACATAGGCATCGACGAGGTTAAGGGCATAGACACCAACGGTGATAATGACCATGAGCTGGAAGTCACGGTTGTAGGAGTTGTAGAGATTATAGATATTGGAGGTGGGATAGTTGGCGTAGTCGGCGAGGTTGGGGGTGTCGTTATGGTTGACACGGTAGAGGTACTCATCCTTGAATTTCACCATACGTGTGTAGTTGTAGTGGATGAAGTAGCCCATGCCGGCGAAAGCGCCGTAGATGACGGGGACTTTCCAAGCCTGCCCGTTATAGATTTGTCCTCCACCCGGAATGAGCGACCAGAGGAGGGCTTTGGTACCGGAATGCTCTTCCGGAACAACAACATTCACTGGTTCGGCCGGAGGCTGCACCTCGACACGCTGAGCCTGCGAGGTGAAAGGTGAAAGGTGAAGGGTAAAAAGAAGAAGTGTAAGAAATACAGAGGAGTGCAAGGGAGTGCGGGGACAATACTGTCGGTTGACATTTTTGCCTTGCACTCCCTTGCACTTCCTTGCACTCCTTTTCACTCCCTTCATTATTCTTATTTTTCAATCAACTGCAGGATGCGGTTGAAGTCCTCGTCGGAGTTGAAATAGATGGTCATGGAGCCTTTTCCGCGCTGAGAGCGCTTGATTTCCACTGTCGACTGGAGCTTCTTTTTGAGACGACCTTGTGCCTCCACATGTGTTGCAGGCAACTCGCCACGTTTCTTGGTGGTGGGGGCCACGGGTTTCTTCTTGGCATTCTTGACCATATCTTCTGTCTGATGGACAGAGAGATGACGGTCGATGATGGCATGGAGTATCTCGAGGTGGAGGTCTATATCCTCTACATTTACGAGCGCGCGCGCATGAGCCATACTTATCTTGTCGCTACCAAGAGCCAACTGGGTCTCAGCCGGCAGGTTGAGCAAGCGCAGGTAGTTGGTGATGGTGCTGCGGTTTTTTCCCACCTTCTCGCTGAGCTGGTCGTGGGTGAGACGGCATTCCTCAATGAGGGCTTTGTAGGCCAGCGCCACCTCAATGGCGTTGAGGTTCTCGCGCTGGATATTCTCCACAAGAGCCATCTCCATCATCTGGTTGTCGGTGGCCACACGGACATAAGCCGGTATATCCTTGAGACCCGCAAGCTGCGAGGCACGGAAGCGACGCTCACCGGCAATGAGCTGGTAAGTGTCGTCGGGCATCTTGCGCACAGTAACGGGAGTGATGACCCCCTGCTGACGGATGGATTGTGCAAGTTCCTCCAAGGCCTCCTTGTCAAACTCCTTGCGGGGCTGGAAGGGGTTGGCGACAATCTTTTTCAAGGGTATGGTGCTGATGGCGGCGGTGACAGTGTTATTGACCTCCAAATCCTTGGTATCAGGAAGGATGGAGCTCAATCCACGTCCCAGACCACCACTTTTCTTTACTGCCATTTTCTATTATTTTTTGTTTCGTTCCAGAATTTCCTGTGCGAGATTGAGGTAGTTGATAGCACCGGTGGAAGCGGCATCATGCATGATGATGCTCTTGCCATAAGACGGTGCTTCGGCCAACTTGGTGTTACGGTAGATGAGGGTATTGAAGACCATCTGCTTGAAGTGCTCACGTACATCTTCGACCACCTGACGGGCCAGACGGAGACGGTTGTCGTACATAGTGATGAGCAATCCCTCAATGGAGAGCTTGGGGTTGAGGCGTGTCTGCACGATACGCACGGTATTCAACAGTTTACCAAGACCCTCGAGAGCGAAATATTCGCTCTGGATGGGGATAATCACCGAGTCGGAGGCCGTGAGGGCGTTGATGGTGATGAGACCCAGCGAGGGGGAACAGTCAATGATGATGTAGTCGTAGTTGTCCCTGATGGGTTCGAGGGCACGGGCAAGGAACTGCTCGCGGCCTTTCTCATTGATAAGTTCCACCTCGGCACCCACGAGGTCGATACGCGTAGGCAGGAGGTCGAGGTTGGGGGTATCGGTCTCAATAATCACCTCGTCGGGTTGAGCCTGACCGAGGATACAGTCGTAGACACTTTTCTCCAACTCGTCAGGGTTGAAACCAAGACCGGAGGTGGCATTGGCCTGGGGGTCACAGTCGACCAGCAGCACCTTCTTCTCGAGTACTGCCAGCGAGGCGCTGAGGTTCACCGCCGTGGTGGTCTTCCCCACCCCACCCTTCTGGTTGGCTATGGATATTATCTTTGCCATAATGAAACTGCTTGATTGTTTGATTGTTTGAATGTTTGAATATTTTTAAAACTCAAGCATTTACGCATTCAGGCGTTCAAGCATTAAAATTTAAAGTCTATCTCGTCCAGCTTGCTGTCGACATTGTCGCCGTGCCAGTTGTCCTCCACAACGACGGGAGGAGGCACGATGCCGGTCTCGATGAATTTGAATGCATTGTCGAGACCCTGACGGAACTTATCAAAGTCCTCTTTATAGAGGAACAATTTGTTTTTCTCAAAATAAACTTCGCCGGTGTTGTTATCAAACAACTTGCGACTCTCAGTGATGGTAATAAACTTGTCACCTCCACGGGTTTCTTTCACATCGAAGAAATATCTACGTTTGCCGGCAGGGATAGCCTGACTGTAAAGTTCTTCTTTTCTTTGCTCTTTGTTGTCCATACTCATGTATTTATTACATTTAAATTTGGCTGCAAAAATAAATATTTTTTTATAAATAGAGCGTCAGACCATGAAAAAAGTTTTCAACAGACATCCAATTAAAAGTACAACGACCGAAATAACAGACAATTAAATCAGACATCATTTTTTTTCATCCCAATATTCAAAAAAATGTGTAAATTTGCACCGCTTTTCAAAAAAAAATTTACAACCTTAAAAACAATACAACAATGACAAAATCAGAACAATTCATGGAAATGGAAGCCCGCTACGGCGCCCATAACTATCATCCGCTACCCGTCGTTCTCGCCAAGGGTGAGGGCGCCTTCGTGTGGGACTGCGAGGGTAAGAAGTACTTCGACTTCCTTTCCGCCTACTCTGCCGTTAACCAAGGCCACTGCCACCCGAAGATTGTCAAAGCCATGTGTGACCAAGCTCATGAGCTGACCCTCAGCAGCCGCGCTTTCTATAACAACTGCCTGGGAGAGTGGGAGAAATATGTAACCGAATACTTCGGCTATGATAAAGTGCTGCCGATGAACACCGGCGCCGAAGCCGACGAGACCGGCCTGAAGTTGGCCCGCCGCTGGGGCGTGGTAAATAAAGGCATCCCCAACGACAAAGTGAAAATTGTCTGCTGCGAAGGTAACTTCCACGGCCGTACCATCACCATCATCACCATGAGTAACGACCCTGAGAGCTATGCCAACTACGGTCCCATGACTCCTGGCTTCATCCGCATCCCCTACAATGATGCCGACGCACTGGAGAAATGCCTGGCCGAAAATGGCAAAGAAGTCGCAGGCTTCCTGCTGGAGCCCATCCAGGGTGAGGCTGGTGTCTATGTTCCCGATGAGGGCTATCTGAAGAAATGCTACGATATCTGCAAGAAATACAATGTGTTGTTCATGGCAGACGAGGTGCAGAGCGGTATCGCCCGTACCGGTAAGATGCTGGCATGCGACCATGAGAACGTGCGTCCCGACATCCTTATCCTCGGCAAAGCCCTCGGTGGCGGCGTGATGCCCGTCAGCGCCGTGTTGGCCGATGACGACATCATGCTGAATATCAAGCCCGGTGAACATGGCTCCACCTTCGGTGGCAACCCCATCGCCGCCAAGGTCTCCATCGCCGCCCTGCAGGTGATCAAAGACGAGCACCTGATGGAAAATGCCGAGCGTCTCGGTAAGATTTTCCGCGAGGAAATGAGCAACTTCAAGAGCCCGATGATTGAGAAGGTGCGTGGTAAAGGTTTACTTAACGCCATCATTATCAAGCCCCACAACGGCAAGGAAGCTTGGGATGTCTGCCTGAAGATGCGCGACCTCGGTGTGCTGGCCAAACCGACCCATCAGCACATCATCCGCTTCGCTCCCCCGCTGTGCATCACCGAGGAGCAACTGCGTGAGGCCATGGAACTTATCAAACAGGCCATCAAGTCGTTCGAGTAAATCCCATCCAACAGGATATGTCAATAAAGGCCACGTTTTCGTGGCCTTTATTTTGTTATTTCGAGCGATGGAGCGATATCCTATTGAGAATAGGTGGTGCGAGAGAGGTGTCTTTATCAAGCAATTGGTGGTTAGTCTTTTTTATTTGAAAAATTAGTTGTATTTTTGCAAAACTAAAATAATAAACAATGGATAGAATGAAAGTCGCCAAAATACTGGTAACATGTTTTCTGTGTATTTTTTGGACAACAAAGTATTCATCTGCACAGTACGATTTTTCTCTTTCAACAGAGAATGGACAGATGCTTTACTATCAGATACTTGGTAACGGAGATAGTGTTTGTGTAACCCATCCTGAAAAAGAATGGCCATACTTTGCTGATAACAAGCCTGTTGGCGAATTGACCATTCCTGAAACAGTGGCCTTTGACGGGAGGATATACCGGGTGGTGGAAATCGGATCCTACGCGTTCTATGGATGCGATAGTCTGACCCAGGTGGACATGAAGTCCATCCGGCGCATTGGGACACAGACATTCTGTGGATGTGTTCTATTAGAGAAAATTTCCTACAATACTGGTTTACAATCGATAGGAGAAGGCGCTTTCGCCTATTGCCGCTCGTTGGAGCAGGTTGAGCTTGGTAGGGATTTGGAGTATTTGGGTATCTCGGCTTTTTCAATGTGCACCGGGCTGAAAAAAGTAACCATTCATCCCGACAGCGAAAGGCTGTTGGACTCTACAATTTTCAATGGTTGTCCCTTGCTGAAAGAGGCCCAAAAACCGAAATGTCACCTGCAAGTATGGTCATTTTGGTGTGCGCAAACCATTCGAGAGTAAAAAAATATCTCTATGATAATGTGATATTTATAAAAATATTTTATAGAAAATGTTGTTATTTCAAAAAATCTTCGTAATATTGCGTTTTGATTATAGGCCTGTAATATGTCAAAAAAACAACTGAAAAAGAGATTGAAGAACGCTGTTCTGGGTGTCATGCTGATGCTTTCGGCTACGGCAGGAGCCCAGGATATCGGATTCTCTCAATTCTACGCTAACCCACTCTATCTGAATCCCGCTTTTGCCGGCTCTGTCGTTGCACCGCGCATCGCACTGAGCTACCGTGCACAATGGCCGGGACTCGTAAGCGCATTTACCACGGTGTCAGCCTCCTATGACCAATACTTCCCCGATCTTCATGGTGGTCTTGGTTTCATTTTGCTGACCGACCGTGTGGGTGACCATGGTGCTTTGTCGACCAATATGTTGGGTGCCATGTATTCGTTCCGCTTCCAAGTGAGTCGAGACATCTATGTCAGTGCTGCCCTGCAGGCTTCGATTGTCAACACACACCTTAGCTGGGATGACTATCTGCGTTTCCCCGACCAGATTGACCGCGAAATGGGTTTCTCGTATGCCACCGGAGCCACACCTCCCGACAAACTCAGCCAGTGGACTCCCGACTTCAATGCCGGTGTTCTGGTTAGTGGGTCCAAATGGTACGCAGGCCTTGCCGTCTCCCATCTCACGCAGCCCAATGTTGCTTTCTATTCGGAAGACCCCGTCCCGATGAAGATTACCGTGCATGGCGGTGGACTCATCAACGTGGCTGAAGAAGGACGACGTCAGTCCTCGCTGGGTCTGGGCACCCCCATTATTTCGCCCAATATCGTCTACCAATACCAAGGCGGTTTCCATTACTTCAACTATGGTGTCAACCTCGACTGGATGCCCTTCATTGTGGGCGTATGGTTCCGTCACGGCACCGAGAACTCCGATGCTTTCATCTTCCAGGCCGGTATCCGTCACGATTACTTCACCATAGGCTACAGTTACGATGTGACCGTGTCGAAATTGGCTAATAGTACGGCAGGTGCCCACGAAATCACGCTGGGCGTACTCCTTCCCGTGCCCGAGCACAAGAAGAAAGTCAAAGCCATCCGCTGCCCCTCGTTCTAAATAATGAAACAAAAAAACGGGAAATACGTTATATAGCATAATATAAATAGTGAATATATGAAAATTTTCAGATTCTCAAGCCTGATGCTGGCTACAGTTTTGATGCTCGCCTCTTGTGGAAACAAGGCTGGCAAGTCTGAAACTACGGGATGGAACTACAACGACCCGAAGTGGGGTGGTTACGATGTCTCCGACAGAACCAACCAAGAGACCGCCCCCGGATTGGTGTTTATCGAAGGTGGTTCCTTCGTGATGGGTCATGTCACCGAAGACACTCGCTACTCATGGGACAATGTGGCGCACACCGTCACCGTCTCTTCCTTCTATATCGACGAGTGCGAGGTGAGCAACAAGCAGTATGGTGAGTTCGTCTACTGGATGAACCGCGCCTATGGCGAAGAATTCAGCGAAAAAGTGAAAGCCATTATGCCCGACACCGCTACCTGGCGCGACCGTCTGGCTTGGCGCGAGAGCTTTGTTGACCACTACTTCCAAAGTCCCTCTTATCAGGACTATCCCGTGGTGGGTGTGACCTGGGAGCAGGCTCGGCAGTTCTGCATTTGGCGTACCGACCGTGTCAACGAGAAGATTCTTGTCGACATGGGCATCCTCACCCTCGATCAGGAGAACCTCGGTAGCAACGCCTTCCAGACCGATGTCTACCTTGCCGGCCGTTATGAGGGCGAAATTCGTGGCGGTATCGCCAACCTCGATCCCTCCGCTGGTGGCGAGGAGCGTCAGATTCGCAAATCCGACGGTATCCTCTACCCCTACTACCGCCTCCCAACAGAGGCTGAATGGGAATTCGCCGCCCTTGGCATGATTGGCAACACCTACGACGAGCGCATCACCGAGCACAAGACCTATCCTTGGGCCGGCCAGAGCCTGCGTTCCGCCAACAAGAAATACTACGGACAGTTCCTTGCCAACTTCAAACGCACCCGCGGCGACGCCATGGGCGTGGCTGGCAACCTGAACGACGGCTGGGACTACACCTGCCCCGTCAAATGGTATTTCCCCAACGACTACGGCCTGTACAACATGGCCGGCAACGTCAGCGAATGGTGCATGGATGTCTATCGTAAGACCGTCAACCCCATCGGTGGCGACGACCTCGATCCTTTCCGTGGCAACATCTACAAGACCCCCGAACTCGATGAGGACAACGAGGTCTTCATCGGCGAGGACGGTTCCATGCGTTATACCGAAGAGGAATATCAGGCCAACCGCCGCAACTACCGTCAGGCCGACAATGTGAACTACCTCGACGGCGACCGCGCCTCCAACCTGGGTGCCAATGAAAACTGGATGGATACCGAGACAGGTGATGAGGACGAAGAGGGTGAAGCCGAAGAAGTGGAAGAAGACGAGGAGGAAGAGAGCGAAGAGGCCATGTCTGCCTCCGACACTTGGACCAACAAGATGTACCGCCGCAAAGCTGAATCGAAAGACGATGTGGCTCACACCTTCGTCAACAACAAAGTGCGCGTCATCAAGGGCGGTAGTTGGAAAGACCGCGCCTACTATCTGCAAGCCTCTACACGCCGCTACCTCGATCAAGACCAGTCCGCCTCCTGGATTGGCTTCCGCTGCGCCATGGACCGTCTCGGTTCCCGTGTGATAAAATAAAGTGGAGCATTGAGAATTGTGAGCCAAGAGCTGAACGTAAAAAAAGGAAAGTGGAAAGTGCTTATGCTTTTCACTTTCCTCTTTTTTCTGTTGCCCGCCGCAGAGGGACAGAAACTGATTGAGTATTCTGCCGGCATGGGCTCACGTGACCCTGACGACGGCAATATCTGGATTCTGTTCAACGGCGTGACAGCCCGTCATGAGGGCATGACACTGCGTTCCGATTCTGCACACTATAACACCAAGGAGAACAGCTTCACCGCATTCGGTGCAATCGTCATTCGACTTTCCGACACCACCTTCATCTATGGCGACCGCCTCTTCTATGATGGAAATACTCGCATCGTCGATATATGGGACGACACCGTGCTTCTTGTTGACGGACGTACACAACTCCGAGCAGACCATATCACCTACATCCGCAATACCGAAACGGCCTTCTACCCGCATTGGGGACACGCCGTCAGTGGACTGCGCAAACTCGACAGCCAGCAAGGACTATACAATGCCTCACGAAAGGAGTTCTATATCTATGATAGCGTGCAACTCTCCGACGACGAGATGCAACTCTTCACCGACACGCTCATCTATAATACGGTGACGGAGGTGGCACATTTCAAGAGTCCCACACGCATCTACACCGATTCTGCATTCATTTATAGCGAGTTGGGCGACTACAACACCGCAAGCCGCGAGGCCACCTCTTTCCTTGCCTCCCATGTGAACAATAAAGGCCGCACTATCGACTGCGACACACTCTACTACCACGATAGCCTGCGCTACGGCAAGGCGCAAGGCAATGTGCGCATTTTCGATTCTGTTAACAATCTCACCTGCACGGGCCGCTACGGTGAATCCAACCAGGCCTCAGGATTCTCCTTCGTCACCGACAGCGCATTAGTGGTCTTTGTCGATGACGGAGACTCCCTTTTCCTGCATGCCGATAGCGTCTATTTGACGACCGACAGCGCCAATCATATACAGACCGTGCGGGCCAACTACAAGGTCAAAGTCTACCGCAGAGATGCCCAAGCCATGTGCGATTCCGCCTTCTATTCGGCTTCCGATTCCCTGCTCTCACTCTACCGCAATCCCGTGCTGTGGTATGAGCACTACCAATGTCAGGCCGACACCATCGAACTGCAGCATGACACCTCCGGGGTGCGACAGGCATGGCTGCGCAGTTCCTGTTTCTCCATAGAACAGGTTGACGTTGAGAAATTCAACCAACTGAAGTGCAAACAAGGCATCGTATATTTCGACAAGGGCGAACCACTATACGCCGACATGATGGGAAATGCCCAGATGGTGTATTATATCACAGAAGACGATAGTAGTTCCCATGCGGCGCTAGTGGGTGTCAACGCCGGCACCGGCACCGACATGAGAATCTATTTCGACACCGCCCGGGCTCCATCCCGAGTCGTCATCTACGACAAGCCCGACATGAAGACCTATCCGGTAATGCAACTGCCCAACGAATGGAAACGCATGCAGGGTTTCCAATGGCTGTCGCGACAACGTCCCCGACGTCCTGAAGATGTCTTTGTATGGTGACAAGATGACACCCAAATGCCATTTTGTCAGTCCCGACTGCCACTGGCAGTCTTTTTGATATATATTCATCAGTAAAAAACAAGTCACACAGCATATGAGTAACAAAGAAAAACATAGCAAAGAGAAAGCAACAGAGGATTTGTTGAAGGCAGCGGAAGAAGTTGTCAACGAGGCCGCTGAGGAGCAGCAAGCCGAAGAGTCTACGGAAAACCCCGAGCCCACCGAAGCCGACAAGGTGCAGGAGTTGGGCGAGAAACTGGCCGAGATGAACGACAAATACCTCCGTCTCTATTCCGAATACGAGAACTACCGCAAACGCACCAATCAAGAAAAAGCCGACCTGCTCATCAACGGCAGCCGCGAGATGATGAAAGCCATCCTGCCTGTCATCGATGACTTCGAGCGCGCGCTCGCCGCCACCGAAGACGAAGGCGTCAAGCTGATTTACAACAAAATGATAAAAATCCTTGAGCAGAAAGGGCTCAAGGCCATGGAAGTGAAAGGCAAGAAATTTGACGAGAACCTCCACGAGGCCATCACCCGTATCCCTGCCCCCGAAGAGTCGCAGAAAGGATTGGTGATGGATGTGGTTGAAAAAGGCTATTATCTCAACGACAAGGTACTCCGCTACGCCAAAGTTGTTGTTGCATTCTAAAGGAGGAAAACCAATATGGCAAAGAGAGATTATTATGAAGTGCTTGGAGTGGATAAGAATGCCACTCCCGAAGAATTGAAGAAGGCTTACCGTAAACTGGCCCTTCAATATCACCCCGACCGCAATCCGGGGGACAAGGAGGCTGAAGAGAAGTTCAAAGAAGCCGCCGAGGCCTACGACGTCCTCAGCAATCCCGACAAGAAAGCCCGCTACGACCAGTTCGGTATGGCTGGCATGGACGGTGCCTATGGGCAGGACGGTATGAACATGAACGACATCTTCTCCCAGTTCGGCAGCATTTTCGGCGACCTCTTCGGCGGCGGTTTTCGCACGGGATTCTCCGGCTTCGGCGGTGGCGGCGGTGGCGCACGGCGTGTACTGCGCGGCACCGACCTCCGCATAAAAGTCAAACTCACCCTCGAGGAAATCGACCACGGATGCGAGAAGAAAATCAAGGTCAATAAATATGTCCCGTGCAAGACCTGTCACGGCAGCGGCTCCAAGGACGGCAAGACTGAAGTCTGCCCCCATTGTCACGGTACCGGCGTAGTCACCGAGACCAAACGCACCATCCTCGGCATGATGCAGACCCAGAGTGCCTGCCCGCAGTGCGGCGGCGAGGGTCGCATCGTCAAGGATAAATGTCCCGACTGCCACGGCGACGGTATCGTCAAGAGCGACGAAATCCTCACCATCAACATCCCTGCCGGCGTACAGGATGGTATGCAGCTCGCCATGCAGGGCAAAGGCAATGCCGGTCCCCGTGGCGGCATCGCCGGCGACCTCATCGTCCTTATCGAAGAACTCGAGCACGACACCTTCGAGCGGCAGGATGCTAACCTCTACTACAACGCCTTTATCACCTATGCAGATGCCGCGCTGGGAGCCTCAGTGGAAATCCCCACCCTTAACGGCAAAGTAAAAATAAAGATTGATCCCGGCACCCCGTCGGGTCGCGTGGTACGCCTGCGTGGCAAAGGGCTTCCCGTCATGAACGGCTATGGCCGCGGCGACCTTCTGGTGAGCCTCAATGTGTGGGTGCCCAAAGAACTCACGCGCGAAGAAAAGAAAATGCTCGAAGACCTGCAGAAACATCCCAACTTCCAACCCAATCCCACCAAACAGGAGCGTGGTTTCTTTGACAAAATGAAGGAAATGTTCAACTAAAAGGCGGTAAGGAGTTAGGAGGTAAGGAGAAAAGGAAATGACGGAAGCGTTCCTACATTATATATGGCAACACCAGATGCTTGGCAAAGGGCTGACCACCACCAATGGACAGCCTGTTGTCGTTCATCGTCCTGGTGAACTCAACCTCGATGCAGGTCCTGATTTCTTCAACGCCAGAATCTCCATCGGCGGTGTCGAATGGGCAGGAAATATCGAGATTCACCTCCGCTCTTCCGATTGGAAGCGCCACCGTCATACCTCTGACAAAGCCTACAACAGCATCATCCTCCATGTGGTCTATGAACACGACAGCCACATCATTACGGAGAACGGGAAAGAACCTGCCACCTTGGAACTCAAATCATTTGTCCATCCATCGCTGGTAGCCAATTACGATGCCCTGATGGCCCCTGCCGACCCACAGGCCGTCCCCTGTGGGCGGCGTCTGCCGAAGGTGCCCCCCCTTGTCGTCCACTCGTCCCTCGACCGCTTAACCGTCGAACGAATTGAGAGCAAGTCCGAGGTGGTGCATCGCCTGCTTGACGAAAGCCGCGGCAACTGGGAACAAACATGCTACTGGCTCATGGCACACTACTTTGGCGGTAAAGTCAATGCCCTTCCTTTCGAATTGGTGGCCAAAGCCACCGACCCTCGCTTCCTGGCGCGCTGGAAAGACAATCCACAACGCATCGAAGCACTGCTGATGGGTCAGGCCGGATTTCTCGAAGGCTATTTCGAGGATGAATATCCGCGCCTGCTACAGGCCGACTATGAAGCTTTGCGGACAGGCGCCTCGCTCTCACCCATCGGCAACTATCTCTGGCGCTTCTTCCGCATCCGTCCCTCGGCATTCCCCACCATCCGTCTCAGCCAGTTCGCCAACCTCCTCGCCTCCACGTCCAACCTCTTCTCCACCCTGCTCGAGATAACTGATGTCAAGACGATGGAAAGTCTCTTCAACTGCTGCGCTGCCGACTACTGGGATACCCACTACCAATTTGACCAGCCCACAACCCGAAAATCCACCAAACGTGTGGGGCGCATGCTGACCGACTCGCTGATTATCAACGCATGGATTCCCTTGTTGTTCGTCTATGGCGAGGTGTGTGGACAGCAACCCTACAAAGAGCAAGCGCTCAACCTCTTGCAGCAGCTCCCTGCCGAAGACAACAATATCATCCGCCGCTTCGCCCCTGCCGGCCTTGTTCCCGAGAATGCCGCACAGTCACAGGCTCTCATCCAGCTTTACAACAACTACTGCTCCTGCCACCGCTGCCTCGACTGCCGCATAGGCCACTCCATTATCCGTTCCGCAAACACTCAAGCAATCAAGCAATAAATAACACAATCAAGCAATCACACAATAACACACTCAAGCAACCATGAAAGCTTCCGAAATAGCTGCCATCATAAAATGTACCGATGCGAGCGTACGTCGTTCCGACGACACCATCCTCCATCTCCTCACCGACAGCCGCACCCTCTCCGAGGCCGACGGCACGCTCTTCTTCGCCATCCCGACTAAGCGCAACTCCGGCTGCCGCTATATCGACGGCCTCTACCAGCGCGGTGTACGCAACTTCATCGTGCCTGCCGACTATGCCGCCGACTACCGCGATGCCAACCTCTGGCGCGTCAACGATGTCCTCCTCGCCCTCCAACGCATCGCCGCCTCCCATCGCTCCCAGTTCTCTATCCCCGTGGTGGGAGTCACCGGCAGCAATGGCAAGACCATCGTCAAAGACTGGCTCGTACAACTGCTCTCCACAGAACACCGCATCGTCTCCAGCCCCAAGAGCTACAACTCCCAAATCGGTGTTCCCCTCTCCGTCTGGCAGATGAGCCACGAATTTGATATGGCCATCTTCGAAGCCGGCATCTCCGAAGCCGGCGAGATGGCCAGGCTCCAGCATATCATCGAGCCCTCCATCGGCATCTTCACCAATGTCGGACAGGCCCACGACGAGAACTTCCTCACCCGCAAACAGAAAGTAGCCGAGAAACTTCAGCTCTTCACCCATTGCGACGTGCTCATCTACTCCCTCGACCACAAGGAGATTCATTCTGTCCTTTCCGAGATCGAGAGTTTCCATAGTCTCAATCGCTTCACCTGGGGAACCTCTGCCGACAGCGATGTGCATCTCCTTTCCACCGATATCGCCGACCACTTCTCCACTCTCAACATCAGCTACAAAGAAAGCACCTTCGCCGTCACCATTCCCTTTGTCGACCGCGCTTCGCAGGAGAATGTCATGCACTGCGTCACCCTCATGCTCTATCTCGGATATGCACCCGAAGTCATCGCCGCACGCTGTGCCTCCCTCACCTCCGTCGAGATGCGCCTCGAGATGAACGAGGCCGTCAACAACTGCCTCCTCATCAACGACAGCTACTCCCTCGACATCAACTCCCTCTCCATCGCTCTCGACTATCTACAATACGAACAGCAACATTTCCGCAAGACGCTTATCATCAGCGACTTCATGCAGACCGGCATCCCTGACAACGAGCTCTACTCCCAAGTAGCACAACTCGTCGCCCAACGCGGCATCTCGCGTCTCATCGCCATCGGCCCCGCTCTCTGCCACAACCGCAACTGTTTCAGCGACATCGAGACCCTCTTCTTCGACTCCACCGACAATTTCCTTCAGGACTACGACTTCAACACCTTCCAGAACGAGACCATCCTCCTCAAAGGTGCCCGTATCTTCGGCTTCGAGAAGATAGCCAAACTACTCCAGCGCAAGTCGCACGAGACCATCATGGAGGTCAACCTCGGCGCCATGATCCACAACCTCAACTTCTACCGCTCACGCATCCGTCCCGAGACCAAACTCATGGCCATGGTCAAAGCAGCCTCCTATGGCGCCGGCAAAGTAGAGGTTGCCAACACATTACAATTCAACCACGTAGACTATTTCACCGTAGCCTATACCGACGAAGGGGTTGACCTTCGCCGCAACGGCATTCACGTCCCCATCATGGTGATGAATCCCGAGGAAGCCTCTTTCGACGACATCATCAAATATCGCCTCGAGCCCGACATCTACTCCTTCCGCATCCTCGACCTCTTCGCCACCCGTGTGCGTCTCTTCGGCGGCCGCATGGCCATCCATGTCGAGTTCGATACCGGCATGCACCGCTTGGGCTTCTCCGAGGCCGACATTCCGCTCCTCGCCGAGCGCCTCAACCAATGCGCCGACTGCCTCGAGGTGAAGAGCATCTTCTCCCACCTCGCCTGCGCCGACGACCCCTTGATGGACGATTTCACCCACGGCCAAATCAATCGTTTCCGCTCCTGGAGCGACCGTCTCGACAGCCTTATCGAACGCCCCGCCGGCGTGAAGATTCTCCATCATATCCTCAACTCCTCCGGCATCGCCCGCTTCCCCGAGGCACAGATGGACATGGTACGCCTCGGCATCGGCCTCTATGGTGTGGCCCCTGAGCCCGACGTGCAGGCACAGCTCCAGCAGGTCTCGCGCCTCGTCACCCGCATCTCGCAACTCAAGGACATCGCCGAGGGTGAATCCGTAGGCTACAACCGCCGCTGGATAGCCTCGCGTCCCTCGCGCATCGCCATCATCCCCATCGGCTATGCCGACGGCTTCAACCGCCACCTCGGCTACGAGCAGGGGCATGTCATCATCTCCGGCCACGAAGTGCCCATCATCGGCAGCATCTGCATGGACATGTGTTTCGTCGACGTTACTGGTGTGGAATGCCACGAGGGCGACCCCGTCATCCTCTTCGGCCAGGGAGACCTCCTGCAGCGCAATGCCGCAGCCGCAGGCACCATCCCCTACGAGATGCTCACCTCCGTTTCACCCCGCGTCAAGCGAGTCTATTTCCAAGAGTGAAACAAAAACGGTGTTTTTACGTTAATATATTATTTGCAGAATATAAAAAAGAATGAAATATAACGGTTTTGAGGAATTGGGAGAGATGCTGGCTAAAGGCATGAATGTGAGGGCGAATATTGTGCCGGTAGTCGACGAGATGGACGAAGATGTGCTGTTGAACGATGACAGCATCGAGAACGAGATGGCGGTACTTCCGGTGATGGACCAAGTACTGTTCCCCGGTGTGCTCATCCCCATCGCCGCCAAACGCGAGAAATCGCGCAAGCTGCTCAACGAAGTGAGCGGCACCAATCAGCATATCCTGGTATTCACCCAGAAAAACAACGAAGAGGAACCCTTCGAACTCGACCTCTACCCTGTGGGTGTGGTGGCCAAAGTGCTGAGGGTCTTCTCCTTCAAGGAAGATATCACCGTGGCCGTGATGCAGGGCATCACCCGCTGCCACTCGCTCGTCGTCACCGCCCGCGAACCCTACATGCGCGGCACCGTCACCATGGCTCCGGAGAACAGCGACGGCATGGACACACAGGCTTTCGCCAAACGTGTGAAGCTGCTCCGCAAACAGTATGCCGAAATGATGAAGATGCGCATGCAGGACGAAGAACTGGCCCACATGCTCACAGGCATCGGCAGCGACAAGATTTTCATCAACTTCGCCGCCACCAACCTCGATATTGATGTCGACCAGAAATACGAGCTCTTGGTCTGCGAGAGCTATCGCGAGCGTGTGAACAAGATGCTCGAACAACTCAGCACCCTCAAGGGCCTCGACGAGTTGCGACGCGAGATTGACGGCAAGACCAAGGAGGAACTCGAACGCCAGCAACGCGAATACTACCTGCGACAGCAGATGAGCGTCATCCAGGAGGAACTCGGAGGACCCGCCCACAGCGCCTTCTGGGCCGACAACCAGAACGACATCGAGGAGCTGCGTAAGCGCGCCGAAGAGAAGAACCTCCCCGAGCAGGTGGCCAAAATCTTCGACAAGGAACTCACCAAGCTCTCGCGCATCCAGCCCATGTCGTCCGACTACACCGTGCAGTATTCCTACCTCGAGACCCTGCTTGACATCCCGTGGAACGAATCCGAGAATGCCGCTGGCAATTTCGACGTACCCAAAGCCCGCGAGGTGATGGAACGCGACCACTACGGCATCAAGAAAGTCAAGGAACGCATCATCGAATACCTCGCTGTGCGCAAACGCCAAGCCGAAAAAGGGGTGCGCGTCAAAGCGCAGGTCCTCTGCCTCGTAGGCCCTCCGGGCACTGGCAAGACCTCCATCTGCCGTTCCATCGCCGAAGCCCTCGGCCGCCCCTACCGCCGAGTGGCATTGGGCGGCCTGCACGACGAGGCCGAGATCCGTGGACACCGCCGCACCTACGTCGGTGCCATGCCGGGCCGCATCATGCAGGAAATCATCAAGGCCGGCACCACAAACCCTGTCTTCGTACTCGACGAGATTGACAAGGTGCAAAGTGCCTCCATGCACGGCGACCCCTCGTCGGCACTCCTCGAAGTGCTCGACCCCGAACAGAACTGCCACTTCCACGACAACTTCGTCAATATCGACTACGACCTCTCGAAGGTCTTCTTCATCGCCACCGCCAACAACGCCGGTGCCATCCCGCCGCCGCTGCTCGACCGTATGGAGGTCATCGACTTCAGCGGCTATATGCTCGAGGAGAAACTCGAAATCGCCAAACGGCACCTCCTGCCGCGCATCATGCACGACAACGTGGTCGACCGCCGCACCATGCGCTTCCCCGAGGAGATACTCCAGATGGTCATCAATGACTACACCCGCGAGGGCGGTGTGCGCCAGCTCGAAAAGCAACTCTCCAAGGTGGTGCGCCACCGTGTGGTGCAACTCGAGAGTGGCGAGAAATGCCCGGCCACGGTCACCGGCGACGAGGTGCGCAAAGTCCTCGGCCTCCCCATCCACAACAGCGAGCGCCGCCGTCCCGAGCCCCGCGAAGGCGTGGTGACAGGCCTCGCATGGACCCCCGTGGGCGGCGAGATACTCTTCATCGAGGCTTCGCTCAGCAAGGGCAAAGGCACCCTCTCCATGACCGGCAACCTCGGCGACGTGATGAAAGAGTCCGCCACCTTGGCCTTCGAATACATCAAGTCCAATAGCAGCCGTTTCGGCATCAAACAGGAAACCCTCGAGAAGAGCAATATCCACATCCATGTGCCCGAAGGCGCCACCCCCAAGGACGGCCCCTCGGCGGGCATCACCATGTTCGTGGCTATGGTGTCGGTACTCTCCCACCGCAAGGTGCGCCCCGATGTGGCTATGACGGGCGAAATCACATTGCGCGGCGAAGTGACACCCATCGGCGGCGTCAAAGAGAAAATCCTCGCCGCCAAACGCGCCGGCATCACCGACATCCTCCTCTGCCACGACAACCGTCGCGACATCGAGGAGATAGAACCCGTCTACCTCGAAGGTCTCCAATTCCACTACATCAACGAAATCTCCGAAGCCCTCCCGCTGGCTCTCGAGAGTTGAGTGTTAAGCATTAAGAGTTAAGAATGCCATGAAACAGACTCGTATCATTTGCGTTAATGGACATTTGTCCTTTCACTCCCTTTCACTCCCTCTCACCCTCCTGCTATTTTTCACCTTTCACCTCTCACCTCTCACCTTACAGGCCCAGCAGTCCGACTTCATCGTCCACCGCCAACAACGAATCATCCTCCCCCACCAGGTGGGCAGCGTCTCCTATCTCGACAGCAACTTCTACTGCTACGCTTCGGGAGTGCTGCTGAAAGCGCAGCGCGGCGGCGACCGCTTCGCCAATTTCAGACCCGACACCACCCTCGTCAAACTCGACGCAGATATCAACTACGTGGTGCGTCACCCCTCCACGGGCGACCTCTATTTCACCACCCTCGACGGCAAGGGCCGTTCCTTCCTTTTCCGTAGCCATGTGGAGGAGAACGGGAAACAGAAAGTCAAACAGATAAAGATGGATGGAAGTTTCCTCAGCAAAGGCATGAATGTCTTCCATCCCACCTTCACCGCCGACGGCACCCTGATGGTTTTTTCCTCCTCCCGCGAGGACCGCAACAAGGGCAGCCTCGACCTCTGGTATTCGCGCTTCAACGGCGAAGAATGGTCCGACCCCATCAATCTGGGAAACCGCATCAACACCTCCGGCGACGAGATTTCCCCCTTCATCTACCGCGACTGTCTGCTCTTCGCCTCCAACGGCAATGCCGACGACCACAACCGCTTCGCCCTCTACGCCACCCGCCTGCTCTCCGATCCGTCGCATGGCGATAGCGCGAGGGGACGTATGGTGGGCCGCTGCCTTGTACAGCGTCTGCCCGCCCCCTTCAATGTCACCGGAACCGACAACCTCGGCCTCTCCTTCGACCCCATCTCCGGCAACGCTTTCTGGATTTCCAACCGCGACGACGCCTCCGGCCGTCAGCTCTACTCCTGTCCAGGCCCCCTCGAAGGCCTGCTCCTCTGGGGCACCCTCTCCGACCCCAACGGCCAGCCCCTCGCGGGAGTACGCGTCGCCGCCCTCCAGGACGGCAACACCCTCTGCAGTGCCACCTCCGATACCAACGGCTACTACAGCCTCTACCTCCAGTGCAACCAGCACTACGACATTTCGTTCCGTCTGCAGGACTATTTCGTCACCGTCGAGCCTCTCAACACCCTTCAGGGAGACGAGGGCTACCTCATCACAGAGAAACAGCACAACGTGAAACTCTACGGACTTCCCATCGGCTATCCTTTCTACCTCGAAGACCTCTTCGGCCCCGATGCCGATGTCGAACTCAGCGCCCACGGCAAAGAGCTGCTCCAACCGCTCATGCAGTTCCTCATCGACAATCCCTCCCGACGAGCCACCCTCATGCTCTCCAACGACCTCACCGACGACCCCTCCTTCAACAGCCTCCTCACCGACAGCCGTGTCCGCTCGCTCGAAAAACACCTCCGCGAGAGCCTTCCGGAGACAGTCAAATTTAACATTCACAACGCTTGCGACGGCAAGGAAAGATGCAGCACCGCCACAGGGTCATCCATCTTGACAATACTGATAAACAAATGATTGAAAAAAATATTAAAAAAAATTTGGTCAGTATCTAAAAAGTGTGTACTTTTGCATCCGTTTTCGAGAGAACGAAAAACGATAATTGTTCGGGGTGTGGCGCAGTTGGCTAGCGCACTTGCATGGGGTGCAAGGGGTCGAAAGTTCGAGTCTTTTCACCCCGACAATTTTTAAAAAAATAGAGTTCCATTTCCTGGAACTCTATTTTTTTTATTCCTCCTCCCCCTTCTCCCTCCAAAAAACTCTCAACTCTTAACTATTATCTATTATCTCTTAACTTTTATCTTTAAACGTTAACCGTTACCATCACAACCTCTCCTCGAGCGTCCACAGCCTATTGGTGTTCGAGCCCTTGATGAGGATGGTGGCACCGGTCACAGGATTCTCCCCCAGCCATTCGCGCACTTTCTCGGTATCGGCAAAGCGCCGCATCGCTGCCGGCAGCGCGAGGCCGTCCCATTCGGGACCCACCAGCAGCACACGCTCCAATCCGCATTCTGCCAGCTGCGCCACCACATGCTTGTGCTCCTTGTGCTCGCCGTGCCCCAGCTCGTGCATCCCCCCAATGATAGCCATCATTTTATTGCTTGATTGCTTGATTGCTTGATTGCTTGAGAATGAGGCGATGGCGGCAGCCATGCTGGAGGGATTGGCATTGTAGCAGTCGAGATAGAGACGGTTGCCTCGGGCGGTCTCCTTGTACTCCGAACGCTGGTTCGAGGGCACATACTCCTCAATGGCCTCTTTGATGTCCCACGGCTCCACGCCGAAATGCAGACCCACGGCGACGGCGGCCATGCAGTTGTCGAAGTTGTAGTCGCCCAACAGATGGGTGTGGACGTTATAGACATTGTCTCCCACCTCGAAATAGAAATGGAGGTAGGGATTGCTTGATTGTTTGAGTGCTTGATTGCTTGAGTTCTGGACGAGGGTTCCGCGGACTTCTGCTTCTTCTCCACGCCCATAAGTCACCATCGCGAGCGGGGTCTTCTCGATGGTCGAAGGCACGAAAGCGGGATTGTCGGGAGCGTAGGCGGGGATGAAAGAGCGCAGGCCAGGAATGGTCGACAGTTTCTCCGCCTCATGCATCAGACGTTCATTGTCGGCATTGACGAACACCAAGCCGTGCTTGCCGGCGAGGTGGCGGTACAGCTCCGTCTTCGTCCGCACCACCCCTTCGAAACTCCCGAAGCCCTCAAGGTGCGCGCGTCCCACGTTGGTGATAAGGCCGCAGTCGGGGTCGGCAATACCGCAGAGGAACTCTATCTCCCCCGGGTGGTTGGCGCCCATCTCCACGATGACCAGCTCCGTCCCCTCGGGAATGGCCAGCAGCGTCAGCGGCACACCCAGATGGTTGTTGAAGTTGCCCTTGGTTGCCGAAGTCTTGTAGCGCTTGGCCAACACGGCATGCACCAGCTCCTTGGTGGTGGTCTTACCGTTGGTGCCGGTGATGCCTATGAAGGGCATCTCCAAATGGCGGCGGTGCTCGCGCGCCAGCTCCTGCAGCGTTTTCAACACATCGGGCACCACGATGCAGCGGTCGTCGACCTTGTAATTCTCATCGCTAATAACGCACAGCGCGGCCCCCTGCTCCAGCGCCTGCGGTGCGAAAGCGTTGCCGTCGAAGTGCTCGCCCTTGAAGGCGAAGAAGATGCAGCCATGCGTGATATTCCGTGAGTCTGTCGTCACTGTCCGCGACTGGAGATAAGCATTATAGAGTTTGTCCATCATAGGAATAGAATTTTGTTATAAATAACGCTCTTTCTCATAAATTAGTATCTGTATCAGCAAAAAACGCAGTCCAATTCTCATCCGTCTTAAAATATTTTGGGGAACTATATACCTGTTGACCCGAAAAGATACTTGCGGATGGCACGACTGATGTTTTCATTCAAACCGTCAATTCTATCTATTCCCCAATGATTTGGAAATTCACTATAATTATCAGTTGTAAATAACACTGTTTTATCCAAAACATTCATTGCATGTTCAATACTTTTGATACAGATTGCCAAAGCTTCACGATATTTATCACCTTCATCATACTCTGTCGAATCCGAATATTTACAGAATTCTTTTAAATGCTTCCATATTCTGAGTAAATCGGCCCAATCTTGTTTAAACTCGTTTTCTTGGGCGGGAAAATTCCTACCAATTTCAGTAACAGCCCCTTGAATGATATTACTTAAATCTGATTCAGTTAGTCTTATTGTCTTTTTCATTATACTAATTTCAATTTTTATTCGTTATTTATTTATAAATAGTTTGATACTTATAAAGTAAGCAAAATTGTTAGGATAATATGGCAAAGAAAGTTATACGTTTGACGGAGAGTGAGCTAAAACAACTCATTAAGGAAGTTACGTTAAATTTTCGACCGTTTTAGGTCAACATGTATGTAGTTCCCTAATTTTTTGTCAAGACGAACGTTACTATATAAATTATGAAAAAGATATTTCTTCCAATAGTGATGATGCTGTGGGCCGCTGGCTGTCTGTCGGCACAGCGCACCGACAGCACCCAACGCGAGGTGAAGGAGGGTTGGATTGTGGGGGCCTTCCCCACCCTGACCTATTCCAATACGCTGGGCTTCCAGTTTGGTGCCTGCGGGAATGTGTTCTACTACGGCGACGGCACCTCCTATCCCGACCCGCTGCACAAGTTCTCGTTCGAGGCGTCGCACTTCACCAAGGGGCGCTCGCGCTTCTGGCTGGCATTGGACAGTAAGAGCCTCGTGCCGGGCTGGCGCGTGACACTTTCGACGCTCTACATCATGGACCCCCTCTATTTCTTCTATGGCTACAACGGTGCCGCTGAGCCTTACAGCGAAGCCCTCAACGACGAGCTGCACTACAACATCGACCGCAATATCTTCCAGGCCTTTGCCAACTTTCAACGGCCGCTGACGGAGCATATGAAGGTGGTGGGTGGTGTCTCCTTCTCCAACTACCGACTGCGCGACTATGACGGTGAGCAATACGGTGGCAACGACACCGCCACGCTCTACCGCCGCTATGTGGCGGACGGCCTGATAGGCGGCGAGGAGGAGCGGGGCGGCAATGTGCTGGAGGTGCGCGGCGGACTGGTGTACGACACGCGCGACATCGAGGCGGCCCCCAACAGCGGCTTTCTCCTCGAGGCCTTCCTCAATCCAGGCTTCTCGCCAGAGCACAGCTACCTCAAGGCCTGCCTCTACTTCTCACAGTTCCTGCGCATCCCGCTGAACCTGAAGCCTGGCGACCCCGTCTTCGCCTACCGCCTGGGGTGCGTCTCCACCCTCACGGGCGACGCTCCGTGGTACATGCAGCAGAGCATCCCCATGCTGGTGCCACACACCATGCTGACCGAAGGTTTCGGCAGCGCGAAGACCATCCGCGGATACTACGAGAACCGCATCCTCTGCGACGGCATGCTGTGGGGCAACTTCGAACTGAGAATCAAGCTGGTGAAGTTCACCCTGTGGAACCAATATTTCTATATCGCCGTGAACCCCTTCTTCGACTGCGGCGTCATCACCCAGAGCTACCGCCTCGACCTGCAGAATGCTCAAGACGGTTGGCGCGACCCCGTCACCTCTTTCGGCATCGGCTTCAAAGGGGCATGGAACGAGAATTTCATCGTCTCGGCCGAGATGGCGCACTGCACCAACCGCTCCCTGGGTTCCCCCTTCTGGATCGACCTCGGGGTGAACTATGTGTTTTAGGCGAGACTAACGTTTCAGCAGCTTGGCTGTGCCGCTGGAGGTGCGCAGCAGATAGAGACCCGGGACGAAGCTGCTGAGGTCGAGGGTGATGGTTTGATTGTCGGATGGCTTGATTGCCTGATGGCTTGAGTAGGTATGGAGGAGACGGCCTGTGAAGTCGAGCAGTTCGATTTTCGTGCCGGCCTCGATGCCTGTCACAGTCACGATGCCCGTGGTGGGATTAGGATAACATTCCACTCTCCGCTTTCCACCTTCCACTTCTTCAATTCCGATGCTGTTGGGCAGCGAGTGGATTTCGCCGATATAGTTGATGAGCGACTTGGAGAGGAGGCGCCAGTAGTAAGGTAGCCACTCGCAGGGGAGTATCTTCTGCAGGGAGACCTCCATGGTCATCTCGAGACAGTCGAGGTAGTAGTTGACATAGTCCTGTCGGCCACCGCTGATGACGTACCAGTCGCCACCGGCAATGACACCATCCTGTGAGACATCGCGGAAACGGGTGTTGTCGACCGTCCTGGCGGTGTCCACGAAACGACGTCCCACCACCTGCCACCATTCGGCGTAGGGGTGCGGGTTCTCCTCGAGGGTGAAACTGTCCCACGGATAGTTCATCACTTCGGAACCTCCATGGAGATTGGCGCTGAGACGGAAATTGTGAGCCGTCAGGTAGGCAATCATCAGTTGGTTCTCATGGGGTATGCTCTTGGCCACTGGTGCGAAAGGATTCGGGAAGTTACGGTTGAGGTCGATGCCGTTGGCGTTCTCACGACGGCTGGCCATCACGCTGTTGTCGCCGCCCCAATAGGTGCCGTCGGGGTTGGCAAGGGGGTTGATGCTGATACGGGTGCTGTTCAGCAAGGCGGTGAGTTCGGGACTGGTGCCGTAGCTGGCGAGCAGCGTGTCGATGAGGCGCAGCATCATGATGTAGCCCGTCAGCTCGTCGCCGTGGATGGTGGAGGAATAGAAGAATTCCGGACGGTAGAGGTCGTCATCGGTCGACGGTGCTATGTAGAGGCTAAGGATGAGCCTTCCCTGCAGGCTGGTGCCGATGGTGTCCATGTGGCAGAGCTCGGGGTAACGCTCCACCCAGCGGTGCATCATCTCCACATAGACAGGATAGGTGGGATAGCGGTCCCAAGCGGTCATTTGCTCCACCGTTGTGGCCATCACGATGGATTTGGTATCCGGTGTCTCCTTTACGGAAGGGAAGGCATCGGGGCGCGGTTTCAAGGGACTCTGCTGGGCGACAGCGACTAAGGTGGCGGAGATGAGCAACAAGACGGCGAAGAATCGTTTCATATCATTGTATTTTTTTAAATGCAAAAATACATTTTTTCTTTGAAACAATGCCAGATTTGCCAATATTTCGTATTTTTTGCAACGAACTAATTACTTACTCACAAATGACCACAGCAAAACATGGACACAGTAAACAAGCGAAAAAAAAAGCGGCAGTCGCCGTGTCAGACTAAAAAACTGACACGGCGACTGCCATTTTGTCAGTTTCCTGTAAAGTTTAAGGTTTGGCACAATAGTTGTTATAATGAGGGTTGAAAAGGTCGGAAAGGTTGAAAAGGCCGGAAAAATCCCTCTCAAACCCTTGAAACCATTCAAACCTTTAAAACCTTAAACAAAGAAATCAAAAAAAGAAAGGAAACATATTATGAGCAAAATCATCGGAATCGACCTCGGCACAACCAACAGCTGTGTCAGCGTCATGGAAGGTAACGAACCAGTAGTTATCGCTAACAGCGAGGGCAACCGCACCACCCCCAGCGTGGTGGGCTTCCTCGAGAATGGCGACCGCAAGGTGGGCGACCCCGCCAAGCGTCAGGCCATCACCAACCCCCACAACACCGTCTACAGCATCAAGCGCCAAGGAGATTGAGGCTGTGCCCTACAAGGTGGTGCGCGGCAACAACAACACCCCCTGCGTCGACATCAACGGTCGTCAGTACACCCCGCAGGAGATTAGCGCCATCGTGCTGCAGAAGATGAAGAAGACCGCTGAAGACTACCTCGGCACCGAGGTGACGGAGGCCGTCATCACCGTCCCAGCCTACTTCAACGACAGCCAGCGTCAGGCCACCAAGGAGGCTGGCGAGATTGCAGGCTTGAAGGTGCGCCGTATCGTCAACGAGCCTACCGCTGCCGCCCTCGCCTACGGCCTCGACAAGAAGGCCCAGGATATGAACGTGGCAGTGTTCGACCTCGGTGGCGGCACGTTCGATATCTCGATTCTGAACCTCGGCGACGGCGTCTTCGAGGTGAAGAGCACCAACGGCAACACGCACCTCGGCGGCGACGACTTCGACCGCAAGATTATCAACTGGATGGCCGACAGCTTCCAGAGCGACAAGGGCATCGACCTCCGCAAGGACCCCATGGCCATGCAGGAGACCGAAATCAACCTGCCCTACATCACCGTGGCCGACGGCGTGCCGCAGCACCTGGTGATGAAGCTCACCCGCGCCAAGTTCGAGCAGCTCTGCGACGACCTTATCCGCGCCACCATCGAACCCTGCCGTCTGGCTATGCGCGACGCCGGCCTCAGCAACAGCGATATCAACGAGGTCATCCTCGTGGGCGGCTCCAGCCGTATCCCCGCCGTGCAGAAGAAGGTCGAAGAGTTCTTCGGCAAGGTGCCCAGCAAGGGCGTCAACCCCGACGAGGTGGTCGCCATCGGCGCCGCCATCCAGGGCGGTGTGCTCACCGGCGAGGTGAAGGACGTGCTGCTGCTCGACGTCACTCCTCTGTCGCTGGGTATCGAGACCCTCGGCGGTGTGATGACCAAACTCATCGACGCCAACACCACCATCCCCACCAAGAAGAGTCAGGTCTTCAGCACCGCTGCCGACAACCAGCCCGAGGTGGAGATCCACGTGCTGCAGGGCGAGCGCCCCATGGCCAACGACAACAAGACCATCGGCCGTTTCCACCTGGCCGGCATTCCGCCAGCACCGCGTGGAGTGCCCCAGATTGAGGTCACCTTCGATATCGACGCCAACGGCATCCTCAACGTCAGCGCCCTCGACAAGGCCACCGGCAAGAGCCAGAACATCCGCATCGAGGCCAGCAGCGGCTTGAGCGAAGACGAGATCAAGCGCATGAAAGCCGAAGCCGAGGCCCACGCCGACGCCGACAAGAAGGCCAAGGAAGAGGTGGAGAAGATAAACAATGCCGACGGCATGATCTTCCAGAGCGAGAAGAACCTCAAGGACTACGGTGACAAGATTCCCGCCGACAAGAAGAACGCCATTGAGAGCGCCCTCAACGAGCTCAAGGCCGCCCACAGCGCCCGCAACGTCCAGCAGATCGACGCCGCCATGGCCAAGATCAACGCCGCCTGGCAGGCCGCCAGCGAGGACATGTACAAAGCCCAGCAGCAGGCCGGCCCGCAAGGTGGCGCCGCAGGCTTCGACCCCAACAACATGGGCGGTAACCCCAACGCCGGTGCCAACCAGGGCGGCAATCCCCAGGATAACGTCACCGACGTCGACTACGAGGAAGTAAAATAAATAATAGTCTAACCACAACAAAAGAGGTGCAACCTTTTGATTGCACCTCTTTATTACATTAACAAACCATTCCCAAAGATGAATGAACAGAGCAAAATAATAGATGAAGTTAGAGAAGTGTTAGGTATACAGGACAACGTTTCAGATGTTCAGTTATGTAAATTACTACGACAGAAGATGGCATCCCTGCATCCCGACAGTTTCTGTGACGAAAACGCCAAACAAGAGGCAGATAGGTTGTTTAAACAATACAACAGTCTATACCAAAGCCTTAAGAAGCATATCAGCTCGCAAAACTCACGGTCTTCCTCGGCTCTGATTCCTATATCGGATGAAGAGGTTATTCAGTTTTCCTATATTCAAGAACTGGATTCCAAAGACAAGGAAATCGATATTTTAAGGAAGGAGAATAAAGCATTGGCGGATAAAAACAACATATTGTCCGAAGAAAACATGAGGTTAAATAGAGAACTGAATCAAACACATGATGTCTCGATAAAGTTATCAGAAGAAAACCTACAGGAGATATATCGTCCTCGTCCTATTTTTAATGTTACAGGTATCACTGCTCTTGTTGCAGCATTTGCGATGGTCATTCCTCAATTCAAAGATGTCCTCTTTGAACTTGGACTTCCTGTTACTGTTATACATGTCCTTTTGTGGATTGTTTCGGGTGTGTGGCTATTTGCCTGGGCAAGAAAGTTTTTTATGAACAAAATACTAAATTCTGTTGAGAGTAAGATTCTATGTGGCAAAGAACTGGATAAGAAACTGCAGTATGTCAGTAAGGAGTACTATTCTTTTACGGAGACTGATTTGACAGAAATTGTGAGGGCCTGTTTGAGAAAAGGTATACGAAAACTCATCGTGCTGTATGATGTTGATGAGACTACCAAGCAACTATCTGAACAGATAATTCTTGAGTTGTCCAGAAAACACATTATTCAAAAAACGGCATCCAAAGGGCTGGTTAAATATTTCTATGTGAACAACATATATGCTGATATATCATAGAATGAGTTCAGACAAAGAGAGACCATACGGCCTCTCTTTGTTGTAGTTGGTTTTCTTCGTGGGTTCTATCTGCCTTCTTGGTGCCTTCTTTATACCAATAATAAAATTACTGAAAACCAACCGAATACACATAATTGCATATAAAGCATACAAAACACTGATTTACAGTATTATTATTGTGTAGTCTCTCGGTGATCCCTCGACGGTGTGTCGACAGCCTCTATACAGCCAATAAGTCCTATACCCGCGAGGTAAAAGCACGTCAGCCGTACGTCTAATCTTTATGGATTCATTATAGATGAATTTTCCAATATTGTTAGAGTATACATCCCTTTTGATAGTCCCAATGGAACGAGGGCTTTGATTTCTTTTTCCAATTGCAGCTGCTTTAGCAATTCTTCCACCTCATTTAATGGGCATCCTATCTCTCTGGAGATTTCTCCTATGTCAATATCAAGGTATCGTTTGTTTTCTAGCCTTGCTTTCCTATTTAGAATAGACTTAAGATGTTCTTTCTTGTTCATTGTGTGTTAATTGTTGTTTTTGTTTCTTGATATAATCACAGACAGTAGGGCACATATTTCATTTGTGTTTCGTCCATCTTCTCCAAGTCTCAATCTCTCAATCGGATTAGAAAGACTGTTAACGGTAACGGCAATCAAATAGTCGTGAATTGTAGAAGATGTTGTGGTGGTTGGTGCAACACTTGATGTCGTTTCTCGCTTTGCAGTCGAGCCGCCAATGGCAGCACCGACTCCGCCAGCCAATACCCCGCCAACAACAGCTCTCCCCAACATACTTCCTGTATCAGTGGACGATGTTGACGATATTTCTCCTCCACTATGCTTTTGTATCACAGTGGCGTTGTCCGACATGGTGTAGTTTATAATATCCTTAAAGTTATAGATATGCTCATTCAGCATAATTTGCGAGGTGCCTTCATTGACCATGATATAATGGTCATAGTCGTATTCTATTACTTTATCTGTAGAGGAAATCATCGCCGTCAGTTCATTGTATTTCTTTTCCTTTTCTATCGCTTTTTGTTCTGCAAGCGCCAAACGATATTCTTCCTCTTTCTTTTTCTTTTCGGCTTTTTCTAATTCTTCTTTCTCTTTCTTATTATTTTGGACGATTGCAGCGATACCACCAATCAATGCCATGGCGAATAGCGATACTATGAGAATGATGCCATCTGATTCATCAAATGAGGCTCCTGCCAATATAGCAAAAAAGACTATCGCAATTAACGATAAGATTTTCTTCTTGTACATATCTTTACTGTTTTGATTGTTATCAGTATGATTAATGGAAGGGAGTAACATACAACATCCCACAAGTCAAATTGCCCAGGCATCATTGATGTCAGTTGCATAAATTCCGAAATCAATGCAATGATTGGCATTAGGCAAAACCAGATAATGTTTTCCTTGCTGATTTTACCCCAAATCGAAACCATTATTAAAAAATATGCTATTGACCATAATCCATCAGGAAGGCTGTATTTTACAAAATCCGGAGGTGCATAAAAAGACATTGATTGTCTTAGATTTTCGACAAAAACATTGAGTTGTAATGACTCTGTCCATCTAAACATTAATAGGGTTTCTGAACGATAAGAAAGATATATTATTCCTCCGATAGCCAATACGACTATCGAAAGAAAAAGTGCCAAATATCTACTATATGTTTGAATCTGTACTGACACTGGCAATTAATAATCAAAACCGTAATCGTTCATCATTTCCTCAAGTTCTGCTTTACGTATCATTTCCAACTGTTCGGCTTGCTCTTGCGACCCCTGAAATTGCTCCTGTCGTGCATTACCGTCAATGGTATGATATTTGCCTGTGCTGCTGACAGTCGGATGATAATTGGGGTCGGGAGAATAACCCGACGACGTGATAACAGTTGAGTGTGATGCATCCTCAGACGTGGAGGAGCTAAATGTTGTCTGTGTTCCCGTATAAGTCGTGTTAGACCTATTGTCACATGCAACAAAGGTCATTGCGGCCACGGCGATTGTTAATAACATTTTTTTCATATGTATCTAATGCCGTTTTATCCTGTCGGCTCCTCAGTTTTATAATGGTTAAACAAATTTCGGTTCCCAGCCATTATTTTCAATGACATTACTTTATCTCAACATAGCAAGTAAACTTGCTCTGCGCTCGATTTTCGTAACGTTGAGCTGGAAGCCTATGTTTAAGGACAACAAGAAAGGCGTAAAACCTTCGTTTGTGAATCCTTATTTCTAAACTGGGTGACTGGTAAATACCCTCGACCAAATAAGGCACGAATGCTTCACGCCAACGCGTGAACTATCCGTTATCTTATTCTCGGTCTTAAGATTACCAGTCTTCAGTTTAGGAGAACAAGCACTTCAAGCTCAATTATTTTCTTTTACTATTTCTACGTTTTATGTCATCATCATTTTATCATTTTCACGCTGCAAAGATACTAAAGAGACATTGCCTGTTCGGCAAGGACTTGCTTTGCCGGGATATGCTGTATCTCTCCGTCGGAGTTCTGCACGATGACACACTCGTCGTGCAAGGCTTTTTCTTGCAACATACGTTTCTCGGCCAATCGCAAGCCCTCGTCTATTTTATCTTGCAATTCAAATATTTCCTTTTCTGACATAGCTTATTATCTGATTGTATATTTCTTCATTGTTTATTACCGTTTTGATAGTCTTGCCTCCAAATGCCACATTGCGGCGAAGGGTGGTGCTATTGTCGTAGATGCTCCATGAATCCACCTCTGCGGCATAAAGGTTGAAGAGGTTCTGGATTCCGCTGACGTAGCGACGGCGAATGATGTCTTCGGGGATATCATGACCCCCTTTGCTTACACGCTCGGCTACGCGCTGTATGGCCAATTCCGGAGAATTCAGCCAAAAGAACAGCAACGTTACACGGTAACCTTTGTTATGGGCTCGACGAACAAGATTGACATAGGATCGTGTGGCAAGAGTGGTCTCGATGGAGAAAGACTCCTCTCGGGCTAGAAGTTCCTCTATGCGCTTCAACATAAGCCTGCCAGCCTCAATGGCCACATCTGCAGGATTGAACGGAGACAATCCTCGTGCTATCTCATCGGCGTTGACGAACTCTCGACAGTCAAGGATATCGGGCAAAACGGTATATGAGGCGGTGGTTTTACCAGCCCCGTTACAGCCCCCGATGATGTATAACATCTTGTCCATTTCAAATTGCAAAGATACGAAGATTATTCCAATCGGCAAAATATTTTATGATATTATATTAGCGAAACAAAAAACGCCACTGCAATAAGCGGCGGCAGTCGGATGAATTAGAGCTTCAAGCTCAATATGTCTTTGTCTATTTCTACGTTTTATGTCATCATCATTTTATCAATTTCACGCTGCAAAGATACACATTATCTTTTTATCATTTTTGCTGCTTTTATTCTATCAATCACCACTGTGTCATTCTCGATATGAAAGATATATACCCACCGTTTGTTGTGCGACACTCAGGCTCGTAGGTTCTCACGTTTCGTCAGATACATGGACCACAATTCATCGAAATACTCATCCACCGACAGACGTTCGCGTTTGCCACCAATAGGAAAGTCCTCGTGTGCAACTGCTGTACGCCCATATACGGCCTCTGGCTCAGATGCTGTCGACATTGGCTGTTCCTTTGTTTTATATGTTTTTCCTGCCATGGTATTATAATCTCTTTTCCTTGACTATATAGGTACAAAACATTTTACATCATAGGCTGTCGAAGTATTGCTGCATCTCCTCCGGGGTGCTGCAGACGATGGTCTCGCCGTCAGCCGACTCTTTACGGGCTTTTCTTATCTTAGTGCGCAATGCGGGCGTGACAATATTGTCGCCGTGTGCCACACGTACCGCTGCAACGCCACGTATCAACAGCAAAGCTTTCTTGATTTCGGACAAGGCTGCACCATCCTCAAGAGTTACAATCACTTGGTTTGTCTGTGGTGTATATGTTCTTGTATCCATTTTGTTTTGTTATTTCACGCTGCAAAGATACGAAAATATTTCTATGCGGCAAAATATTTTTTACTATATAGCAACATGTATCTAAATGAGTTCGGCTCTTTTGGTGGGGTAGTTATGGGCGAACTGCTGGGCTTCGTTAAGCTAATCTTTGGGGCAGAGGCGCATACTGGAGGCCCTGTTGTCTTACGATAAGAACATCACGGCGGCGGCGATGGCGACCTGCAGGATGATTATCAGCGGTATGCCGTATTTGAACTTCTTGTGCAACGTCTTGTGGCGCCAGACCTTCATCCCCAGCCATGCGCCGATGCTGCCGCCCAGCGCGGCCAGCAGCAACAGCGCAGCTTCCCTGATGCGCCATTTGGAGCGTTTGGCATTCCACTTGTCGACGCCATACACGAAGAATGTCACAACATTGGCGACGATGAGATAGATGATGAGTATTTTGATCAGTTCCGGCATATCTATTTATTCAAATAGGCCTTCCTTCCAGCATCCGTCATAAGGCCTCGGTTCTCTAAATCATGGCAGCGGAGGATGTTGAGTTCTGTCCAGTGGCTGTTTTTACGTCGCGGCGAGATGCGCTGCGCAAGTCGGCCGTCTTCCATCTTCTTTACAGTGGAGTCTATCCACCCGAAACAGAGAGCCTCCTCGACGACATCCGGATAGGGCAAGGCGTCGGGCAATGGCTGCTTGCTCCGATACGAGGCCACCCAGCATTCGCGCTCCGACTGGTGGTGCTCCTCCAGCCAGCGGCGCAACGCCTTGCGGCCCTTGAATGTCATAAGGTTCTGTATCTCCATTATACCATAAATACTGGCTGCAAAGATACACCATTTATTCCAAATACAAAAAAATATTTTCTTGTATCCAAGAAAAGTTGTATCTTTGCAACGTCATTAGATTGGAATTGATTATGATTGACCAGATACTGGAATACAACCGCCGCTTCGTGGCGGAGAAAGAGTATGAGAAATATGTCACGGACAAGTACCCGGACAAAAAGCTGGCGGTGCTGTCGTGCATGGACACGAGGCTCACGGAGCTGCTGCCGGCGGCATTAGGGCTCCGCAACGGCGACGCCAAGATTATCAAGAATGCCGGCGGACTCATCATCACACCCTTCGACTCCGCGATGCGCAGCCTTATTGTGGCGGTGTACGAGTTGGGGGTTGACAGCATCATGGTGGTGGCGCACTCGCATTGCGGCGCCTGCCACATGAGCTACGACCACTTCCACGACGAGATGCTGGCCCGCGGTGTCACCGACCAGACACTCGACACCATCCGCAAATGCGGTGTCGACCTCAACCACTGGCTTGAGGGCTTCCGCGACACCGAGGAATCGGTCCGCAAGACCGTGGAGACCATCCGCACTCACCCCTTGATGCCAAAGGATGTCACCGTCCGCGGCTTCATCATCGACAGCGAGACGGGCGCGCTGAATGAGGTGAACGAAGAAAAATGAAAAGTGGAAACCACCTATTACGAATACTGATGCATTAGGCGTGGGAATTTTAGAGAGAAAAAAATATTTTTCTTTGGGAGTTTTTACGTATTTTTGCATCATCAAACTAAAAAAAACACAAGAATGAAAAAGTTTTTGACAACACTGGCAATCACCATGTTTGCTTTCACCGGCATCATGGCTCAGAATGCATTGAACAATGCAGGTGACAACATCATCGGAATCTATCAGAGCTCTCAGAGTGGCGATAACTTCAAAGCGAAGATTGTCAAACTTGAGGATGGCACCTACCAGGGTCAGGTTATCTGGATGGAAAAAACCACGGATGCCAATGGTAACAAGCGTCTCGATGCCAAGAATCCCGACAAGGAGTTGCGTAATGTGCCCTGTGACCAAATAGTACTCTTCAGTGGCCTGAAATACAACGAGAAGAAACAACGTTGGGACGGCACCAAGATTTATGACCCCCAGCGTGGTGTGCGCGCCAAGATGACAGCAGAGTTCGCTGAAGACGGTTCCCTGAAAATCAAAGGCTCGGTGCTGGGCATCAGTGAGACGGTGAACTGGGAGAAAGTGAAGGAATAACCAAAAAGAGAAGAGGCCGGCGTTATCCTTGACGTGGAACACAGGAACAACATACTCAAGATAGAGAACCTGTCGGTATCTTTCGACGGACGGACAGTAGTAGAAGGCCTGAACCTCAGCCTCGAGCGAGGGAAGACCCTTGGTATCGTGGGTGAAAGCGGCAGCGGCAAGAGCGTCAGCTCATTGGCGCTGATGGGATTGCTCCCAAAAAACGCCTCCGTCAGCGGACATGCTTGGATGGACGGCACCGACCTGCTCACCCTCGACGAAGAGGGTTTCCGAGCCATCCGCGGCAATCGTATCTCGATGATTTTCCAAGAGCCCATGACCTCACTCAACCCCGTGCAGAAATGCGGGGCACAGGTTCTCGAAATGCTGAAAGCCCATCAGAATACTCCGAATAATCAGAGTACTCCGATGACTCCCAAAGAACGCGTTATCGCGCTCTTTAAAGAGGTGCTCCTCCCCCGCCCTGAGAAGATTTTCGACAGCTACCCCCATGAAATCAGCGGCGGTCAGAAGCAGCGTGTGATGATTGCGATGGCTCTCATCAACCACCCCGACATCCTCATCGCCGACGAACCCACCACAGCCCTCGATGTCACCGTACAGAAGACCATCCTCGACCTCCTCCGCTCACTCCAGCAGAAACACGGCATCAGCATCATCTTCATCACCCACGACCTCGGTGTCATCAGCCAGATTGCCGACGATATCTTAGTGATGTACCGTGGACACATGGTAGAACAAGGTCCTGCCGCAGAGATCCTACAACATCCGAAAGAGCCCTATACACAAGGCCTGCTGGCTTGCCGCCCTCCCCTCGACAGCCGACCCGAAAGACTACCAACGGTGGAAGACTATCTTTCGAATGAAGAAGTAAAAATGAAGAATGAAGAATTGGCAGACACAACAAATAATTCAACATTCGACATTAAACATTCAACATTAGTCACCGTCAAGGACTTGACGGTGGAATATACTCTGAAGAAGAGCCTCTTCGGAAAGCCTCTGCAGACCCTCAAAGGTGTCGACGGCATCTCGTTTGACATCATGGAAGGAGAGACCCTTGGCCTCGTGGGAGAGAGCGGATGCGGCAAGAGCACCCTCGGGCGCGCCCTGCTGCGTCTCATCGACCATAGCGACGGGAGCATCCTCTATCGCGGGCGCCCCCTCGACACCCTCAACGCCAAGGAGATGCGTTCCCTACGTCCCAAACTGCAGATTATCTTCCAAGACCCCTACTCTTCCCTTAATCCAAGAATCACCATCGGCGACGCGATAAGTGAACCCTTGATGGTTCACAAAGGTGAAAAGTTAAAGGAGAAAGGTGAAAGCCATGATATCCACAACACTATTTCACCTCTCACCTCTCACCTCTCACCCAAAGAGCGTGTCTGCGCTCTCATGCAGCAAGTGGGCCTCAATCCCGACTGGTACAACCGCTACCCTCACGAACTCAGCGGCGGTCAACGCCAACGCGTCTGCATCGCCCGTGCCCTCATCCTACAACCCGAGTTGGTGGTTTGCGACGAGAGCGTCTCTGCCCTTGATGTCAGTGTGCAGGCACAGGTGCTCAATCTCCTCAACGACCTCAAGCGCCAGTACCATTACACCTACCTCTTCATCTCCCACGACCTCAGTGTAGTAAAATTCCTCTCCGACCGCATCATGGTGATGCAGCAAGGCCGCATCGTGGAGCAAGGCACCCCGGACGACCTCTTCGCCCATCCGAAGACCGACTACACACGCACCCTCATCGAGGCCATCCCTCGCATCAAGTAATCAAAGGAAAAAATCAATAAGTGGGAATCCAACGTTCGAGCACTTCCTGTGTCTCGGGAGTGTGCTGGATAATCAGTACCATGCGTTCGCTGTACTGGTGCTCATACTCCGAGAATCCACCGTCGGGAAGCATCTTCAGCCGCCCCTTGTCGACGCCGAAATCTTTTATCAACGCATCATATACCGCCTGACTTCGGCGCGTGCAGAGCTTGCGGTTGTGCCGCTGCGACTCTTTGGCGTCATCGGCAGAAGCGATAATATAGAATTCCACTCCCCCTTCTGCCAACTCCATCTGCGACACCATCAGATTCAACTGACGCAGCGCCTTATTGTCCAGTTCATCGTCGTCGACAGCGAAACGCACCACCGACACAGGCAAATGCAAGCTCTCGTTAGTTGCCAGCATATCGTCAATCAACCCATTAGGAATCCGTGAGGTCGTCACTGTATCTTCCCCAACGACCTCCTGCGCCTTTACCTCCCCAGCCTCAAATCCTATAAGACTTATGAAAGCAATCAACGCTGTTTTCAATAATCTGTCACCCATAACCATTAATTAACCCTTTAAAAAGAACCGCCCCTGATGAAAAGAGCGGTTCCAACATTGTCAAAGTGGTGTTTTATATGTTGGGATTATGAAAAATCACTTTCTTTTTTTACTTGCCTCTTTGGCTTCCACGGTCATGGTGGCGTGGGGCACAATCATCAGGCGCTCCTTCGGGATGAGTTTACCGGTGGCCTGGCAAATGCCGTAGGTGCCGTTCTCAATGCGGATGAGGGCGGCGCGGAGGTCACGAATGAACTTCTGCTGACGAGCGGCCAACTTCTGGTTCTCCTCTTTCAGCAACACGTTGCTTCCCTCCTCGAGAGTTTTAAAGGTGGGGGCGGTATCCGTCACGTCGTTCTCGCTGCCGGCCACAGCCTGCTGCAGCATCTCGAGATCCTTTTCAGCTTTGGCTATCTTCGAAAGAATCAACTCCTTGAATTCCTGTAATTCCTCGGGGGAATAGCGATTCTTCTCTTGGGGTTTCTCTTTAGCTTTCATGATGTCATTGTATTTCTGAGTGCAAAAATAGGCATTTTCCGCAAACTAACAGGAAAAACATTTCAACACTCGGTGTTAATATTATCAAGATATAAATCAATCAATCCTTTAGGTGCTGTGATATAGAGTGTTTTTTGCTCGCGATCCACTTTGTCAATCACCTCGTCGATAACCGGAATCAGTATCTCCACTTCGTTTTTCATCACCTGAAAGAGCGGCTGTGCGGGGTAGTCAATCACCTGTGCCAACGTGCCAATATCACCCTTCTCACTGTCAATCACTCTGAAACCCGCCACTTCGTGGAAATAGAATTTGTTGCCCTCCAATTTCGGCAGCAAGTCGAGGGGGAGGTAGAGCGAGTGGCCGCAGAGCGATGTCGTCTGCTCAGCAGTAATCTCTTCGAAGGTCACGATGGCCTTGTTGCCGTTCAGTTGGTCGATATGGAAAAAATAAGGCACCAATTTCCCCTTCACCTCCACAAAGGCAGAGTCGAGTTCGGCATAATCCTCCGGCTCATCCACATCGAGGAACAGTATCACCTGTCCCTTCACGCCCCAAGGCTTGGTCACCTTACCCAGATAATAGCAATCCTTTATTTCCATATCTGTGTAACGAGAACAATTCATTATTATTGTCCCAAACATAATAAAAAGAATTAAGAACCATGCGCTGCATGGTTCTTAATTCAGAAATCTCAATTCCTAATTGATTAAGCCTCGGCGGGAGCCTCGGTTTCAGCGGGAGCTTCACCTTCGGTGTTCTCGGCGGCAGCAGCAGCTTCGGCCTCAGCCTTAGCGGCAGCTTCAGCCTCGGCGGCAGCCTGACGCTTGGCGGCGACGGCGGCAGCCTTAGCCTCGTTAGCCTTCTTCTCGGCCTCGAGACGAGCCTTCTTGGTGTTGCGGACGTTGTTCTCAACGTCGCTCTTCTTGCTGTTTATCTTAGCCTCTTTGGCCTGCAGCCACTCGTTGAAACGCACATCGGCGGTCTCTTGGCTGATAGCACCCTTCTCAACACCAATCTGAAGGTGACGACGGAGCAGGACGCCCTTATAGCTGAGGATGCGACGCACGGTGTCGCTGGGCTGGGCACCATTCTTCACCCATTCGACGGCGCGGTCGAAGTTGAGGTCGATGGTGGCAGGGTTGGTCAACGGATTGTAGGTGCCAAGCTTCTCGATAAATCTTCCATCTCGAGGTGCACGACCATCCGCAACAACGATGTGGTAGAAAGGCTGATTCTTTTTACCATGACGCTGAAGTCTAATTCTTGCTGGCATAATTGTTTGGTTTTTAAATAATTAATACTTTTTGTTGTTAAAATAACAGACTGCAAAGATACAACTTTTTTTCAAATTAAAAATTAAAAATTAATAATTTACACTAAAAAACGGCACCATACCTTCCACCTATCATCACCCTGTCATCACCGTACCAACTCCTACCGTGGTAGGAGTTGGTACGGTGTTAGGACGGTGTTAGGACGGTGTTGGTACGGTGTTGGTGCTGATTATGTGTAAGTTACGTCGGTACAAAAATAGTATAATATTGATTACTAGGTTATTATATGTATTATTTAACAGATTTTAATGATTTTTGAGGGGCTGGGGCAATAAAAAAAAGAGTAGCTCGTTAGAGGAAAAATGCGCGTAACTTAATATTAATTGTTAATTATTAAATACCAATATGAGCCTTATCAAATCCATTTCGGGCATCCGCGGCACTATCGGCGGGCCCGCCGGCGAGGGCCTCACACCCCTCGATGTAGTTAAATTCACCTCGGCTTTCGCCACCTTTCTGAAGAATGCCAATCCCGGCCGCCGTCTGCGGCTGGCCGTGGGTCGCGACGCACGCCTGAGCGGCGCCATGGTAGACCGCTTGGTGGTGGGCACGCTGCAGGGCATGGGTGTCGACGTGCTGGAGACAGGTCTCAGCACCACTCCTACCACCGAGATGACCGTTATCGACGGCCACTGCGACGGCGGCATTATCATCACCGCTAGCCACAACCCAAAACACTGGAACGCCCTCAAACTGCTTAACAACAAGGGCGAATTTATCTCCGACGCCGAAGGGAAAGAAGTGCTGCGCTTAGCCGAGAGCGGCAAGGTGAACTACGCCGAGGTCGACGACCTGGGCCAGGTGACCGTCGAGGAGGATTGGATCGACCGCCATATCGAGCGGGTGCTGGGACTGGAACTGGTGGATGTAGATACTATCAAGAAGGCCAACTTCAAGGTGGCTGTGGACGCCGTTAACTCCACCGGTGGCTTGGCCATCCCGCGTCTGCTGCGCCGCCTCGGCGTGCAAAACGTGGTGGAACTCAACTGCGAGCCCACGGGTCATTTCGCCCACAACCCCGAACCTATCCCGCAGAACCTGACACAAATCAGCGACTGCGTGAGAGATAACCACTGCGACCTGGGCATCGTCGTAGATCCCGATGTAGACCGTCTGGCCTTGGTGTGCGAGACCGGCGAGATGTTCGGCGAGGAATATACGCTGGTGAGCGTGGCCGACTATGTGCTGCAGCACACACCGGGCAATACGGTGAGCAACCTCTCTTCCAGCCGCGCCTTGCGCGACGTCACACGCCGCTATGCCGGCTGCGAATACAACGCCGCCGCCGTGGGTGAGGTAAATGTCACCACCTTGATGCGCTCCACTGGCGCCGTCATCGGCGGTGAGGGTAACGGAGGCGTTATCTACCCCGCCCTGCATTACGGACGCGATGCCCTCGTGGGCGTGGCCCTCTTCCTCACCTTACTGGCCAAGCGCGGCATGAAAGTAAGCGAGTTAAGAAAGACCTATCCCGAGTATATCATCAGCAAGAACCGCAAGGACCTAACGCCCGATATGGAGGTCGATGCCCTGCTGGCGAAAGTCGCAGCCTTCTACAAGAGCGATACCGCCGTGGAGAAGGTGACCACTATCGACGGCGTGAAGATTGACTTTGCCGACGGCTGGGTGCACCTGCGCAAGAGCAACACCGAGCCCATTATCCGCATCTACAGCGAAGCCGCCACCGAGGCGAGGGCAAACGAGCTGGCCCAGCAGGTGATACAGCAGATTGGATAACGGTTAATGGTTAAAGAAAGGCTGGCGCGGTCAATATCGCGCCAGCCTTTAACTATTACCTCTTTGGACTTTTATCTATTATCTATTCAATACGGTTATCTTCAGGGGCGGCAAGCTAAACTATAAGGTAGGCCCAGCATCCGAAGAGGCCGAAGAAAATGGCGATAAGAAAAAGAATTCGAATCACAGTGGGATCGACATTCAAATACTTAGCGATGCCACCACAGACACCAGCAATCTTTCGATCGCTGGTGCTGCGGGTAAGACGACGATAGCTGTTGTTTTCCATATCTTTAAACGTTAAACTTTAAACGTTAACCGTTATTAGAGCATTCCTTTACGTTTCAATAGAGCCTTGGGGCTGGGGTCTTTGCCGCGGAAAGCGCGATAGAGTTCCATAGGCTCGACAGTGTTGCCGCTCTCAAGAAGGTGGCGGAACTTCTTAGCGAGCTCGGGGTTGAAGAGGTCGCCGCTCTCAGCGAAAGCCTCGAAGGCATCGGCATCGAGGATGGCGGTCCAGGTGTAGCTATAGTAGCCGGCATCATAGCCCGTGGTGAAGACATGCTGGAAGTAGGGCGAATGGTAACGGCTAATAATCTCGGGGATGAGGCCGATCTTCTTCATGGCCTGTTCCTCGAACTGCACCGGGTCGATATGACGGGTCTCTTTCATCGTGTAATAATCCATATCCAGCAACGAAGCAGCCAACGTCTCAACGGTGGCGAATCCCTGACCATAGGTGGCGGCAGCCTCAATCTTCTTAATGAGGGCATCGGGGATGGGTTCACCGGTCTTGTAGTGCTTGGCGTACATCTTCATCACCTGCGGATGACGACACCAGTTCTCCATAATCTGAGAAGGCAGCTCGACGAAGTCACGCGGCACATTGGTGCCGGCCAACGAGGGATAGGTACACTTGGAAAGCAAGCCGTGGAGGGCGTGACCGAACTCATGGAAGAGTGTTTCGCTCTCGTCGAAGTTGAGCAGCGATGGTTTGTCGGCCGTAGGCTTGGTGAAGTTGCACACCACCTGGATGATGGGGATGATGTTCTCACCCTTCTGGTTGCGATACTGGCCGCGGAACTCGGTCATCCAAGCACCGCTGCGTTTGCTGGCGCGCGGGTGGAAGTCCATATAGAGGATACCTATGGTCTGCTTGCCATCCTTTACCTCGAAGCAACGGGCCTCTTTGTCGTAGTTGGGCAGGTCGGTGCGCTCAGTAAATGTCAGTCCGTAGAGTTTGTTGGCCACCATGAAGGCACCTTCACGGACGCTATCGAGGCAGAAATAAGGACGCACCTCTGCATCGTCGATGGCATATTTCTCCACGCGGTATTTTTCGGCATAGTAGCGCCAATCCCAGGGCTGAAGTTTGGCACCGGGCACGTCTTTTTCGAGCATCTTCTGATAGATGTCGCGTTCCTGCTTGGCCACCTTGAGGGCTGGCCCCCAGACGTTATTGAGGCAATCATAGACAGCCGAGGGCGTCTTGGCAAGGCAATCGTCGAGTACATAGTCGGCATGTGTGGGGAAACCAAGGATATTGGCACGTTCGAGACGCAGGTTGACGATAGAGTCGATAATCTTGGTATTGTCGAACTCGCCCTCCTTGCACCTGTCGGCATAAGCATGCCACACCTCTTCGCGGAGCTTACGGTCGGCGCAGGTCTGCATGAAAGGTTCCCAGGTGGGAATATCAAGGGTTACCTTACCACCATTGGGCAGTTCTTTGCTGTAGGCATTGGTAGCCTTCAGCACGTTCTGAGCAAAACGCATGGTGAGAGAGGCTATCTGCTCGTTGATTTGACGGAAGCGTTCTTGCTTCTCGGTAGGAACGTTGGCGCCACCGCGCACGAAGCCTTTGTAGGTCTCCTCCAAAAGGCGAGCCTGTTCGGGATTGAGATTAAGACTCTCGCGCTGCTCGTAGACAGCCTTGATACGATCGAAGAGTTTAGCATTGAGAGCAATGTCGTCACCATGGGCGGCAAGCATCGGAGTTACCTTCTCTTCAATGGCCTCCATCTCATCGCTGTTCTCACACTCGCTGAGGTTGAAGAAAACGGAGCTAACCTCTTTTAGCAACTGCCCGCTGTACTCGTAAGCCAAGATGGTGTTCTCGAAAGTGGGAGCTTCTGTGCTGTTCACGATAGCATCGATTTCGGATTTCTGCTGACGGATGCCTTCTTCAAAAGCGGGCATGTAGTGTTCCGGCTTGATGCGCGAGAAGTCGGGAATGTTGTAGGGTGTGTTCCATTCGGCGAAGAACGGGTTCGCAGTGTCGTTCATGTTGTTTGACTGTTTGTTTTGGCAGCCAACGGCCAGCAAGGTGGCCGCGGCGGCGAGGAATAATGTGTGTTTCATAATATAATATTTGTTTTTATTCTTTCTTTTCCATCAGGACTTTAAAGATATTCTCAAGGATAGAGGCATTGAGTTTCTTGGCGAGGAACTTATGGTCTTTGTTGTCAACAAGGTATATCTGTGGTGTTGTCTGTATATCATAGACCTGACGCCAATCCACATTGGCCTCGCCTCCGTTAAGGTTAATCCAATGGGGATGCGTCATGTGGTGGTCGGCGAGGAATTTCTTCCATTTCGCGATAGTACCGTCGTCAGGTTCGGTAAGAATAGCAAAGGCACTGACCTCCAGAGAGTCGGCATAACGTTCATAGACATTATACACAGCGGGTATGATATCTCGGCAGTGACCACAGGTGGGACTCCAGAAGAGAAGTAGCGTGTAACGACCCGGCATGTGATAAAGCGAGGCGGCTCGCCGTAGGGTATCGAAGAGGATGAGTTCAGGAGCTTCCTTGCCAACAAGGAGGCGTTCCCATCGGGTGGCCTGCTCGACCTGTTCGTCGATGAGTGAGGGTTCCACCCCAGTAACCTTTCCTGCGGCAAAATAACGGAGAACAAGATGGACATAGACTTCGTCGTAGACCATGATGCGACTTGTAAGATAATGCTGCGTGAGATTGAGAATCAGCCAACGGTAGACCTCATGGGCGGGTTCGGCGCGGTCGATGAGGGTGTCGAGGAGCGGGCATATCATTTCTGGTGGCATGCCATTCATGCGTTTGTTGATATACTCCATCACACGGTCGTAAAATATTGTCTTGGGAGTCCGGATAATAAAATCATCGTCGAGCGGCATGTTGTCAAAGAAGTGAGCCATCAGCCAATCATAGCGTTCGCGATTCTCCAATGGGGTTCCATCGGGATGCTCCTTGGGAACATCGGGATCTTTTGTAGCAAGCATCATACGCGAAAGCATGCAGTCAGGATTCTTATCAATAAAACTCATGCGAAGACTGTCGAGCACATGAATGTAGCGCGGGAGGTACTCGCTACGGAAAGTAGCGGAATCAACGTTGTGGCTGGCTTCATCCATCTCTTGATAGTAAACTTCTTCTGCACGTTTGAAGTTAAAGAAGAGTTCATTCTCGCGCGAGTCCTTGACAGTCATGCGAAGCATCCAATTCTCGTTGTCGGTGTGCAGGGTAAAACGTGGGGGCTCGTGGTAAACAACGAACTCGACAAAGCGGTCGTGATTATTGGTGAAATAGTAGAGTCCGGGAGAGAGCTCTTTATCGCCCTCGAAGACAAACTTGCCCTTGCCGTTATTGACGGCGGAGTCGCAGAAATAACGGTTTTGGGCATGGTAATAACCCATATATATCAACGAGTCACTGTTGCCGTCAACACGGAAAGTAATCTTGTAGCCTTTTTTCGCACCGAAAGCAAGCATCGGAACAGTGAGAAGCAGTATGAACAGTAGATTCTTTTTCATTTTCTTTATCATTTATCATTACAACCTATAATAATGACGGCAGGGTTCTGTTTTTTGGTCATATTTTTAACATTTTTCATTTCCCGATGCAGAAACGTCCGAAGATATTGCCTAAAATTTCGTCGGAGGTCACCTCTCCTGTGACAGCGCCAAGGTGGTACAATGCATCGCGTAAATCGACAGCAAGGAGGTCGGCCGGGGTGCCGTTATCAAGACCACGCGTAACATCCACAAGCGCCTGCTGCACACGCCGAAGAGCTTCATAATGACGGGTGTTGGAGACAAGCACGTCGTCCTCTCTCGGCATCTCATCGTGGACAGCAGCGAGCATCGCTGTGCGGAGTTCATCGAGTCCGAACCCTGTTTTGGCGGAGATTTCAAAAGTGGGAAATGAATAGTGGAAATCAGAAAGCAAATGAGTAAGGTCAGATTTATTGAGGAGAAGAAGGACTTTCTTATCGGAGAGATCAAGGTCGGGCTGTTGCCATGGGGAGGTAGCATCATGGACGAAGAGGACGAGGAGGGCATCGGCCACAGCCTTACGGGTGCGCTCGATGCCGAGAGTCTCAACAGTGTCATCGCTGCGACGAAGACCAGCGGTATCAATAAAACGGAAAGTGATGCCGTCGAGTGTAAGGGTCTCCTCAATAGTATCGCGCGTAGTACCGGGAATATCACTAACAATTGCTCTGTCGTCGCCCAACAAAGCATTGAGGAGTGACGACTTACCGGCATTGGGACGACCCACAATAGCCACAGGGATGCCGCGTTTGAGGGCATTGCCCATCCTAAACGAGGAGTTGAGAGTTGAGAGTTGAGAGTTGAGAGTTGAGAGGAGTTGGTGCAGATGAGAACGGTCGGCAAATTCCACATCCTCCTGACTGAAGTCGAGTTCCAACTCCATCAGGCTGGTAAGGTCGAGGAGTTGTTGGCGCAGCTCCTTAAGCCTCTGCGCATAGCCTCCACGCAACTGACTGACTGCCAATCGATGTTGTCCCGGAGTCACCGAGTCGATAAGGTCGGCCACAGCCTCTGCCTGCGAGAGGTTCAAACGACCATTGAGGAAAGCCCGACGGGTGAATTCTCCTGGTTCCGCAAGACGGGCGCCATCATCAACCAAAATCTGCAAGAGGGCCTGCTGGATATAAAGCGAACCGTGACAAGAAATCTCAACAGTGGGTTCCCCGGTGTAGCCTTTCGGGTAGAACAAGGCGATAATGTCGTCGAGGTCATCAAATCGACAATAAATGGCGCGGCGAGGTGAGAGGTGAGAGGTGAGAGGTGAAATGTGCTTTTCGACAATGGCTAATGCATCGGGACCCGAGAGACGAATCACGGCGATGCCGCCTACCCCGTGAGGAGTCGAGATTGCCACTATGGTATCATTCGGCCTCATCGGCAGAGTTGTCGTCTTTTGATTCTTTATTCTCCGAAATATACTTGTCGCCAAAGAGCTGCTTCATCTCCTCGTCGGCGAGACCCAGCTCCACCTTGATGCGGTAGATGTTGGGATAAGCCAAGAAGAGCGTAAGGGTAGCCACAAGGGCCAGCATCAGCAGCACATTGTTGTTGGAGAGCACCATGAAGAGGCAGATGATGACCACAACGGCGAACATAGTGAGGTAGAGCGAGCGAATATGAGATACATAGCCGACAATCTTCTCCTCGACACTCTCGGCCTGTCGCAGACGAGGAATCTGCTTGCGAATGGTCAACAGCGCCATACTCACTGCCAGCACCGCCAGCACGCTGCCGGCGATGAGCATCCAACGACTCGTATGGTCGGTCTGCGTGAAACGCATAGGACTGGCATAGAGAAAGAACGAGGCGAGGATAACCATCGCCACAGAACCCCAGAGACCCGTCTGTGAATAACGGCGAATTTTCTTGATTTCGTTTTCTAAATTTTTCATTTTAATTTTAGATATTTTGCAGTATAAGATTCTTTGCAATCGAGGAGGTTCTCCGGAGTGCCAGCAAAAACCACGCGGCCACCTTCGTCACCACCCTCAGGACCCATATCGATGACCCAGTCAGCCACCTTGATGATGTCGTGATGGTGCTCGATAACCACGATAGAGTGGCCTCGCTCAATGAGTCGGTCGAACGCTGCGAGGAGCTTCTGGATATCGTGGAAGTGGAGTCCTGTGGAGGGTTCGTCAAAGATAAAGAGCATCGGCTGCTCAGCCTCTCCTTTGACGAGGTAGGAAGCCAACTTGATACGCTGGCATTCTCCACCCGAGAGCGAGCTGGAGGACTGACCCAGCATCAGGTAGCCGAGTCCCACATCCTGCAAGGGTTTCAACCGTGTGTAGATGGATTGTGTGTCGTCATCATCGAAGAACTCGAGGGCCTGATCGACAGTCATTTCGAGAATTTGACTGATATTCTTTCCTTTATAAAGCACCTCGAGAGCCTCGTCCTTGTAGCGGGAGCCATGACATTCGTCGCAAATCAGATGCACGTCGCTCATAAACTGCATGCTCACGGTGACTTGGCCTTCACCCTGACAGTTCTCGCAGCGACCTCCTTCGACGTTGAACGAGAAGAATCCTGCCTTGTAGCCACGGGTTTTTGACAACGGCTGCTTGGCATAGAGTGCACGCACCTCGTCGAAGACCTTCATATAGGTAGCGGGATTGCTGCGCGAGGAGCGGCCGATGGGATTTTGGTCGACCATCTCGACAGCCGAAATTCGCGGCACATCGCCATCCATCGCCACACAGCTGCCCACATAGTCGGAAGCTCCTTCAAAGCGATGCTGAAGAACATCGTAGAGCACCCGTCGGATAAGACTCGTCTTGCCACTGCCGCTCACGCCGGTAACCACCGTCATCACCCCCAGAGGAATATCGACATCGATATGCTTGAGGTTGTTGCAGTAGGCTCCGTGGATAGAAATACGATCGCGCCAACGGCGACGGGTAGTGGGAACAGAGATATTCTTGCGTCCCAACAGATAGTCGGCGGTCAACGACCGCTTGGCTTTCTTCAGGTCAGAAGGCTTGCCTGCAAACACCACCTCGCCCCCAAGACGACCTGCCCCAGGGCCGATGTCGATAAGGTAGTCGGCAGCACGGATGATATCCTCGTCGTGTTCCACCACAATAACGGTATTCCCGAGGTCGCGCAAACGCTTCAGGACACCAATTAACTGACCGGTGTCACGCGAATGGAGACCTATGGAAGGCTCGTCGAGTATATACATCGAGCCCACCAACGAACTGCCTAACGAAGTAGCCAGATTGATACGCTGGCTTTCGCCACCACTGAGGCTGTTGCTCAAGCGGCTGAGGGTGAGGTAACCTAATCCCACGTCGACGAGGTAACCCAGACGATTCTTGATTTCTGCAAGAAGACGTTCAGTGACGGCACACTCGTGGGGCGTCAGTCGACTCTCGATATCACGAAACCATTCCACCAACTTCGACACCGACATCTCCGTGAGTTCGCTGATGCTGCAACCGTCAATTTTCACATAATTGGCATCCTTACGGAGCCTGTATCCCTGACATTCGGGACATACCGTGCGACCACGATAGCGCGCCAGCATCACTCGGTATTGTATCTTATAACTCTGACTCTCCACCCAGCGGAAGAAGCCGTCGATACCCTCCCACGTGCCGTCACCATGCCAGAGGAGGTCTTTCTGCTCTGGAGTGAGTTCGTAGTAGGGTTTATGTATCGGGAAGTCAATCACCGCAGCGTGGCGGATGAACTCGCGCTTTACATCCTGCATCTTGTCGCCGTTCCAGCATACGATGGCATTCTCGTAGATGCTGCGGCTTTTGTTCGGCACCACCATATTCTCATCGATGCCGATAACGCTGCCATATCCCTGACAAGTGGGGCAGGCGCCATAAGGGTTGTTAAAGGAAAAGAAGTTGGGATTGGGCTTCTCAAAAGTGATGCCGTCGGCCTCAAAGCGGTTGGAGAAATCTGCCGTCGAGCCGTCAACCACAACAATGCGACACTGTCCGCGTCCTTCGAAGAAGGCGGCCTGCACACTCTCAGCGATGCGGGCTCGCTGCTCGTCGTCATCGGGACGAACCTCCAGTCGGTCGACAACAAGGTAAACCGCGCCATCAAGCGTTCCCCCATTCAAGCAATCCTCTATGCGAACCACCGTTCCTTTCACCATCACACGCTGATAGCCCTCCTGATGCAGAATCTCCAATTGCAACCGCAGCGGACGCTCCTTGCTGTCCTCCAACAGCGCCAGGATCATCACCTTCACACTTTCCCTTTCACCTTTCACCTTTGACCTTTCACCTAAGATAAAGTCCACTACTTCGCTCACCGAATGTCTCTTCACTTCTACCCCACTCACGGGCGAGAAGGTGCGGCCAATGCGGGCGAACATCAACTTCAGATACTCATAAATCTCGGTGCTGGTGCCTACGGTGGAGCGGGGATTGGAGGTGTTGACCTTCTGCTCGATGGCGACTGCCGGTGAGAGTCCGTGGATATAATCCACCTCAGGCTTGGTCATACGCCCCAGGAACTGGCGGGCATAAGAGCTCATGCTCTCCACATAGCGGCGCTGTCCTTCGGCAAACAAGGTGTCGAACGCCAGCGACGACTTGCCGCTGCCGCTCAAGCCGGTCACAACCACCAACTTGCCCTGTGGAATTTCCACATCGACATTTTTCAGGTTGTTCGCCCTTGCCCCTTTTATGAAAATCTTATCCAAAACCCTTTAATCGCTAATCTTTAACCATTAATTTTTAAACGTTAAACGTTACTTCATCACCGCCATCCGGCATTTGTTTCCGCGGAACGAAAGCAGCACCCAGCTGCCGTCCATTCGCTGACCGAAGCTGGCCAGCGTATGTTTCGTCGCTTTCTCGAGGATAGACTTTGTCACATCGCCCTCGGCACCAATCTCGTAGAGCACCAGGTTCGACTTGTCGCCCACCTCATACTCGTCAGCCTCCTCGGTGATGATATACTCCGCAGGTTCATCACAGTCCTCGTTTTTCATCACATAGGCCTTGTCATCCACAGCGAACATCTTGAGGTCTATCAAATCGTCGGTCATCTCGTTCTTGTCGTTGCGCCTCAGGTTACGCACCCACTTCACTGTGCCTATCGTATCAAAAGCCACCAGATGGATACCCTGACCATAGTACGAGTTGGTCACAGTACCATTGGCGTTCACATAGCGGAGGTGGTGACGGTGTCCCACAGCCGCCACAGCGCCATAAGGCATGCGGATACTGCCCAACGGCGCAATCATAGGCATATCCTGATCGCGCTGCACCTTCTTGGTGTTCTTGTTCAACAGGATATTCTTGTCTTCGTTCTGGAAGAAGCGCATCTTGAAGCTCGCCATCGCCCCTGAATCGACATCCATCACCATCGTCACCACTCCACTCGTCAGGTTCTCGTCGGGATCGGCCGTTGTCATCGTCACCAAACCCATGCATAGCAACTTCTTCCCTATCACATTGGCAATCCGCAGGTCGTGCACGGGATCGCACTGCACATCCAAACGGTAGCTGTTGGCAGAAGATTGATTCATCACGTTCGACAGGAAACGCTCGCCGTTGCTCGTGCGCTCCGTACCCAAAGTATACACCGTTCCCTCGTCGTCCACATAGATGTCCTCCATGACTCCCACGCCATAGTCTTTGGCCCACACCACGTTGAGATTCTCGTCGAACACCTTCGTCACCGAGATATAATCCTTGCGCTCCGTATACTGCACAATGGTCAGCACGGCGAGGTACCTCCCATTGGGCGACACCGCGCTCCACACTCTGCTGCGGTCCTTACGTCCATAGGTGTAGCTGTCCACAGTATCCATCCCCTCCATCAGACGCAACGTATCTGTCGACAGACGGGCGCGCAAAAGGGTCGTCCTGCCCTTCGCACTACTGTCCACCAGCATCACTGAAGCTTTGTGGATGCCGCTGGCGTTCTGCTGGCAACCCAAGGCTCCCAGCACCTTGCAATTCTGGGTCTCGGGCAGATCTGCACATTCCATCGGAACCAACACATCGCCGAACTTCACCACATGCCAGTCGCGTTTGTTCGCGAGGCCCTTCACGCCGTCGGCGCTTCGCGTCAACCAGATATCCAGCCCTTCGAGCGAACCCAGGTAGTGGGCATTTATCATCATGTCGGCCTCCACTTTCTTGCTCTCCTCACCGACCAATGTCAGTCCTTCTTTCTGCCCCCAGACGCTACCCAGCGCCATCATGGCAGCAACCGTCAGTAATAATTTCTTCATAATCTTTATCTATTCAATAAATCTCTAATCTTTAAACTTTAACCGTTAGACGTTAACCATTACCCTTTATCTCCTCCCCAATTTCACAAACGGCACCAGCACCTCTTCCATCGACACGCCTCCGTGCTGGAAGGTGCCGTTGTAGTAACGCACATACTCGTTGTAGTTGTTCGGGTAGGCGAAGAAGTCGCTGTCCATGCAGAAGATATAGGGACTCGTCACATGGCGGCGCGGCAGGAATATCTTCGCCGGATCCTTCACCTCGAAGACCTCCTTGGGGTTATAGTCGAGCAGACGGCCCTGCTTGTAGCGCAGGTTCACGCTGATGCCCTTGTCGCCCTTCACCTTAACGGGATGGTCGATACGCACGCTTCCGTGGTCGGTGGTGATGATAACATTCACATCCTTGTCGCTCACCGCCTTCAGGATTTCCAACAGCGGAGAATGCTCCATCCACGACAGCGTGAGGCTGCGGTAGGCCTTCTCGTCCACCGCCAGCTCGCGCACGATGTCGCTGTCTGTACGGGCATGCGAGAGCATATCGATGAAGTTGTAGATAATCACATTCAGCCTGTTCCGCAGCAACTCAGGCACGCGCTCTACCAGCTTGTGGCCATACTGTGCGTTGAGCACCTTGTTGTACGAATGCCTGATATTCAATCCATGGCGGCGCAGGTTCTCCTCCAGCAGCTCGTCTTCGTACTGGTTTTTCCAGCCCTCCTCGTCTTCGTTCACCCAGTACTGCGGGTATTTTCGTTCAATCTCGCTCGGCATCAATCCGGCAAACATCGCGTTGCGGGCAAACTGCGTCGTCGTCGGTACGATGGTGTAGTAGAGGTCGTCGCGCTCCGTGCGCAGGTACTGCTCCACCAACGGCTGGATGAACTTCCACTGGTCGTAGCGGAAGTTGTCTATCACGATGAGGAACGTCGGTTTGTCCTCCTTCAGCAGCGGGAACATCCTCTCATTGAGCACCGTGGGCGACAGCAGCGGCTTCTCGGTGCTGCCACTCAGCCAGTCGACATAGTTGCGCTCGTAGAAACGGCAGAACTGCTGGTTGGCCTCCTTCTTCTGCGAAAGGAAGATATCGTGGATATTCTCGTCCTCGGTCTTCGAGAGCTCCAGTTCCCAGTACACCAGGCGTTTGTACACCTCCATCCACTCGTTGGCATCCATCAATCCCTGCAGCTGCATGCCTATCTCGCGGAACTGCTGCTGGTAGTTCATTGTTGAGTGCTCGCTCTGCAGACGCTTCAACTCCGTGTGCTTCTTCACCGTGAGCCATATCTGGTTCGGATTCACGGGCTTGATGAGATAGTCGCTGATTTTTCCACCCAGAGCATCCTCCATCACTCCCTCCTCTTCGCTCTTGGTAATCATCACCACCGGCAGTTGCGGCCAACGCTCCTTGATGCGACCCAGCGTGTCGATGCCGCTGAGGCCAGGCATCTGCTCGTCTAAAAACACAATGTCCGGTTGCTGCTCTTCCAGCACATCCAGCGCGTCGCGTCCCGACTGTACCGGCAGCACCTCGCAGCCCTTCTCTTCAAGAAACAGAATATGAGGCTTCAACAGTTCAATCTCATCATCAGCCCAAAGAATCGATGTCTTCATGTAATTTCAACTATTATCTATTATCTCTTATCTATTAATTTTTCTATAACGCGTGTACGCAAGAAATATTATATTGAGTCAACTTATTTTTCGTATATTTGCAACGTCGTTCCAATGCCAACTTTCTATGATACTCACTGATCTATACAAAGATAGCCTTTTTATCAAAAATATCACAAACCACCTTTCTTCTTCGAAAGCACGGCTGCATGTCGATGGTATGACGGGGTCGCTACCAGCGGTGGCCATCGCGGCACTGGCGCAACGGATGCCTACCGTCAGCCAACTCATCATCGCTCCAAGCAAGGAGGAGGCCTACTATCTGCAGAACGACCTGGAAGCCTTATTGACAGGAGATAAGGAGGGAAGTAGGGTGATGCTGTTTCCTACGAGCTACCGTAAGGCCTACCACTACGACCCCGACCAGACGGAGAATGCAAACATACTGATGCGCAACGAGGTGGTGAAAACTCTCAGCGGCTCGGAGCCCCTCATCGTGGTCTCCTATGCCGACGCACTGAACGAGAAAGTAGTCTCGTCGAACACCTTCCGCGCCAACACCCTGCGTATCGCCCGCGGCCAGAAACTCGATATGTGGGAGGCAGTGGAACGCCTGCAGGAGATGGGCTTCGAACGCGAAGATTTCGTCGTGGAACCTGGTCAATATGCCGTGCGCGGCGGTATCGTGGATGTCTACTCCTTCGCCTCCGACCTCCCCTTCCGCATCGAGTTCTTCGACGACGAAGTCGACTCACTACGTACCTACGACACCGTGAGCCAGCTGAGCGTGAAGCAGATGGAAAGGATTGATATCGTGCCGGATTTTCAAGGAGTGAAAAGGGGCGATGAGGGAGAGAGTGAAAGGTCAATAGAATCCAGAGTGTCGCTGATGGAGTATTTCGGGAGCGACGACATCGTCTGGACGCAAAGCCTGATGATGACGGCCGAGCAGATGGAGAAGCTGCTGGCCGACACCCGCAAGGCCTACTCCGACCGCTTGGCCGACAAGGAGCATCCAGTAGCAGGCGACCTTCCGAAGCCCGAGGAGATGAGCTGCTCCGCCAACGAGTTCCTCCACAAACTGCTCGATTGCAAGATTGTGGAATACGGTAACAGTCACTATTTCTCCCAAGCCGAACGTATCGAGCACCATAGTGAGCCACAGCCGGCCTTCAACAAGCAGTTCGACCTCCTCACCGCCAATCTCGCCGACTATGCCGAACGCGGCTACCATCTCCTCATCACCGTCAGCAACGACTCGCAGGAGAAACGACTGAAAAAGATATTCGAAGAGTCCGAAAACTCGCCAACTTTCAACTTTGACTCCACAAGGTCGTCGAACTCAATTCAACTTTCAACCTTCAACTTAAGCCACGGTTTCATCGACCACGACGCAAAGGTGCTCTGCTATACCGACCACGAGATTTTCGACCGCTACCACAAATACACCGTCAAGGACCTCCGCTCCACCCACGAGGCGCTGACACTGAAAGAACTTTTCGAGCTGAAGCCTGGCGACTTCGTCACCCATATCGACTACGGCGTGGGCCGTTTCTCTGGTCTCGAGAAGGTGACCAACAACGGCAAGAGCCAAGAGCTTATCCGCCTGATTTACAAGGGTGGCGACGTGCTTTATATCTCCATCCACGGCCTACATAAAATCAGCCGCTACGTAGGGCGTGAGGGCGAAGCTCCCACCCTCAACCGTTTGGGTAGCAACACCTGGCAGGTACTGAAAGCCAAAACGAAACGACAGGTCAAAGATATCGCCAAAGACCTCATTGCCCTCTACGCCAAACGCAAAGCCTCGCAGGGATTCGCTTTCAGCGAAGACTGCTCGATGCAGGAGCAACTCGAGGCCTCGTTCCTCTACGAGGACACCCCCGACCAGCTGAAAGCCACAGTGGCGGTGAAGCACGATATGGAAGGGCGCGCCCCTATGGACCGCCTCGTCTGCGGCGATGTGGGATTCGGCAAGACCGAGGTGGCCATACGCGCCGCCTTCAAGGCCTGCTGCGACGACAAGCAGGTGGCCGTCCTCGTGCCCAACACAATCCTCGCCTTCCAACACTACAACACCTTCCGCGAACGCCTCAAAGGCATGCCCGTGCGCGTCGACTACCTCAACCGCTTCCGCACCACCAAGGAGAAGAACCAGATATACAAAGACACCGAGGAGGGCAAGATTGACATCCTCATCGGCACCCACGCCATCACCAACAAACAGTTGAAGTTCAAAGACCTCGGACTCCTCATCATCGACGAGGAGCAGAAATTCGGCGTCAGCGCCAAGGAGAAGCTCAAGCAGCTGAAAGCCAACGTCGACTGCCTCACGCTCACCGCCACACCCATCCCGCGCACCCTGCAGTTCTCCCTCATGGGCGCCCGCGACCTCAGCGTCATTCAGACCCCGCCGCCCAACCGCCAACCCATCGAGACCGAACTCTCCGACTTCAACGAGGAGCTTATCCGAGACGCCATCATGTACGAGATGGACCGCGGCGGACAAACCTTCTTCATCTCCAACCGCGTGGAGAACCTGCCCGAGATGGCGGGCCTGGTGCAGCGCCTCGTGCCCGACGCCCGCGTAGCAATGGCTCACGGCCGCATGGAGGGCAAGGATGCCGAAGAAACGCTGATGCGCTTCCTCGAGGGCGATATCGATGTGCTTGTGGCCACCTCCATCGTGGAGAACGGCCTCGACATACCGAACGCCAACACCATGATTATCAACAACGCGCAGCAGTTCGGCCTCTCCGACCTGCACCAGATGCGCGGCCGTGTAGGGCGTTCGAACCGCAAGGCCTTCTGCTATCTCCTCATCCCCTCCTACCTCACCCTCACCCCCGACGCCCAGCGGCGCCTCAAAGCCATCGAGGAATTCTCCACCATCGGTTCAGGATTCAATATCGCCATGCGCGACCTCGACATCCGCGGTGCCGGCAATATCCTTGGTGCCGAACAGTCAGGTTTTATCTCCGAGATAGGCTACGATATGTACCACAAGATTCTCAACGAGGCCATCGAAGAGCTGAAAGAGAGCGACTTCGCCGACCTCTTCGCCACCGAGGCCGAGGAGAACAAGGAGTACGTGAAGGAGTGCACCATCGAGACCGACCTCGAGGTGCTGCTGCCCGACGACTACGTCACCTCCGTCTCCGAGCGTCTGCTATTATATAAGGAATTAAACGAACTCACCACCGAAGAGGAGCTCGACACCTACCGCGAGCATCTGGAGGACCGTTTCGGCCCCGTGCCGCCCTGCGCCCTCGAGCTCATCCGCACCATCACCCTGCGCCGCATGGCCAAGGAGTTCGGCATCGAGAAGATAGTCCTCAAGCAAGACCGCATGGTGCTGCACCTCGTCTCCAATCCCCAGAGTCCCTTCTATCAGAGCGGCAATTTTTCAAAGGTCATCCAGTTCGCCCAGGCGCACCCTCGCACCGCGCGACTCAAGGAGACCCCCGACCGGCTCACCCTCTCCGTCGAGAACGTCCAGTCCATCACCGCCGCCATCGACGTGCTTTCTGAATTGAAAAGTGGAAAAAGTGTGTAGTGGGTGATACACTAAAACACGGGGCCGCCACGTGTGTAGCGGTCCCGTGTTGTTTTAGCGTATCCGTTATTTTTGATTAATAACTTTGTATGTATTGTATAGCCTCGTCAAGCTGGGGTTTGAAGTTCCCGCCATAGTCTTTGCGGTTGACAACCTTGTCGGGGACCAGACCGGTACCCTCACGGTTTATACCGCCAATCTTACACTCCATGGTAGAGGTATAGACGTAGTGATTCATCTTTTGGAGGTCTCCAAAGGGGCCACCATAGGTGAGGTCAATATTATTGGCGGGCAAGAGCGACCCTGTGGCGCCGCAGGTACGCTCACCGATGATATAGCTTGTGGGCAGCAACGTCTTGATAACGGAGGGTTCTATTTCGCCCATGCTGATGGAGTTGATGTCGCAGAGGACGACATAAGGGATATTCTCGGCGGTGAGGTCGCGATGGTAACGACTTTTTGCGGGGAAAACGTAAGTGGGAATCCAGGCGGTGTGCTCAAAACGTCCCGGGCCTTCTTTGGTACGGTTCTCTCCCCAGACGGCTATTTCGTTGAGGAATGAGCCGATAATGAGATTGATATCGTTCGTTTCGCCGCCGCTGTTGGACCTGTTGTCGAGGATGATTCCAGCCAGCTTCGTACGCGGGAGGGTGGTGACGGCAGTGAACCAACTGTCGACGACAGCGGCGGCGGCAGCGGCATCCGCAGTGCTGCCCAAAGTGGGCAGGATGCTGCTGAGCGATGCTCCCGACTGCCACAGATAGGGTATCTGGCGTCCGTCAGGGAGGTTGATCAGACAGTAATGATAGGTCACGCTGTCCCCCAGTGCCGGCGAGAGGACGGTGGCCGTCTGATGTGCGGCGAGGCTATACTGCCCGTCGATACCGTCGAGGAAAGCGCGCATCGATACCTTTTCATTGTAAACCGATTCGAAATAGTAATCCCTCGTTGCCACTTCGGCTTGTCCGGGCCGGAAGGCAGCATATGGCTTGGTGTCGTTGGGAGAGGGGTGGATATTCCTTATCACGACGGTCATGTGGTGGTCGACCATGCCGCCCAAAGCACGGTTATAGAGTGTCTCCAAGTCGTCGACGGTCACGTCGCCGCCGGCCTTGTACTTAGCATCCAAGGCTTCGAACTGGGGCATAAGCTCATCGTAGACAGCGTCCCAGTCGGTTTTTTCGATATCCCAGAACACATAACCCATGCTGATGCACTTCCAGAGGTAGTCGAACTGCGAGGCATAGGTGTTGTAGGCCAAAGTGCCATTCTCCCCGATATAGGGATAATAGTCGGCCTCCTTGCGGCAGCCGGTGAAAAACAAGGCGACAAGCGTCAAAATAATGATATTTCTTTTCATGACATTTCGATTTTAGAATTTATAGTAAACACCCAAGTCTATAGTTAAAGTGCTGAGATAGCGGGGGTCGTTGAGGTGTTCATACCCTTTGCGGTAGCTGATGAGGTCGTAATAGTAGAGGGCGTCAAGGTTGATACCCAGCCAATTGTTGATGTCGTAGGTGAGGCTCACGCCACCTGCCAGGCCTGCCGTGAGGCGTTGTGTCTCGTCGTTGAACTCAAGGTCTTCGTCGGTATCATATAAGCCCGTCACGCTAAAAGTAACTCCATTGCGGTGAGCCGTCAGCCAGTAGCCGGCGAAGCCACCGCAAAGCAGATGACCGCGCAGCTTCTTCCCGCCAAACGAGAAGTCGGCCATCACGGGAAGCATGAGGTAACTGTTGGTGTACTCCATGAAAAGGGTATCAACAATGTTGAGGTTGCGATCCATGCGATGGGAGCGGGTCATATATTCCAAATCGACACGAATGGCCAGCCAGTCGTTGAAAGAGTAGTGGGCTTGGATGCCCAAATCGATGCCTCGGAGAGAGGAATAGCTTTCATCGATACGTCCCGCGTTGGAACGGTCGACGGAGGTGGTGTTCACACCGCCCTTGATGCCCACTGCCCACTGGGCATTGACCACTTCGGTCGTCATACTCAGGAGGAGGGCAAAGAGAATAATAATACGTTTATTCATTTATAAATGAGTTAATAAGTTAATAATTACACAACAATCAACATTGTTTTCGGATTGCAAAGATACAGCTTTTTTCTGAAACGGGGAAAAATGTTTTTCTAGACAGCCGCAGGCGCGAAAAAAGTACAAAACAATTGCAAGTCACCAGTCACTGGTCACCAGTTACCGATGATTCACCACCACTACTTTCCGTGCCGGACGGTCGCCGACCTTGACGAGGTAAACGCCGGAGGGAAGGTCGTTGTTAAGGACGCTGCGGCCAGAGAGGTCGTAGACGCTTACCGTTTCATCGTCAGCACCTTCGACTATGATGCGGCCGTTGGCGGCATAGATGTTGACGGCCGAAGCGTCAGCATCGTCGATGGCATTGCAGTTCTCTTCGATATTGGCGAAGCGCCCCCAAACGGGGTGTTGGCGGTAAGTTTCGGCGGCGCCGCAGGGGACGATGAGGAGGGTGTTGTAATGCTTGAAGACGCCGCTGCCCAAAGTAGGAGGCACTGTGCAGCCGAGGATCAGCGTGTCGAGAGGTGTGCCGCCAAAGAAGAGGCTGTCGCCGAGATAGGTGACGGCGGCGGGCAGCTCGACCTTATGGAGATGTTGGCATCTGACGAGGGCCGCATACTCGATGCGGGAGACGTGCGGCGGCACAATGAGAGTCTCGATGCCCGTTCCGTAAAGCAGCAGGGAATCCATCACCTCCAAGCCCTCGGGCAACTGCACCGCCTTCAAATTCTCGCATACGGCGATGGCAGCATAGCCCAACTGGTGCGTGCTCGGAGGGAAGAAGAGGCTGTCGAGCGCGGCACACCAAGCAAAGACCATTTTACCCACCTCTTCAAGCGTGGAGGGAAAATCGACATGGCGCAGATGGTCGCAACCGTAGAATGCGTAATTATCGATTATTCTGATGCCCTCGCCGAGGGTGGCAGTTTGAAGACCCGTGCAGCCGAGGAACACGGCTTGGGGAATCGAATCCACAGTCCCCGGCAGGCTGACGGAGGGGATGCTGACACAGCTGCGGAAGGCATTGGTGCCCAGCGAGAGGAATCCCTCGGGAAGGTTGATCGGGACGGCTAGAGAGCTGTCGTCGGTGAATGCCGCCCCCTCGATGACTCTCAGCGAGGAGGGAAAATTGATGCTCGTCAAGCTGGGGCATTTGAAAAATGCGTTGGCACCTATCTTCCTGATGCCCTCGCCGAGGGTGACGGTTTGCAGACCCTTGCAGCCCCAGAACACCTGCGGCGAAATCGAATCCATGGTCCCCGGCAGGCTGATGGAGAGGATGCTGTTGCAGTCGCCAAAGGCCACAATGCCTATCGTCCGGAAGCCATCGGGGAGGTTGAGCGGGGTGGCGAGGAGCGTGTCGTACTGGAAGGCGTAGCCCCCAATCACCCGCAACGTCGAGGGGTAGTTGATGTTGGTGAGGCTGCCGCATTCGCGGAAGGCGCACTGGCCTATCGTCTCCACGCCCTCGCCGAGGGTAACGCTCTGGAGGCTGTGGCAGTTGTTGAAGGCCCACTCGCCGATGGTGCTCACGCCGCCGGGGATGGTTATCTGCTCAAGCGACTCGCACCAACCGAAAGCGGCGATGCCAATGGAGTCCAGGCTAGCGGGAAGGGTTATCGAATGAAGACTGGAGCAGTAGTCGAAAGCGTTGTCGTCTATAATGGTAAGACCATTGGGGAGGTTTATCGATTGGAGACTGGTGCATCTGTTGAAAGAACGTTTGCCGATGGTGGTCAGGCTCGAGGGGAGGTTGACCACAGTGAGCAGGCTGTCGTAATAGAAGCAGTAAGAAGGAATTTCGGTGACGCCTTCGGGGATGGCGACGGAGGTGAGGCTATAGCACCTGCTGAAAGCCCATTCGCCGATGGCGGTGACGCTGGAGGGAATGGTGACGGAAGTCAGGCCGATGCAGTCAGAGAAAGCAGAATAACCTATCAAGGTGACGCCTTGCGGGATGTTGATAGAGGCCAGTCTAAAGCATTGACGGAAGCAGTTACGGTCGAGGGTGGCGACGCTGGCAGGCAGGGTGATGGCCGTCACAGAATCGCAGCGCCGGAAGGCGTTGTTGCCCACCTTGGTCACGGCGTGGTTGGTGCCGAGGAAAGGCACCGAGTCGGGAACCACAACGGCACCCTGTGGCTTGCTGTAGCCCCACCACGTCTCGACAACGGTACTGTCAGCGTTGTAATGCAGGTTGGGGTACAGCGGTGCCACCACGGCGGCATCGCCGGTGCTGTCGACGATATAATACAGCGTCGTACCCTGATGGGTGTAGCTGAAAACGGAATCCTGAGCCCTGAGGCCGAGGGTCGCCATCGCAAGGACGGCCAATGTGAGTATTGCTCTTTTCATTTCAGTATGCTTGTTTATTTATTACTGTTTTTCAGCGTTTTGCTAAAATCTTATTTGTCTTCCGAAACGATGCCTCGCTTTTATCTGCACCAAAAACGAGGCATCGTTTTTGGCATCATTTTACCACCACCACTTTCCGCGCCGGACGGTCGCCGACTTTCACAAGGTAGACGCCGTTGGGGATTGCTTGATTGCTTGATTGCTTGAATGTCTGAGTGAGGCGGCCGACCATGTCATAGACCTGCACCTCATCGGATGTACCGTCAACCACGATGCGGCCGTCCATAACCCATAACCTATAACCCATAACCTCTAAGTCGTCGATGCCCTCGGTGCCGAGGAAGTGGACGTGGAAGGTGAGCTCGGTGCCGTTCTCTTGGATGTTGGTTATTTCGAAGGAGGTTTCCGGCGTGCCGTCGGTGAGGTAAGGGTGCGGGTCGGTCGTCGGACCGAACGAGGTGCGGCCCTCTGCTTGGCAGAAATGAGCGTGCCAGATGTCACCTTGCACCGTGTCGATGGCGCTGCCCGGACGGAAGATCCAGTATTGGTTTGCCCGGGTGTGGAAGTCGAAGAAGGCATTGGCGAACATGCCGTCGTAGCCCGCCGGCACAGTGTCGTTCCACCGGGCCACGATGAGACCGGTGCCGGGGAGGCCATCCTCAAAGAGATCGGCCTGACGACGGTACTCGAAGACAAACCACTGCGTGGGGTCGATGGCGGAGCGGATGTAGTAGCAGTTCTGCGAGGGGCTGGAACCCGCGCTTTGCAGCGTGTAGTCGCCGTCGACGGTAATCTCTATCGGGTCGTCAGCCACATGGAGAACCTTGTTCTTGTAGATGGCCGCCGTCTGGTTGTTCACATAGGAGCCTTCCATCATATCCCAGTTGCCGGCCTGCGAGAGATCCATATAATTGATGTAATGGTACAGGTCGGGCATGTTGAGCGAGTGTCCCATCTCGTGGCGGAACACAAGGGTGTTGAAATATACTTCGCCAGCACCCTCAAACTCGAAGTTGAAAGTATTGGGCCGCACGCCGTTGAGGGTGACGGTATAGCCGAGCGAGTCGTGGGGGAAATACTCCATGTGCGGCCAGAGGATGGAAGCCCAGCCACCGGTGCCACCTTTGACGATGAAGCTGATGTTGTCGATATCGCCGTCACCGTCGCCGTCGAGCACCACCGAGGAATTGACCAGATGCAGCGAATCGACATAGCGGACAGCACGTCCCAGCAACTCGGCTTCGCGCATCGAGACGCCCATGAACGGCTGCTCCCAGGGCTGAAAGCCGATGGGGTTCTCCACGCTGTCGTAGGGCTCGAAATAGCAGCGCGGCATCGGGTCCTGATAGGATATTATCGTGCCGTTAAGGATATTGTTGGGGTAGACAGTGTTGTAGTGGATGTTGCCGTAGGAGAGGGCATCGAAGAAGTTGTAGACGCTCAGGTAGCCAGGCGTGCGGCCGTTGAACATCGAGTCGATGTCAGCGAAGGGGTGGTCAATCTCCTCGTCGTCGGCGAAACGCAGGAAGATGACGAGGTTGGTGAGCGCATTGCTGTCGACGTCAGTCGGGTCGGAAGTCAGGCCCGCTAGGGGATTGATTTTGCCCCAGCCCCAGAGGTTGCTGCCGCTGGCAGGAAGGGTGCCGGTGAGGCTGTCGGTGCGGCCGGTGTGGTGGATGAGAGCGAGGGCGGAGTCGTAGCGCAGCTGCGGGTTCTGCTGCAGCCAGAGGGCCATGATTCCGGCTGTGGCAGGCGATGCCATCGAGGTACCCTGGGCGGCACCATAGAAGGCGGTGTCGCCGTTGAAGAGGGTATAGTCGGAGCAGTAGAGGGAGTGTACATAACTGTCGCAGTAGCGGTTGATGGAGGAGACGATGTGCTGGCCGGGGGCACAGACATCGGGCTTGGTGCGGAGGTCGAGGGTGGGACCGTGGGAGGAGAAGTAGGTCAGGTTGCCCTGCTCCTCGATGCCCATGCTGAGATTGCCCCCACCAACGTATGGCCACGAGGTGGCGGTGGTGTAGGCGCCGACGGTGATGATGGAGTTGGCGGTGCCGCCAATCTCGCCCACGGTGCAGTCGGTGTTGCCATCCGTCACACCCGGCAGGCCGTCGCTGACGAAGGTGACTCGGTCGCTCCAGACGTGGACATTGGCCTGTGTGGTGCTCTTGAGGAAGAGGACGACGCGGTAGGTGTCGGTGGCGATGGGCCGGTTTGTGAGTGTTAGGGTGATGTTCTGTCGGTTGTTGAAGGGATTGGTGCCGTTGCAGGCAAACTCGCAATAGGTCTTATCCAGATATATTGAATCGTCATAGACCCCCGTCGCACTGGAGTTGTACCACGGAGTGCGGCCCAGGGTGTCACCCGAGGCGGTGTCGATGACGCCCACGCTGACCGCGAAGGGGCTGTTGACGGTACTCCAGAGGTCGATAGTGGCCTCTACCCTACCGGCATTGTAGTTAACGAAAGAGCATGCCGTTGTGTCTTCGGCGGTGAAGGACTTGTAGAGGTGCAGTTTGTTGCTGCCCTCGTTGCCGGCGGAGCCCACCACGAGGAAGCCTTCGGGGTACTGCGCATGGAGGCCGTCCATCATGCGGTCGAGCGACGAGGTGCCGTCGTGGGGACCCTCATGTGTTCCAAGACTCATGTTGATTACGCAAGGCTTGCCCACCGAGGCGGCATAGGCGCGAATATAGGCGATGCCGTCGTAGATGCCTGGAAGAGAGGCCATACTCACCATCACAATGTCGGCATTGGGAGCCATACCACGATAACGGCGGCCGATGCTGTCGGGACCGCCGCAGCCGGCAGCGATGCCTGCGACGTGGGTGCCGTGGAAGCCGTTGGGGTTGTCGGTCTGTGCCGCAAGTATCTCGCTCTCGGTGGCGAGCTCACGACCGTAGCTGTAGCCCGCCGGGGCTGTGCCGATGGTGTCGCCCTGTATCCAGGCGCGCTTGATGCGCAGGGTGGTACCCGTCGAGTCGTAGAAGGCGGGGTGGCTGTACTGGAAACCACCGTCGATGATGCCCACCACCACGCCGGTGCCATCATAGCCGTGAGGCAGGTCTACACCACCATAGATGGCATCGATGCCCAGCTCGGCACGGGCGTTCTCGAGTTTCTGTTGAGGCTTGCTCCCCACGTCGAGCCACGAGCAGAGGCCCGACTGGGCGAAGGCCACATAGTTGTTCAGCGGGATGCAGACGGTCAGCATACCGCCGACGCGCGACTGCACATGCACGCCATAATCGGCGAGGGCTTTCTCGTCGCCACTGAGTTCAGCGAAAGCGGTGACATTTGCTCCGCCGTTGACATACACAAGGCCGTACTGCTCGGCCACCTGTTTCTCGTCGAGGCGGCCCGTCTGGAGGTCGGCCAGCAGCAGGGCGCTGTTGCCCGACATGAAACTCTTCTGTGCCGTAGCCATCGAAACGACGGCCAGCAACATTATAATAAAGGTAAAAACTCTCTTCATGCTTTTTTACATTTGTGTGAAATGGCCGTTAATATCAAAGGAAAGGGTGTAGGTTTTGTCGAGTCTGCCAGCTTCACAGTGCTCGGCGATGCGGGCACCACTGGCGCCGGAGAGCGGGGCTCTGCCCCAGCTGTCGTTCATGCCGGGGATGGGGGTGGCGGTAGAGTCGAAAATCTGGTAGGCGTAACCGTAGCCATCGGTCATGTGGACAGTGTCGGCGGCGACAAGGGCGTCGTGCATGCCATCTTTCACGCGGAGGCGTCTCTTGATGGTGAAAGTGGCGGGGAGGGAGGCGGCAAAAGTCTTCTCCCAGCGGTTGGAAGTGACGGCCTCCTCGTGCTCGCCGGTGCCGTCGATATAGATAACAGTGTAGTCGAGGTATTGCAGCATGTCATCGGTGGCGTCGAGGTGGTACGTCATCGACACGGTGGCGGGCACTTGCTGTGCGGGTTCTGCGGGAGTGTTGTGGTCGTCGTCTTTGCCGCAGGCGGCGAAGAGGGTCGCCGCAAGGGCGAGCATTAAGGTTACTTTCTTCATTGTGATATTGTTTTATTGTTTCTAATTCCTAATTTCTAATTTCTCATTCCTTGCAACAGCACATCCTCCTTGATGAATCGGGCGAGGGTGCGGTGGCTCTCCTTCAGCCTATACCTATAATATATAATAACTGCCACCAAACCCACGACCAGAAGGACGAAGGCGGCAGCCAATGCCACTGTTAGGATGAAAGTAATGCTATTCATTTTTTTCCTTTTTAAATCGGATGCAAAAATAAAGGGAAACTCCGAAAGGCGTTTCCCATGGCTTCAAAACTTTGTGTCATATTTTCAAAACACAAAGTATCAGTTACTTACAATATCTATTTTCCCTTCGCAGCGTGACGGTATTCGGTGGGTGACATGGAATAATGGTCGCGGAAAAGGCGAGCAAAAGTGCTTCTGTTGGTGATTCCGCACAGCTCGGCAACGAGGGCCACAGGGTCGTCCGTGGTGGCAAGCAGCAGGGCGGCATGACGTATGCGGTAGCGGTTGATGAAGTCGGCCGGTGTCGTGTCGGCACACTCGCGCAGGGCATCGTAGAGGTACGTGCGGTTGGTGCCCAGCAGCTGCGCCAAGGTCTCATGGTTGCACTCGGCATCGGTATATACGGTGGAATCCTCCATCAGCTCGCAGAGACGGCGGTAAAGCAGTTGGTTCTGGCTGAGGGTCTCGGTGGGTTGCGCCTGCTGCCGCTCGTGTTCCTCGACTTCGGCTTGCTCGCGTTGCCGTATCTGCTCATAGAGTACATGGTTCTTTTCGGTCAACAGGCGGTTGTAGCGGCGCACACGCCATAAAATATAGCCCACCAGCAGAAGAAGCAACAAGGCTCCGATGGCAATTATCAGATAGATAGTGGATTTCGTCCTCGACTCTTCCAACGCCAGTTCCTTCTCGTGGGTTTGGTAGATGACCGACAGTTCGGCGGCATCGTTTCGTTTCTGCCAGGCGAGAGCCGAATCGATGGCCGCAGCCATGTCGGCTCCGATAGCCAGAGCCTCTTGAGTGCGTCCCGCCTTCATGTCTGCCATGTAACGCGGTGCCAGACACTCGCTTATCTTGTCGAAGGTCATCGTGACATTGCTGGCACTGGCGTAGGTGGTGTCGAGACGGGCATACATGTCGGCCGACTCTCCATAGCGTCCGGCATCCGACAGCCAGATGGCCGCCCAAGTGATGCCCAAGGGGGTGAAGATGCGGCTGGCGGGGATAGCATCATAAACAGCGTTGGCTTCGTGGGCGTGACCCGTAGCCAGCAGCAGCCGTGCACGGTTCATAGCCACATATCCCCTGTACTCCTCAATGATTCTGGACGAGGCATCAGACCTTTGTTCATAAACCGAGAGCTCCTTCTCCATTCGTTCCAGCCACTGCGCGGCCTCTTCGTATTCACCGAACTCCATGAAGGAATTATAGATAGCGAAACAGGTCACCATCATATTGATGGGGCAGTCGTCCTTGCCGTCTTGGTGCCAGCGGCTCCTCGCCTCGAAGGCTTTGGCATAGCTCTCGCGCGCCGCATCATGTTGATTGAGAAGTAGTTGACATTCTCCCATAAGTTGGAATATCGACGATTGTTCAACATCGCGGATGTCGTAGGTCAGGATGTCGCTCAATAGCGCTATCGTCCCCTCGGTGTCGCCCCGCCGATAGAGCATCACGGCATAGCGATAGCCTGCGTCGCCATAGAGAAACCAAGAATACGATTGGTCATCGGCCGGAGGAAACAAACCATCCTCGTTGGCCTTCTTCAACGCCTCGTAAGCCTTGCGATAGTACATCTCCGCCAGCCGCACCTGCCACTGCCCATCATAATCCTGTGCCAGCTTGTAGTCCTCGTCCGCCTGCATCAGCCACTCCGGCCGTTGGTCGGTTTTCGGACTTCCCGTACACCCCACAAAAGCCATCAAAGCACATATAATCAGTATCCTATATCTCATCTTGACAATCATTTTCGACTTGCAAAGATACAAATAATACCCAAATAGCCAAATGATTTTCATTCCGCCCCTCTGTTTGGATAATGTTAACTTGCTTATATATTCATTTGTTGTTCGTCTGTTGTTCGTTTGTTGTTCGTTTTTTAATCGAACAACAGACGAACAACAAATGTGTATCAGATGTGCAAAAGAGCTACTATATAGTGTCCTACACTAATGTTGGCCCAATTAAGTAAGTTATACGGAAACAAGAAAGAGACGGCCGAAACGACCGTCTCTTTTATCGAATTATTCTTGCAAATAACTACTATCTAGCAACTTACATCTTAGTTCTTAGTTCTTACTTCTTAGTTCTGCTACTGCACGTCTTTCTCGTCGAGGGGCTGGGCGAGGAGGTTGAGGAAGGTGCCCTTGCTGTCGAACTCCATGCGGGTGAACTTCTTTTTCCCATCGACCTTCTGGCTGATAACAACATAGGTGTAAGGTTTGGGCTTTTTGCCGTCGGCACCGCGATACTTGGAGTTGTACTCGTAGACGACCATCTTCTCAATCTTGTATTTCTCGCCGTTGAATTTCTCGGCCAAATATTTCATGATGCTGTTGTTATAACGCTCTTTGAGGAGCACCTTGCCAGTCATGATGGGAGCACCACTGTTGATGTCAAAGACAGCATCCATCTCAACCTTCTGTTTGTCGGTGTAGTAGGCCACAGCGTACTGACCGTTACGGTTAATCCATTCGGGGCCGGATTTGAGACGTTTCTCAAGGTTCTTTTTGAAGTAGTCGACAGCGGCCTGAGGGGGCTGGAACTGCTCCACCTGGGGCTCATCGACCTTGGGGGCGGGACGGTCGCGATGACGGCTGCTCTCGGTTTTGGTAGCCTTGGTAATCTCGTCATCGGTAGCATCAGGATTATTGTGGGTGTAGTAGTCACGTTTAACGGCAGCAGGGTCGGGAGCGTTGCTTTTCATAAGTTTTCCACGAGTGTCGAACACCATTTCGAAATCCTTATCGGAGATACCCTGCTTGGTGATGATCATGCGGTAGTAATTGTCGCCGCTCATCTCTTCGATATAGTCGAGGGTCTTCACCTTATAGCCGGGATAATTATTGTTGAAATAACTGGTGAGCATCGTGGGGCATTCCTCGAACTTGACAGGGAAAGCGGAATACTGCCAGTCACCACCGGCGGTGAAGTAACTGCGACCCTCCTGACCATCGATGAGAATCTCGGCGATGTACTGTCCGGGAGCCTGATACCAAGTCCTCACCTTGTAGGAGTCATAGATCTTCTCAAGAGTGAGCAACACCGAGCGAGGCACAGCGGTTTCTTTGATTTTGGTCTGAGCGCCAGCCATCAAAGGCAGGATCAGCGCAAAGGCAAAAACTATCTTTTTCATATTGTGAAATTGTTTGATTGCTTGTATTGTATTTTTGTCTGAGTGTTTAGTACCCGTACATGCATTTTTCTTGCAATTCTTCTTAACCAGCGTCTATTTGAACAGCACGTCTTTGCGGTCGGGACTGATGCTGACCGCAGCAATATTGACACCCGTCTGCTCTTCGATGGCAGCGAGGAAGATACGGAGACGTTCGGGGAGTTCCTCATAACGGCTGATACCTTCAAGACTCTGCTTCCATCCCTCAAAGGGGGTAAGGACGGGAGCGATATGGGCGGTGTTGTACTCGAAAGGAATCTCGTCGGTGCGTTTACCCTCTATATCATAGTGGGTACACATATTGACCGTCTCGAAGTCATTCATCACGTCGGGCTTGGTGACGTAGAGTTCGGTGACACCGTTAATCATGCAGGCATAGCGCAGCGCCGGAAGGTCAATCCAACCGCAACGACGCGGACGCCCGGTGGTGGCACCATATTCATGACCCTGCTCACAGAGTTTACGACCGATTTCGTCGTCGAGCTGCGTGGGGAAAGGACCAGCCCCGACACGTGTGCAATAGGCTTTGGTGATGCCCATCACCTTGCCGATAGTGCACGGAGCCACACCAAGACCGGTGCAGACACCTGCGGTGATGGTGTTGCTGGAGGTAACGAATGGATAGGTACCGAAATCGATGTCGAGCATCATAGCCTGTGCGCCCTCGGCAAGGACTTTCTTGTCCTCACGGAGGCACTGGTTGATAAAGTATTCGCTATTGACAAAGCGGAACTTCTTCAGCGTGGCGAGGCTCTCCATCCACACCTTCTCGTATTCGCTGAGAGGCATGTTATCGATGCGGAAAGAGTCGACATCGAAGCCCATAGCATGCGCCATCATCAGGTGTTGACGCTTAAGTTGGCCGTAGCGCTCGATAAAGTCCTCGGTCATGATGTCACCCACACGAAGTCCTGTACGGGCAATCTTGTCGGTATAGGCAGGTCCGATACCCTTGAGGGTGGAGCCAATTTTTGAGTTCCCTTTGGCCTGCTCGTTAGCAGCATCCATCATGCGGTGAGAAGGCAGGATAAGATGCGCCTTCTTACTGATAAAAAGATTTTTCGTGGCATCGACACCCTTTTCAGCAATACCTTCTATCTCCTGACGGAAAATGCGGGGCTCGATAAGCACACCATTGCCAATGAGGTTAATTTTGTCTTTATGAAAAATACCGCTGGGGATGATATGGAGCACATGTTTCATGCCGTTGAACTCGAGGGTGTGACCGGCATTGGGGCCACCCTGAAAACGAGCCACCACGTCATAGTTCGGAGTCAGCACATCGACAATCTTACCCTTGCCTTCGTCCCCCCACTGCAGTCCTAAGAGAACATCTATCTTTGTCATATCTACTTTATATTCAATAGTTAATAATCACAAGATCCACACAAACACTCGTCAACACAAAATGCAAAAATACAAATAATAGACGACGTGACAAAATTTATTTTATTCATCACGTTTCCGCTTGAACCACTCGACAAACCTGGGCAGGTCGTCAAGGGGTTGGAATCCTGTTTTGAAAGGCTCTTCTGGCACGGGGACGGTCTCCATGTATCCGATGAGGGTGGCACAGTCGAATTCGCCCAGCAGGGCCTCGAGGGTCACATAAACTCCCACCTGGAAGTCCTCATCCTGCCGCTGGCCCTCTTCGACAGCAATGCGCAATCCCAACATCTCAGGCTCTTCCTCGCACTCCAACTGCTGAAAGAACATTTTTCGAGTGTCGAAAAGCATCTTGTCGAAGCGCACCTTGAGCTCGGTTCCCATGGGCTGTTTGAAAGCAATGAACTCCCACCAGTCGAGGTCGGGGGCATTGTCGACAAGTTCCACCACATAGCGAAAGAGGTCGGTATCGCCTTCAGCGGTGAAGGTGAGGGTGCGACCATTGGCGGTTGCATCGCCTATCTCGCAGGTGAGGCCGTCGCAGTATTTCGTCAGCTGGTACTGGAGAGCATTTTCCAGCTGCTCGCGCTCTTTGTCTTCGAGGTCTCCAAGGCTTACCAACTGCTCGTTGTGGTCCTGAAACCATTGCCAAAATTTCTCTATTTTTTCCATATCTGTTTCTTTCTCCCCGCTTTGTGAATATCCATAAAACCAGATAACTATAGATTTATTGATTGCACCACAGACGGGAGGTTTATATTATAATTGCCTCGGGATCAAGGGAAACACCAAATTTTTGTTTCACATCTTGTTGAATAGCGATAGCGAGGGATTGCACCTCTTCTCCAGAACAGCCATCAGTATTATATAGCACCAATGCATTTTTAGGCCACACTCCTGCCCTACCCTGTGTGCAACCTTTCCAACCGGCTTTATCTATCAACCAGCCGGCAGAAAGTTTGTATCCAATTAAAGATTGAATATTGGAAATTGAAACGGGGTGGGCATCGGGCATATTGGGGTATTCCGCTTTCAGATGAAGGTAGGTCTCTTCATCCACCACAGGGTTTTTGAAGAAGCTGCCGGCCGAACCGTTTTCCTCGGGACGAGGAAGTTTACTCCAACGCAACTCAGTAATAGCATCACGTAACTGCTGAGCAGTATCATGAGGCAACCCTTCGAGGGCTTTGTAGCTGAGATTAGGAGTGTATTCTTTGTTCAGTCGGTAAACCACTCGCAAAATAAGGTATCGGCCGGGATAGTGCTTGAAGAAAGAATCGCGGTAAGCGAACTGACAATTGGTATTAGTGAAGGTACAACGACAGCGTTCCTGCAAATCATAGGCCTCTACGCTGTCAATAAAATCCTTCGCTTCAGCACCATATGCTCCCACATTCTGCACAGCCGATGCGCCCACGGTGCCGGGAATAGCGGAAAGATTCTCGAGGCCAGAGAGACCATTGTCCAACGACCACTGAATGAGGTCGTCCATCACCATACCTCCCCAAGCATTGACAAAATTGCCTAATTGCCTGACAGCATGCTTGCTTGAGTCGCGAGAAAGAATAATGATGGTTCCGCCATAATCTTTCGTAAAAACCATGTTGCTTCCTGCTCCAAGAACCAGTACTTCTTGACCCCGAATGCTATCCACTATACACTCCACACTATCCTTTGGCTCAACCATCACCATTCGGCGCGCTTTCACGTCGATACCAAAGGTGTTATATTCCTTCAACGATATGTTCTCAAAAACTTTCAATTCTTAATTCTCTTTGGGTCCAAGTTCCTTGCGGGGTTTTCGCTCGGGAGGCACATAGTCCATGCGGAACACTTGGCGGTGTGTCAAGAGCAATACAGCACTCAAGACGGCTCCCAACACATCACAGATTGCACAGGCCTGCCACACTCCGGTGACACCGTCGCCATCGTTGAAGTCCAACAACAAGTCGGGTAAGATAAGCGACAAAGGAATAAGGAATATCACTTGGCGCGAGAGACTCGTCACAATGGCTATCCAAGGCTGGTCAATACTTTGGAAAAGTTGAGAATTGGTGACCGTAAAGGCTATCAACGGACAGAAAACCAGCAGATAGCGTAATGCCGGCTCACCCATGGAGAGAATCTCAGGCTGCGAATTAAAGAAGCCTATGATGGTGCGTGGGAAGATGAGTGCCATCGCCATACCAATGATGCCTATGAGGACACATACTTTCATAGTAAGGAGATAGACCTCACGCAAGCGGTCGTTGCGACGGGCTCCGTAGTTATAGCCCGCAATGGGCTGCATGGCCTGACACAGACCTAACAATACCATAAAAACTAACCCCATGAATGAATTAGCAGCACCATAGACCGTCATCGCATCGTCGCCTCCAAAATGGATAAGCTGCCGGTTGAGTACAGCCACCACCGCGAAAGCGGCAAAATTCATCGAGAACGGACTGATACCAATGGCCAATATATTGCGGAAGATATAGAGTTTGGGAGTCCACGCGTGACGCTTGAACCGGATGAACGAATGGGGCTGAACAAAGTGGAGCACAGCTACGGCGGCCGATACCGCCATCGAGATGGTGGTAGCCCATGCGGCTCCCTTCATACCCCACCCCAACTCGCAGATGAAGATGTAGTCGAGCAAGATGTTCAGAACAGCTCCTCCCACCATAATCCACATGCCCTTCATTGGATAGCCGGAGGAACGGATAAGACCCACAAGGTTGAAAGTCAATGTAAGGAGGAACATGCCGGGCAGCACTATATACATGTATTCGCAGGCTGATTCAAGCACCTTGCCAGTGGCTCCGTCGGCGAAGAGGTTGATGATGGGGTGCATCCAAAGATAGCCTCCTACCACGAAGATAAATCCGAAAATAAAGGTCAGCAACATACTGTTGCCCAATATCTTCTCAGCCCAGCGCACATCCTTGCGACCCAACACAATGCTCATGCGGGCGCTCGAACCGGCACCCACCAGTGAGCCAAAAGCATGGATAATATTCATGAGGGGAAAGGTGATGGTCAATGCCGCCAACAGCATCTTTCCATCATCAGGACTGTTGCCCAAGAAGATACGGTCTACAATATTGTATATCGACGTCACCACTTGGCTGGCCACTGCAGGCAGCGCATACTGCCACAACAGTTTCCCCATGGGTTTGGTTTCCAGTTCGCGAATATCGTTGTCCATTTATTGTTTTATCCTATTATTCAGCGCCATCAGCGCGTTGTAGGCTATCAGTCCATTGGCCAGCTCCAGGCTGCGCTCGTCGACCATGAGGTTAGGACGGTGGAGGTTGCTGAAGGGGGCGCCGGGCTCGTGGATGCCGATGCGGAAGTAGCAGGCCGGTATCTTCTGCGCGAAGAAGGCGAAGTCTTCGGCCGTCATGCGGAGGTCCAGCCACTCGACATTCTCCTCGCCGAGGAAGGCGCAGGCGTTGTCGTGCACCTGCTGTGTGCAGGCGTCGTCGTTGAAGACGTAGGGATAGCCGTAGTCGATGAAGAGGTCGCACTCGGCGCCCATGGCTTCGGCCACGCCAGTGCTGATCTTGCGAATCTTCTCGTGGGCCTCGAGGCGCCACTTCTCGTCGAAGGTGCGGATGATGCCCTCCATCTTCACCGTGTCGGGGATGATGTTGGTGCGGCCGCCCACCTCCTGAATCTTGCCAATAGTGAGCACCGTGGGCATCATGGGGGCGGCGTTGCGGCTGACCACCTGCTGCAGGGCGATGACGATATGGCTGGCCACCACGATGGGGTCGACGCTGAGGTGCGGCGTGGCGCCGTGGCCGCCGAGGCCCTTGACGGTCCAGTAGAGCTCGTCGGTCGAGGCCATATACTTGCCCTTGCGCATGCCCACTTTGCCGAAGTCCATCTCCGGCAGGCAGTGGAAAGAATAAATCTCGTTGGGCATGATGTCGTCGAAGAGGCCGTCCTCCATCATCATGCGGGCGCCGCCGGGGTATTTCTCCTCGCTGGGCTCGAAGATGAACATCAGCGTGCCGCTGAACTGGTCTTTCAGTTGTATGAGAATCTTGATGGCGCCGAGGAGCGAGCAGGTGTGCATATCGTGCCCGCAGGCATGCATCACGCCGGGCTTCTCGCTGGCGAACGGCAGACCCGTGCACTCGGTGATGGGCAAAGCGTCATAATCCGACCGCAAAGCGACGCAATAGCTGTCGGGGTCTTTGCCGCGAAGCAAAGCCATGGTTCCCGTCTTGCCAATCCCCGTCTTGGGCTCCAGCCCCATCGCACGCAGCCGTTCGGCCACGAACTCCATGGTGCCGTACTCCTCCTGCGAGAGGTCGGGATGCCGGTGCATCCAGCGCCGCCACTCTATCACCTCCTCGCGCTGTGCATGCGCCAGCTGCTTGATTCTATCTATCAGGTTTTCCATTAAGCTTTCGCTATCTTAATCATCGTGTTCTGCCCGTCGAGGAGCTCGATGGGGGTGCCGCCTTCCACGGAGGGGACGAGGGTGAGGCTGGTGCAGAGGGTCTCGGTGCAGATGTAGTCGCGGTGGGCGTTGATGGCGCTGTCCCACTCGCCGCTCTGCAGCTCGACAACAATACGGTCGGTGACGTCGAACTGTTCCTTACGGATGTTTTGGATGCGGTTGACCAGCTCGCGGGCGATGCCTTCGTTGACGAGCTCGGGGGTGAGCTGGATATCGAGGGCCACGGTGAGGTTGCCGTCGTTGGCCACCACCCAGCCGGGGATGTCCTGCGTGGCAATCTCGACGTCGCTCAGCAGCACTTCGCAGTCCTGACCTTCGACGCTGATCACGCAGCGGCCATCGGCTTCGAGGGCGTTGATCTGCTGCTGGCTGAAGGCCATGATGGCGGCACCGAGGGCTTTCATCACCTTGCCGTAGCGCGGGCCGAGGGTCTTGAAGTTGGGCTTGATCTTCTTCACCAAGAGGTCGTTGTCGGCAGCGAGGAACTCAATCTCCTTGACGTTGAGCTCGGAGCAGATGAGGTGCTGCACCTTCTCGATCTGGGCCTTCATGTTTTCGTCGCGCACCGGGATGACAATCTTCTGCAGCGGCTGTCGCACACGGAGGTTACTCTTCTTGCGAAGGCCGAGAACCATGGAGCAGACCTTCTGGGCCAGCTGCATGCGCTCCTCGAGGGCCTTGTCGACCATCTCGGCATGGTATTCGGGGAAGCCAAGGTGATGGACAGACTCGACATCGTAGCGCTTGGTGACGGCGTTCAGGTCGAGGAACATGCGCTCGCTGAAGAAGGGAGCGATGGGAGCCATGAGGCGGCTGAGGGTCTCGAGGCAGGTGTAGAGGGTCTGATAGGCACTCTTCTTATCATCGGTGATCTCACCACGCCAGAAGCGGCGGCGGCAGAGACGCACGTACCAGTTGCTGAGGTAGGCATCGACGAAGGTGCCGATGGCGCGGCCGGCGCGGGTAGGCTCGTAGTCCTCCATGGCGTCACCGACGGTCTTCACCAGCGTGTTGAGCTCGGAGAGTATCCAGCGGTCAATCTCGGGACGCTCCTTGATGTCGAGGTCCTTCTGGCTGTAGTCGAAGCCGTCGAGGTTGGCATAGAGGGCGAAGAAACTGTAGGTGTTGTAGAGGGTACCGAAGAGCTTTCTTCTCACCTCGTCGACGCCTTCCACGTCGAACTTCAGGTTGTCCCACGGCTGGCTATTGGTGATCATATACCAGCGGGTGGCGTCGGGACCGTACTTTCCGAGGGTCTCGAAGGGGTCGACGGCGTTGCCGAGGCGCTTCGACATCTTGTTGCCGTTCTTGTCGAGCACCAGGCCGTTACTGATAACGTTCTTGAAGGCTACGCTGTCGAAGCACATGGTGCCGATGGCGTGGAGCGTGTAGAACCAGCCACGGGTCTGGTCGACGCCCTCGGCGATGAAGTCGGCAGGGAACTCGGTGGGCTTCAGCTCGCCGCCCATGTAGTGTATCTGGGCGTAAGGCATGGCACCGCTATCGAACCACACGTCAATCAGGTCGGGCTCACGACGCATGGGCTTACCACTCTCGCTGACGAGCACTACATTGTCGATATAGGGTCTGTGCAAATCAAACTTGTTGTAATCGTCTCCTGCATACGGATTTTCCTTCATCAGGCCTGCGGCGATAGCTTTCTCAATCTCGGCACTGAGCTCCTTCACGCTGCCGATGCACTTCTCTTCCTTGCCGTCTTCGGTGCGCCAGATGGGCAGCGGGGTACCCCAGTAGCGGCTGCGGCTGAGATTCCAGTCGACGATATTCTCCAGCCAGTTGCCGAAGCGGCCGCTGCCGGTGGCCTCGGGCTTCCAGTTGATGGTCTTGTTGAGTTCTATCATGCGGTCCTTGAGAGCCGTGGTGCGGATAAACCAGCTGTCGAGGGGGTAGTAGAGCACGGGCTTGTCGGTACGCCAGCAATGGGGGTAGCTGTGCGTGTGCTTCTCGCTCTTGAAGAGTTTGCCCTGCTCCTTGAGCATGATGACCAACTCCACGTCGAGGCTCATGTCCTTCTCGCCCTTGGTGGGGTCGTAGGCGTTCTTGACGAACTTGCCGGCATACTTGCTGTATTCTTCCACATTCACGTTGGCCTTCACCCATTCGGGGTCGAGATCCTCGACGGGGGCGAAGCGGCCCTGCTTGTCGACCATAGGCAGCTGCTTGCCGTCGCGGTCGAAGAGCAGCAGGTCTCCGATGCCGGCCTTCTTGGCCACGCGGGCGTCGTCGGCACCGAAGGTGGGTGCGATATGCACGATGCCGGTACCATCCTCGGTGGTGACATAGTCGCCAAGGATGATGCGGAAGCTGCCCTTATCAGAGACTTCCGTGGGTTTTACCCAGGGAATCAGCGGCTCGTAACGCAGACCTTCCAGCGCGGTGCCCTTGCACTCGGAGACAATCTTGTATTCGGGTGATTTGCCCTCAGGAAACATGCTGCCCACCAGCGCCTTGGCCATGATGATGCGGCAGGGCTTCTCGGTGTAGGGGTGCGTGGTCTCGATGGTGGCATAGTCGATATTGGGTCCCACGCAGAGGGCGGTGTTCGAAGGCAGTGTCCACGGCGTGGTAGTCCAAGCAATAGCGTAGGTAGGCATGTCCTTAAGGTCCTTAGCGTCCTTAAGGTCCTTAATCTTGAACATGGCCACGCAGGTGGTGTCCTTCACGTCGCGGTAGCAGCCGGGCATGTTCAGTTCGTGGCTCGAGAGGCCGGTGCCGGCGGCGGGGCTATAGGGCTGGATGGTGTAGCCCTTGTAGAGGAGGCCCTTGTCGTAGAGCTTCTTCAGCAGGAACCACAGGGTCTCGATATACTCGTTGTTGAAGGTGATATAGGGGTTCTTGAGGTCGACCCAATAGCCCATCACACGCGTCAGCTCGTCCCACAGCTCCTTGTACTTCATCACCTCCTCGCGGCAGGCGCGGTTGTAGTCGTCGACGCTAATCTTCTTGCCGATATCCTCCTTGGTGATGCCGAGGTTCTTCTCCACGCCGAGTTCCACAGGCAGGCCGTGGGTGTCCCAACCGGCTTTGCGGTCGACGAAGTAGCCCTTCTGCGCCTTGTAGCGACAGAAGACGTCCTTGATGGTGCGGGCCATCACGTGGTGGATGCCGGGCTTGCCATTGGCACTCGGGGGACCATCGTAAAACACATAGGCGGGATGTCCTTCGGCCAGTTTCTGTCCTTTCTCGAAAGTCTCGTTCTCCTCCCAGTAGCGGCGCACATCCTGCCCAATCTGGGTCAAATTAAGCTGCTTATACTCGTTATACTTCATTATTATATTATATTTATATATTCATAATCAACCCATTGCCCACAAAAGAGAGCAATGAAGCAAACTACAAAAATACAAAAATTATTTGAACTGCACAGCTTTTTTTATCAAATATTGAAGCCTTTTTTCCAGCCTTCCAAATAGTAAGAACAGCGAATTATATAGAAAAAATTGCGGGGCGGCTGACGCCGCCCCGCAAGATAAAATTCTATTACGTAAAGTATTAGAGAGTAATTTAACATATAGATTTTTTATGCACCAGGCAGATGGAATGTACGTAAAAAACTAAAATTCAACAACTAAAAAACCTCCATTCCACGCATGGAACGGAGGCCAAAACAAAAGCGTATGAAAAAAATTATTATCTTTTTCTGTTAAGACTTACTTCTTTTTCAGGTATTCCTGAACATTGTCGGAAGCAACGATTTCCTCTTTGAACATATAGGCACCGGTCTTCTCGGAACGGACCATGCGAATCACCTTGGCGAAACTTTTACCGGTAGAGGTCTTAAGGGTAGCAACAACTTTCTTTGCCATAGTCTATTCTCCTATTTTACTTGATTTCTTTGTGAACGGTAACTTTCTTCAAGAAGGGGTTGTACTTCTTGAGCTCCAAACGCTCAGGAGTGTTCTTCTTGTTTTTGGTGGTGATGTAACGGCTCATGCCGGGGACACCGCTGTTCTTCTGTTCTGTGCACTCAAGGATCACCTGGACCCGTGCGTCTTTATTCTTTTTTGCCATGACTTAATTGTTTTCAATTTCCATAACCAACTGAATCCCAATAACGAAAGAGCATCACAATCGTTTCATTGGCCATTCAAATCGGCTGCAAAAATACGAACTTTTTTGAAACTGGCAAAAAAAAGTTCGAATTTTTTTTAGTAGATTTGGTTTTTCTTCGTATCTTTGCAAATTAAAAGAGAAACAATATATATAGTAAAACACTATATAATAATAGTATAGAATATGGCACTAAAACGAGTGATGGTACTGACTGGTGGCGGTGATTGTCCCGGATTGAACGCGGTGATTCGCGGCATTGTAAAGCGGGCCTCACAAACTTCGGACTGGGAGGTTGTGGGATGCATCGAGTCGTTTAACGGCGTGCTGCGCGAACCTACCGAGATACAGATGCTCGACGAGAAAAGCGTCGAGGGACTCCAGATACAGGGTGGTACCATACTGGGTACCACGAACAAGGGTGGTCCCTTCGCTTGGCCTGTGAAGAACAACGACGGCTCGTGGACCACTGTGGACCGCAGTGACGAAATGCTGCGTAAGTTGCAGTATATGGGCGTGGATGCCGTCATCAACATTGGAGGCGACGGTTCGCAGCGCATCTCGCTGGGTCTCGCCAAGAAAGGACTCAACATCGTGGGCGTTCCCAAGACCATCGACAACGACCTCTCGCTCACCGATTACACCTTCGGTTTCCAAACTGCTGTGCAAATTTGCACCGATGCCATCGACAAACTCGTCACCACTGCGGCTTCACACAACCGTGTCTTCATTCTTGAAGTGATGGGACGCGATGCCGGCTGGATAGCACTTCACTCGGCCATTGCCGGCGGTGCCGACGTGTGTCTCATCCCCGAGATACCCTACGACATCCAGAAGGTGAAATCCAAGATAGAACAACGCTATACCAAGCGTCGCGGATACTGCATCATCGTGGTGGCCGAAGGCGCGATGCCCAAAGGTGGCAGCGTCACCGGCAGCATGAGCAGCGAAATAGGCTACCAGCATATCAAACTTGGAGGTGTGGGCGAGCAGTTGGCAGCAGATTTGAAAGTTGCTGGTGTGGAACACGATATCCGCTACACCATTCTCGGACATCTACAGCGCGGCGGCACACCCATTGCTTTCGACCGTGTGCTGGCGACCGAATTCGGTGTGCGTGCTATGGAATTCGTCATGGAAGGACACTATGGTCAGATGGTGGCTTACCACCACCCCGATATCGTGGGCATCCCTCTCGAAGAGGCCGTCCGCAAACAGAACCTCGTGGCTCCCGACAGTCGTTTAGTCCACACTGCCAAGGGCGTGGGCATAGAATTTGGAGATTAAAAAACAAATTCATGAAAGCAATGAAATATATATTGGCTGCCACCATCGTGGCCATGACCGTCGTATCGTGCGGTGGCGCAAAGAAAGAAGAGTCCAAGACTCTGGTGCTCTATTATTCGCTGACAGGCACCACTCAGACGGTGGCCAAGGAGATTGCCTCGCAACTCAGAGCCGACGTTGAGGAGATCACCTGTGTAAACCCCTACGACACCAACTTCCAAGCCTGCATCCAGCGCTGCTTACAGGAGCGTGAAGCAGGCACCGTCACAGAAATCAATCCTGTGAAAGCCGACCTGTCAAAATACGACATCATCTTCGTCGGCTACCCCGTATGGTTTGGCACCTATGCGCCACCAATTGCCACCTTTTTGGCCAACAACGACCTTAGCGGCAAGAAGATTATCCCTTTCTGTACCTTCGGCAGCGGCGGTCTGGAGTCGAGCATAAAAGACCTAAAAGCCGCGCAGCCCCATGCGGAGATTCTTCCCGGTTATGGAATCCGCGCCGCTCGCATGGATGCCATGAAAGGCGAAGTAACGGTGTTTCTGGTGGAGAGAGGCCTCACCGAGGGCACCATCATCAAACTCGACGCCTTCCCCATACAGCATGAGGTGAGTGCCGACGAGGCTGCCATCTTCGATACCGCCGTCGACGGCTACCCGATGCTCCACGCTAAAGCCGTGCGTGTAGCCTCCCGCACCCTACCCAATGGAACTGAATACCTCTTCACCGCCGAGGATATGTCCCGCAAGGAACGGGGGCACGCGGCGGACGACAAAAAGGCCGACGTGCCTCCCGCCAGCGAGTTGCAGATCTATGTCACCGTCATCGACGGCCATGCCCCCGTCTTCACCAAGGTGGTGAGATAAGCCTGCCGCAAAAAAGTTTTTGCACAATCGGAAAAAGGTTGTATATTTGCAACCTACGAGTATTGCACAATATATCGCGCAAGTGATATATTGTCAATATATTACATAGGTATATTGTATAAAAACAACTATAATAAATGGAACCCAAACGCATAAAATCAGCCCTCATCTCGGTCTTCTACAAGGACGGCCTGGAGGACATCGTTCGTGCACTCGACGCCAAAGGGGTGACCATCTACTCCACGGGCGGTACGCAGAAATTTATTGAAGAACTCGGCATCAAGCCAGTGGCTGTGGAGAGCCTCACGGGCTATCCCTCCATCCTCGGCGGCCGCGTGAAGACGCTGCACCCAAAGGTGTTCGGCGGCATCCTCGCCCGTCGCGACAATGAGGGCGACAACGCCCAACTGACACAATACGAGATTCCGGAAATCGACCTCGTCATCGTCGACCTCTATCCCTTCGAGCAGACCGTAGCCAGCGGTGCCTCGGAACAAGACATCATCGAGAAGATAGACATCGGTGGCATCAGCCTCATCCGCGCCGCCGCCAAGAACTTTTCCGACGTGGTCATTGTGCCCGCCGTCGACTACTACAAGGAGTTCCTGGACATCTATACCTCGCAGGATGGCTGCACCACCCTGGAGCAGCGCCATCGCTTTGCCGCCTACGCCTTCAATGTCAGCTCCCATTACGACACCGCCATCTTTGCCCATTTCAACGAGAGCGAGCAGATTCCTGTCTTCAAGCAGAGTTGCAAGCATGGCGAAGTGCTGCGCTACGGCGAGAACCCTCACCAGAAAGGTGTCTTCTACGGCAATATCGAGAACTGCTTCGACAAACTCAACGGCAAAGAGATCAGTTATAACAACCTTGGCGACATCGACGCCGCCTGCAGCCTCATCGACGACTTCGAGGGCCAGACCGCCTTCGCCATCCTCAAGCACAATAACGCCTGCGGCATGGCCGTGCGTTCCACCCTCCTCGAGGCCTGGAAAGACGCATTGGCCGGCGATCCCGTTAGCGCCTTCGGCGGCGTGCTCATCTGCAACCAGAAGGTGACCAAAGAGGTGGCCGACGAGATGCACAAGATCTTCTTCGAGGTCTGCATCGCCCCCGACTACGATGACGATGCCCTCGAGGTGCTGCGCGGCAAGAAGAACCGCATCATCCTGCGTCGCAAAGGCTTCAAGATGGCCGACCCGATGTTCCGCTCCGTCCTCAACGGCGTGCTGGTGCAGGACCGCGACAATGTCGTCCCCACCGCTGCCGACATGCAGAAGAGCGTCACCTCTACCGCCATCAGCGCTGCGCAGGCCGAGGACCTGGCTTTCGCCACCATCCTCGTCAAGCATACCAAGAGCAACGCCATCGTGCTGGCCAAAGGCCGTCAGCTCTACGCCAGCGGCACGGGCCAGACGAGCCGCGTCGACGCCCTGCGCCAGGCCATCGCCAAGGCCAAGAGCTTCGGCTTCGACCTCAACGGCGCCGTGATGGCCAGCGATGCCTTCTTCCCCTTCCCTGACTGCGTGGAGATTGCCCACGAGGCCGGCATCGTGGCTGTGGCCCATCCCGGCGGCTCAATCCACGACCAGGATTCTATCAACTATTGCGAGAAAAACAAGATGGGTATGGCCATCACTGGAAAACGTCATTTTAAACACTAATCACACATGGGACTTTTATCATTCTTCAACCGTGAAGTCGCAATGGACCTTGGCACCGCCAATTCCATCGTCATATACAACGACCAGGTGGTCATCGACGAGCCCTCTATCGTGGCCGTCGACCGCAACAACAACAAAGTCATCGCCGTAGGTAAGGAAGCCCAACGTATGGACGGTCGTACCGACAACAAGAATGTGGAGACCGTGCGTCCTCTGAAGGGCGGCGTTATCGCCGACTTCGAGATGGCACAGCACCTCATCCGTGAACTCATCGGCATGACCAACATCAACCGCTCCTTCCTGCCGCCGTCGCTTCGCATGGTCATCTGCATTCCCTCAGGCATCACCAATGTCGAGGAACGCGCCGTGCGTGAGAGCGCAGAGCAAGCGGGAGCCAAGGAAATCCGCATGATTCATGAGCCTATGGCCGCTGCCATCGGAATCGGTATCGACGTGCTACAACCCGAAGGACACATGGTGGTGGACATCGGAGGCGGTACTGCCGAAATCGCCGTTATCTCTCTGGGTGGCATCGTTTGCAACACCTCCATCAAGGTGGCAGGCGATGAGTTCAACGACAACGTCGTCGACTACATGCGTCGTCAGCACAACATGATTATCGGTGTGCGTATGGCTGAGAAGGTGAAGATTGCCGTGGGTTCTGCCGTCAGCGAGCTGGCCGACCCACCGGAGGACTATCACACCCTCGGTCGCGACCTTCTCACAGGTCTGCCCAAAGAGGTATCCGTCAATTACAAGGAGATCGCTCACGCCCTCGACAAATCGGTAGCACGCATCGAGCAGGCCATCCTCGACACCTTGGCGAACACGCCTCCCGAGCTGGCCGCCGATATCTACAAGAACGGCATCTATCTGGCCGGCGGTGGTGCTTTGCTGCGCGGTCTCGACCAGCGTGTGAGCAGCAAAACCAAGCTGCAGGTGCATATCGCCGACGACCCCCTGCGCGCCGTCGCCCGTGGTACCGGCATCGCCTTGAAGAACTTCAACAAGTTCTCGTTCCTGATTCGATAACCTAAGTCAGGAAATAAGACAATAGAATCAGAGGGAGACCATCACGGCCTCCCTCTCTTCTTTATACCTATACTCCCTTATTCCTTATCGTCTAATAAATCGAGGCAATTTTCTGCAATATCTTATTGAGTTTCTCAGAGACCACCGAGGCGGAACAGTTGTGACCGTTGCTGATGATGGCGAAGGCCAGACGGTCACCGTTGGCGGCGTCGACATATCCGGCATAGGCTTTCACACCACTGATAGTGCCAGTCTTGAGACGCACGATGACACCCGGAACTGAGACCTTAATTTTCTTGGCGGTGCCACTCTCTCCTGCTACCGCCAGTGTGTTGTAGAAATCTTCAAAAAAAGGCTCTCGACTGATGGCCATCAAGTAGCGGCAAAGGAAGTCGGAGGTGACGCGATCCTGCGGCGAGAGACCACTGCCGTCGACGACCTTCACTCCGTCAGCATCAATCTTCTTCTCCTTGAGCCATTCCATTACTGCCTTGCTGCCATTGGCAAAGGTACCCTTTCCATACTGAGCGTAGCCCAGGTATTTGAAGATAGCTTCGGCATAGATGTTATTGCTGGTGATATTGGTGTATTGGGCAATGGTGTAGTAGTCGCTGCTATAGTAGTCGAGGACTGTCCGCAGGCTATCAGGCTGGGTGTAGACCTGCATGGAGTTCGACGAGATGCTGATTCCGTGGGTACGGAGGTAGGAGGCGAAAAGGTCCGCACACTGACGACCGGGATTGGGCAACGAAATTCGGACAGAGAAGTCCTTTTCTCCCAGCGGAACTGTGCCACGATAAACGCGTTCTTTTGATGTGGGACTACCGTAGGCAATCACTTGGTCGCCTGATTTCGCAGGTCCTGTGGTCACCTCGCAGACAGCTTGCACGTCGATATTCTTAGGGACCGTGCGTACCGCTGTGGCGGGGAAACCCACCCTCAAACCAGGATCAAAATGAGCGAAGTACATATTCTCATGGAAGTTGAGTCCATAGACACCGGCACCATAGTAGTTACCGACATCGCCCCACGGCCAGCTGTCGTGGAGAGGAACCTCGTCGAAGATACCTTGATGATAGCAAACCCGGCCATCGACACGATGGACACCTTTCTTTTTCAGCGCCATCATCCAGCCCTCGAAAAGCGAATCCACCGAGGTCTGGCGGTAGCGATAGGAACCCAGCAGCGGGTCACCGCCACCGATGATATAGATATCTCCGTGCAACACTCCGTCGCGGTCGACGGTGCCACGAAGGCAGAGACGCGTGGTGAAGCGGAACTTACTCCCCAGACGGGCAAAACCCACACCGGTAGTAAGCATCTTGTTCACCGAGCCGGGAGCCATTCCCATCTGCGAGTTGTAGTCATATACCTGCTTATGCTTAGTAATATTATAGACGCTAACGGCAAGGGTACCATGCTGCAGTACAGCGTCACGCTGGGTAGCTACGACAGTTTTCTCAAGCTCGGAAATCTGCTGGGCACATGCCGAATTGAAAATTGAAAATTGGAAATTAAGAACAACGCCAGCGCAAACTATCAATTTAAATATGCGAGATGTTTTATATGGCATAAGGTTACCTTATTTATTGTTTTTTAAATCTTCATTGATGGATTCGATGCTGTCGAGCAACGCGTCGCGGCCGTAACCAGTAAGCGACGATGTAAGAAACATCGGAGGCAACTCCTCCCAGAGTTCAGAGAGAGCCACCTTCATGGCCTTAATATTGGTCATCACCTCACGTTGCTTCTCCTTGTCAGTCTTAGTGAAGACAATAGCGAGGGGGATGCCGTTGGCGCCGAGGAATTCGATGAATTCGAGGTCGATGCGCTGAGGTGGGATACGACTGTCGACAAGCACGAAAACATTGGTGAGGGCTTCACGATGGAGAAAATAATCGCGCATCATGGCACTCCACTTCTCGCGCGAAGTCTTCGAGGTGCGTGCATAGCCGTAGCCTGGGAGGTCGACAAGATACCACTCGTTATTGATGAGAAAATGATTGATGAGTTGTGTCTTACCCGGACGGCCGGAGGTCTTCGCTAACCCTTTCACTCCCGTGAGCATATTGATGAGCGACGATTTGCCAACATTACTGCGTCCAATAAAGGCGTACTCCGGACGCCCGTCATCTGGGCACTTCTTATAATTGGGACTGCTGACGCAGAACGATGCACTTCTAATATTCATTTCCTGTTCGCTCGTTTTATTTTTCTCAGTTCCTGCTTTACCTCACGCTTCTTCTGTTTCAGTTCCTTTAACTCCTTCATAACGGTACGCTCCTCCTCGCTGATTTGTTTCCACCAAGGAAGCAATTTCATATTGATACCGAAGAGGCGGCGGCGATCAAGCTTCTGGTTGCGATCCTGATAACTGTCGAGGTAACGTTTACGTTTATCTTCAAAAAGGTCGTTGAGCGTGATGAGGATACCCGTGTCCGTTGTACCCTTGAGATGATGGTTAGGACAGGTTCCGAAAGAACGCATGGTGGGAGTGAGGTTCATATAGGAGTTGAAGAGTGGAGGCACCGTGCATCCGCAAGCACGGACAGCATGGAGGAGAATCTGGTAATCTTCCCTATAGTTTCGTCCATTAAAGAGATGCACAAGCTCGTTATAGTCGGTCTGGATATCAATTCGCTCGTAAGGCCACACCAATCCGTCTCGGTCAGGGAAGTGCTTCTGGTAGAAATAGAGTATCATATCACGCGCCTTAAGGTCAATATCGCCATACATGGTAATTTTGCCAAAGAAATAGCGTGTCTCGGGAATTTCGAGGATGAGGCACCCGAGGCCATCCCATAGATTGTCGAGGCTGTAGAGGCCCTTGCGAAGATTGTTGCCGGGCTGATAGGCAGGCTGCACGAAAGCTCTTCCAAGCTCCACTGTATAGGGAAGATAGTCATTAATAAACTGCTCGCTAAACTGGTACTGGTCGGCCGTAGGGGTAACAATGGAGCCGTCGTCACGACGCATCATATTGCTTCCGTGGATGAAGCGATAAGCGCCCACGATTTCCTCATCCTCGGGACTCCAAACAAAGAGCTGTTTGCAGCAGTATGGGTCATCGAGGGTGTCGTACATATCAATATCCACCTCGTTGCCGCTCCCGCCGCCATCGACGGCGAAGCTCAGTTCACGCAAACGACCAATTTCACGCATGATATTGGGTGATAAATGGGCGGTGGTGACATATATCTCCTTGTTGCCGCGATTACTCATGCGGAGGAAATGCTTTTGCTTCAGTTCCTTCTTGATAAGCTCGCGATCTACTGGTGGGGCTATGTAATTTAAATCCATTTTTGAAAGGTGAGAGTTGAAAGGTGATAATTAAATACAGAAGTCGACGTTGGGATTATCTTTTAAACGGTACACATGCTCACGCATCAGGGAAGCCCATTCGGCGGGAGTGTGTCGCTTGTCAAAGGTAGTATAAGGTACCGGCTTGCCGAAGGTGATGGCGACCGACTTGCCACGCTGGGCGAACATCTCGGCCGGCAACAGGGCCATCTCGTAACGGAACTTGATTCCCAGTCGTTCGCGCAAATTAGCCACACGGTAGAAGAGATTGCGGTTGCAGGCTTCAGTGTAGACGGGGATAATATCGCGCTGGTACTTTACAGCCTTCTTGATGAATGTAGGTTGCCATTCGAGGTCTTTGATAACTCCTTTCTTGCGGCGAGAAGCGGCTCCAGAGGGGTAGTAGAGTAGCACATTACGCCCTGCGAAAGCATCCTCGAGATTGGCGAGGGTCTTCGAACGGTTCACCTTGTCGATGGGAACAAAGAGCTGGCGGAGACCCGGAAGATAAAGCAAGAAGTCGGTGACAGGAAAAAGAATATCGGAACGTTTATGGCCTACGGCACCCATCAGTGCAAGGCCGTCAGGACCCCCCAACGGATGATTGCCCACCACCATCGGGCAACCCTCTGCAGGCACATTTTCCAGCCCCTGATATGAAACCTTCATCCCGAGGTTGTAAGGCTCGCGGCCCTCGGTGAAAGCGTAAACGAAATCGAGGCCGAACTTGTCTCGGTTGTTGTAGATGCCCGCGTTAAGATCCTTGACATGCAGCAGCCGTCCGAGGAGCCACACGGCAAAAGCCGGCAGTTTCACCCCCTTGGCGGCGAGAATCTTCCGCACGTCGATATAGTTTTCTGAGATAATTTCGTGTTCCATCAAAATCGTTTTAACTTAGATTTTAGAGTGCAAAGATACGATTTTTTTTTCGAATTACAGGACATTTGTACGTTTTTTTTGGTCACAAAAGAAAAAAATCGTATTTTTGCACCGCTTTTTAAGACATAAAATATGATTACATTCATCGTATCTGTTGTATTACTATTGCTTGGTTACTGGCTCTACTCAAAAGTGATAGAGCGTGTTATCGGCATCGACCCCAATCGCACCACCCCCGCTGTGGCGCATCCTGACGGAGTGGACTATGTGCCCATGAAGCCTTGGAGAATCTTCCTTATCCAGTTCCTCAACATCGCGGGCGTTGGCCCCATCTGCGGCGCCATCATGGGTGCACAGTTCGGCACCGCCTCGTTCCTTTGGATTGTCTTCGGATGCATCTTCGCCGGTGCCGTGCACGATTTCATCGCGGGGTTCATCAGCCTGCGCCAGAATGGTGCCTCGCTACCCGCCATCCAAGGCAAATATTTAGGGCATCGTGTAAAGACCTTCATGGCTTTCTTCACCATCGTCCTGATGGTGCTGGTGGGGGCCGTCTTCGTGAAAACACCCTCCCAACTTATCGTCGACAATTTCACCCCCGGCTGGCCGCTGTGGATATGGCCCGTCATCATCTTCGCCTACTATCTAGTGGCCACGCTGCTGCCTATTGACAAAGTTATCGGCAAGATATATCCCATCTTCGGATTCCTGCTACTGGCAATGGCCATAATGTTGGTGGTGGCCTTCTTTGTCATTCCCGACGTCCATCTGCTGGAAATTTGGGACGGACTTGAGAACCGCCATCCGCATGCCGACACCAATCCCATCTTCCCAATGATGTTCGTTAGCATCGCCTGCGGCGCCATCAGCGGTTTCCACGCCACACAGAGTCCCCTCATGGCACGCTGCATGGTCAACGAGAAGCAGGCGCGCCCCATCTTTTATGGTGCTATGATTACCGAGGGTATCGTAGCCCTCATCTGGGCTGCCGCCGCCGCCTACTTCTTCCATGACAAAGCCGAACTTTGCATAGGCAAGGGCGGCGACGCTATGGTGGGCGTGATTGCTAACGAGTGGTTCCCGCCGGCACTGGCCGTCATCTCAATCCTCGGCGTCATCTGTGCCGCCATCACCAGCGGCGACACCGCCCTGCGCTCGGCACGCCTCATCGTGGCAGAACAGTTCCACATCGACCAGAAGCCCATCACCAAACGCATCGTCGTAGCCATTCCACTGTTCGTCCTCACTGGAGGACTGCTCATCTACGCCTTCAGCGATGCCGACGGCTTCCAGACCATCTGGCGTTACTTTGCCTGGTGCAACCAAATTCTGGCAGTCTTCACCCTATGGGCCATCACCTCGTTCCTGGTACTGAAGGGCAACTATAAGGCCACCCTCATGACCCTATTGCCCGCCAACTTCATGACCTACATCTGCGCCTGCTTCATCTTGGTGGCACAGAAAGAAGGTTTCGGTGGCCTCATCCCGGAGACCTGGGGCTATATTCTCGCTGGTGTGATTACCATTGTAGGCGGCTCAATGGCACCCTTCTGGCTGAAAATATTTAAGTGGCGACGCAATAAATAAAAAGAAACCACGTTAAGGTTTCAAAAAGTATATATTTTCAATATGAAAAAAACACTTATATTAGTTCTCACCCTGCTTGTGGCAGGAGAAGCCCTGGCAGCAAATCCTAAGACCCGCAAGAACTCGCGCACAGAGATGGGCATCCACGGAAACGCCATCTATGTCATCGAGTACACCTATAACCTCCACAGCGGAAAAGATGGCGGCCGTCAACTCATCTGCATCGACAGCATCACCTTCGACAAGCGTGGCAACTTCGCCGACAAGTTCCGCACTAAGGCCAACGAATATACTTGGTACAGCTACTTCTTCGATGTCAACGGCTACAGCCTCGGATGGAACGAATACAATCGCGAGAAGATACTCACCGGCCGTACCGCCTACCTCAACGACCGTGATGGCAACCGCGTGGAGCGCACCGTTTATTTAGGCAACCAAATGACCAAGAAGGAGAGTTCGAAGTTCGTCGGTGGCCAGATGATGGAAGAGCAGAGTTTCGACCAGGACGGCCAGATGACCGAACTGCGCAAATACAAATACGACCAGAAAGGCAACTGCACCGAGATGGAGTTCTACAACCGCGATGGCGACCTCATGCAGCACTACCTCTACAAATACGACGCTCGCGGCAACCGCATCGAATGGCGCTTCTACGACGCCGACGAATTCCTCTCGGCACTCACCACCTACTACTACGACGACCACGACAACGTGATAGAAATCAGCTCGTTCAACTACGACGAACACCTCAACTGGAAGCACAGTTACGTCTATGAGTACGACGAGGACGACAACTGGGTCCGCCAGACCATCTACCGCAACAACGTGCCCTACCAGGTCATCGAGCGCGAGATTGCTTTCCCGGTGGAGTAAATCAAAACAGTGACATCTGCCTCACCCCTTGGGCACAGTAGTGTTGATAGGGACAGGCATAAGGCTCGAGGCAGTGCTGCCCTGTCGGGGTGGCAGGTTCTCCGTGAGCTAATATTTCCTTCATTGCCGCAATATTGCGGGCTATCTCGTTGTGTCGGGATTCCAGTTCCTCTGTGAGATTTTCTTTTAGGAAACCACCGTTTCCATCGTTGAAAACGAGTGAGAATCTATTGATTTCACGGCAATGCGAGATTACATAATGCTGCAAGGCGGCGTCACGTTTATAGGTGTCGCTGATCGCATTGCCGCTCTTCACCTCGTAGATATCAAGGCTTCCGTCGTTGTTGCGATGCACCACGTCGGCAAGTACCAGCACGTCGTCATAGAGGAATCCTGCCTCAAATAAATCCACCTCCTCTTCCCTATCCAAAAATTGAGCGGTCAACGAAGGATAGGCATCGACGTTGCGCTTCAGTTCCACACTGATATCGATACCGTTGGGGAAAGTGTCTTTGAAAGCATACTCGAACTCGCGACCGCGGTCGAAGCGGCGCATCTGCTCGGCACTATAGCGCGCGATGCGAGGGTTGAAGACATCCAACCACAGCGCTCTGTCGCACTGCAGCCCACGGATATACTTGCTCTTGCTCAGCAAATGTGGCATAGCACCTCCTCGACAGAAGCGGCGGCCACAAGTCCGGCATCCGAGCGCATCAAGCCTTCCTCTTTGACCACCCGCATCTGTTCGAGGAAGGGGTCATAGTAGCCGTCGATGTTTAGTAATATCATCGGCTTAGTCTTATAGCTGCCGTCGAGCATCCGTTGTCCATCCACTATCTGCAACTGGTTCATCACCATCACCTCCGACACCTCGTCGATGGTGCCGATGCCGCCCGGCAGGGCTATAAAGGCGTCGCAGGCCGCCAGGATGCGCTCCTTGCGCTCAGCCATGGTGCCGACACGCACCAACTCGCTGACCGTCTGCGAGCGGATGATATCTTCGCTGAAGAGCGTGGGAATCACCCCTATCACATGTCCGCCAGCCTCGAGGGCAGCACTGCTCACCACTCCCATCAGACCGAGGTTGCTACCTCCGTATACCAACGCATCCCCCTCTTCGGCGAGACGCCGTCCCAACTCACGAGCCGCAGCTACAATCTTAGGGTTGTGAGGCATCGAAGAACCACAGAAAACCGCTATATTACGTTTCATATCTCTATCGTTTTAAGATGCAAAAATACGAAAAAAAATTCCAAACTTATACACTTAGATGAAAATATTTTATTACTTTTGCACTTTATTAAGGATATATTGTATAGTACAATATTATGATTATGAAAAAGTTTATCTTTTTTGCTGCTCTCCTGGCGGGTGTCATTTCCCTGCAGGCACAGCACACCCTTCTCTCGCCCCAAGCGGCAATCAAAGCCCTCGAAATCCGTGAGGGCAAATGCCTGACAGAGTATGTCCATGCTTTTGCCACCCTCGTAGATGGCGTTGACCTCAAGGCCTTGGATACTTATGGCGTAAAGGTTAATTCATTGGTTGCTAACATGGCTACGGTGCAGATTCCCGCAAAGCGTTTTGATGAGTTTGTTGCCTCGGGACACTGTTCATATATCAACTTGGGGCGCGAGGTGCACCCTCTGCTCGACAAGGCGCGTGCCGATATTGGCATCGACTATATACATCAAGGAGTCGACCTGCCGCATGGTTACGACGGCACCGGCGTGGTTGTGGGTGTGATTGACGTAGGATTTGAATACGGCCATCCCTCGTTCTACGACACCACAGGTACCACGCTGCGTATCAAGCGCGTGTGGCAGCAACTTGACACCACGGGCAATGCTCCCGCAGGCTTCAGCTACGGCTCCGAATACACCACTACGGCCGCCATTCTGGATGCTGTCACCGACAGGCCCGAACAGGGACACGGCAGCCACACTGCCGGTATAGCCGCCGGCTGCGGTGCGCCAGATGCTCACGGTCGCCGCTACCAGGGAATGGCTCCGGGAGCCGACATCGTGCTGGTGGCCACCAACTTGTCTGAGCCCGGCATCTTCGACGGCATACGCTATATCCACCAATATGCACGCATGGTTGGCAAACCATGTGTCATCAACATGAGCCTTGGGTCATTGTGGGGACCTCACGACGGATTGGATGACATGGATGTGATGATTGAAAACTATGCGCATCAAACCGACAGCCTAGTGCTTGTTACTTCTGCATCCAATGATGGCGGCTCGCAGCGCCATCTTCACCATCAGTTCTCTGCAACCGAAGGCGACACAGTGGTACGTACTTACATGAGCGGCGACATGACGAGCGAGGACTTCTCGATCAGTTTCGACGCGTGGGGCGAGATAGGCGATGAGTTCAGTGCACAGATTATCCTTCGCAGAGCCACGACCTATGCTGTGGATACGATACTTCCCGTTGTGTCGAGTGCAATAGATTCGGTATATGAAATCCAGATTGTCAGCCGCAACGGCAGCGTGTACAACTGTGCGATTGGCGTGAGCCACTCGTCGCCGCACAACCAGCGTCCCGAGATTAGCATGATTATTAGCAAACAAGGAAGGGCCAACGTCTCCGATAAATTCGAACTCACCCTTCGGTCCACCTCGGCCAACGTGCACCTGTGGAGTGACCTGTGTGAATTCTCAGACGAAAACAACGCGCAGCATGTGAACGGCGACGACAATTACACCATCGGCGGTATTGGAGCCAACGGCGATGCTGTGATTTCGGTGGGAAGCTATGTCACACGTAGCAGTGGTATAAATGCCGACGGGTCTGTCACCAGACTTGGCAACGCTTTGGCGGGCGACCTCTCCACCTTCTCGTCGCACGGCCCCACCAGCGACGGCCGTGTGAAACCCGATATCTGTGCCCCAGGACAGTATCTGGTGTCGGCTATCAACGCCTATTACCTGCCTTATTATCTGAGATCCTATATCTTTGACTCCACCACCTTTGGTGGACAGTCCTACTACTACGCCTTGATGCAGGGCACCTCGATGTCGTCGCCCGCGACGGCGGGTATCGTTGCCCTGTGGCTGCAGCAGAATCCGGGTATGAACGTCGACTCGGTGCGTGCCATCCTCCACGCCAGCGGCCGCCACGACCGCTTCACCGGCAACGTCCCCGCCACCGGCAGCAACCTATGGGGCTGGGGTAAGGTCGACCCCTATGGCGGATTGCCTGCTACCGTGGTGCCGATGTACTATCTGGATGTCTACCCGGGCAACTTCATGCATGGTTATGTCACCGGCCGCGGCCGTCATCCCCAAGGTACGTACACCGTTGAGGCTTTTGCCGCCACTGGCTATGTCTTCGTCGGATGGAGCGACGGCGTGACAGACAATCCCCGCGTGGTCAACCTCACCTCCGACACCGTGCTGACGGCCCTCTATGACGTGCCTTGCGACACCATCAGCGAGTTTCCTTGGGATGCCGTGTTTGCTGATAATGAGCTTCTTTGCTGGGAGTTGTTCCACCACACCGGAATATCTGATTGGATTACTGTAAACGGAGAGATGAACTCTATCTCTATAGGAGGACAAGTTGACAATTGGCTTATCACTCCGCGTATCATTCCCGTCGACCAGAGTGCGTTGTACTATACCGTCAAAAGCTACACCGGTGATAGTATGTCCGTAGTAGTTATCACCGCCGTTGGCGACAGTATTGTGCTTGCTGACAACAAATTTGCCGCTGGAAACGACCAGGAATGCCAGATTGACATCTCCTCCTACGCCGGCCAGACGGTACGCTTCGGATTCCGTCACCACGCATCTACCGGATCCTATGGTATGTTGGCCCTTAAATCACTCAAGATTGGCCAGTTGCAAAGCATTGTGGAACCTTTGGATGAGAATCTCTCTGTCCGCATTTTTGCTGCGGGTGGCCGCATCCATGTGTCCGGTGCCGACGGCATGAAGGTTGGCATCTATGACATTATTGGGCGTCAGGTGGCAAACAACAACCTGCCCAACGGTGTATATCTTGTGCGTGTTGGTGACCTTCCGGCGCGTAAAGTGGTGGTGGTAAGATAATGGTACACAGAATTCTCACCTATAGACTCACCAGAAATGGTGAGTTTTTTTATAAAAAGAGGCAAAAAGTCATTTTTATTTTGTATATTTGTCCCGTCATACGAGAATGTATATTCTCGCATGGTATTGATAATTAGTTAAATAAATAATATATTAATCCTAAAAAGTCACATCTATGACAAAAGTTAAATCTTTGGCTGACCTGAAAGCCATGCGCGAGAAGCTCCAGTCGAATCTCGACGTCCGCGAGAAGGCCGAGAACCCTGAGAGTTTGGTGCAGATCAAGGTAGCTATGGCTACCTGCGGTATTGCCGCCGGTGCCAAGCAGGTTATGGAACACATGATGCAGAAAGCCGACGAGCTGGGCATCCAGGCCGTGTTTACCCAGACGGGTTGCATGGGCTACTGCCACGCTGAGCCCACCCTTGAGGTGCGCGTCCCCGGCAAAGACCCCATCGTCTTCGGCCATGTCGACAACAACCGTGCCGATGAGATTCTCACCAAATATGTTCAGCAGGGCGAACTCGTCGAGGGCATCATCCCAGTGAACTACGAAACCATTGACAAATAAAAGTGATTAGTTGACAGTTGACAGTTAATAGTTGGCAGTGCTTCGCAGCCTGGCAGCAGCCAACTACAAACTACCAACTACAAACTACCAACTGAAAAAAAAAGATTATGGCAAAATACAAAATGCATATTCTGATCTGCGGCGGCACGGGATGCAAATCCTCCAACAGCCTCCAGATTATTGAGAACTTCCAGAAAATCCTGGCCGAGAAGGGTCTCGCCGAAGAGGTTCAAGTCATCAAGACCGGTTGCTTCGGCTTCTGCGAGAAGGGCCCAATCGTGAAGATCATGCCCGACAACACCTTCTACACTCAAGTGAAGCCCGAAGACGTGGAGCGTATCGTCAACGAGCACATCATTAAAGGTCGTAAGGTCCCCGAACTGCTCTACACCAATCCCGAGAACAAGGAGCACGTCAGCGACTCGAAGCACATGGACTTCTATCGCAAGCAGATTCGTATCGCCCTGCGCAACTGCGGCTTTGTGGATCCCGAGAACATCGAGGAGAGCATTTCCCGTGGCGGCTACGAGGCTCTGGCCAAGTGCTTGACCGAGATGACCCCGCAGCAGGTTATCGACGAGATCACCAAGTCCGGTCTCCGTGGCCGTGGCGGTGCCGGCTTCCCCACCGGTGTCAAATGGGGTCTCTGCGCCAAGAACCAGGCCGACCAGAAGTACATCATCTGCAACGCTGACGAGGGCGACCCTGGTGCTTTTATGGATCGTTCCATCCTCGAGGGTGACCCCAACAGCATCGTCGAGGCTATGGCCATCGGCGGCTACGCCATCGGTGCCACAAAGGGTCTCGTGTACATCCGTGCCGAGTATCCTCTGGCCATCGAGCGTTTGAAAATCGCCATCAACCAGGCTCGCGAGTATGGCCTCCTCGGTGAGGACATCCTTGGCAGCGGCTTCAACTTTGATATCGAGCTCCGCTACGGTGCCGGCGCTTTTGTCTGCGGCGAGGAGACTGCATTGATTCACTCCATGGAAGGCCAGCGCGGCGAGCCCACCTTGAAGCCCCCGTTCCCCGCTGTCCGCGGCTATATGGACAAGCCCTCGAACGTGAACAACGTCGAGACCTTCGCCAATATCCCCATCATTATCACCAAAGGCGCCGACTGGTTCCGCACCATCGGTACCGAGAAGTCGCCCGGAACAAAGGTGTTTGCCCTCGCCGGCCAGATTAACAACGTGGGTCTGATCGAGGTTCCCATGGGCATCACCCTGCGTGAGATTATCTATGAGATTGGTGGCGGTATCAAGGACGGCAAGGAGTTCAAGGCCGTTCAGACCGGCGGTCCTTCCGGCGGCTGCCTCACTGCCAAGCATCTCGACACCGAGATTGACTACGACAGCCTCGTGGCTGCCGGCTCGATGATGGGCTCCGGCGGTATGGTCGTCATGGATGAAACCTCTTGCATGCCTGCCATCGCCAAGTTCTATCTGGAGTTCACCTGCGAAGAGAGCTGTGGTAAGTGCTCGCCCTGCCGTATCGGTAACAAGCGCCTCTGCGAGATGCTTGAGAAGATTACCGACGGTCGCGGTACGATGGAAGACCTCTATGCCCTCCGCAACCTGGCCGCCGTCATCAAGGACAGCGCTCTCTGCGGTCTCGGCCAGACCTCGCCAAACCCCGTCCTCTCGACCCTCGACAACTTCTGGGACGAATATGTGGAGCACGTCGTCGACAAGAAGTGCCGTGCCGGCGTCTGCAAGAAACTCATGCAGTATGTCATCGACGCCGAGAAGTGCATCGGCTGCGGCAAGTGCCAGAAGGGTTGCCCCGCCGAGGCTATCAGCCGTACCGACTATATCGCTCCCGGTCACAAGTTGGCTTCGATGGTCATCGACGCCACCAAGTGCATCAAGTGCGGCGCTTGCATCGGCAACTGCAAATTCGGTGCTATTTCGGTTAAATAAAGAATAGTATAACTAGAAAATCTAGAGCATCTAGAAAATCTGGAATAACTATAAAAGTAAGAAACAATGATCAACGTAACAATAGATAATAAAGCGATCCAGGTCCCCGAAGGCACCACTATTCTGAAAGCTGCCCGCATGGCCGGTATCGATATCCCGACGCTCTGCTACTTCGAGCTCGACGGAATGAAATTTGAAAACAAACCCGGTGGATGCCGCGTCTGCATGGTTGAGGTCACCAAGGACTTCAACGGCAAGCCCCGTCGCAACCTGGCCCCCGCCTGTGCCACCGACTGCGTGGAAGGCATGGAGGTCCTCACTGCCTCACCCCGCGCCCTCAACGCCCGCAAGACCGTCCTCGAGCTGATCCTCAGCGACCACCCGAATGACTGCCTCCAGTGCGAGAAGAGCGGCGACTGCGAACTCCAGGCCCTCGCCGCCAAGATGGGCATCCGCGAGATTCCCTTCAAGGGCGAACAGAGCCACTATGAGAAAGACACTACCCTCAGCGTCTATCGCGACATGGACAAGTGCGTCTACTGCCGCCGCTGTGAGACCATGTGCAACAAGTTCCAGAGCGTCGGCGCCCTCAGCGGCGTCAACCGTGGCTTCCCCTCGGTGGTGGCTCCCGCCTTCGAGCAGAAACTCGGCGACAGCTCCTGCGTCAACTGCGGCCAGTGCGTCCAGGTCTGCCCCGTGGGTGCCCTCACCCTCGTCGACAACATCAACGATGTGCGTAAAGCCCTCGCCGACCCGACCAAGAAAGTCGTCGTCCAGACCGCTCCCGCCGTCCGCGTCGCCCTCGGCGAAGAGTTCGGCATGGAACCCGGCACCATCGTCACCGGCAAGATGGCCGCTGCCCTCCGTCGCCTCGGTTTCGACTATGTCTTCGACACCGACTGGAGCGCTGACCTCACCATCATGGAGGAAGGCACCGAGCTTCTCGGCCGCGTGAAACAGCTCCTCGCTGGCGACAAGAACGTCAAGATGCCTATGTTCACCAGCTGCTGCCCCGCTTGGGTCACCTTCTACGAGAAGAACTTCCCCGACCTGCTCGGTCACCCCTCGACCGCCAAGTCGCCCCAGGGTATGTTCGGCGCCGTCACCAAGAACTACTTCGCCCCGAAGATCGGCGTGAAGCGCGAGGATGTCGTCTGCGTCTCCATCATGCCCTGCCTGGCCAAGAAGAGCGAGTGCGCCCGTCCCGAACTCGGCAACGGCACCGACCAGGATGTCAACTTCAGCCTCACCACCCGTGAGCTCGCCCACATGCTCAAACAGAGCAACATCGACCTCAACAGCATGCCTGAGGAGGACTTCGACAGCCCGCTCGGCCAGTCCACTGGTGCTGCCGTCATCTTCGGTGCTACCGGTGGTGTTATGGAGGCTGCCCTCCGTACCGCCTACGAGGTGCACACCGGCAAGACCCTCCCGAAGATCGACTTCGAGGAGTGCCGCGGCATCTTCGGCGAGAGCATCCGCGAGGCCACTGTCGACTTCGCCGGTCTGCCCGTGAAGATCGCTATCTGCTACGGTCTCAGCAATGCTCGCAAACTCATGGAAGAAGTCCGCGAAGGCAACCCCAACGGCTACCACTTCATCGAGGTGATGGCCTGCCCGGGTGGCTGCATCGGCGGTGCTGGTCAGCCCTACCACCACGGCAAGAGCGACATCATCAAGCGCCGTATGGACGCCATCTACCGCGAGGATGCTGGCAAGCCCATCCGCAAGAGCCACGAGAACCCCGACATCGCCGCCATCTACAAGGAGTACTACGGTGAACCCTGCGGCCACCTCAGCCACGAGCAGCTCCACACCCACTACTTCGACAAGAGCGACAAAGTCGAGACCACAAAATAACCTTAAAAAGAAACAACAATGGCAAATATAAAAATTTCCGAAGAAAAGATCAACGTTATCAAAGACATCTGCAAGAGCTTTGGTAACCGCAGCGGCGAGGTCATCAACGTCCTCCACCAGGTGCAGGGCAAATTCGGCTACCTGCCCGCCGAGGTCCAGGAAGTCATCGCCCACGAGTTGAACATGCCCGTGGCCAAGGTCTATGGTATCGTCTCCTTCTACAGCTTCTTCACCATG
>ONBK01000016.1 GCA_900316055.1 uncultured Bacteroidales bacterium
CCTCGAAGGCAGCGTCGTCGTCAACGAGGTGAAGAACGGCAAGGGTGACTACGGCTACAACGCCCGCGCCGAGAAATACGAGAACCTCTTCAAGAGCGGCGTCATCGACCCCGCCAAGGTGACCCGTGTGGCCCTGGAGAACGCCGCCAGCATCGCCGGAATGCTGCTGACCACCGAGTGCGTCCTCTGCGACATCAAGGAACCCGAACCCCCGATGCCCGCCGGCAATCCCGGCATGGGCGGAATGGGCGGCATGTACTAAGCCGCCGCGTGCTCGCGAAGAGCAATTTAGCCACGCAGGTTATTCTGCAACATCAAAGGGTGTCCAATCGGGCACCCTTTTGCTATCATAAAATTATTTTATAGAAACGTTTTTTACAACAAATGCCATGCTTTTATACTCAAATTGTATTTAATTCCTATTGAATTTGAATTTTTAAATTCTTTTAATATTCAAACTCTTACATATAAATCAGCAATTATTTTTGTAAAAAAAAATTTCCATATTGGAAAATAATCGTATCTTTGCAGCCGAGTTCATCCCTCATTAGGGAAGGAAATCGAAGGACGCTTGACCATGAAGTCATGCGTCTTTTGCTTTATGCAAGGTAGGAAAGCCGACGCTTGTATTTCTTCATCATCTTGTCTCTGGCTGCGTCCCTGCCTTCAAGATAATAGGCTGTCAGCAAGTAATACTCTGTTCCGTTGCGCAAAGGTTCAAGAACAATCACATAGTTCTCGTCGCGGTCATAGATGTATGTTCGAATGCCAATTCGCGGTTCGTCGACAGAGAAGACAAACATATTGTCCGGTTTCTTTTCTTCCACATGATGCCTTATCCAATGCAGCCGCATTGACCTCGCCATCTCAAATTCCCTGTGCTGTGTAGTTTTGTCTGTAATACAGGTAGTCAAGTGGCGAAACAGACGCTCCATGGAATCTTCCCCATCGGCAGTGGTCGGCTTGATTTGCTTTAAGTGAAATTTGAAATTAGCGTTATCAACAATATCACGACGAAACACACCCTTCAGGGATTCTGTTCGCTGATGTTCGTTTAAAGATGCAAGTTCAAGCAGCGCGTTATATTTCTTAAGCAGATTGGTAGGCATGGTTATCGCAGTTCAATGAAGAAAAGGTTGAGTTTCTCGGAATAGTTGGTTTTCCCGAGGTCAATTAGTCCAGCATGTTTCTTTATACGGTCGATTATCTGCACCTTTGCCATGTTCTTTCGTTCCGTATCGTTTGCATTATACGATATTGCGCCCATAATGAAGTCGGCAAGTTGCATCAGCACACTTTCTTCCGACCGAATGTTCTGGATAATACGGAATAGTTGAGAATTATACTTATTGTTGAGAATTTCCCGTAGTTTCCGAACCTTGTATGCACTCAACGTGTCCTTGATGTCCAGATACACATTGTATGAATACATGCTGCTTATGCGGTAATTGATAAGCTGATAATACATCTTATAGTAGAAGTCATCGTATGTATCACTCTCATCACATTTTATCTTTGACTTTTCAACACCAACCGCACGAAAACACATATCCGTTGCAAAGAAGTAATCCGTAAGTTCAAGATAGAATTTGAGTTTTGACTTGGACACCGTTGACCATTTTATTTCACGGTTGAAATTGTATCGCAGCTTCATCTCCTTAATCTGTTGGCTATGAATCTTGACCTGCGGATACGCACAACTCACCGACCCCAAAAACATATAGGGCTTATGGTCGTGTTCCAAATGGCAACTCTCATCGCAGTATATATTGAACGTCTTGCTCATAAACAGCTATTTTAGAATTGCAAAGATACGACAAAATAATGACATGTAGAAAATTAATTTTGCCGGATGGGAAAAATGTCGTATTTAAGCAGTCACAAACGGAGAGAAATCCGATTGTCGAAAGAAAACACATTATTGCTTTATCCTAATATGTGAACTTCGACACATAAGTTATAGACCATACTGCTGTCATCCACAAAAACGAGGGAGCATCCGATTGGGTGCTCCCTTTTTTTATGCCTTCTTTGTGGGTTCTTTCTGGCTTCATTTGTTCCTTTATTTATAATTATTGAAAATTCATTAATTCTTTTGGTTCGTCATGTTCTCTTTTGAATGTTTCCGTCGTTTCCTTCATATAAACAAACCTTTTTTTTTCAAAATCATATATTGGGAAAGGGAAAGTCTCATATTTCATAAGGGGGCGTCCGTAATAATAGATTGTATTGTCCGTCTTTGATTTAAAACCAATTGGCAACACTCTCATATAGGGATATATCTTAACCATTTGAGGGTAACCTCCGATTGTAGAAATCTCTTTGGATTCAATTTTGTCCATCAAAACATCAAGAGGTTGCATATCAATCGTATTATTACCACCTTCCTTTTTCTCTTCTTGTAAAAGTCTAATTAATTCGCTTTTTGATTTTTTTACAATGTCTTCATCTCCAATAAATGCAATTCTTGATCCTAGCATTGTCCTTGCTCTATTTGCGACCATTTTATGAGCCTTTTTGCTGTATTCAATTTGGAATATCCTAGAATCTTTTTGTCTCCACGAATAGCCTGCAATTATCATTGAAAAACCAGGACTTTCAAATTGCTTCTCTTTTTCTTGCGATAAACAAACATTTACAACATCCTCAACAAGACCTACTATTTCCAAAAAATCTTTTGCTCTGTCTCTAATTGGACCATTGATCTCCAATGCACGTACAATATGTTCCACTATAGGGAACGAGTATACTGTCGCACCTGCACATGCAATTGCACAATCCCCCCGCATCATCGGGAAAATCTTAGGCGCAGAATAGAATCTTTGTCCTCCACTAAAGCAGCTATCTGCAATAAGGCATATTTCTTGTGTTTGGTGTAGTTTTCTCACCCAACCAATACATAAAGTCATATTCTATCGTTTTTTTTGCAAAGATACGTCTTTTTACTTGTTTGGCAAAATAAATTTTATCATGTCAAGAAAAGTTTGTATTTTTGCAGTCGCAAACGGGGAGAAATCCGTTTGCCGAAAGAAAGCGCATTTTCGCCTTATCCTCAGATGTGAACTTCGACACTTCACAGAAAGTAATGCAAAGGGTATTGTGAATGATAATGCTCCTATTGGGTTATATTCGTAAACAGAATATTATCTCATGTGGGGCTATTCAGGACATCAATCATTTTGCATTACAGGGAGTCGAAGCCCTACATCTGAAAGGAGAGACATAATGGATGGCTCCACTTTCTTCCGTTATAACAATTTCATCGAGCCGTGGTATAAAAAGAGACATGAGAAAGTTGTCGTTATTATTTGCAGTACTGTGCATGTATGCACATACAACATTCGCCCAATATCCAAGCGTTGGTAGTCAAAACAACAATGCCAGAGTGTCAAAAATCGAGCTCACTGAACAATATATAATTGTCCACCTGTTGGTTCCATCATCAACAAACAAGAAAGCAACATATCGAGTGAGTTCAGGAACGATAGTTATACCTGATTCACCTGAAATCATTGACGCAGTTAACAGAACTTTTGACGAACCCTTTTATTTGGACGAAGGTGATCTATTGGAAATGGTAAAGACGTTATCTATAAATGCAAACAATCCTTATTTTACCCGAGACATTGTAAATGCGTCCAAAAAACTCATCAATAATAGCAACAATATGAGGAAGGCGTATCAAAAGGCAGGTCTACTTATTGTAAATGCTGGGAGAGAAGAACTAGATACAGAATACAAATTATATAGCAAAGAATCTACAATGTGGCATTTTACCATGTATTTTAACAGAAAATCAATCCCCGCAGGTTGTTCTAAATTTTCAATTAAAGAAATACGTTCAAGTAGTTTTAATCCAAAGAGATGGGACAATATTTCATTCGAGATACCGTGCCCGTATCATACAAAAGAATACTCCAACACATCAGAATCTGCTATCGAAAGAACTATTGACAACGAAAATGATGGAATTGTCGGTATTTATGAAGACGCCTCCGATGGTGAAAACAAGGTTGGCGTCGTCAAATATGGTACATCATACAGAATACTATATATTTCAGGCAGTAGTAATCGTTGTTGGCAAACTGGACATGTGAAAGCCGATTTGCGTCCAACAGCAACAGTAGGCTTATACAAGGGTAAATGGTATATGCCCGACTTCTCGGAGAACAACAGCTGCTTGGTTACATTTGATGGCTTGAAGATGGATATTATTGTTGATGACCAAAGAATGATGTTTGTTAAGATGTATCCAACAAAGGATAATTCTACTGCTTCAACAAATACTGCAGAAAAATGGTCGGGCACAGGATGGGCAATAGGCACCGGGTACATTGCTACGAATTATCATGTGGTAGATGGAGCTCGCACAATTGACATAAAAGGGGTTGGCGGTGACTTAAGCTGTGGATACACTGCCGAAGTCGTGGCAACTGATAAAACTAACGATATAGCTGTATTGAAAATAGTAGATTCTCACTTCAAAGGTTTTGGTACAATTCCATATGCGATTTCATGCCGTATTGCAGACAAAGGTGAGGGTATCTTTGTTTTGGGCTACCCAATGACACAAGTGTTGGGTAATGAGATAAAGTATACCGCTGGGGAAATCAACTCACGTACAGGATTTCAGGGCGATGTTGCTACCTATCAAATATCCGCACCTGTGACTCATGGCAATAGCGGAGGCCCAATGTTTGATAATAGGGGTAATGTGATCGGCATTGTCAATAGTGGAATAACCGACAAAGAGATAGCCGAGAACGTTGGCTATGCCATTAAGGTCTCTTATCTAAAGATATTGATTGAAAGTGCAGGACTCAACATAACATTGCCACAAAACAACACTGTAGCAAACCTGTCTAAACAGGAAAAGATTAAGAAGGTGGAGAAGTTTGTGTATTACATTGAATGTAGCAAATAGTCCTCTAATTAGAACGACCACTCCCTTATCATATCGTCCACATCCTTACCACCAGAGATGAAATGCTTCATACATTTCATCTCGTATTCTTGCCTTTTTTGCATGTGCAGTTTTAACTCTAACAGATCTTGGGAAATAGAGTACCCACCTCTTTGACTTATCCTGTTGTAGATATTTCTTATCTGCTCATTTTCGTAGTTAATCCCTTGAATACACGCATTATATTGATTTCTGTTGTACTCATAGGAAATACTATCCACTGCCAGCTTCTGCAATGGATTTCCTTTACTTGCTCTTTTTGCACATTCTAGCATTGCCTCGAATGTCAGTTCATTTAAATTGTACATAACCTATATTATTAAAATTTCGGCAAAGATACGACAAAATTTTCACATATACTACACATAAATAATAATTATCATCAATACATTGCCGAACCATCGCCGAAGGGTCGAGCTTGGATCATAGGCGGCACATAGGAGGCAGGCAGTAATTGAGCAAAGTTTGATTAAAAGGGGAGTAAAACCTAAAGACCACTTTCCTGCTTCGGCGACCGCCGCAAAGAGATGCTCGAAGACATCGCTATCCTCACCGGTGGCACCGTCATCAGCGAGGAGAAGGGCTACAAGCTCGAGGATGCCGACCTCAGCATGCTCGGCCAGAGCGAGAAGATCAGCATCGACAAGGACAACACCACCATCGTCAGCGGCAAGGGCAATAGCGACGCCATCAAGGCCCGCGTGGGTCAGATCAAAGCCCAGATCGAGAAGACCACCAGCGACTACGACCGCGAGAAACTCCAGGAGCGTCTGGCCAAGCTGGCCGGCGGCGTGGCAGTCATCTATGTCGGCGCAGCCTCCGAGGTGGAGATGAAAGAGAAGAAAGACCGCTTCGACGATGCCCTGCACGCCACCCGCGCAGCCGTCGAAGAGGGCATCATCCCCGGTGGCGGCACCGCTCTTATCCGCGCCGCCCAGAAGCTCGAGGCCGTCAAGCCCGAGAACGAGGACGAGAAGCTCGGCATCGAGATCATCCGTCGCGCCGTCGAGGAGCCTCTGCGCATGATTGTCGAGAACGCCGGCCTCGAAGGCAGCGTCCCCGCGCCGAGAAATACGAGAACCTCTTCAAGAGCGGTGTCATCGACCCCGCCAAGGTGACCCGTGTGGCCTTGGAGAACGCCGCCTCTATCGCCGGCATGCTCCTCACCACCGAGTGCGTCCTCTGCGACATCAAGGAGCCCGAACCCCCGATGCCCGCCGGCAATCCCGGCATGGGCGGCATGGGCGGAATGTACTAACCGCGTGCTCGCGGAGAGCAATAAAAACGAAGCCTCGGTTGGCAATGCCAGCCGAGGCTTTATCTATAACCATTTTCGTGAGGTCGCGAAAAAGGTATTACAACTATTTTCTGGTATTTTCAGCCAGCCACATGTCAACCTTCTCTTTGACGGCGGCAACAATTTCCTTGGCCTTCGGGTAGAGTTCGGCGGTGGATACCTCGTCATGGTTAAACAGGTCTTCATAGTCACCCGTGAGCCGTTCGTTGAACAGCTGGCTATAGTTTCTGCCAAAATAAGCAGGGAATATGCCGGGGCGAATGAAATGCAAACCGAACATTTGAATTACGCCCTCGTGCGATTTAGTAGTAATACCATTAGCAACCAACAGTGCACTCACAGCATAGTAGCAAGCATAGTACATACGGTTGGCGGCGTTGTTATAGTATTTGAGGGCGAAAAGATTCTCTATTTCGCCAAGTGTCTTTTCGGCGCATTCCATCCGGTAGCGCACGATATCAACTCTTTCCTGATCTGTAAGCATGGCTATAGTCTAATTCTATCTGTTTCCACATTATCACGAAACGGTGTCATGCGCGACTCCCATTGCGCTTTGGAAATAATGAATGGATTGATCAGCACACCTTTTTCCAACTCTATGGGATAAGTGATGTCGTATATTTTATCCTTGTCATCGAGGTCAACTTTTGGTTTGTTGAAAAGCACCAGCAGGTCGATGTCCGAGTCGGGACGTGCGTCGCCTCGGGCCTCGCTACCGTAAAGCCACACCTCAATATCGAGTGGCAGTTCAGCAAGACCTTTTTTGATGGCTTCTGTGATGGCTGGACGTTTCATAATGTCATTTTTTCGATTTGCAAAAATACACAATCTTTTCGACACTGCAAAATAAATTTTGTGGAATGGGAAAATTGATGTACTTTTGCAGTCGGTTTTGAGGATGAAAACTCAAACCGAAAGTTATTATGCTTCTCTACATCAAGGAACCAGAATCTCCCGCAGCCACTAACCCCAGCATCGCCGGCATGCTCCTCACCATATTTCAATGCTCGAAAGTCTTCGACCCTCGCCTCAAATGCCACCGGCATTTTCGCATCTGCGACATCAAGGAACCCGAACCCCCGATGCCCGCCGGCAACCCCGGCATGGGCGGCATGGGTGGAATGTATTGATGAATGCGTGAATGTGTTATTGCGTGAATGCTTGAGTAGCTACGCAAAACAATACAGCCAACAGAAAAGGGAGCATCCAATTGGATGCTCCCTTTCTTTATGCCTTCTTTGTGGGTTCCATGATTCCTCTTTGTGAATTAAAACCGGTTGGGGCTGGCGTTCGCAAGGATGGCAGCCGTTTTTTCGTCGGATGTGTCTGCCAGATTGTGCGATTACTAATTACAACGAATAATGTCGTCCTCGCTGATTCTATTTGTATCCCTATAAAGATCGTTTCTGACCTTGACAATATTACCGTATATATCTATTTCATAGAACACTCCATCTTTTTCTACAATAGCTGTTTCTCCACCAAAAAACGAGTGTGCATAATCATATTTGAAGGGTATTACTATTTCACCATTTTTGTCTATATAGCCCCAAAGTTTACCCTTTCGAACAGGAGCAAGACCATGTCCAAAAAAACTAGCTTCATCGTATTGGGCTTTTATTACTATTTTACCGTGGTTGTCAATGAAACCGTATTTTCCGTTCAGTTTGAAATATGCAAGTTCTTCGAAGAAATAGCTCAATTTATCGTAAATCGGAGCAATGATGACATTCCCAGCAGTATCAATACATCCCCATTTCCCATTTTCCTCTATCTGTGCGAAGCCGTTTTTGTATTCACCAGTATATTGGAAACTATTTGAAATAGTCTTGGCACTCTTGCAGGCGGTCATCATTCCGAGGGCGCATACCATCGCGCCGAGCAAAAACATTTTTTTCATTTTTCTTCAAGTTTAAAGCGCATGCGCCAGGTGTGGGTGTCGGCGTTGTAGTCGTGCGAGATAATCTTGAAAGTGCCCACCTCGGAAGTGTTCTGCACGTGGGAGCCGACGCAGGCGCAGAGGTCGTAGTCGCCGAGGCGGACGAGGCGGAGCGTCTCGCTGGCGTCGTCGGGAAGCTTCCAGAGGTCCACCTCGGGCGGCACCTCTCCCCTCTTCACGAACTCATAGCTGACATCCAGATGACGGCCTATAACCTCGTTCACGCGGCGCTCAATCTCCTGCACCTGCTCCTCCGTGGGACAAGCGTCGAGGAGGTAGTCGCACTTGCTCTTCTTCTTTTCAATATGCGCGTTCCGCGACCGCGGACAGCCGAACATCCGCACCATCGTCTGGTTCAATATATGCTCCGCCGTATGCATAGGCGGGTACTCTTCCTTGTTGTGGGCGTTAAGAATAGGTTCTTCCATGTTGATATAACGCAAAATAACGTAAATTATTTTGCCATTTGGCCAAAAAGTCGTACCTTTGCAGCCAATTCACATTAAAAAAAAGAGTCTATGGAAACGAACCCTCAACTTGAGACCGCGAGGCGGTATGTGGAGCAGACGGGTGTCTCTGTGTTCCTGACCGGCAAGGCGGGGACAGGGAAGACGACCTTTTTGCGCGACATCGTGGCCACCACGACGAAACGTCGTGTAGTGCTGGCGCCCACGGGTGTGGCAGCCGTCAACGCCGGCGGCGTCACCATCCACAGCTTCTTTCAACTGCCTTTCGACCCCTACCTGCCCGATGTCAAGGAACTGGTGACCGAATACCAGATGCCGGAGAACAGGAAATCGCTCAGCAAGACCAAACTCAATATCATCCGCACACTGGAGCTGCTCATCATCGACGAAATCTCGATGGTGCGTGCCGACCTGATGGACGCCATCGACATGACGCTGCGACGCTACCGTCGCTCAAGCCGTCCTTTCGGAGGCGTGCAGCTTCTATTAATAGGCGACGTGCATCAGCTGTCGCCTGTGGTGACAGAGAGCGAGCGGACCTACATGCAACGCGTCTACCCCACCCCCTATTTCTTTGCCAGCAAAGCGCTGCAGCGGATGAACTATGTCACCATCGAGCTCACCACCGTCTACCGCCAGCAGGACGCCGCCTTCGTGGACCTGCTGAACCATGTGAGGGACAACAATATAGATGCCGAGACGTTGCGTAGGCTCAACGCGAGAGTGGAGAGTGGAAAGAGGAAAGTGGAAAGCGAGCAGGCCATCACATTGACGACGCATAATAGGCAGGCCGACGCCATCAATAGGCGCCAGATGGAGGCGCTGAAGGGCGAGCAGCGCGTATTCGAAGCCTTGCTCAAGGGCAACTACCCCGAGAAGTCGCTGCCCTGCGAGCGCACCCTCGAGATAAAGGTGGGCGAGCGCGTGATGTTCGTCAAGAATGACTCCTCCGGCGGACACCGTTACTACAACGGCATGCTGGGCACGGTCACGGGTTTTCGCTATGATGACGAAGAGAAGAAAGAGTATATCGAGGTCATCAACGATGATGGCGATGTTATCAACGTAGGCCATGAGACGTGGGAAAGTTTGCGCTACACGCTCAATGCCCGCACCAACGAGATTGAACAGGAAGTGGAAGGTACTTTCTCGCAATACCCTCTGCAGGCGGCGTGGGCCGTCACCATCCACAAGGCGCAGGGTCTCACCTTCGACCGCGTGGCCATCGATGCTGCCGACGCTTTTGCTTTCGGCCAAGTCTATGTGGCATTGAGTCGCTGCCGCACCCTCGAGGGGCTCACCCTCACCACGCCCCTCAGCCCCGGAGTGGCTTTCGACGACGCCTCCGTCAGCCAGTTCATCAGCGCCCAGCCCACCTTCGAGCAGACAGCGGCCGCCACTGACGAATACGAGCGACAGTACCGACTGGAGAAACTGATGGAACTCTTCGGTGTCGACGACCTCGTGCACCACACCGAACGGTTGCAGGATTATTACGGCAAGTTAAAAAACATCTATCCCGAGAACCTCAACACACTGAACGCCGACCTCGCCACACTCCTCAACCTACAGAGTGTGAGCGAGAAATTCAAGACCCAGCTGATGCGACTCGACGAAGCGGCGCAGAACGAACGTGCCCGACAGGGAGCCGAATACTACCTCTCCCAACTCGCCCTTTTCAACGCCCACCTTCCCTCCCTCCTCGAGGTGGAGATTGACAACAAGGAGACCGCCAAATCGGTTGCCGAAGGCGGAAACGAACTCGCCGAAGCGCTGAAAGTCAAAGTCGCCTGCCTCCGTAGCGTCAAAGAGAAAGGCTACAGCGTGCAGACGGTGCAGAAAGCCAAAGTGGAGGCCTTGATAAATGGGGAGAAGAAATCCTCAAAGAAGAGCAAAGAAGTCAAACAATCAGGCTCCGACGACATCAACAACGTCCTCGCCACCCTTCTTCGCCAATGGCGCGCCGCGAAGGCCAAAGAGGAAGGGGTGCCTGCCTACACCATCCTGCAGCAGAAAGCCCTTCAATCCATCGCCACCAATATGCCACGTACACCACAAGAACTTAAGAAACAACTTGGTGTAGGACCCAAGACCATAGAGAAATATGGCGACGAGATACTCTCCATTGTCACCGACTTCCTCGCCGGAAACCTCTAACCATCAGAAATACAGAGTCTAAAAATAAATTTGCAAATATAAAAAAAACATCATATCTTTGCAAAATATTATTAACCTTTAAAACACACTCTCATGAAAAAAACATTATTCAGTCTCCTCGCAGCAGGAGCAATGGTTCTGATGGTCAGCTGTGGTGGTAGCGGCAAGAGTTACCCCGAGCATGAAATCTTCGGAAAAGTTCTCGCCGCACAGCTCGAGTACCACGACCAGGATTCCACCCTCAAGGCCGACCGTACCGACGACAACTGGAAAGATATCAAAGAAAAGCGCAAAGAGAACACCGACAAGCTCTACCAAGCCGTTGAGCAGGAGAAGGCCGCCCTTATCGGACGCGACATCCCCTTCGAGGTGGATCCCGAGGCTGGTTTTGAAGTAACCTCCTGCAAGATTAGCGACCTCAACAAACTTGGCAACATCGAGGTCAAGGTGCAAATCAAAATCACCGACCCCGCAAAGGCCCATCTCTTTGGTTTCTCCAAGAACGAGATGTACTTCGACTTCAAATTCGTCGATACCGAGGGCAATCTGATACACGACAAGATGACCTTGTCCGTCAAACTGGACCAGGATGCCACCCCCGGTGCCGTAGGCGAGACCACCCTCAGCCTCAACAACCACGCCAAAACCGCCAACAAATACTACAAATTTGGCAAGATAGTCTTCTATACCGAGAAGTATTAAGTTTATCTCGACCGTTCTACCAGAGGCGCGGCCCTTTTGAAAGGGCCGCGCCTCTGTAAATATTATTTTGTGTACATTGTAAAAAAAATGTATCTTTGCATTTCGTTTCGAAATCAACAAATTAACGTAACAATATGAAAAGAAACATTTTAACAATTGCAACTATGGCAATAATCGCTACCGGTTGTGGTAACAAGGCCACTGAAACCGAGCTCACCTCGGGCATCAACCTTGACAACCTTGACACCACCGCCCGTCTGGAGGACAACTTCTACCAGTACGCCTGCGGCGGCTGGATGGCCAAGAACCCCCTCGACGCCGAGCACAGCCGCTACGGTGCCTTCGATGTGTTGGCCGAGAACGCACTGAAGAACGTCAACGACATCATCGACTCCGTCAGCAAAAACAAGAACGAAGCCGGCTCCATCGCCGACAAGATTGCTACGCTCTACAACATCGGTATGGACAGCGTGAAGTTGCAGGAACAGGGTGTCGCTCCTCTGATGCCCTACTTGGAGGAAATCAACGGCGTGAAGACCCGTGAAGATGTGTGGGCCGAGATGCTGAAGATGCACAAGCGCGGCAACACCGTCCTCTTCGGTGTCTTCGGTGAGGCAGACAAGGACGATGCCAAAATGTGCATTGCCTGGGCTTACCAGGGTGGCCTCGGTCTCGGTGACCGCGACTACTACCTCCTCGACGAGGGCAACAACAAGAACATCCGCAAAGGCTATGTGGACCTGATGACCAAGCTCTTCACCCTGGCCGGCTACGACAAAATGAGTGGCAAGAGCGCCGACAAACTGGCCCAGACCGTGATGGCCTTCGAAACCCGCTTGGCCAAGAGTCAGAACACCCAGTTGGAGAACCGTAATCCCCAGGCCACCTTCAATCGCTACACCGTGGAAGAGGCTGCCAAGTTCGCCCCCAACATCGACTGGAAAGGCTATTTCGAGGCCATGGGCATCATGAAAGGCATGAAGAGCTTCAACATTGCCCAGCCCAAGTACATCGCCGAAATCAACAAGGTGATGAAAGATGCCGACATTGAGACCCTCAAGGCCTACTTCGCCTGGCACGAAATCCTTGGAGCCGCCAGCTATCTGAGCGACGACTTTGTCAATGCCAGCTTCGACTTCTTCGGCAAGCTGATGAGCGGCCGCGAACAGAACCGTCCGCGTTGGAAACGCGTCACCTCCACCGTCGAAGGTGCTATGGGCGAAGCCATCGGCCAGCTCTACGTGGAGAAATACTTCCCCGCTGAAGCCAAGACCCGCATGGAGACCCTCGTCAAAAACCTCATCGAGGCCCTCGGACAGCGCATCGACATGGCTACATGGATGACCGACAAGACCAAAGCCAATGCCCACAAGAAACTCAACACCATCTATATCAAGATTGGTTACCCCAACAAATGGCGTGACTACAGCGGCCTTGAAATCAAGAACGACAGCTACTATGCCAACGTGGTGCGTAGCAACGAGTTCGATATGGCTTACAACTTCAGCAAAATCAACAAACCCGTCGACAAAGACGAGTGGCTGATGACCCCCCAGACCGTCAACGCCTACTACAACCCCACCACCAACGAGATTTGCTTCCCCGCCGCCATCTTGCAGCCTCCCTTCTTCAACATGAAGGCTGACGAAGCCGCCAACTACGGTGCCATCGGCGTGGTCATCGGCCACGAACTGACCCACGGTTTCGACGACCAGGGTCGTCAGTATGACGAAAACGGAAACCTCAACGATTGGTGGACCGACGAGGATGCCAAGAACTTCGACAACAACAAGAAGGCCCTTATCGATGCCTTCAACGCCTGCGTGGCCCTCGACGATCCCGAGTATGGTGGTCTCATCCACGGCAATGGCGAGTTGACCCTTGGCGAGAACATCGCCGACAACGGTGGTCTCCATGTAAGCTACCTTGCTATGCAGAACGCCATGAAGAAAGACCAGGTCAACAAGGAGAAGATGGACAACTTCACTCCTGAGCAGCGCTTCTTCCTGGCTTACGCCGCTGTGTGGGCCAGCAACATCCGTCCCGCCGCAGCCCTGCAGCTCACCCAGATGGATGTCCACTCGCTGGGCCGCAACCGCGTGAACGTGGCTCTGCCGCAGGTCACCGAGTTCATCGAGGCCTTCGGCATCAAGGAGGGCGACGGCATGTGGCTCGCTCCCGAGAAACGCGTCGTGCTCTGGTAGTTGCACTACCCAGACACAATATTTCCGCGACAACATCGTTAATGCTCTGTTATGAGTACGACAATTAACGATGTTGTCGCTTTTTTAGATGCGACATTCCATCCTGAATACCAGGAAGATTACGACAACGCAGGATTTTTGCTGGGTGACGGCGCGACAGAATACCGCGGAGCACTGGTGGCTTTGGACCTCACTTCGGAGGTCGTTGACGAGGCCATTGAAAAGAAGGTCAACCTTATCGTCACCCACCACCCTTTCATTTTCAGCGGACTGAAACGCATCACCGACCGTTCGGAAACGGGCCGTATGACGATGACGCTGATACAAAATGGCATCAGTGTCTATGCTGCCCATACCAACCTCGACAACCTGCCGTGGGGAGTGAATGGGATACTTGCCCAAAAATTGGGACTGCAGAATTGTCACATCCTGCAACCCTCATCTTTCAAGTCCAACCCCTCAACCGAGATTGGTGCCGGTATGGTGGGAGAATTGCCCAGGGAAATGGAGACTGACAAATTTCTACTGAATGTGAAGAATTTGATCAATCAACCCTCAATACGCACCTCGAAACACAATCCAAATCGGATGGTGAAACGGGTGGCTCTTTGTGGTGGAGCGGGTAGTTTCCTCATCTCCGACGCCATTGCTTCCGGAGCCGACATTTTCCTCACCGCCGACCTGAAATACCACGACTTCCAGCGTGGCGAGGGGCGTATCATCCTGGCCGATGCCGGCCACTATGAGACCGAACAATTTGCAAAAGAGATAATTTCTCGTACCATATCAGAAAAATTTCGTAACTTTGCAGCCTGTATTTCTGAACGACAGCACGCTATCGTTCAGTATATTTGATTGGAAAACAAATATATATAATATAAAATGGCAAAGAAAGTCAGCACCAAAAAAGCAGAAGCCCAGGTGGAACCCACCGTCATTCAGCGTCCCGACGTGGACCTGGCCATCGAGAAACGCCTCGTCGCCCTCTACACTCTCCAGAGTGTCGACAGCGAGATTGACAAAATCCAAACCGTCCGCGGTGAGCTGCCGCAGGCTGTGCAGGATCTCGAGGACGAGATTGCCGGTCTGAACACCCGCATCGAGAATTTCAACACCGACATCAAGGAGACCGATGCCGCCAACAAGACCCGCAACACCGAGATTGCCGACCACGAGGAGATGATCAAGAAATACCAGAAGCAGCAGGACAACGTGCGCAACAACCGCGAATACGAGTCGCTGGCTAAAGAGATCGAGTTCCAGAACCTCGAAATTCAACTCTGCGAGCGTAAGAACAAGGAAGGTGCCGCCAAAATCAAGGAACTCAAAGAGCACATCGCCACCGCCAAGAAACTTCTCGAAGGCCGCAATGCCGACCTCGAGTCGAAGCGCGAGGAACTCACCTCCATCATCGCCGAGACCGAGAAAGACGAGAAGCGTCTCCTCGAGAAATCGAAAGAGCAGGAGCAGTATATCGACGAGCGCTACCTGACGGCCTACAAGCGCATCCGTAGCGCTGCCCGCAACGGTCTCGCTGTGGTGCAGATTGACCGCGACGCCTGTGGTGGTTGCTTCAGCAACATCCCGCCCCAGCGCCAGATGGAAATCAAGATGCACAAAAAAGTTATCGTCTGTGAGAACTGTGGCCGTATCCTCGTCGACGACGATATCGCCGCGAAAGCGAAAGCCAATCTGGAGAAGTAACGGTTAACGGTTAAAGATTGTTTAAAGATTAAAGACCAATGGTTTATTATATCAACCCCGAAGAAAAGCTCACTCTTGACAAGATTCAGGAGATTATCGATAAGAAGATGACCCTCGCCCTGAGCGACGAGGCCAAACGTCGCATCGAGAAATGCCGCAACTACCTCAACCAGAAGATGGAAACCCAGAAGGTGCCCATCTATGGCGTCACCACTGGTTTCGGCTCGCTGTGCAACATCAGCATCAGCAAAGAGCAGCTCAGCCAGCTGCAGAAAAACCTCGTGATGAGCCACGCCTGCGGTGTGGGTGACGAGGTACCCGCCGAGGTGGTGCGTCTCATGCTGCTGCTCAAAGCACAGAACTTCTGCTTTGGTTACAGCGGTGCCCAGCTGCAGACCGTGCAGCGCCTCATCGACTGCTACAACGACGATGTGCTTCCCGTGGTCTACCAGCAGGGTTCCCTCGGTGCCAGTGGCGACCTCTGCCCCTTGGCCAACCTGATGCTCCCCACCATCCTCGGCATGGGCGATGTCTATTGGAAAGGCCGTCACTGCGATGTGAAAGAGGTCTATCAGGCCAACGGCTGGCAGCCCATCGAGTTGCAGAGCAAGGAAGGCCTCGCCCTCCTCAACGGCACCCAGTTCATGAGCAGTTTCGCCGTATGGAGCCTCCTCAAGGCCCGCCGCCTGAGCAAGCAGGCCGACCTGATGCTCAGCCTCTCGCTCGACGCCTTTGACGGCCGCATCGAGCCCTTCTATGAGTGCCTACACATGGTGCGTCCCCACAAGGGCCAGCTCGAGACCGCCGAAGCTGTACGCAACAACCTTGAGGGCAGCGAACTCATCAAGCGTCACAAAGAGCATGTGCAAGATCCTTATAGTTTCCGCTGCGCCCCGCAGGTGCACGGTGCCGCCAAAGATACCATCCGTTATGTCGCCAGCGTTGTAGAGACCGAGATCAACTCCACCACTGACAACCCCATCGTCCTCCCCGACGAGGATATGGTCATCAGTGGCGGTCACTTCCACGGTGAGCCCCTCGCCATGGTGCTTGACTTCTTGGCCATCGCCGTTGCCGAACTCGGTGCCATCAGCGAACGTCGCACCTACCAGCTTATCGACGCCAAACGCGGCCTGCCCAGCTTCCTCGTCGCCAAGCCCGGCCTCAACAGCGGCTTCATGATTCCGCAATATGCTGCCGCCAGCATCGTCAGCCAGAGCAAACAGCTCTGCACCCCTGCCAGCGTCGACAGCATCCCCAGCAGTCAGAACCAGGAGGACCTCGTCAGCATGGGTGGCAACGCCGCCACCAAGTGCTACAAGGTCTGCGAGAACACCGAGCGCGTGCTGGCCATCGAGCTCTTCAACGCCGCCCAGGCCCTCGACTTCCGTCACCAAGAAGGCCTCAAGAGCAGCCCGAAGATCGAGCAGATGGTTGCCAACTACCGCAAGAGTGTGAACTTCGTCGACATCGATGAAATCATGTACAAGCACATCCACTCCAGCGTGAAGTTCCTGCAGGAAATGGCAATGTGAATTAAGAATTAAGAATTAAAAATTAAGAATTGGGGTTCCGCGCGTCGCGCAGAACCCCTTTATTTTAATGTGCGTCGAGCCAGTTGGTTCCCACATCGATGCCGACATCGATGGTGAGGCCGTCGAGGGGCAGCGCCTGTTGCATCTCGCGAACCACCAATTCTCGCACCTCCTGTTCCTCGGGACGGTAGAGATCGAAGACCAACTCGTCGTGTACCTGGAGAATCATCTTGGTCTTCAAGTTACGCTTCTGCAACTCGCGGTGAATGCGCACCATGGCCAATTTAATCATATCGGCCGAGGTACCCTGGATGGGCATATTCACTGCGTTGCGCTCGGCGAAAGAGCGGGCGGAGGCGTTGCGGGAGTTGATATCCGGCAGATAGCGGCGACGACCCAACAAAGTGCGGGCGTAGCCGTGTTCACGGGCAAACTGCTTGCTCTGTTCAATGAAGCGCTGTATGTCGGGATATTGCGCAAAATATTCCTCAATCAGTGCGGCAGCCTCCTTGCGGGAGATACCCAGTTGCTCGCTGAGGCCAAAAGCCGAGATACCATAGACAATGCCGAAGTTGACGCTCTTGGCGTTGCGTCGCTGGTCTTTGCTGACCTCTTCCATCTTCAGATGGTAGATTTTGGCGGCGGTGGCGGCATGGATGTCGAATGAGCTGTTGAAAGCGTGGAGCATATGCTGATCCTTGGCCAGCGAGGCGATAATGCGAAGCTCTATCTGGGAATAGTCAGCCGCCAGCAGCAGATGGTCCTCGTCGCGTGCTACAAAGGCTCGCCGTATCTCGCGTCCGCGTTCTGTCCGGATGGGGATATTCTGCAGGTTAGGATTCGACGAAGAGAGCCGTCCCGTAGCGGTGACTGTCTGGTTGTAGACCGTATGCAGCCGTCCCGTAACAGGATTGATAAGCTTGGGGAAACTGTCGAGGTAAGTGCCTACCAACTTGCTGATGGAGCGATACTCCAGTATCAGCGGAATCACAGGGTGGCGGTCAGCCAGCTTCACCAGGGCCTCTTCGGCAGTGGAATACTGCTTGGTAGCAGTACGAGGAGGTTTGTCGGTGACTTTCAGTTTCTCGTATAGTATTTCGCCCAACTGCTTGGGAGAACCTATGTTGAAGTGCTCGCCAGCAAGCTCGTATATCTTTTCCTCTATCGCGCTGCGCTCCTCGGTAAGCTGCTGCGAATAGTGTCGCAGCGCCTCGATGTCGATACGCACGCCCTCCTTCTCCATATCCATCAACACATCCACCAATGGCAGTTCCACTTCGTGGTAGATACGCTCGAGACTGGAGTCGCGCAGTTTGGCGGCCATCAACGGGTAGAGCTGCCATAGGGCGGCCACCTGAGCGGCCTTTCCTTCAATCTCGTAGCCGAGCATCGACGAGCAGATAAAATCGAGCGAATGGCGCATCTCGGCATCGATAAGATAGTGTGCCAGCTGCACATCGAAAATCTCTCCTCGTAATTCGAGGTCAAGCTCGGCGAGAATATATTTAAGATTTTTAAGGTCGTAGCAAAGCTTCGTGGTTGTCGGCTCAGACAGCAAAGCTGACAGCGGGCCGTGGAAAATCGCAAGTTGGTCGACAGTGGTAGTATACACGCTGTCGGCATCGATGGCGACAAGCAACGTCGGACCGTTGAATAAAAGTGCGACCGACCGTCCCTGAAGCATCTCGAGTACTTCTGCCGTCAACGGCAACTGCTCCACCTCTGGAGCCTCCTGCTCTGATGGAGCCATCTCAAAAAGCGTCGGAGCCCCTTGACTACTCTGATTATTCATCTGGCTCTGATTCCCCCAGGCAACGGCCTTCGACGGATCCTTCACCGACAAATCCGTAAACACCTTCTTTGCGAACTGCCTGAACTCAAGTATATCGGTGGTCTCACGGAGAGCCTGAAAATCTGGCTCCTCCAACCGGAGCGCCTCCTCGTCGAAATCAATGGGAGCCTCAAGACTGATGGTAGCCAACTGTTTTGAGAAGAGAGCGTTGTCGGAATGTTCCTTTACCAAAAGGCGCAACTTCTCGTTCTTGATTTCGTCAGAGCGCTTCACCATCTCTTCGATAGAGCCGAACTGGTCGATGAGTTTCTTGGCGGTCTTCTCCCCCACCCCAGGGATGCCTGGGATATTGTCAGAGGCATCTCCCCAGAGACCCAACAGGTCGATGACCTGACGGCAGTTGCTGACGCCGAACTTCTCCTTCACCTCGGGGATACCCATGATGGTGTCTGGACGACCCATCCGGCCAAAGCGGTACATCTTCACCCTCTCCGTCACCAGTTGCGCGAAGTCCTTGTCAGGGGTAACCATGATCACTTCGTCGAATCCCGCCTCCTCAGCCTTTCGGCTCAAAGTGCCGATAACATCGTCGGCCTCAAAGCCTTCACAAGTAAGGATAGGTATGCGGAAATCCTCGATAATCTTTTTCACCCACGGCAGCCCCATCTGTATCTCCTCGGGCATCGCGTCGCGGTTGGCCTTATACTCTGCGTACATCTCATGACGGAACGTCGGCTTCTGCAGGTCGAAAGCCACACCCACATGCGTCGGTCGTTGGCTCTTTAGCAAGTCGTAGAGCGTCGTTGTGAAACCCAGCACGCAACTCGTGTTCAATCCTTTTGAGTTGATTCGCGGATTCTTATTCAAAGCATAGTACGCCCTATACACCGCCGCCATCCCGTCAATCAGCAACAACTTTTTCATGCGTCAGCCTCAATAACCTATAACCTTTATTTCAGCGGATCGGCAGTAAGTTCATCGTACTCCTGACGGTTGCGAAGGATATTGCATGCCAGATACACCGCACTCCGCATCGACTGCTCGCTGGCCTTGTCTTTGCCTGCAATATCGTAGCCAGTACCGTGCGCCGGACTTGTCCTCACATACGGCAGTCCCGCCGTATAGTTCACGCCTTCCGTGAACGACATCAGCTTGAACGGAATCAGTCCCTGGTCGTGATACAATGCCAGCACACCGTCGAACTTGTTAAACTCTGAGCTTCCAAAGAAACCGTCGCTCGGGAACGGACCGTATGCCAGCACACCCTTGGCCTGCGCCTCGTCAATCACCGGTCGTATCACGCGCTTGTCGAAGTCGCCGATAACACCGTCGTCGCCGGCATGAGGGTCGAGAGCCAACACCGCTATCTTAGGTATGGTGATGCGGAAATCCCTCTTCAAACTCTCGTTCATCAGCATAATCTTGTCATAAAGCAGATTGTGCGTCAACGCACTCGGAACATCCTTCAGTGCCAGATGGTTTGTCACAATGCCGATACGGATTCTATCGCACACCATCAGCATCAGACTCGAGCATCCAAACTGATGGCTAAGATACTCCGTGTGGCCGGGGAAATCGAAATCGTCAGCCTGGATATTCCTTTTGTTGATAGGAGCTGTCACCAGCACATCCACCTTGCCTGCCTTCAAGTCGGCACAGGCGCGATTGAGACTCTCACGACTCAACCTACCAGCTAACTCAGTACTCTTGCCGAGGTCTATCTTGATTTCCTCCTGCGTGAGATTGATGACGTTGTACTTGCGGTCCTGCGCTTCGGAAGCGTCGCGGATGGTGTTGAAATTCATCTCCTGCGTCACGCTGGTGAGAAGTTTCTTGTGGTAAGAAGCCACCTTGCTGCTGCCATAGAGGATAGGCGTGCAGACATCAAACATGCGATTATCGCTGAAAGTCTTGATAATTACTTCGTAGCCCACTCCATTCAAATCACCGTGGGTGATAGCTACACGTATTTTCTTTTCTTCGTTATTCTTATTTTCCATAAACTGTAAACTTTAAACCTTAAACTTTAAACCTTCACTGCATTTGCAGATATCCGTAGAGGAGGCGGACGCCATAGCCACTGGCACCAGGACGCCAGCAGTGCTGCGCCTTCGTGAAGTAGGCCACACCCGCAATATCCAAATGAACATACGGCACATCCTTCGCAAAATGCGCAAGGAACTTGCCGGCGGTAATCGTCCCTGCCTGCGGCGTATTGCCACTGTTGCGCAGATCCGCGTAGTCGCTCTTTATCAGTTCGTCGTATTCCTTCCACATCGGGAACTCCACCAGCCGCTCGTAGACCTGCTCACCCACCAGTTTCAACATCTCCAACTCCCTCCTGCCATTCTGTTCCATCACCGCGATGCCGAAAGTCGAGATGGCCCTGACGGCGGCACCAGTCAGCGTGGCGGCATCGATAATCACACGGGGATTGTAGTTCTTCACAGCATAGGCAATGGCGTCGGCCAGAATCAGTCGCCCCTCGGCATCGGTATTCACCACCTCAACGGTGGTGCCATCATACATCGTCAGGATATCGTCGGCAGCATATGCGTTGAAGCCAGGACGGCTGTCTGTCAGCGGCAGCAGAGCCACCACATGTACCGGCAGCTTGTTGTCAGCAGCGGCAAACACCACGCTGGCCATCGTGGCCGCACCCGCCATATCACTTTTCATCTCCTGCATATAATCCCCAGGCTTGATATTCAACCCACCGGTATCATACATAATGCCTTTGCCCACCAAGCAAATAGGGCTCTCCGCCTCATTTGTCCTTTTCACTCCCTTTTCACTCCCTTTCGCTCCATTATATTCCAACACCACAAACCTCGGTTCGTCGACAGAGCCTCTGTTCACGGCCAGCAGGCCTCCCATCCTCAGACTCTCTATCTGTCGCTTGTCCATCACCGTGCAGGTCACCCCCTCCAAATCCGCCGCTATCGAGGCCAACTCGTCGGCAAATGCCGGAGCGTTCAGGTCCTGCACCGGCAGGTTCACCCACTCGCGGCACCAGTAGATGCGGTTCCACAGGCGTTGCATGGCCTCCATCTCCTCGGCCTTGAAATAGGTCGAATCGACAGCCACTCTCTGCAAATGGTAGGGGTCTTTGCTTTTATAGCGGTCGAAACTGTAGTCGGCAAGCGAGAGGCCCTCCAGCAGCGCTGCCACCTCCTCGGGGAGGGTGCCGGCGCCGCAGACGGCAATCTCATTCACGCGGTCGGCCTCAAATTGTTTGAGCAACTTCATGGCGTTGCGACGGAGCGACTCCTGCACCTCGGCGGCCGGCTTCTCGCTGTCGAACGAGAGAAAATAAAGATGATAGGGCAGGCGGTCGAACGAGAGAATAAAATCCTTATTCTCCTCTCGGCGCTCCTTCACCAAGGCCACCTCTTTCTTGCCCAGCGGCAATGTCCGCTCGGCGGTTTCGTCACCATAAAGGAACAACAAATTACTCTCGTAAAGGTCGCCATTACGGGAGTTGCGAAACGCAATGCCCTGCGCATTCATTTTATCAACGTCAATCAACTCGAAGTTTATCATAGGTTTTTATCTTTATCTGTTTCTTTTTTTAGGCTGCAAAGATACAACTTTTATTCTATTTGGCAAAAAAAACATTGCTAAAGACAAAGAGGCAATACAGTGAGGGGCCACGCTGCGCGGCCATGAGGGGACATTCTTTAGTGCAGCCACTCCCCTTTTCCGAAGGGCTAACAACCTATATCAGCAAACCACACACCATGCCAACACCGACCACCGACGGTGTTGGGTTGATGATGGTACGTAGATGGTATGGTGTTGATACGGTGTTGGTGTTGTGTTGCTACTGATTATCAGTACATTATACATTCACCAAAACAACAAAATACACATAACCAGAGGGTTATGTGTATTTTTTCGCTTGTAACTTATTGATTTCCAATCCGCGCTCTGAACGGCCAAATTCGTCGTTAAAAAGGTTACGAATGGGTGATGATGAGGAGAATTTTGTCGTCTTTGAGTTTCTGGAGCGTGTTGTCAAGATGCTGTCGTGCATCGTGATCGAGCCAGGCGGAGGGCTCGTCGAGGATAAGGATGGGGGCATCGGAGACGAGGGCCCGCGCCAACGCCACACGCTGCCACTGTCCCATGCTGAGCTCGCTGCCGCCGTCGAAGAGACGACCAAGGAGGGTGTCGGTACCGTGAGGAAGCGTGTCGGCCACCTTGTCGGCGCCGGAAAGCTCAAGGGCCCGTGAGAGGTCGGAGGTCGGAGGTTGGAGGTCGGAGGTCGGAGGTTGGAGGTCGGAGGTCGGAGGTTGGAGGTCGGAGGCGGAGTGGCCGAAGGCGATATTCTCCCCCATCGTGCAGTAGAAACGGGCGAAATCCTGGAAGAGGACTCCCATACGTTCACGCAGCTGTCGGGGTTGGAAACGCCGGATGTCGATGCCATTGACAAAAACGGCGCCTTCCGTGGGATCATAAAGCCGAAGGAGGAGCTTGACGAGCGTGGATTTGCCGAAGCCGTTATGTCCATCGATGCGGGTAATATCTCCTTTGCGTGCGCTCAAAGAGAAGTCCTTGAGTACATCGCGCTCCATATCGGGGTAGCGGAAGGTGACACCACGGAACTCCACCTCAGTGATTTCTTCAGGCACTTCGGCAGGCTCCTCGGGATCGACGATGGTGGGTTCCAGCTGGAGGAACTCGAAGAGGTTGCCGATAAAGAGACGGTTGTCGTAGAGGCCGGCGATGCCGCCGACGAGGTTCTGCAAGTAGCCCTGCCCGCGGCGGAAAGCCTCGAAGAGCATCACAAAGGTACCGATGGTGATGGCCCCCGCGAAGGCCTCTTTCAGCAGCAGCCATACGATGGCGAACATGGCGGCGGCCTCGATGAAAGCGCAGAGTATTTCGAGCATCCCCAGACGTCGCGAGATGGAGAGCAGATGGGACACCAACTCTTTTCTCACCTCCACAAAGCGTCCACGGAAAAGCGGCGCGAGATTGAAGGTGCGCAGTTCTTTGGCGAAATCACGGGCGGTGAGGATGGCGGAGTAGTAGGATGTGCGGCGGTAAAGCTGCGTATTCTCGCGGCGAAAGCGGTAGATGCGGCGGGCCTTGTAGAGCCGCACGGCAAATCCCGGCACCACCGCCGCCACCATCACCACGATGACCCACCACGACGCGGTAATCATCATGGCCACCACACCGATGATGGAGACCATCGAGCCACCGAGAGCCATGAAATTGGAGAGTATCTGCAGGGGGCGGTAGGAGGCCTCCTGCTGGGCGCGATGGAGGGTGTCATGATAGGCGGGGGTGTCGTAGTACTGCATGTCGAGCCGGGCCGACTGATGCTGCAGGAGGTCACTGACATGGTCTATCAGCCGCTGTCCGAGCACATCGTTGTTGACAGAAGAGAGGGCGGAGACGATGCGGTTAAACAGGAAGACCACGCACAATGCTATGAGCAAGGTGAAGGGTGAAGGGTGAAAGGTGAAAAAAGAAAATTGAAAGTTGTTGGTGGTGACGGAGTCGATAAGGAGTTTGAGGATATAGAGGGCGAGCAGCGGCAGAAGGCTCTGCAGCAACTCATAAAGAAGACGGCGGCGAAACGACCACGGGTCGCACCTCCTCACCATCAACAGCGCTTTCCAAAGATTTTTCATCGGATATAGATGTTTTTCACCACCTCAGCTCCGAGATGGTCGTTAATTTTCTGCTTGAGGCTCTCGCGCCGCATGGTCATCTCGTGACGCAAGGCCGCCGAGGAAAGACGGAGGGAGAGCGTACCGTGCGAGAACTGCACCGAAGAGGTGAGGCGGCTGATGAGGTCACCAGCCAGCTGCCGATAGACCGTCTCCACACGCAGTTCATCGGCGAAGTCGCCGTGATCCAGTCGTCGCAGAGCTCCTTGGAGATAATAGTTGAGTGTTCGGTCGGGCTGCATGGTCAGTTGAGAGTTGAGAGTTTATAGATAAGAGATAAGAGTTGAGAGTTAAGAGTTGAGAGTTATGGTGCCGTGGGTCACTTGGAAGATACGATGTTCGAGGGTGGGCAGTTCGTCGAAGATGGCCTGTACGCGTCCCGGCTGGGTGTCGGTGAGGAGCACCTGTCCGAAGCGCTCGCTGCCCACAAGGGCTATAAGTTGTTTGATACGCGCAAGGTCGAGTTTGTCGAAGATGTCGTCGAGCAACAAGATGGGTTTCTCGCCCGAATGATTGAGGAGGTATTGGAACTGCGCCAGCTTCAGCGCGAGGGCGAAACTCTTCTGCTGTCCCTGCGAGCCGAATTTCTTCAGTGGGAAATCGGGGGTAAGCTGCAGCAGGAGGTCATCCTTGTGGGGTCCCGCAGTGGTGTACTGCGAGTAGCGGTCGGCCTGACGCGAAGCCTCGAGCTGCAGTTGGAGCGGACGATCGTCACGGCTATAAACAAGGGTTCCTGGCTCCTGCGCTCCCACAATCCAATGGTAGTATTCCTCGAACAGAGGCAGGAAGTCCTCGATAAATTGACTGCGCGCGTTGTAGATGAATTCGCCGTGAGTGACCATTTGCGCATCCCAAATGGCGACCATCGACTCGTCCCACTGGCGGTCGTCCCACATCTGCTTGAGGAGGCGGTTGCGCTGCTCGAGGGCTTTGTTGTAGGCGATAAGATGGTCTAGGTAGGCGTGGTCGGTCTGCGAGATAACGCCATCAATAAACTTGCGACGCAGGTCACTGCCACCGGTGATAAGCTGCTGGTCGTTGGGCGACACCATCACCAGAGGTATCTTGCCGATATGCTCCATCAGGGCTTTGTAGACCTTCTTGTTCCACTTCATCTGCTTGCCGGTGCCCCGTTTGAGCACACAACTCACCACGTCATCCCCGTAATGTCCATGTAAGGCAAAAAACTCCTCATTCAGCCTGATGTTCTGACTGTCGACGGGGTTGAAATAGCTCTTGCAGAAAGAGAGGTAATAGGCGGCATCGAGGAGGTTGGTCTTCCCCGCCCCGTTGTTACCTACGAAGCAGTTGACATTGCCACACAGCTCGATGTCAGCCTGCTCATAGTTCTTGAAGTTCGTCAGTATCAGTCTGTCTAAAGTCATAACGTCATGAGGTCATAAAGTGTTTTTTTTACTTCTTCCATGAGCCAACGGGGGGTGGAAGTGGCACCGCTGATGCCAATGCTGTTGATTTCTTCGAGCCATTGGGGCTGCACCTCGTCGGGACCTCCTATAAGGTAGGTCTTCGGCTGCACCTTGCGGCAATATTCGTAGAGGTAGTGTCCGTTGCTGCTGTTGCTTCCGGCGACAAAAAGAAGCACGTCGACACTGCGGGCAAATCCTTCGAGGTCGCGGGCGCGGTTGGCCACACGGTTGCAGACGGTGTCGTAGGCGACAAAATGATTGCTTGATTGTCTGATTGTCTGATTGCCAGATTGCTTGAGGCGCTCATTGATATTGTCGATAAGTTGACGGTATTCTTCGCGGCTCTTGGTGGTTTGGGAATAGAGTCGGATGGGGCGATTGACATCGATGGCATCGATATCGTCTGGACTGCTGACGATGAGGGCGGTGCCATCGGTCTGTCCGGTAAGTCCCACCACCTCGGCGTGACCGGGTTTTCCAAAGATGACAATCTGTCCCCCCACGGGGCGCATCTCGTCGTATCCTTTCCTGATACGCTGTTGCAAGGCCAACACGATGGGACATGTAGCATCCACCAGTTTGATATCCAATCTTTCTGCCCGACGGTAGGTCTCGGGAGGTTCCCCGTGGGCCCGAATAAGCACCTTCTTTCCGCGCAATCCCTCCAGCATTTCGTGGTCTATCACCTCCAACCCCAGATTCTTCAAGCGTTCCACTTCGGCGCTGTTGTGGACAATATCGCCCAGACAGTAGAGGCCGCCTTCATTCTTCAGCACCTCTTCCGCCGCCCCGATGGCTTTCACCACCCCGAAGCAATAGCCTGCTTTGTCGTCAATCAATACTTCCACCTTAAACTTTAAACTTTAAACATTAAACCCTTAGCTCATACACTGGTTCTCCTGACGTGCCTGTTCGATGACGGCATCGTACTCCTGCGGTGTGAGGTCGTTGAAGAAATAATACACGGGGTCGACCTTCTTTCCATTGAGGATAACCTCATAGTGTAGATGCGCCCCTGTGGACATACCCGTACTGCCTACGGTTCCTACCTGTTCTCCACGCTTCACCTTCTGCCCTTCTTTCACCATCGTAGTAGTCATGTGGGCATAAAGGGTATGGAAACCGAAACCATGGTCAATATCCACTACGACACCATAGCCCGAATAGCCCTCAGGATTGCGTCCTGCAACACGCACCACACCGTCTCCGGTGGCATAGATGGGCGTTCCCGGACGTGCAGCGAGGTCAATTCCTGAATGCAAGCGTCTATACTTCAAGATAGGATGAAAACGGTAACCAAATCCGCTGACAATCTTACATTTGTCCTTAGCGATAGGCATAATGGCCGGCATAGAAGCCAAACGCTCGGTTTTCTGGCGGGCAATGGCGTAGATTTCGTCAAGCGACTTTGATTCCACATAAAGGCGCTTCGTCAGTTCGTCCACCTTACGGGTGGCCAACTTGATAAGTTCACTGTTGTCGTATCCGTCGAGGGAGGCGTAGCGTTCCACGCCGCCGATGCCGCTGAAGCGCTCGGCATCACTCACCGGCTCACATTCGAAGATGGTACGATAGAGTACTTCGTCCCTCTCCTCGAGATTCGAAAGCACTTTCTCCGCCCGTTCCACTCGCGGAAGCAGCAACTCGAACTGACGTTTGTACTGAGCCAACTCGCGGCGAAGTCCACGTTCCAACGGCGACTCGACAAATTGCAGTCCGATAAATACCAGCGCCACACCCAGCACCACACCGAAGAGCACGTTGAAGCTGATGCGGCGTACCCGCTCGCGCAGCGACACAAACACCTTCTCATACTTCAGCGTATGAGGATTGAACCGGTAGGTATGTCTCTGTCTCTTTCCCATAGGTAAAGTTTAGAGGGTGCTTTTCAGTTTGTCCATAGCAGACACGAAATCGCGTATTGCGTGGTAGTGGTTGAAATAGAAATTCAGATTCAACTCCGGAATCTCAATCATGCTGGCCGCATCACCGATGCTGCTCAGCATATCCTCCGTGGGTTCCACTATGGACAACTCCTGGCAGACAAGCGTCAACGTCTTCAGCGGCAGCACGTCGAAATCGATAGCGCTGCGCGCCACTATCATCACATCCGGCAAGATATAGAGGCTCCATCCCCGATTGTCGCGCATTAGCGGGAGGTAGCTCTCGCTCCGGATATAGTCGAACACGCCCAAGTCGAAATACACCTGGTCAAACTGGCGCCGTTTCCGAGTGTCGCGCTGCCAGATGCGACGACAGGCGGCCACACGGGTAAAAGCATCCACCATCTCGCAATAGGCCTCAAAGGTCTCCTGCGAGCAGCGCTCTTTCACCTGCCACTCCACAGCATCCATCGTGTGGTTCAACTGATGGATTTTGCTCTTGTAGTGACCGATGACACTCGACAGGAACTGGTTGCTCCGGTGTCCCATCTTGTTCTTGATGGCTCGCACCACACGTTGCGCATATTCCTCTTTACGTGCCACTGTCAACGCGTTGACGTAGCATTCCAGCAGGTCGCGCTTACGCTGTTCGGTGACATTGCCCAACGCTATATTGGCCTCCTCGAGTGCCTTGTCGAAACTGGGTTCCCTGCCCGTCAGCATGTTCCAATAGCTGAGTCTCTGCTTGGCCTGCTGCTTCTGGACAAACTGATGGTAGCTGTGGCTCTCGCTCTCTCGCTCGATAAATCCCGTCCCAGGGGTCGCGCCCGTCACGTAGCGGCGACCGTTATAGCGCATCTCTCCGGAATCCCTGATTCCGAAATCAGAATAGCGATAGTGGTTTGACAGCCATACATGCAGGCCGTTGGCCACCCTCACCCACTTATACGGGAATATCTTCATCTTTACTACTTTACTCCTCAACCATGCACAGCCTCACCGTAGGCGGCTTCGAGAGCCTCCATCACACCTTCGCTCATTGTCGGGTGAGGATGAATGGCGGCAGCCACCTCGCGGGCGGTCATGCCCTTCTCGCGGGCGGTGGCAATCTCGGCAATCATCTCCGTCACATTGTCGCCACACATGTGGCAACCCAGAATAAGATCGGTCTTCTTGTCGACCACCACCTTCACAAAACCATCGGTGTTGCCGGCAGCAGTAGCTTTTCCACTGGCTTTGAAGAAAAACTTGCCCGTGAGCACCTCGTAGCCGGCCTCGACGGCTTTCTTTTCCGTCAGGCCCACGCTGGCCACCTCGGGGGTGGTATAGGTGCAACCGGGGACGTTATTGTAGTTCACCTTGTGGGCCTCGCCCTTGGCGATATGCTCCACACAGCAGATGGCCTCTTTGCTGGCCACATGCGCCAAAGCGGGACCATGCACCACGTCGCCGATGGCATAATAACCCGGCACATTGGTGCAGTACCAGTCATCGACCTCTATCTTGCCACGCTCGAACTTGATGCCCGTCTCTTCGAGACCGAGGCCTTCGAGATTTGTCACCACACCCACAGCGCTCAGCACCACGTCAACATCGATGACCGTCTCGGTGTTTTTCTTCACATCCTTCACGGTTACGTGGCACACATCGCCCTCAATATCCACCTTCTCCACCGAGCACGAAGGCATCACCTTCATGCCCATCTTGCGGAAACTGCGGCTCATCTGAGCGGCCACCTCCTCGTCCTCGTTGGGCAGAATCTGCGGCATGAACTCCACCAGTGTCACCTGGGTACCGATGCTCTGATAGAAATAGGCAAATTCCGAGCCGATGGCGCCACTACCGCATACCAGCATGCGGGCGGGCTGCTCACGGAGCGTCATAGCCTCGCGGTAGCCGATAATATGCTTGCCGTCCTGCGGCATCGAAGGCATCACCTTCGAACGGGCTCCGGTAGCAATGATGATATGGTCAGCCTCGTAGTCGGTGCCATCCACATCGACGACATGGTTGGGTTTCACCTTGGCGGTACCCATGATGACATCCACATTGTTTTTCTTCAGCAGGAACTCCACGCCTTTGTTCATCGTGGCTGCCACACCGCGCGAGCGGTCTACCATGGCGTTGAGGTCGGCCTCCACATTCTCGGCTTTCACTCCATAAGCAACGGCATGCTTGGCATAGTTAAAGGCCTGTGCGCTCTTCATGAGAGCCTTCGTGGGGATGCAGCCCCAGTTCAGACAAATTCCTCCCAGGTTCTCACGCTCCACAACGGCAGTCTTGAGTCCCAGCTGGGCACCTTTCACGGCAGCCACATAGCCTCCCGGGCCGCTGCCAATCACCATTAAATCATATTTCATAGCAGATATTCTTTATTATTATTTTAGTACTAAATAAAATGCAAAAATACGAAAAAAATGAAAAACGAGAAATGAAAAATGAAAAAATCTTTTCCCGACTATCAACTTAGCAATCCTCCAACCTATCAACCCATTTTTTCAAAATAGGAAACACCCTGTTTCGAAAAAAAATTTTCAACCACTTTCGGTGCATATCGTCTCAACATTTCAGTCTTACAAACACTTAAATCCAACCGCCTCAAAAATCGCTTTTGATTTTCAGTGTTTTATTATATATCCTTATTCTTCTGCCACTTACAAAAGATATAAACCAACAAGTGACACATTTCCAAAGAACTATTGATTTACCAACAAAAAAAGCCCTCTCCCACCTTTTTTTCAAACATTTTTTTTCAAATCCCTAATTTTTTCGTATATTATAAAGCGCACCAAAAATGTTAAAAATCATAATTGAGTTTTGTGAATTAGCTATTTACAAAAAGAGGATTTTCACCCTTTCCCCGATTGTAGCAAAATCTTTACTAATTTTTCAAAAACAATGCAAATTTTTTTTTTCATTTTTATGCACAAAAAAAGAATGACCTTTGCAAACAGAACAAGAAAAAGTGCAAACGATATAAGTGATTGATAATGGAGAACAGAAATACAAAAATAAAAGAGGAAGATTATAAGAGAGTCTGGGCAGAATGTTTGGATGTGATTAAAGACTCTTTGGGTCCGGAGAACCGCATGGCTTTCGAGACATGGTTCATGCCCATCGTACCCCTACAGCTCGAAGGAAGCACCCTGTTGGTGCAGGTGCCGAGCCAGTTTTTCTACGAATGGATTGAGGAACACTATATCGACCTGCTCAAGCGTGTCATCCGCATGCAGCTGGGTCCCAACGGCATGCTGAAATACAGCATCGTTATGGATCAGACTATCCCCACCGACCCCATCAAGACCACCCTCTCTTCCAACAGCCGCCGTTCGGTGCAGAACCCTCTCACCGATATGCCTGTTAATATTAATAAAGATAACGCGCGCGAACTTCCCAATCCCTTCGTCATACCCGGCCTCAAGAAAGACCGCATCCCCTCACAACTCAGCCCCACCTATACGCTGGAGAATTTCGTCGAGGGCGACTGCAACCGTCTGGCTCGCTCGGCGGGTTATGCGGTGGCTGAGAAACCCGGTCAGACCTCCTTCAATCCCCTGCTGCTCCACAGCAACGTAGGTCTCGGAAAGACCCACTTAGCCAACGCCATCGGTCTCAAGACCAAGGAGCTGCATCCCGACAAAACTGTCCTCTACGTCACCAGCGAGCAGTTCATGCAGCAGTATGCACAGGCTGGACGCGACAACAACGTCAACGACTTCATCCACTTCTACGAGATGGTCGACGTGCTTATCGTCGATGACATCCAGTTCTGGTCGGGTCGCGGACAGAAGACTCAGGAGGCTTTCTTCCACATCTTCAACTACCTTCACCAGCGCAACTGTCAGATTATCATCACCTCCGACAAAGCTCCCGGTGAGCTTCAGGGGCTCGAGCCCCGACTACTCAGCCGCCTCAAATGGGGCCTCAATGCCGACCTGCAGGCACCCGATGTGGAAACCCGCAAGGCCATCCTCAAACAGAAACTGCAGAATGACGGCATCGAGATGAGCGACGAGGTTATCGAATACATCGCCTACAACATCAACACCAACGTGCGCGAACTTGAGGGCGCCCTCATCTCCCTCATCGCACAAAGCTCGCTCAACCGCAAGCAAATCACCCTCGACCTCACCAAACAGATGATCGACAAGTATGTGCAGAGCAGCACCCGCGAAATCACCATCGATTACATCCAGAAGGTGGTGTGCGATACCCTCTCCCTGCCTGTGGAATCCATCCAGCAGACCTCGCGCAAGCGCGAAATCGTCCAGGCTCGCCAGCTCTCCATGTACTTCGCCAAGAAAATCACCAAGTCGTCTCTGGCCGTCATCGGCATGCAGTGCGGCAACAAAGACCATGCTACCGTGCTCCATGCCTGCAAGACCATTGAGAATCTCCGCCAGACCGACCGCTACATCCGTAGCCTCGTCGACGACTTGGAGAAGAAATTCAAAGAATAATGAAGACCGCGCAAACCGAGAGCAGAGCAAGTTCGCTTGCTATGCCGAGGCCAAGCGGACTCGGTGGAACCAAGACCGCTTTTAAGCCCGGGACAATGATTTACCCGCTGCCGGCCGTCATGGTCAGTTGCGGCGACTCCCCGGAAAACTACAACATCATCACCATCGCATGGACGGGCACTCTCTGTAGTGACCCGCCCATGTGCTATATCAGTGTACGCCCCGAACGTCACAGTCACGAGTTAATTTCCCGTACCGGCGAATTCGTCATCAACCTCACCACCGAGACACTGGCGCGCCAGACCGACTGGTGCGGTGTGCGCAGCGGACGAGACTACAACAAGTTCCGCGAGATGGGTCTCCACCCCGAACCCGCACAACTCGTCAAAGCGCCTCTCATCGCCGAAAGCCCTCTCAACATCGAGTGCAAGGTGGTGGAGGTAAGACCGCTCGGTAGCCACGATATGTTCATCGCCAATGTCGTGGCCATCAACGCCGAAGAGAGCCTCATCGACCACACCACCGGCCAGTTCCAACTCAACCACGCTGGTCCCCTCGCCTACTCCCACGGCAAATACTACGGCCTCGGCGAGAAACTCGGCGGCTTCGGCTTCTCCGTAAAGAAGAAAAAATAACATTAGTAGTTAAGTAGACAGTAGTTAAGTAGTTAAGACAATAGTTCCTGCCATGAACATCGTATGTGTTGAATCCCTGGGAATCCCCCTTAAGCGCTTCGAGGCCCTCAAGGCCCACTACGCCGCCATGGGGCACACCTTTACCTATTATATGGACCGCAACGAGGATTCCGATGTCCTCGCCGACCGTATGCGCGAGGCCGACATCGTGGTCATCAGCAACATCAAGCTCAGCGCCAACGTGCTGCAGCAGTGCCCCAACCTCAAATACCTCAGCGTAGCCTTCACAGGGCTCGACCATATCGACCTTGCCTATTGCAAAGCTCACAATATCAAGGTGCAGAATGCCGCTGGCTACAGCACCACCGCCGTCAGTGAACTGGCCGTCGGCATGATGCTCGACCTGCTGCGCAACATCGTCACCCTCAACGAGAAGATCCGGCAAGGAGGCAGCCGCGGCACTTTCCTCGGCCGCGAGTTGCGCGGTAAAACGGTGGGCGTTGTCGGCACTGGTGCCATCGGTACCGCCACAGCGCATCTACTGCTGGCTTTCGGAGCCAAGGTGGTTGCCTGGAGCCGCACCGAACGTCCCGAAGTCAAAGCCATAGGTGTGGAATATGTTGCGCTCGACGACCTGCTGCGTCGCTCAGACATCGTCACCCTCCACATACCGCTGTGCGACGCTACTCGCGGCCTTATCGGCGAACGCGAGCTCTCCCTGATGAAACCCACCGCCCTCCTCGTCAACACCGCCCGTGGTCCCGTCTGCGACATCCCCGCTGTTGGCCGGGCTCTCGTCGAGAGTCGCATTGCCGGCGCCGCTTTCGATGTCTTCGAGCAAGAGCCTCCCCTGCCTGTCGACCATCTGCTCCTCTCCACAGGCCGCTGCCTCGTGACCCCCCACGTAGCCTTCGCCACAGAAGAGAGTTTCGCCGCCCGCGCCAACATCGTCTTCGGCCACATCGACGAATATTTAAAAAGTTGAAAGTTTGTAGTTATGAGTTGCTACCAGTTACCAACTACTAAAACGCCTCTCCAAATCGGAGAGGCGTTTTGCTATTTAGAGGGTTCCCCTTATAGGAATTACTGTAGCTTAAGTTGTTTTTTGCCGTTCTGAATGTAGATGCCGCGGAAGGTGGCGGGAACCTCGGTGCCGAGGTAGCGACCGTTGAGGGTGAAGACGCGCGGGTCGTTGACACTCTGCTCGCCCTCCACTTCGTTGATTCCAACACCGCCGCCATTGCCGCCGACAATACAATTCCCTTCAAAATGGGAGGTGCCGTCGCTGACGTTGTTGCCGGTGGCGAGCGTTGGGGTGCTGGGAGCGGAGATGACCAGTCGGCTTGAGTTGCCACCAGGACCACCACCGGTGCTGATGATGGGAGTCTGGAAAGCCTCGGCGTTGTCGCCGTAGGTCACGGTGTACCAAGTGTTGCTGCTGACGGAGGATTGCTGAATCTTGGGTTGGTTATAGGAAGCGCCGTTCTCGATGCCGCCCACGGCGATGATGACGCCGCCGTTGATATACACCCTCTTTCCTTCCTCCGAATTGGCATCGATGGCTAGTTCGGGCGATCGGGATCCGATGGCATAAACGAGACCACCGTTGATGTAGAGATTGCCGTTGGCATCGAGACCGTCATTGTTGGTAGCACGAGAATAGACATACCCATCGGTAATAGTCATATCTTGAGCCGAGTTGATGCCGTCGTCGTAGGCGTTGACATAGATTTCGCCACCATTGATGTTGAGGTAGTTTTTGCTCTCGATGCCCTCACCATTGGTCCCAGTAGTAGTCACACTGATGGTGCCACCGCTGATAACGATGCCACCGCTATAGGTGTAGCTATTACCATTCTGAATCTTCAATCCGGCCTTGATACCCTTGGGCGACGAGTAGTAGTCGCTGCTCACGTGGTCGGTGTTGCCGGTATAGTTGGTATTCTCGGTGGTACCGTTGTTGTAGTAGAGTCCGCCGCTGGTGGTAACTGTGATGAAACCGTCGGTGATGGTGAGCACGCTGTCGCACTTCATGCCCTTGCCACCTGAGCCGGTGGAGGTGAGGTTGAGTGTGCCACCGCTGATGTTCATGTTGCCATCGGCACTGAGGCCACAGGCGGCCTTCGTCTCCAAATCGTCGGTATCCCACATACCTTTGCCGGTAGTGATGATGGTGATGTCGCCGCCACTGATGTTCATGTCACCGGCAGCCTTGATGCCCTTGGCTGCGGTGGCGTTGCAAGTGATAACGAGGATACCGTCTTCAATATAGATGTTCCCCGAATCTTCATCCTCGTGGTCGGCCGTCTCACCAGTCGAAGTGTCGCCGTCAAGGTCGCACTGGATACCGTCGTCGCCCGTACCGCTGATGTTAACATTTCCACTCTCCATCAGGAAATACTGGTTGCACGAGATGCCGTCACCTACTGCCGAGGTGATGTTGAGGGTGGCGTTCTTGAGGGTGATGTACTCGCCAGCCTTGATGCCGTGCTTCACGTTGCCCACGATGTTGAGGGTCCCCTGCTGGGCAAACTCAGCGTGGCCCTTAATGTAGAGGCATCCCTTCTGCGAGCCACTGGAGGCGTCAACGAGGCTATTGAGGGTGCCAGTGACGACCTTCACCTTGATGCGCTTGCCGTTCTGGATATGCACGGCGGCGCCACTATAAACAGGAGTGGCGTTGGTCAACGTGAGGTCGTTCAGCTCAATGGTGGCCTTGTAGGAACCCGACATATAGAACTCGCCGTCGGTTGAAGTTCCACTGAGGTTGTAGGTAATCTCTGTACCTAGGTCGCTGCTCTGCGCAATGCTTACGTGCGCTCCGCTCTGGGTGATCGTGAGGTACTGGTTAGCAATGCCGTCAGCGGTCACCACGGCGGTGTCGCCCGTGTAAACCACGCTGACATTCTGCGCCTGTGCTGCTACTGTCGCCAGCAACAAAGCGAAGAGAAGGATGCTGATTTTCTTCATAATGATTATGATTTTATTGTTTTAAATAAAGACAAATCAATACTTTATTTCTTGAATACAAATATTTTTTTCAACTGCAAAATTACCAATCTATTATCTTTCAACCAATAACATATCGCCGGTATTATTTGGCAAAAATTCCGATTCCGTATTATTAATTAAAAAAATTCCGTATTTTTGCATCATGAAAGAGAAGCAGCCATACACCCACCCAATCACTCTTTATAATCAGAGAATCAAGGAGGAAGGAATCGTTGTGCTTGACAATGCAAGAGGGTTGCCTACCGGCAATATGCCGTTTGCCTCGCCCGATTATGTGATAGCCATTGGCCATCGAGGGCGCATGGATCTTAGGTACGACGACTATCCCGACTACTCCGAGAAACACTCCGTGGGTGTCATTTTTCCCAACCACGCCCTTACGACAGTGAGCAAGACCGACGACTACCTGGCCACATTGATTGTGGTCGATGTCTCAATGCTGAACGACCCCATGCTTCAGATTATCCAGCAGATGCGCTACCGTTATGAGCCTCACCCCTGTGTGAAACTCGACAAGCATGAATACCGGATGATTATGAACGTGGTGGAGGGTATGCAGGAGACTTCGCGCATCGATATCTCCGACCGGCGTATGTTGATGGTACGCCAACTGGAGTTCCTCTTGCGTCTGCTCAGCTACTATCGAGGTAAAAAACTGAACGAGACCCCCACCGGCAAGCGCGTCAGCACCCAATTCCACAACGACCTTGCGAAGCACTTCCGCCAGCACCGCGACGTGGGCTTCTATGCCCAACTGGCCTGTCTGTCGGCAAAACACTTTAGTACCGTCATCAAGGAAGAGACTGGCCACACCGCAACCCACTGGATACATTCACAGATTGTGGCTGAAGCCAAAATGCTGTTGCACATGCGTCACGACCTCACCGTGCAAGCCATCTCCGACATGCTGGGTTTCGATGAGCAAGCCTCCTTCAGCCGCTACTTCCGCCGCGAGACTGGCATCTCCCCTACCGAATTCCGCGAAGGGAAATGATGTTTTCCTTTTTTAATCGGCATCATCTGGTCGACATCAAGCAATAAAATACCATTTTTAAAGTTATTATTATAACAAATTGAAATGAAAACACTCATCATATACGGTACCCAATACGGCTCAACGACAAGCTATGCTGAACGGTTGGCAAAGAAGACTGGCATTGAAGCAGTCGATTATAAGGATGCTAAAAAAATCAACGACTATAACAAAATCATCTATTTGGGTGCTCTTTATGCAGGTGGTGTTACTGGACTAAAGAAAACCGTCAGTAAAATGTCTTCTAACCAAGACTTGATTATTGCCACAGTTGGTCTCGCCGATCCTACGGATTCAGACAATATCAAAAACATTCGTAACTCCATAAAAAATCAGATTCCACCTAAGTTTTACGATGAGAGCAAAATCTTTCATCTTCGTGGAGCCATCGACTACCGTCGACTGGGTATAAAGCACAAGGTAATGATGTCGATGCTCCATTCTAAAGTTTCAAAGATGCCGAAATCTGAACTCAACGCCGAAGCCAAAGCCATGCTTGAGACCTACGGCCAAAAAGTGGATTTCATTGATTTCGATGCGTTGGAACAGATAATCAATAAGCTGCAATGAAATCCGAAGAAACTCGAATATTGGAATTCGATTCGGTAATTCTGCAAAAAGACAGATAGCCCAATCATGTCCGAGCGCTGGGAGATATATGCCGATTGGAATCCGTGGCACGGATGTACCAAGATAAGCACCGGGTGCAAGTACTGCTATGTCTACCGGCAGGACGAGATGTATGGCAGCGAGCGCTCGAGCAGCGAATGTCGCAAGACAGCCAATTTCAACCTGCCGGTGAAACAGAAGCGCGACAAGTCTTGGAAGATAGAGAGCGGCAAGCTGGTCTTCACCTGCTTCACTTCCGACTTTTTGTTGAAAGACGCGGACGAATGGCGGCCGGAATGCTGGCAGATGATGAGGCAGCGGAGCGACCTCTGGTTCTACTTCTTCACCAAACGCATCGATCGTTTCATGGAGTGTGTCCCCGACGACTGGGACGACGGCTACGAGAATGTCATCGTGGGTTGCACCGTGGAGAACCAGGAAATGGCCGACTATCGGCTGCCCATCTTCCTTTCGCTCCCCATCAAGCACAAGAGCATCATCGCATCGCCACTGATTTCTGCCATCGACCTTACCCCATATCTCAACGAAACGATAGAGGAGGTGTCCGTCGGTGGAGAATCAGGCGTAGATGCTCGCCCCTGCAACTATGACTGGATTCTCGCCCTCCGTGAACAATGCATCTCAAAAAACATTCCTTTCCGGTTCCACCAAACGGGCGCTCATTTCATCAAGGAAGGCAAGATGTACCGCATTAAGCGGTGCCACCAGCTCAGTCAGGCCCACAAAGCCAATATCGACTATAAGATTGGCAAATACCTTGTGCCCGAAAACGTGAAATTTGAATGGAAAGAGAACGATTATCACGAATTAACATCCTAAAAAATGAAGAGAAACATCCTATTGTTATTGGTTGCCATACTGGGATTCAGTTGCAGCCGTCAGCCACAGACGCTTAACGACGTAAAGTCGGAATTTGTCACCATCGATGATAGTGTCAAAGTGCATTATAAGATTTGGAACCAACACTCACGCAATAATACATTAACGCAATCAAGCATCCCAAAGGTCCTCTGCTTCATTCATGGGTTCGGTTGCGACATGAACACTTGGGAGATGCAGTTCGAGGCTTTCCGCGACGAAGATGTACAACTTGTCTTCATCGACCTGCCCGGCTACGGGAAGAGCGACAAGCCCCATGTGGAATACACTTTCGACTTCTTCGCCCATGCCATCGACAAGGTACTAAATACAATTGGCATCAAGGATGCTGTCTTCGTGGGGCACAGCCTCGGTACGCCCGTATGTCGCCACACGCTGATGACCACCGATCACAGCGGTGCTTTGGTGGATGTCGATGGTGTCTATTGCTTCTACGACGGCACCGAGACACCCGATTACGTGGAGGCTGTCAATCAGTTTGGTCACGCATTCGACGGGTCTGACTGTCGTGAGGTCATCACGGGATTTGTCACATCGCTTGCTGGCCAGGACACACCTCAATGGGTGACCGACTATGCAATGTCGGTAATGCCCGAAACACCACAGTATGTTGCTTCCAGCACCATGCGGCACCTCGTGGAACCGCAGTGGTGGACTAACGAGCAACTCACCATTCCTGTAATGGTCTTCTGTACCCAGAACAGCGGACTTGAGCCCGACAACGAGCAGAAGATGCAGGTTCTTTATCCCAATCTCGACTACACTGAGCTGACCACCTGCGGCCACTTCATCCACATGGAGCAGTCAGAGATGTTTAACCAGAAGCTAAAGGAATTACTGGATTAGTAAAATACATTTTCTTTTCGCTCGGTTAAAAAAACTTTCGTATCTTTGCACTTGAAAAAATAATGATTAATTATGAGAACTATTTTCGTTACCTTAAAGAAAACTCTTGTTTTGCCGGCTTTAGCGGCCACGCTTTTTACCGCCTGCCATACTGCAAACAATGAAGTAGTTGACAGTGGACAACTGGCAGCCGACAGCTTTCAACTTTCAACTAAATCTGACGACAACAGCGATTTTGTGGCCATCACCGACGTGGTGCCCGATGTGATTCTGGAGATTCGCTACTACGGCACCTACAACTTCGTCGGCACCCGCATCGACGGCTACCTGCAACCAACGGCGCTGCTCACCCGTGAGGCCGCCGACAGCCTCAAAGCTGTGAGCGACGAGCTTATCAAGCAGGGATATCGTCTCAAAATCTACGATGCCTACCGTCCACAGATGGGAGTGGACCATTTCGTGCGCTGGGGCAAAGACCTCGACGACACATTGATGAAGTCCTATTTCTATCCCAACGAAACGAAGGACAGCCTCTTTATCAAAGAATACATCGCCACTCACAGCAGCCATTCGCGCGGCTCGACCGTCGATCTCACCCTCTTCGACATGCGTACCGAGAAAGAGGTTGATATGGGCGGCACCTTCGATTGGTTCGGCCGAGAGAGCCACCCCGACTGTGGCGGGAATCCAAAGACAGGTGAATGGCGACGTAACGACACCATCACCGCACAGCAGTTCGCCAGTCGCATGATTCTCCGGAAGGCCATGCTGCGTCACGGTTTCAAGCCTTACGACTGCGAGTGGTGGCACTTCACGCTGAAGAACGAACCCTACCCTGACACCTACTTTACCTTCCCCGTGCAGCAATAATACAATCAGCGAATTTGAATCGATAATCAATCAAGTATTCCCCGAATGAAAACCAAGGAGATAACCGAAAAGAAGATGATGGGCAAGTCGACACGTGCCGGCCTGCTGGTAGTGATAGTGGCCATCATCACGTTGGAGGCCACCAGCCTTATTCAGTATTACTATTCGCAGCGTGGTATCAAGCAGGAGGCTTCGTTGAGGGCCCAGAGCGAATTGCGGAGTGCCGAAAACGAGATTATGGGCATTGTGGACCAGGCCGAAGGAGCCGTTCGTAACAGCCTCTGGGTGGCAGAATGGTGTCTGGACAATCCCGACAGTCTGGTACGTGTACCGCAGCGCGTGGTGGAAAACAATCCTGTGGTGGTGGGTTCCACTATCGCCCTCGTGCCCGGATACAGCAAGAAACACCCCCTCTATGCACCCTATGCCACCCGCAATTCCGAAACTGGCGAAATACAAACGCTCTCATTAGCCACTGACGACTACGACTACCCGTCTCAGGAATGGTTCACCAAACCTCTGGAACTCCATGACGGCTATTGGTCGGAACCCTATTACGACGAAGGCGGTGGCAATATACTGATGACCACCTTCTCAATGCCCGTCATGGATCGCAATGGAAAAGTTGCCGCCATTCTCACCGCCGATATATCGTTGCAATGGCTCACCGAATTGATGGGAAGCATCGAGGTCTACCCCAATGCCTTCAGTACAGTGGTGAGCCGCAACGGACAGATTATGGTCTGCCCCGTCGAGTCGTTGGTGATGAACAAAAACGTCCTCCAGTTTGCCGCCGAATCGTCCGACTCTGACGCATTGAGCAGCATCAACGAGGCTATGCTCTCTGGCCAGGAGGGCGAGATGGAGGTAAGATATAAAGGTGAAGAAAACAGAATTTATTTCGCCCCAGTGGAACGGACGGGATGGTCACTCTCTATCGTGGTGCCGGAGAAAGAGATGTTCGCTGGCGTCCGTAAAGTAGGAAGGTTGGTGACAATACTCCAGTTGCTGGGTGTGGTGATGATTGTAATCATCCTCCGTGTGATTGCCAAGAACCAGATGAAATACAAAAAACTTGCCACTCAAAAGGAACTGATACAGAACGAACTTCGCATCGGACACGAGATTCAGATGTCTATGATACCAAAGACTTTCCCCGCATTCCCAGAACGTACCGACCTCGATTTTGCCGCCACCTTGATTCCCGCCAAGGAAGTGGGGGGAGACCTGTACGACTTCTACATCCGCGATGAGAAACTCTTCTTCTGCATTGGCGACGTAAGTGGAAAGGGGGTGCCAGCGGCATTAGTGATGTCGGTGACACAAAGCCTTTTCCGTGCCATATCGGCCCACGAGACGAACCCCTCCAAGATTGTCATTTCGATGAACAACTCAATGTCGGAGAACAACGAAAGTAATATGTTTATTACCTTCTTCTGCGGTATTCTTGACCTCACCACCGGCTTGCTTCGCTATTGCAATGCAGGACATAACCCGCCGATGTTGAACACCGAAAAACTGCCGGTCTTGCCCAACTTCCCGTTAGGTGTCATGCCAGGCATGGTATTTCAGGAACAGGAGACCCGGTTGGGGTACGACGATACCCTCTTCCTCTATACCGACGGTCTCACCGAAGCCGAGAATGCCTCGTCGGAACAGTTCGGTGAGGAGCGCATGGAGGCTTTTCTCGGCACAAAACGCAACGCACAAGCCTTACTCGACGCTATGCAGGAGGCTGTGGACTGCTTTGTGAGCGATGCTCCACAGAGCGACGACCTCACGGTGCTCGTCATTCACTACATGGCCCATCCCGCCACCGAACAGCAGGAACGTCACCTCATCCTCCATAACGATATACAGCAGATACCCCAGTTGGCTGAATTCGTCGAGACCATCGCTGAAGAGAAACAACTCGACCAGAGTCTGGCCATGAGCCTCAACCTGGCATTGGAGGAGGCCGTTACCAACGTTATCCTCTATGCCTACCCCAAGGGAGCCGACGGACTGGTGGACGTGGAGGCCATCTTAAAGCCACACTCACTCGAATTCATCATCACCGACAGTGGAGTCCCCTTTGACCCCACTGCCGTCCCAGAAGCCGACGTTACCCTTTCGGCCGACGAGCGACCTATTGGTGGCCTAGGCATCTATCTGGTAAATAAGTTAATGGACGAACTTCACTACCAGCGCATCGATGATAAAAATGTATTATCAATGAAAAAAAACATCTAATCTTATGAATATTACTATTGAAAACGCAAACAACATAACTATTGCCAAACTGGCGGGACGCCTCGATACACCCGCTTCATCTGAAGTTACACCCATTTTCGAGCAGCTGCAGAACAGCGCCGACGGCACCGTAGTGCTCGACTGCACCAACCTTGCCTACATCTCCAGTTCGGGCCTCCGTCTCTTCCTCACGCTGCGCAAGGCAGCCTCCGCCAAAGGCGGAAAAGTGATTCTCAGGAGCATCAGCAACGACATCCGTCAGGTGTTTATGATGACCGGATTCCTCAATTTGTTTGAGATAGAATAACCCCCTCCTCTCCACATGTTTTATCTCACACAAAAGGGTCTTCCCCTGTTCGTCCTTCTCCCTGACAACGTTTCGTCGACAACAGAAACAGCGTCTTCGGCCACATCGACGACTACCTGAAATAAGACAAATATCTAAACATACATTATCCGACATGACAATTATTTTTGCCATGTCGGATAATTTTTGTATCTTTGCAGTCGAAAATGAATTAACCCTTATGCTGCGGCAAAACGGACATAACTCGCTGATTATTACCCCCCCCCAGTTTGCTGGTATTGTAAACGGGAAGGGAGGAAACCCTATATTTATTGTTGGACTCTCACCACCCTGCTGCCAGCGGGCGTACACAGGAGTACGCCCCTACGGCGGCGGGGCGGCTTTGTTTTGTTCCTGCATCGAAATTCACGAAAATTCACAAATAGTATTAACCAATCAAAAACTATAACATCATGAAAAAAATCTTACTTACGATTTTGGCTGTGCTGGCTATGAGCGGCATGGCTATGGCGCAGACGGAAACGCTGCTGACCACAATTACGGCAACTGCAAAAGAGCAAGCCAGCTACAGTACGGCGAATATGGCTACCGTTTCATTCAGTACTACTGCACAAGGGAGCTCACAATACCTCGCTAACTGGGGATGGTGGGGATATGGTTGGATAGCAACTGTCACCCCTGCCGAAGGATATACCATCACCAAATGTATATTCTATGACGACGCCAATCGTACAGCAACAGACAGCGAAGCTCCATTTGTAGTAGAAACCACAGAAGAGGATAAGACACCGAGAATAAATGGCACACCCATTGATGGTGGCAATATGTGGAGTAAGGGTATAAAAAAGATTGATGTGTATGGCTATGTTACGCCAACGGCGCCAACGACGCCAACGGCGCCGTCGGACATCAACCTGCATCGCAACGATGACGGCTCGTGGAGCTTCATCATGCCGGCACGCAACCTGGTGGTGAACGCCGTGCTGTACAGCGGCAACGACCCCAACGGCTACACCATCGCCGGGGTGCCCGAAGGCTGGCAGGTGCTGGTGCTGGGCGAGCCGGTGACCATCACCGACGGCGTGACGACACCCATCACCGAAGGTGCCCCGGTGACCATCGTGCCGACCGGCAACCTCCGCCGCATCAAGAGCATCACGCTGATGGATGCCCCGACGGAATGAGTACTGTGAGCGCGACAAGAAAGGTATACTTTTCTGGGATAAAAAAGTATACCTTTTTTGAGAGAAAAGTATACCTTAAATTTCAAGCAAACGTTAATCCTTAAAAAACAACTGATTATGGCAAAGAACAAATGGCGCTGCAGGGAGTTCAACCCTACAGCCAACATGGAAGGCCGCAGCCACAGCTTCTACGCTGAGGCAGTGATTACTACCGACCTGACGAACGACGACCTGGCCGACCGCATCCAGGCGCGCACGGGCTTCAAGAGCTACGAGGTGGAGGCCGTCATCGCCGCCATCGCCGAGGTGGTGGCCGAGGAAGTGCTGGAGAGCAACCGCATCACCCTCTCGGACCGCAAGGGGACCAAGATGGTGAGCATCTACCCCAAGGTCAGCGGCTCGATAAGCGACGCCGACGTGCAGGCCAACCCCACCAAGTACGCCGGCGCCACCAAGGCGACCGAGGAGATGCTGACGCCCGACATGCTGACCTGGACGCTGGGGGCGACGATGGGGGTGAAGTTCAGCAAGCAGTTCGCCCACGACAAGCAGGCGCAGAAGGTGCGCTTCGTGGCCACCGACGAGGCCATCCCCGGCGACGACACGCCGACACCGACGCCCACACCCGACCCGGGCGGGGACGAAGGGTGATTTGATTAGCGCATTTGGGCTACAACGAGTGCGGCCCCGCCGAATGGCGGGGCCGCACTATCTTTCACCTCTCACCTTTCACCTTACTTCACCGGGTGGTCCTTGTGGAAGGCCTCGAGGCGAGCCTTGAGGTCGGGGAACTGGTCGCGCTGCACCAGGGCGACGCAGGCACGGATGCCCTGCTTGTGGGAGCCCGTGATGTCGAGGGCGATGGCACTGATGCCGTAGCGGATGAGCTCGTTGAGCAGGGCGACACCTTCGTAGCCGGGGTAGCAGAAGGTGAAGTAGAAACCGTCACCAATATCCTCACCCATATCCTTGTCGTAGACGATATAGAAGCCGTTGTCGGTGAAGAGTTTCTTCATGATGCCGGCCTTCTCGCCGTACTCACGGATGTCCTTGACGAAGTTGAAGGTGCCGTCGTTGGCGCCCTTGAGCATGGCGGCCATGGCGTACTGCACGCTGTGGGCGGTGCCGCTGGAGAGGCAGTAGAGGGTGCCGAAGATGAGGGCGAGTAGCGGGCCAGGTCGGGGCACTCCATGTTGAACAGCTTGGGCGAGCAGATCATCATGGCGATACGCTCACCGGCATAGCTGAAGCTCTTCGAGCCAGAAATCATGATGACGTAGAGGTCGGTGTACTTGGCCACGGTGGGCTGGAAGGGGGCCTTGCCGGGGACGCTGTAGTCCTTACGGAAGTCCATGAGGAAGTAGGCCGAGTCCTCCATCACGACGACGCCGTACTTGTTGGCCATCTCGCCGATGATCTGCAGCTCGTGGTCGGTGAAGCAGAACCAGGCGGGGTTGTTGGGGCTGCTGAAGATCATGCAGGCCACGTCGCCGTCCTTCAGCTCTTCTTCGAGTTTGTCGCGCAGCTTGTCGCCACGGTACTCATAGACATCGAAGGCCTTCATGGGGATGCCGAGGACGCGGCACTGCTGCTTCTGCACGGGGAAGCCGGGGTCGATGAAGAGCACCTTGGTCTTCTTGGCGTCGTAGCGGGTGAGGGTGAGGAAGCTGGCGAAGCCGGCCTGCATGGAGCCGACGGTGGGCACGCAGCAGTCGGGGGTGACGTCGATGTCGAGGAAGTTCTTCACGAAGCGGGCAGCCTCTTTCTTGAAGTCGGCGGTGCCGTAGATCTCGGGATAGATGCTGGCCACGCCGCTCTTCAGGGCCTCAATCTGGGCCTGCACACCCACCTGCGGTGCGGGCAGGCCGGGGATGCCCATCTCCATCTTGACGAAGCGGACACCGGTCTCCTTCTCCACATCCTGTATCATCTTGCGCATCTCGCGGATGCTGGCCTTGCCGGGGTTCTGGATTTTGTTGGCCGCGGCAATACGGTCTATCGTTTCTTTTGCTATAGGTATTTGGGTCATGATATATATATTGTGTTAATGTTTGATTGCTTGAGTGCTATTTCGTATTAAAGCCTTTGAGTTTAACGACATTGATGGGGCTAATGTCCTTGATGAGGTTGTAGACTTCCTTCTGTTCTTCGGCGGGGGCGGGAGTGAAGATGGAGACAATCTCTTGAATCTTCACGTCGACAAACTGCTGAAGAGACAGCACATTGGTATTGGTCTTATGAACGCGCTGCAGGTCACGCAAGGCGGCGATGATGGCTTGACGGGCTTTGGGCTGGTCCTTGGTCATCATGTCGAGTCCGAGCCGGTGGTAGCTGTAGTAGGCATCGTGCAGCGGAGCATAGGCACCGTTGGTGTGGTTTTCCATGAACCAGTAGCGGTTGCGTCCACCTTTGGAGTCCCATCCGGCATATTTGGAGTTGTCAACGGCTTGTACCACCTGCTGTGCCAACTGGAAGAAGGAATCGCCTCCATTGGGAGCGAAGCTGTCGAAATAGAGGCCGAGCATCACATAGCAGTAGTAGGCCATCGTGGAGGAGAGGACATCGTGGAAGTTGTTGAGATCAAAATCGAGGGGATTACTCTCGTTGAATGAAAAGGAGAAGTTTCCCTGCTCCATGTAGTTGAAGAGGCCGGTAGTATAGGTGGAATTGTAGACAGGGCGTTTGAGTTGGATGGAGAGTTGACCGACAAAATCGGTGGCGGAGGTGCGCTGATTGAGGATGATAGAGATGGAGCATTCAATTTTCTCCTGTTGCTGCCATTCTGCATTGGTCCATTTCTTTCCGTTGATGAAATCCTCGAGGGCCTGCTTCATATTGTCGAAAATCTTTTTGTCGCCTCCAGACTCATATGGCTGCGTCGTGGTCATCAGTTTTTGGTAGTTGATGGAGACCGAACAACGGAATTCCTGTCCCCGTACTACACAGAAACAGAACATTATCAGCACTATAGACAATATTCGGCGCATACTTTACCTCGCAAAGATACGAAATAAATTTCAATATTTGTCACCTTGGCTCAAAAAGCGGAGAAAAAAAATTTCGCGCGCGTGCGCGTGTACATATTGTTGAAAACTTTACCATTTTTTGCCCTGTATGTCGGAGTTTTTTCGTATTTTTGCACATCATTATTGAAAATAACAAGACTACTATATGAGCGAAAATCAGAATGTTGACTACAGTGCGAGTAACATTACCGTACTTGAAGGTTTAGAGGCTGTGCGCGTGCGTCCGGCTATGTATATCGGCGACGTGAACGAACGCGGCCTGCACCACCTGGTGTACGAGGTGGTGGACAACTCTATCGATGAGGCTCTTGCGGGCTTCTGTAACAAAATTGACGTTAAAATCAACGAGGACAATAGCATCACTGTCGAGGACAACGGCCGTGGTATCCCCGTGGACATGCACGAGAAGGAGCACCGCTCGGCCCTCGAGGTTGTGATGACGGTGCTGCATGCTGGCGGTAAGTTCAACAAGAACTCCTACAAGGTCTCCGGCGGTCTTCACGGCGTGGGTGTCAGCTGCGTCAACGCCCTCTCCGACCACATGATTGTGCAGGTCTACCGTAACCACAAGATATATCAGCAGGAATATAGCAAGGGCAAACCCCTTTATGCCGTCAAAGAGGTCGGCACCACTGACAAGCAGGGTACCAAAATCACCTTCCACCCCGACGGCACCATCTTCACCGTCACCGAGTACAAGTATGACACGCTACTGGAACGCATGCGTGAGTTGGCCTACCTGAACAAAGGCATCACCATCGATATTACCGATCTCCGCGAGATGAAAGAGGACGGCACTCCCCTGCGCGCCAATCACTTCTACAGCGAGAAGGGACTCCGTGACTTCATCGGCTACCTCGACGAGAACCGCGAGAAGTTGATGCCCGAGGCCATATATATCGAGGGCGAGCGCAAAGGCATCCCCATCGAGATTGCCATGCAGTACAACACTGGCTACAGCGAAAACCTACATAGTTATGTAAATAACATCAACACCCATGAGGGTGGTACCCACCTGGCCGGATTCCGCAGTGGCCTGACCCGCACGCTGAAGAACTATGCCGACCGCAGCGGGCTGCTGCAGAAAGCCAAGGTAGAGATTACCGGCGACGACTTCCGCGAGGGCCTCACAGCCATCATCTCCGTGAAGGTCGCCGAACCTCAGTTCGAGGGTCAGACAAAGACCAAACTTGGCAACGCCGAGGTGCGTGGTGCCGTCGACGAGGCCGTCAGCGAGATGCTGGAGAACTACCTCGAGGAGCACCCCAACGAGGCCCACACCATCGTGGACAAAGTCATCTTGGCCGCCCGCGCCCGTCAGGCTGCCCGCAAGGCCCGCGAGATGGTGCAGCGCAGCAACGTTTTCAGCTCCGCCGGCATGCCTGGCAAGCTGGCCGACTGTCAGAGCAACGACCCCGCCGAGTGCGAAATCTTCTTCGTCGAGGGTGACTCGGCAGGCGGTAGCGCCAAACAGGGCCGTGACCGTCGCTTCCAGGCCATCCTGCCGCTACGCGGTAAGATTCTCAACGTGGAGAAAGTGATGCGCCACCGCGCCTTCGAGAGCGAGGCCATCCGCGACATATACACCGCCCTGGGCGTCACCGTGGGCACCCCCGAGGACCCGCAGGCCCTCAACCTCAGCAAACTGCGCTACCACAAGGTCATCATCATGACCGATGCCGATGTCGACGGTGCCCATATCGACACCCTGATGCTCACCTTCTTCTTCCGCTATATGCCGGAACTCATCGAGAACGGCTATGTCTACCTGGCCACTCCCCCACTCTACCTCGTCAAGAAAGGCAACAAGCAGGTCTACTGCTGGACGGAAGACGACCGCGAGCGCGCCCTCATGGAGTTCGGCGACAAGGGCATCCACGTGCAGCGCTACAAAGGTCTAGGTGAGATGAACAGCGACCAGCTGCGCGACACCACTATGGACCCTGAAGGCCGTCAGCTGCGCCAGGTAACCATCGAGAACGCCGCCAGCGCCGACCGCATCTTCTCGCTCCTCATGGGCGACGATGTGCCGCCCCGCCGCGCCTTCATCGAAGCCAACGCCACATACGCCAATATTGATGCTTAATAACTAGGCACTCCTAGGAACGCCTAGGATATCCTAGGAATGCCTAAAAAAAATAATCCTATGGATAAAAGAAACCTTCTGCTCATCAGCAACAGCACCATGCGCGGCGAAGCCTATCTCGGCTGGTGCAAGGACATGATTGCCGACTTCTGCCGTCGGCACAACGTGAAAAAGGTGCTCTTCGTGCCGTATGCCGGCGTGAGTCTCGCCGAAGGCGGTCTCACCAAGAGCTACGACGCCTACGAGAAGAAAGTGGCTGCCGTGTATGCCGAGTTTGGTGTAAAACTGACCTCCGTGCACCACAAGGCACTGCCTGTCAACGCCGTCTACGACACCGACTGCGTGGCCGTGGGCGGTGGCAACACCTTCCACCTCGTCCGCGAGCTGCAGCGTACAGGCCTCCTGCAGGCCATCCGCCAGCGCGCCTTCGACGGCATGCCCTATATGGGCTGGAGCGCCGGTTCGAATGTGGCCGGTCCCACCCTCTGCACCACCAACGACATGCCCATCGTCATGCCCGCCTCGTTCGACTGCATGGGATTGGTACCCTTCCAGATCAACCCTCACTACACCGACTTCTTCGACCCGAAGCACGGTGGCGAGACCCGCGACGACCGCCTGAAGGAATACATCATGGTGAACCCCAAGGCCACCGTCGCCGCCATCCGCGAAGCCACTGCTCTCCTCCTCGAAGACGGCAAACTCTCCCTCATTGGCAAGCCCAATAAGATGAAGGTCTTCAAGACCAAGATGGAGAATACCAAGGAGTACGACCTCAGCAGCGACATCGACTTCCTGCTAAAGGCCTAATCCAACATAATGGATATAAAAGAAGCGGCCCGCGCGATGCGCGGGCCGCTTCTTATTTACTTCTTAAAGGAGATTTAGCGCACTCCCAAGAAAATCTCGTTCAACGCCTTTTCGATGGCACGACGGGTGGCGACGGCCTCGTCTCCGCCCGACTCCTCGGCCTTGCAGACACACAGCAGGTCGTTGTTGCTACCATTGAGAATCTGAATCGTCACAGTGATGGCACGTTCGTCGAAAAAGCCTCGTCTGCTGTTGCCCTCGCCATAGTTGATCACCATTGTCTGAGCAGCATCCTCCTTCTTTACCTCCGCCACACGGACATAGCCACGACCCATCAGGTAGCCGGCAATGAGGTCAGCGGGATTCACGCTATTGCTGGTGGTGGAGCCATAGGTAGCGTGACGGTTTCCCCAGGTGTCGCCCGTCACAGAGTTGCGCTCGGCAGTGGGAGTCACATAGAAAAAGCGATAGCCCTCCATAGAGCCATTACGTGAGATGGACGTATCAGCGATAGAGAGACAACTGGTGAACAAAAGAGTCCCAACGCAGAGGAGTAAAAATGAATAGATTTTCTTCATAATGATATCTTTTTTTTGTTTCTAACTGAATGCAAAAATACACACTTTTTATGATGTAGCCAAATTTATTTTGTCAGATGACTAAAAATGTGTACTTTTGCACATGTTTTTTAGTGATAAAAACAGCCTATGACAAAATATATTGGAGCGCATGTGAGCGCATCGGGAGGCGTGGGCAACGCCATATTGAACGCAGAGGCCATCGGAGCCAACGCCTTTGCACTGTTTACACGTAACCAGCGCAGCTGGGTGAGCAAGCCGCTGCCGCAGCTGGAGATTGACGGCTTCAAAGCCCTGCTCCTCGACCGCGGCTTCAAGCCGGAAATGGTACTGCCGCACGACAGCTACCTCATCAATCTCGGCTCGCCCGACGAGGAGACACTGCAGAAAAGCCGCGCTGCCTTCCTCGACGAGATGCAGCGTGCCCAGCAGCTGGGCCTGAAGTTGATGAACTTCCATCCAGGCAGCCACCTCAACAAGATAAGCGAGGAGGAATGCCTCGACCAGATAGCCCGCGAGGTGAACGCCGCGCTGGCGCAGACCGAGGGCGTGACGGCAGTGATAGAGAACACCGCCGGGCAGGGCACCAACCTCGGCTGGAAGTTCGAGCATATCGCCCGCATCATCGCCGGCATCGACGACAAGAGCCGCGTGGGCGTCTGCATCGACACCTGCCACACGCTGGCGGCGGGCTACGACCTCTCGACCGAGATGGGCTACCAGTTCTGCTTCGAAGAGTTCGAGCGCCTCATCGGCTTCAAGTACCTCCGCGCCATCCACCTCAACGACAGCAAGAAGAATGCAGGAAGTCATGTCGACCGCCACGAGGTGCTGGGTGAAGGCTTCTTAGGCAAAGCATTCTTCCCTCGCTTCATGCACGACGAGCGTTTTGACAACATGCCCATCATCCTCGAGACCCCCGACCCCACCCGCTGGGCCGAAGAAATCAAATGGTTAAGAAGTCTATGATACTGCACGAAGATACATTGCCGTTCCTTCAGGAGCTGACGGTGAACAACAACCGGCCGTGGTTCAACGACCATAAAGACCGATGGATAGCCATTAAGGAGCAGTTCGAGGTTTTTACCCAAGCCTTGATTGACGAAATGGTGAAATACGACGACACGCTGGTGGGACTGACGGCCAAGAACAGCGTCTACCGCATCTACCGCGACACCCGCTTCTCGCCCGACAAGACACCCTACAAGACCCACATCGCCTGCTTCCTCAGCAGCTGGGGACCGAAAAACAGCGGCGTGCCGGGCTACTACTTCCAACTGGGCACCGAGGAGGCCTACGGCCTAAAGGGTACCTGCAACCTCGGCGGCGGCATCTTCATGCCCACGCCCGATGCCCTCAACGCCATCCGTCAGGAGATATTCTACTGCACCGACGAGTTCCTCGCCATAATCAACAACCCCACCTACAAGAAATACTTCGGCACGGAGTTCTTCACCATGAAGAAGCTGCAGCGTGTACCCAAAGGCTACCCCGCCGACTGGGAATATGCCGACCTGCTGAAATACAAGGACTACTGCACCAGCTATACTATGCCAGAAAAGCTTCTCGCGAGCGAAAAGCTTTTCGATGAGGTATTGAAAGTGTGGCGTGCCAGCGTGCCGCTGAACCGCTTCGTCCAGCGGGCGATGGAAGACGTGAAGAAATGACAAATTTCTTATTCAAACTCAAAACAAATAATTCCTGATGAGGAAACGCATAGCACTCGCCACCGTCGCAGTATTGGTCCTGACTATCGTCGTCGCCTGCGCCTCGCATCACACGGCCTACAGCCACTCCATCCTCTCGCGCCAGCAGAGGAAACTGGTGGACGAGGCCATCGAAGACATCGCCAATAAGAACACCCTGCCGAGGATGGATGTGTGGGGCAGCAACATGTACGACGTCACGGAGAGCCAACTGCTGAACCGCCTGCTGGCCATCGAAGACCTCGACTCGCTGGCGCGCACACACCCCTCCCCTGCCCTACGTACCACCGCCGGCATCATCCTCATCGAGAAAGCACCCCAGACCGCCCGGCGCCTGTTGGCAGACCTGCTGTCGGATACCAGTACCCTCATGATTACCACCTACGGATTTTGCATCGCAACCCAAAACGGCAACACCGTGGGAAACACGCTGCTCTCATACGTCCTCTATCACAACTTCTATTCCCAAAAGGAGCTGGCCTCGATAGACAGTCTCATCCTTTCCAACCCTGCCTACCGTCATCTGGACCGCTACCACAAACTCACCCATACACCCATCTCGCGCGAAATGTTCTTTAGCAACCTGAAGAGCCACCCTTGGCGCAGCGGACGCTTCCGCCCTGAGGTGCTGACCGACAACCGCCTGATTGCAGACACTCTCTTCTTCTATCGCCAAGCACTGCAAGCATTGCACATGCAGGGAACTCCTCGCTGCTACCTCCTCGACGTCTACTGGCGCGACCTCAAAGGCTACACCCTGTTGCAGCTATACCTTGCCGAGCCCGACCGGCTGGCGCTGCTGCTCCTCGACGGGAAATACGACATTGTGGATACGCTGACCATCGCCCAACCCCTTCGCGAGCAGTCCCTCAGCGATACCGACACCCTCTTCACCCGCAGCCGCTTCGTGGCCAAGAAACCACCTGTTGCCATAAGCACCGAGGAGCTGACTACCCGGCACAACCCAGACGGGACCCTTGACACCCTCGGCCGCAACGTCATCACAAACAGCTACGAACTCGACTTCAAATCTGGCCGCTTTGTCTTCATAAGAAAGGGAACACAATACCTTGACACCGAGTTGGGTCGCATGATACTCAAGAAAGAATGAACCTGTTTAAAAACAGAAGAAGCAAGCCAAAAGGCTTGCTTCTTCTGCATTATATCGCACACTAGGGAAGACATCAGGTAAAAATGCCCGCCACCAACGATACAATCAATGCCGCAGGGGCTACGAAGCGCACAAGGATATGATAGAACACCTTGAACCACGAGATTTTCAGCACACCGTGGTTGGAGAGTTCGTCGTGGATATCGTCCTTCTTCATGAACCAGCCGAAGAAGATAATCGTCAACAGGGCGCAGATAGGCGGCAAGTAGGAGCCCGTAAGTTTGTCGAGCCAGTCAAAGAACGATATGCCAGCCAGTTTGTTATCGTTGAGTATTCCTCCATCGAAGGAGAAAGAGGCGACAACAGCCACCAACACCAATACTACCGACAGGATGATTGCCGAGCGCTTGCGGCTCTTGCCGTAGTCGGCGCCCCATGCCGTCAACGCTTCCAAAAGCGAGATGGCCGACGTCAACGCCGCCACTGCCAGCAGCAGGAAGAAAGCGCCTCCGAAGACAATGCTGCCCACATTACCCATGGAGTTGAACACCACAGGCAACACGTTGAACACCAATCCAGGCCCACCATCGGGGCTCTGATCAAAGGCGAAGACCGCCGGGAAGATGGCCACACCCGCCAAAATTGCGATAGCGGTATCGCACACGGTAATCCACATAGCGCTCTTGAAGAGGCCATCGCCCTTGGGAATATAGCTACCATAGACAATCATCACCCCCATACCCACCGACAGCGAGAAAAGAGCCTGGCCGAGGATGGCCAGCACCCCTTCCGTCGTGAGCTGCGAGAAGTCAGGGCTGAACAAATAGGCCAGACCTTTCGAAGCTCCCGGAAGGGTCAGCGAGCGCACGCAGAGCAGCACTACCAGCACCAAAAGAATGGGCATCAGAATCTTGGAGACCTTCTCAATGCCGTTCTGCACACCGCCGAGGATAATCACCAGCGTAAGCGCGGCAAAAATGACAAGGCACACCACCGGCGCCACCGGCGACGACGCGAAGGCAGCAAAATGAGTGGCGAAATCGCCGTCGGCTATCGAGGCCAAGGTGCCGCTGACCGACTCCCAGAAGTAGTTCAGCGTCCAGCCCGAGATGACAAAGTAAATACAAAGGATGAGGAAGCTGGTAATAAGACCCAGCAGACCCACATAACGCCAGTTCCTATGCTTGGGGCGCAACTCCTCATAGGCTCTCATGGGAGTATGCCCTGTGCGGCGACCGATCACGAGCTCGCTCATCAGCAATACCATGCCGATAAGAAAGACGAACAGCAGGTAGACGATGATGGCGGCGCCGCCGCCATACTTGCCGCAGATATAGGGGAAACGCCAGATGTTGCCCAGGCCGATGGCTGAGCCCGCGGCAGCCATGATGGCGCCGAACGACGAGGAAAAACCTGATCTATTTTCTGCCATAGTTATTTTGGTAAAAATATGGAGACGCGCCGAAGCACGTCTCCATACAATAATATACGTTAATTATTATTCGTCTTTCTTGATATTGGGCTCCTCAAGGCCGTAGTTCTTTCTACGGTCCTCAATCTTGAGGAAAATGCTCAGGAAGAAAGCGAGGATACCAAACGTCGAGAAGATAATCATCGGGACCAGATAGCCACCAGTGGAAGCCAGAACGGCACCAATCAGCATGGGCACCAAGCAGAGACCAATGTTCTGCACCCAGAAGATGAGGCAGTAGGCGCTACCAAGCACTTTCTCGTCGATGATTTTAGGCACCGAGGGCCACAGAGCAGCCGGAACAAGCGAGAAGCTGACACCCAACGTCACAATCAGCAGCACGGCGAACCATTTCTGCGGATAGAGCGGCAGGAGGAAGGCGAAGCTCAGGTGGCAGACAATCATGATGATGGCACCCACCATCAGCATCGAAGCACCTTTACCTTTGCGGTCGAGGAAGATGCCGAGGAAGGGAGTGAGGCACATGGCCAGGATGGGGAACACGCTGAAGAGCTGGGCACCCGTCTGGGCGTCAACCTTAAGGGTCACCTCGAGGAAGTTGGGGGCGAAACGCTGGAAGGGGAAGATGGCGCTGTAGTAAAGCACGCAAAGGCCGGCAACAATCCAGAACATACGGCTCTTGAAAATCTTGCCAAGGTCACTGATATGGAACTCGTCTTCCGGCGACTTCTCCTCGGTAGCCATACCGGCTGCCACAAGCTGCTTGTCGAACTTCTTGTCCATCACGCAGAACACAATGAAGAAGATGAGACCGATGCAGAGCAGGAGGGAGCAGAAAGCCACAGGAGCCACGATGGACTGCATCGTCTCGGTGCCGAACTTGGCAGCGATAATGGGAGCAATCCACATCACGGCAAAGACACCCAGACGGGCAATGGCCATCTCAAGACCCATAGCCAGAGCCATTTCCTTGCCTTTGAACCATTTTGCAATCGATTTCGACACCGTGGTACCGGCCATCTCACAGCCGCAGCCAAAAATCATAAAGCCCAGAGAAGCCATCTTGGCACTAGCAGGCATGGTCACCCACCAAGAATTGAGCCACTCGGCCAGACCTGTGGTCTGGAACCAGTCGCTGATACCGATATACTTGATACCAGCGCCCACAACCATCAAAGAGGCCGACAGAACGCCAGTAAAGCGGATACCCATCTTGTCGAGGATGATACCGGCAATAAACAGGAAGCCGCACACATTGAGAATGTACTCAGCGGAAGCGTAGTTGCCAAAGGCATTGTCACTCCAGCCACGGGACTGTTCTACAAGAGTTTTCAGAGGTGACATCACGTCTACAAACATGTAGGCGAAGAACATCATCAGGGCAATCAGGATAAGCGCCGACCAGCGGGCCACCGGATTGTCGTTCAATAATTGATAAACTTTTTTAGCCATAATGTATTATTTAATTATTATTTATCTTCTATAAACAACACTTTACACATGGACAGACCATGCACAATGATTTTGCAAAGATACGAATAAAAAATGACATGGCGGCGACCTATTGAAATAAAAGTTAAAAATAACATTTAACAAGTACCCTCAAGGGACAAACAACCTACCATCGACCTACCAACACCGTATCATCTCCTACCATAGTCGGACTTTGGTAGGAGTTGGTACGGTGTTGGTACGGTGTTGGTACGGTGATGGTATTGATTTAGTGTTAATTAGCAAAGGGCAATTTTTTGTATTATTTAGCGTTATAGAAGTATGGAATATATTTTTGAAAACAGGGACATCGTCCGTGACTACGAATGTGATATTCAAGGAATTGTCAACAATGCCAATTATCAGCACTACATGGAGCACTCTCGTCACCTCTATGTACTGGAGCGCGGGGTGAGTTTCGCGGGGCTGCACGAGGAGGGCATCGACGTGGTGGTGGCGCGGTTCGAGATTGCCTACAAGGTGCCGCTGCGGCCCTGCGACGAGTACATCTGCCGCCTGCGTCCGGTGAAGGAGGGCATCCGCTATGTGTTCCACCAAGCCATCTTCCGCGCGTCGGACAACAAGCTCTGCTGCCAAGCGAAGGTGGACTGTGTAGCAATGAAAGAAGGCCGGCTTGTGGCCGGCCTCCCTGAATTGGATGCTTTGTTGTAAGCACTATTCTACATTCAAAATATAGTAGTTTTTCTTGCCTTTTTGGACAAGGATGCAGCCGCTGGCGAGGATGTCGGCGGTGGTGAGGGTGCAGTCTTCGGCAACTTTCTGCTTGTTGACGCTGATACTATTCTGCTTCAACTCGCGACGGATAGCACCTTTACTTTCGAACATGCCCACCTCGGCTGCGAGGTCAACAAGTGAAGCACCGGCCTCGATGGTAGCACGACTGACGGTGAACTGAGGCACTCCATCAAATACATCCATAAAGGTTTGTCCATCGAGTTTTTCCAGACCTTCCTTGGTAGCTTTTCCGAAGAGGATGGCGCTGGCTTCGAGGGCGGCATCAAGGGCTTCCTGCGAGTGCACCAGTACGGTGACCTCCTGAGCCAGGCGTTTCTGCAGCACACGCAGACCCGGGTCTTTCTTGTGCTCCTCAATGAGACCGTCGATGACATCCTTTTCCAGCGAGGTGAAGATTTTGATGTATTTCTCGGCGTCCTCGTCGCTGACGTTGAGCCAGAACTGGTAGAACTTATAGGGCGAGGTGCGTTTAGGGTCGAGCCAGATGTTACCGCTCTCGGTCTTGCCGAACTTCTTGCCGTCGGCCTTGGTGATCAGCGGACAAGTGAGGGCGAAGGCCTCGTTCTCAAAGCCCAGGGTGCGGCGTATCAGTTCCGTACCCGTGGTGATGTTTCCCCACTGGTCGTTGCCACCCAACTGCAGCTTGCAGTGTTTGTGCTGGTAGAGGTAGAGGAAGTCGTAACCTTGCAGGAGCTGATAGGTGAATTCGGTGAAGCTCAGTCCGTCGCGGGCGGTGCCGTTGAGGCGCTGCTGTACGCTATCCTTGGCCATCATGTAGTTGACAGTGATGTGCTTGCCCACCTCGCGGGCGAAGTCGAGGAAGGTGAAGTCCTTCATCCAGTCGTAGTTGTTCACCATCTCAGCGGCGTTGGGTTCCTTCGACTCAAAGTCGAGGAATTTGGCCACCTGGTTCTTGATGCACTCCTGGTTGTGGCGCAGCGTCTCTTCATTCAGCAAGTTGCGCTCCTGGCTCTTGCCCGAGGGGTCTCCGATCATGCCGGTGGCGCCGCCCACCAGGATGATGGGTTTGTGGCCGCAGCGTTGCAGATGGCGCAACATCATAATACCACAGAGGTGTCCGATATGGAGTGAGTCGGCAGTAGGGTCGGTGCCGAGGTAGGCCGTTACCATTTCTTTCTGGAGGAGTTCTTCTGTGCCTGGCATTATCTGAGCCAGCATTCCGCGCCAGCGGAGTTCTTCTACAAAGTTTTTTATCATTGAATGATATATAATAAATATGAATTCATAATTAATATAAAAGAGGTGCTGCTCTGTCGGGCGGCACCTCTTTTTTGTGTTATCGTGCCCGATTAGCGAACCATCATCTTGGCGGTAGCGGTGTGGCCGGAGATGATGACGTTGACCAGATACATGCCCTTGGCATAGCCCTGGGTGTTGAGGGTGAAGGTGTGGTTGCCTTCGGGGACGTAACCCAGGTTGCTATTGGTGACGAGGCGGCCGTTAATGTCGTAGACGCGGAGTTGGGCATTGCCGGCGGCAGCAGCATTGAGTTCGAGGTGAGCCTCGGTGCTGACGGGGTTAGGATAGAGGTGAATCTTGTTGGCGCCGACGGTGTGGACAGTGGGGATGTCAACAACGGGGGTGTAGTCCTCGGGGTCGACAATCTCGTTGGAGAAGTCGGTGACATACTGGACATCCATGAAGATACCGCGGCCGTAGGTGCCGAAGTAGAGGGCACGGGGCCATTTGGTTTTGGCGAAAGCGAACTTGTTCTCGGTGATGCCGGTGTGGGTGATGTTGTGGCGGACGGGCAGGTTGCGGGTCTGCTGGCACATGGCGGTCACAGGGACATTCTGGAGGTTGGCGTAGGTCTGCCAAGCGGCGCTGCCTTTCTTGGTGAAGACGCCCTTGTCGGTGCCGACGAAGATGGTACCGGTGGAGTCTTCAACGAGGGAGCAATAGGCGGGGACAGTGGGGTCAGAAAGGGGAAGGAGTTCGAAATTGGGGGTGGAGCCAGGGTTATTGACGATGGCGACATTGGCGAAGTTGGTAGAGTATTCGTCGAAGGTGAGGATAAGACGGTCGATACCGTTGCGATGGTCAACAACGATGTTGCTGATGGGACGGGGGAACCAAATGTTATTGTTATAGCGGATGGTGTCGGTACGGAGGGGAGATTCGGAGACGCCGACCATGGTACGTTCGGAGATTTCCTTGTCGGTGAGGGCGGTGGAGAAGTCCATGTCCTCGAGGTGGGAGATGCGGACAAGCATGGATTGGTGTGTAGCGGTGTCGTAGACGTTGACATAGACGAAGCGACCGTCGCGGCTCATGACAGCGGAGCGGGGGAACTGGCTCTGGGTCTGGGTGGTGAAGCGGTTAACATCATAGATGGGGCACCAGATAGACTGACTACCATAATTACCGGCAGCCCACTCAGCCTCGTCGTAGATTTTAGTGAAGTCGGTAGGAGTCCAGGAGAGCCATACGGACATGGTGGAGGAAGTGGTAGACATACCTGCAGGTTTCTTTTCGCCGATGGCAAGCATACGGGCCTGGATGGGGTTCTGGAGGAGGAGGGGTACTCTGGCGAGCTGGGAGCGGGTGAAGATGTACTGGAAGGGGTAGTCGCCATTGGCGCGGGAGTTGAAGTAGGTCATGTCGCCGGGCATGACTTTGAAGGAGCCGGCGTAGCCAACGGCACCGGGGTAGTGGATGGTGTCGATGGGGCGGCCTTCTTCGTCGCGCTGGATATAGCCTGCGAAGTCTTTGCCTTTAGGGGCGAGGAGGATGGTGTCATATTTTCCGTTTTTGGGGCGGAAGATGACGCCGAGGGTGTCGAGGGTGACATGGATAGAGTCGTTGAAGAGGGTGTTGTTGTCGGTTTCCCAGAGGTAGACGGAGCCGAGGGCGGGGCCGTCGACAATCTGGTCGGAGAGGAAACGTGTGCCGGTGGACCAGGTGGTAGTGTTGTTGTAGTCGAGATAGTCGGCGTAAGAACGGCCATAGTTACCATTGTTGCTGGTGGTGAAGATGGTGCGACGGGACTGCGGGAGGACCTGCTGGAAAGCGGAGGCGGCGACGGCGCCACCGTTGCCAGTCCATAGGATGTTGGCTTCGTGATTGATGACGAGGGAGCCGTCGTGGTACCAGTTGATGTTGTGCTCGCTGTAGTTGCTGTCGGCGACGTTGTGGTCGAGATGGGTCTCAATGATGGGGCAGGCGTTGCTGCTGGCGCCGGAGATAATGGTGCCGTCGGGACAGACAGCGAGGCCGTTCACCTGAAGGTTGTTGAGGCCACGGTTCTCGTTGGTGAAGCTAAGGAAGCCAAATTCGTTGTCGTATTTGCCGGAGTAGACACCGCCATCGGTGGCGAAATAATAGGTGTGGTAAGCATTCTCGCCGTCGATATGGTAGACGGGAACGATCTGACGGATGCCGGAATGGACGAAGGAGGAGTTGTTGTAGACCATGGCCATGTAGTCGCCACCATTGAGTTCGAACTCGCTGGCGCTGACGGTGGTCCACTGATAGTAACCGCCATCTACAAAGCCTTCTCCGACGAGGGCGGAGGTACCGGCGATGATGACACGACGGGGGTTACCGGGGTCGACGACGACGGTGCCGGAGGTGAGGCCGGAGGTGTAAGTGATGGGCATAATGGAGGAGGTGGTGAGGGTGCTCCAAGTTTGCTCATTGGTGGTGAGGTAGAGGGCATCCATGAGGCCATTAGACTTAATGACCATAGAGTAGAGATAGGTGGTGTCGGTTTGAGAGATGGCGAGTTTCATGCAGGAATTGGAGCCGCCGAAGGCAGGGTTGGAGGAAGAGATGTTGATGGGGTTGAGCTGGTTGGCAGGGGCAAGAGCATTGCCGATGCGGTAGAGTTGGTTGCCAGAGGAGAAGAAGGCGGTGTTGTGGACTCGAGAGATGACGAGTTGGTCGACACGGCCACTGAAGACGACGGTGGGGGTTTGATTCCAGTCGTTGGAGCCTTCGGTATGGCGCCAGCGGTAGAGGCCGCTATTTGTGGCAGCGTAGAGGTAGAGTGCGCCGTCGACATAGAGGTAGTCGAGGGCGTGGACGGCGCGGAAATTGTCGTTATTGGTATTGGGGATAAGTTCGAAGGAAGCGGTAGAGGGGTTGAAGCGGTAGATACCGATACCCTTGACGGACATTTTTCCGTAGGAGGAGCCGTAGGCGTAGTCGTCGTTACCTGTACCGATATAGATGGTGTTGTCGGGGCCCTGAAGCATAGAGTTGATGGGGAGGGCGACGGGTTTGCCGTTGAGGGAGCAGGGGACGTAATGCCAGATAGTGGTGTCGTCGGCCATGCGGGCGACTTGGTCCTCAGGGAGGTCGAAGTTGCCATAGAAGGCGGAGAGGTAGTCAGAGCTGGCCGATTTAAGGAAGAGGCCGCCGGAGGTGGCGCCGGCGAAGAAAGTGGTGCCATTGGAATCCTGTTTGTCGACGACAAAACTGGAGACCTGACCACCGACATTGTCGGGACCAATTTCATAGAAACGGCCACCGGTTTGGGCATTAGCGATGCCCCCGGCCAAAGTCAGTAGGCCCACATAGAGGCCAAGAAGTACTTTGTTTCTTTTCATAATATATTAATAATTAATTGGATATTTTATTTTCCTTATAAATAAATAACGTACAAAGATACAATTTTTTCTTTATATAATATATTTTTTCTACGTTTTTTTTCATTTTTTTCGAATAATGATAAAAAATATTAAAAGAGACAATAAAGTGAAAAGTTTTAAGTTATTGACGTTATAAAAATGAAAACTGATAATCAATAATTGAAATTCAGAGCAATGGAGAATGTTGATATTCAAGAACTCAACGAACGTATAGGACGCGAGAGCGCATTTGTCGACCTGCTGACCACAGAAGTGGGCAGACAGATTGTGGGACAAAAGCACATGGTCGAAGGTCTGTTGATTGGACTGCTGAGCAATGGGCATGTGCTACTCGAGGGTGTCCCTGGATTGGCCAAAACCCTTACCATCACCACTTTGGCAAAAGCTATCGATGCAAAGTTCAGCCGCATCCAGTTCACTCCCGACCTATTGCCCGCCGACCTGATAGGAACGATGATCTACAGTCAGAAAAGCGAGTCTTTCCAAGTGAAGAAAGGTCCCATTTTCAGCAATTTCATCCTGGCAGATGAAATCAACCGTGCCCCTGCCAAAGTTCAGAGCGCCTTGCTGGAGGCCATGCAAGAACGCCAAGTAACTATAGGTGAACAAACCTACAAACTGGAGGAACCCTTCCTGGTACTGGCCACGCAAAACCCCATCGAGCAGGAGGGCACCTATCCCCTACCCGAGGCTCAAGTAGACCGCTTCATGCTGAAAGTGGTCATTGGATACCCGAAAAAAGAGGAAGAAAAAGCAATCTTGCACCAACAAGTGAATGAAAGTGGAAAGTGGAAAGAGGAAAGCGAAAAGAAGGCTAGCGCAGTACTGAAACCTGCGGATATCCTGAAAGCAAGAAATCTGGTGCGTGAGGTGTATATGGATGAGAAGATTGAAAACTATATCACCGATATCATATTTGCCACCCGCTATCCTGAGCAATACGGTTTAGAGAAGATGAAACCCCTCATCAGCTATGGGGCCTCCCCACGTGGCAGCATCAATCTGGCATCCGCCGCAAAAGCTTACGCTTTCTTGCGTCGCAGGGGGTATGTCATCCCAGAGGATGTGCGTGCGGTAGCGATGGATGTGCTACGCCACCGTGTAGGACTGACCTACGAAGCAGAAGCAGAGAATGTTACCAGCGAGGAACTGGTAAACGAGGTGCTTAATCGCGTGGAGGTTCCCTAATGGACGAAGATATCATAAAGAGAGTCCGCAGGATTGAAATCAAGGCACGCGGCTTGAGCCAGCAGATGTTCAGCGGCGAATACCATTCGGCTTTCAAAGGGAAAGGAATGGCATTCAGCGAAGTACGTGAATACCAATATGGGGACGACGTAAGGAACATTGACTGGAACGTAACGGCACGTCTAGCGCATCCCTATGTGAAGATTTTCGAGGAAGAGCGTGAATTGACGGTGATGCTACTGGTGGACGTGAGCGGAAGTGGCTACTTCGGCACCCACAGCCAATTCAAGGAAGACCTTGCGGCAGAAATAGCGGCAACACTGGCATTCAGCGCAATAGCCAACAATGACAAAGTAGGAATGATTCTTTTCAGCGACCGCATTGAACGATTCATTCCTCCTAAAAAAGGACGCACCCACATCTTGCGCATCATCAGGGAGTTAATCACCTTCCAACCAGAAGGAAGGCTGACCGACATTGGACAGGCACTGAAGTATTTCTCCAACGTAATGAAAAGACGGTGTACTTTATTTCTACTAAGTGATTTCCTGTTGGACACCTCCAATTGGACAGATGCACTGAAGATGGCTTCTGGAAAACACGATGTGGTGGCACTACGGTTGGTAGACCGAGGGGAACGGAATCTGGCAAATCTGGGATTAGTGAAGTTCTACGACCCTGAGAGCAACGCAACCATGTGGATAGACACCAGCAGAAAAGATGTGAGGCAAGTGGCCGACAGCCGTTTTGCAGAGCATGAAGAACGGGTGGACAAAACATTGCAGCGCTATGGTGTGGATGTGGCATCCCTTACAACGGGAGAGGATTTTATTGGACCCTTGAGAAATTTGCTTGCCAGAAGGAGTTAGATTGATAGGAGTTTATGGTTATGAAAAAAAAAGGAAAGAGAGGATTGGTTGTAGCCACATTATTCATAATGGCTACAGGAACACTTAGGGGGCAAAACACGGCCCAATTGAGTGCTGACACCATCCTCTTGGGCGACCAAACAATATTGAGCATTCCGAGAAGCAACGTATACCCTTCGGTAGACCAGCTGAATCAGAACGGCATTGAAGCCCTACGGCAAGAGTTCGACAGCGCCAGAGGTATGATGCAGACAACACTGACCAGTTTCGAACCTGGTGTACATTACATCAAGTTAAATGAAAACGACTCGCTACCTCTCACCGTACTGGACATCAACGTTGACACCACTACGGCAGAAATACGAGACATAACGCCAATCGAGAATGTCCCCTATACTTTTGGGGAGATTTTCCGCTGGATACTCTTGGGGTTGGGCATCGGTGTCTTGTCTTTCACCGGCTGGTGGGCCTATTCTCACCGCCGCAAGATTCCTCTATTAGCAGCATTTTCGGCTCCCGTCGACACTCGCACTCCCATGGAACGGGCGCTTGACAATTTGGAAACGCTGAGAAAAAAACAATTGTGGCAATCAGGCCGCACAAAAGAATATCACACCGAGTTGACGGATACCGTGCGCACCTTTATAGAAGAGTCTACGGGCATCCATGCCACAGAAATGACGAGCGAAGAATGTGTCAATGCGTTAATGGGCGAATCAGTAAGTGCTGATACAACAACTTTGCTTCGCAATGTCTTTATTACGGCCGATTTGGTAAAGTTTGCCAAGAGGGAACCTCTACCTTATGAGCATCAGCGTACTTACGACAATGCCGTGGAATTTGTAAAAAAGGCGTGGGAAGAAACCCACGGCAGAGAGGAGGAAAAAGATGCATAATATCACCTTCGCTCACCCTTGGATTCTGCTGGGACTGGTCATTGTCCCCATAATGGTAGTTTGGTGGCTATGGAAATACCGGAAACAGGAGGCCGCAGTGCAGCATTCAGGCCTTGCCCTCTTTGCTGGCATAAAAAAAAGCCTTCGACAAAGACTGCGTTGGCTTCCCTATGCGCTGCGCATTGTGGCTATTGCTGCCATCGTGGTAGCACTTGCACGTCCACAGAGCGAACTAAGTCGTGAAGAGACGACTATGGAGGGTATTGATATTGTGGTGGCAATGGATGTGTCAACCAGTATGCTGGCAGAAGATTTCTCTCCAAACCGTTTAGAGGCTGCTAAAAAGGTGGCGGAAGACTTCATCGACGGGCGAAAGAATGACCGTATCGGCCTGGTGGCCTTTGCCGGCGAAGCCTATACCAAAGTGCCACTAACGGTAGACCACTTGGTACTCAAAGAACAGTTGGAAAGCCTGAAACTGGGAACCCTCCGCGACGGTACCGCTCTCGGTGACGGTACGGCAACAGCCATCAACCGCATCAAAGACAGCAAGGCCAAGAGCAAGGTCATCATTTTGCTCACCGACGGTGTGAACAACCAAGGTAGCATCGACCCGCTGAATGCTGCTGAGATTGCGGCAATGTACGACATCCGTCTCTACACCATCGGCATCGGCTCTAAAGGCAAAGCCCCCTATCCTTTCCGAGACCAATTCGGACGTGTGTTCTATCAAAATATGGATGTGGAAATCGATGAAGACCTATTGAAACAGATGTCAGCCTCCACTCAAGACGGTCTCTACTTCAGGGCAACAAACAAGAAGGCTTTAGAAGAGATTTTCAATCAGATAGACCAGATGGAGAAGAGTAAAATCGACGTGCTGCATTTCGCGAAGAAAAAGGATGAATTCCTGTCTCTATTATGGATAGCGTTGATTGCGCTGGGACTTGAGGCAATTGTTAAATGGTTGTGGCTTAAAAAATGATACATTTTGAACATATAGAATACTTATGGCTATTGGCGGGTGTAGCTCTTCTTTGTCTTTTGTGGATTTTGATGAGTTGGCACGAAAAACAGCGCCTCAAACTCTGGGCAGACCCTGAGATGTTTCCACGCCTTATTCCCGACCGACGGAAATGGAGACCCATCACCAAGGGTATACTCACCTTGGTAGGTCTGAGTCTGGTGGTGGTGGCTCTCGCCAATCCTTTGTTGGGAAAGAAACAAGAGAAGGGCAAACGCGCCGGAAGCGACATCGCTGTCTGTCTCGATGTGTCAAACAGTATGATGGCCGAGGATGTAAAACCCAACCGACTCACCCGCTCCAAACAGGTCATCAACAACCTGTTGAACTCCATGACGGGCGACCGCGTGAGTTTGATAGTCTTTGCCGGCACCAGCTTCATCGAAATGCCTCTGACGAACGACTACACTGCCGCCAAACTCTTTCTTGAACAGGTGGACTGCTCTATGATTAAAGCCCAGGGTACGGCCATTGGCGACGCCATTGAAAAAGCCATGGCCACCTTCGGTTATGGCGACGAGGACCGCAATTGGACTACCAACAACAGTCGTGCCATCATCGTCATCTCCGATGGCGAAAACCATGAAGACGACGCCATTGGCGCCGCCAAGAAAGCCTACAAAGAAGGTATCCGAGTCTGCACTATAGGTCTCGGCTCTTCACAAGGAACACCTATTCCCATGAACAGCAACGGTTCCTATCGTCGCGACAGCGACGGAAATGTCATCATCACTCGTCTCAACGAACAGATGCTGCAAGACATCGCCAAAGCCGGCAAAGGCGTTTATGTGAACGGTATTGACGACATCAGCAAAGTCACCTCGTTGCTGGAAGACCTTGAGAAGAACGACTTTGACGAGACGGTTTTCAACTCCTTCGAGAGCCGCTACCAATATCCTTTAGTGGCAGCTCTGCTCTGCCTGCTGGCGGAAGTAACCATCTTCATGAGAAGAAAAAAGAAACGCAAAAAATGAAAATGAAAAGTATAATAGCTATAGCCACTATAATCGCTATAGCCTCCATGGGAACCATACAAGCCCAGAACATCCGCGGTCCCCTGCGCGACGGCAACCGTAGTTATAAGAAAGATCATTTCGACGAAGCCGAACGGCACTATCGCCGTGCTGCAGAGATTGACAGCATGGACTACCGCGCCCTTTTCAACCTTGGAAATGCCCTCTATCGCCAAAAGAAATATGACGAAGCCGCACTCTCGTTCGACAAAGCGTTACAACGCCCCGAAGTCTGTGATAAACAACGTGCTCACGCCCTACATAACCAAGGCAACAGCTACCTCAAAGCAGGAATGGATGACAAGAATCAAGCCATGCAACTCTTCCAACAAGCAGTTCAAAGCTACCAAGAGGCCCTGAAACTCGACCCGAAGAACGACGATACCCGTTACAACCTGGCCTATGCCCGCCGACTCCTTCAACAAGCCCAACAGCAGCAGAACCAGCAAGGTCAGGGACAAGGCCAAAACCAACAAAACCAAAACCAACAAAACCAGAACCAACAAAACCAGAACCAACAAAACAAAGATCAGCAAAACAAGAACCAGTCCAAACAAAACCAGCAGAATCAGAATAATAAAGACCAACAAAACAAACAAAACCAGAATAACCAGCAGAATCAGAAAAACGACAATCAGAACCAAAAGAAAAACCAAGGACAGCGTCCCGACAAAAAAGAACAAAAGAAAAAGGATGCCGAGCGTATGCTGGAGGCCGTGAAAAACAACGAACGCCAAACCCTCAAGGATCAAGCCAAGAAGGTACAGGCCGCAAGCGAATACCACAGCGACAAAGACTGGTAATTGAGATAAATTAATAGATACGAGTTAAGAGATAAGAGTTATGAAAAAACATTTGTCCTATCACTCCCTGTCACTCCCCATCACTCCCTGTCACTCCCTAATACTCCTTTTCCTCCTTTCACCTTTCACCTTAATGGCTCAGGAGATGACCGTGCAGGCTCCGAAATCCGTCTTCCTCGACGACAACTTCACTGTTCAATTCTCCGTCAACGACGAAGCCAGCGACTTCAAAGGTCCCTCCTTCAAAGGTTTCAGCCTAAGGTCGGGGCCCAACCAGGGTTCACAGTACACCTCCTCCAACATCAACGGAAGAGTCACCAACTCCATCCATACCACCTACACCTACACCCTCACCGCCGACCGCGAAGGGACCTTCACCATCGCTCCCGCCACCTGCACCTCCAAGGGCAAGAAACTCAGCTCCGAAAGCTTCTCCATCAAGGTTGTCAAACCCACTCCCGCCCAACAGCAGCAACGTCAGCAGCAACAGCAGCAGCGCCGCCGCGCCTCCTTCGATCCCTTCGACATGTTCGACCCCTGGGGACAGCAACAGCAGCAACAACAGCAGCCCCCAAAGATTGACGAGCGCAGCCTCTTCGCCCGCGCCTCCGTCAGCAAATCCACCCCCTACCAAGGCGAACAAATCATTGTTACCTATAAAATATACACCCAAGTACCCGTCCGCCAGTTCGCCATCGACAAACTGCCCGGCAACAAAGGCTTCTGGGCCGAAGACCTCACTCCTAACGATCAGCAGGTGCGTCAGCACGAGGAGACCATCGACGGCCGACGCTACCAAGTGGCCGAGATTCGCCGTGGTGCCCTCTTCCCTCAACAAAGCGGAAGTCTCGCCATCGACCCCCTCGACCTCAATGTGCTTGCCATCGTTCAAAACCAACGCCGCCGTACTGGCACCCTCCTCGACCTCTTCGACGACCCCTTCTTCAACACCGCCCAGGCCGTCGAGCGTCCCCTCCATACCAAGAAGATTAACCTCAGCGTCAAACCCCTCCCCTCTTCCCCCGACGATTTCAGCGGTGCTGTAGGCACTTTCTCTGTCAAAGGCGGCCTCTCGCTCGACAGCGTTAAAGCCGGCGAAGCTGTCAGCTATCGCCTCACCGTCTCCGGTCGGGGGAACCTCATGCTCATCAATCCACCTTCGCCCCGGTTTCCTTCTTCCTTCGAGACCTACGACCCCCAGGTGCAGGACAAGATTAACCGAAACGACAACGGCATCAGCGGTAGCCGTACCTACGAATGGGTCCTCATCCCTCGCCAAGACGGTTCTTTCACCATCCCAGCTTACAAATTTATCTACTTCGACCCCGCCTCCGGTCAATACAAAACCCTTACCGTCGATTCCCAGACAATTCTGGTGCTGCCTGGAGCCAACCAATCAAGCAATCAAGCAAACAAACATTCAAGCAATCAAGCAATCAAACATTCAAACAATGGTTTCACTTATCTCCTTTACTTCCTCTCGCTCCTTGCCCTGGTTTTCATCATTCTCACCCTCGTGCGCTGGTTGAAGCGTGGCCAATCACGCAATCACGCGACCTCCCTCTCTCCCAATCCCAAAAACGCCCTCCGCCTCGCCCGGCGACGCCTCAAGAAAGCCGCCGTTTACATGAAAAAGGAACAAGCCGAGCCTTTCTATCACGAAATCTACCGCGCCCTCTGGGGATGTCTCTCCGACAAATACAACATTCCACTCTCGCAACTCAACCAGGACACCGTCAAAGCCTCCCTCCTCGAGAAAGAGATTCCCGAGCAGCAGCTGCAGCACATCCTCCAACTTCTAGACGAGGTGAACCTCGCCCGCTTTGCCCCCGGCGACCCCGCAACCCACATGCAGCATCTCTACCGCCAAGCCCTCAATGTCATCTCCGAGATATGAAAAAGGTTATTGGTTATTGGATATTGGTTATTGAGCTTATAGGGTCAATAGGAGTCGCGGCACAGAGCACGCGCTACGAGACCGACTCGACTTGCGGCTGCGACATTCTATTTGTCGACGGCATCCAAACCACGCGCGAGGGCGACCGCTACGGATTCAAACGCGACGACGGGAGCCTCCTCGCGCCCAATATCTACCTTCATGTAGGCGAGTTCAAGGACGGCTACTGCCGCGTCTGGCTGGAAGACACGCTCTGCGGCATTCTCTCCGCGGAGGGTGAAGTCGTTGTCCCATGCCTCTACGACAATGCCGAACTTCCCTCCTGTGGACGTTCCCTCGTTGTCAAGAACGGCCGCTACGGATTCTCCGACCTCCGTGGCCACCTCGTCATCCCCACCGTCTTCCCTCATGCCTATCCTTTCAGCTGCAATCGCGCTGCCGTCACCGTCGCCATCGATTCCTTCTTCTTCGCTGCCACCTATGTCGACACCCTCGGAAACATCCTCTTCGAACCACTCTACGACATGGCGATGCCCTTCGCCGACGGCTACGCCCCGGTGAAACGCTACGAACGCTGGGGCCTTATCGACACCCTGGGCCACCTGGTCCTGCCTCACCGTTATGAACAAATCACCTTCCCCGAAAAGGGAATCTTTTTCGCCGGCGACAACTATGGAATGGCGCTCTTCGCCCTCAGTGGCGAGAAGGCGGAACAGAAGACGGAACCCGACTATTTTGCCATCACGGCCCCAAAGGACAACCGGGTGGGTGTCGTCCGCAACGGCAAGCGGGGTTTTCTGGACTTTGAAGGGCGCGAAATCATTCCCTGCATCTACGATGAGATAGGAGCCTTCAAGATGGGCCGCACGCTGGCGCGCCTGGAGAACCATTACGGAATCATCGACACGCTGGGAGCTGTGGTCCTCCCCATCGAGTACGACAACAATACGGCCAAGGGCAATAAATATGTCTACTACGACAGCCTGGCCCTTATCGAACAGGACGGGAAACTGGGCTATGTGGATCTGGAGGGCAATCTGGTCATCCCATTGAATTTCACTGAGGCCTACCATTTCTCGCAGGGGTTGGCGCCGGTACTCTTCAAGGGTTCATGGGGCTATATCAACACGCGAGGCGACATCTACCTACCCTTTGTGTTCGACATGGCCTCTCCTTTCCAATGGGGACGTGCGGAGGTGTTTTTCCAAGGGCGGCGTTATAAAATCGATCTACGGGGACGATGCCTGTCGAACTGCAATGGAATCATATCCTTTAGGTGAAAGGTGAAAGGTGAAAGGTGAAAGGTGGAAGGTGAAAGGTGAAAGGTGGAAGGTGAAAGGTGAAAGGTGGAAGGTGAAAGGTGGAAGGTTATTTTAAGGTGAAAGGTGAAAGGTGAAAGGTGAAAGGTGAAAGGTGAAAGGTGAAAGGTGAAAGGTGAAAGGTGGAAGGTGAAATAGATAATAGATAATAGATAATAGATAATAGTTAAAAGTTAAATGGAGCATCCGGGAATTGTAACAGCAGTGAAACCAGGATTCGTCACTGTGCAAATCGAGTCCACCTCGGCCTGTGCAGCTTGTGAGGCACATGGGCGTTGCGGATTTGCCGAATCGAAAACCAAGACGTTAGATATCCCAATCGACGATAACCTTAACGATAACTTTAACGTCGGGGACAGGGTGACCGTCACCATCGACCACTCCCGCGGACTCCTTGCTACATGGTGGGCCTATGTGGTTCCTGCCATCCTGCTCCTCGCCACGGTCATCGGATCTTCACTTGCCGGACTATCCGAGCCTATGGTCATTCTGCTCTCCCTGGCCATCCTGGGTGTCTATATCCTGGTTCTCTTCCTCCTGCGCAAAAAGCTCGACTCAAGATTCACCCTTAAGGTTATAGGTTTGCTCCACAAGGTCGCAGGCCGTGACCAAGGTCAGGCAGATGGGTTAGTGGTTAGTGAAAGGCTTAATGGGGTTAATGGGGTTAATGGGTTTAATGGGGTAGTTGATGGGCTATGTTAATCCTTGGAATTGACCCCGGCACGCAAATTCTCGGCTACAGTCTTTTGGAGACTGGAGAGGGGATGCGTATTGTGGCGATGGATGTCCTGTACCTGAAAAAGATAGAGGACTTTAACCTGCGCATCCGGAAGATTTTCGAGAGTACGGTTGGAATCATCGATTCGTTCCATCCGGACCACTTGGCCATTGAGGCACCGTTCTTCGGGAAGAATGTACAGTCGATGCTAAAACTTGGCCGGGCCCAGGGGGTGGCCATTGCCGCGGCACTGTCGCGCGACCTTTCTGTTACGGAATACGAGCCGTCGGTCATCAAGCAACACATCACGGGTAATGGTAACGCTACGAAGCAACAGGTAGCCACAATATTGCAGAGTATACTGGGTTTTGAGGAGACGCCTAAGTATCTGGATGCCACAGATGCCCTGGCGGTGGCTTACACCTGCCACCTTCACCTTTCTAATCCGCTGGCCGACATCCAGAGACAGCTAACTCCGAAAAAGAAAACCCATAAATCAGCGAAGAAGCAATGGTCCGAATTCGTGAACAACAATCCCGAACTTTTAAGGTGAAAGGTTATTTTAAGGTGAAAGGTGAAAGGTGAAAGGTGAAAGGTTATTTTAAGGTGAAAGGTGAAAGGTGAAAGGTGAAAGGTGAAAGGTGAAAGGTTATTTTAAGGTGAAAGGTGAAAGGTGAAAGGTGAAAGTGGAAAGTTTAAAGTTTAAAGTTTAAAGTTTAAAGTTTATGGGTTTACTCCACAAGGTCGCAGGCCGTGACCAAGGTCAGGCAGATAGGTTATTGAGGCTTGGGCGGGGGCTGTTTTCATTGATTTTTATAGTGCTTGCGGCTTGTTCGCAGGCTCCAGGCAACAAGACGTATGACCCGAGGAGGGTGAACTTCAGCGCGGAGCTGAACCCGATGTTTGAATCACAGCTGTACCCGTCGCTGATTCTGGGGCTGAACCAGACGCAAGGGGAACTGGGCGAGCAACTGGCCCCCTTCACTGTTTCCGTCACAGCTCCGGCCAACAACACACTATTGCGCGTGGTGGTCGATTCTTCCCTTTTCAACTATGTGACCACCTTCGAGGAAATCCTTCCGCATAAAGGCGAGACCTACACCTTCCATCCCTCGCTACACTGGAAATACGACTTGCTATCCACGCTGCGGCAGTCGCGTCCCCTGGACCTCACCTTCACCTGCTATATCAACGACGAGCAGGTGATGACGAAGAACCTACACCTACAGCTGCGGACGGTGAACGAATGCCCGCTGTCGTTCCGAAGCGGAAACGGGCGCATCGACACACGCTGGCTCTTTGCTGCCTACGTGAACGAGGATCATCCCTATATCGAAGACATACTCACCGAGATACTCTCCCAAGGTATTGTGAAACGCATCTCCGGCTACCAGAATGGGACGAAAGTGGCCCGCGAACAGGTCTTCGCAGTCTGGTACTATGCGCTGAATCGCGGCATAGCCTACTCCTCCATCTCGTGCACCTCAAATCCATCGAGCAGCACGAACGTACAGCATATCCGTTTCTTCGACCAAGTGTATAATTCGCGACAGGCCAACTGCATCGATGCCTGCGTCTTCTTTGCCTCGATACTGCGCAAAATAGGACTGCGGCCGGTCATCTTCGTGGAACCCTGTCACGCATATCTGGGCTATTATACCGATAAAAAGAGAGACTCGAAAATTGAACTCCTCGAGACAACCATCACGGCGTGGGTGAACTTTCCAGAACTCGAGAAGAGCCTGGACAGCGACGGAGTCCTCACCGAGGAGGGGTTCAGCAAAGTGTCGAAATACCTCTCGGAGAAGCAGCGCAAAGATTATCTCGACGGGAAGATGAGCTTTGAAGAATTGAAGGTAAACGTAGCACATACGCTATTCACACAGGCGAACAACTACGATATGGAGACCTACAGGAAGAACAAAAAGAACTTCGAAGACCCGGAGAATGCCTCCTATCAGCAACTGGACATCGAAAAGCTGAGACAGGTCGTTGCGCCGCTGATGAGTGGGATGTAGAAAAGGTGAAAGGTGAAAGGTGAAAGGTTATTTTAAGGTGAAAGGTGAAAGGTGGAAGGTGAAAGGTGAAAGGTGAAAGGTGAAAGGTGGAAGGTGGAAGGTGAAAGGTGAAAGGTGAAAGGTGAAAGGTGAAAGGTGAAAGGTGAAAGGTGAAAGGTGAAAGGTGAAAGGTGAAAGGTGAAAGGTGAAAGGTGAA
>ONBK01000010.1 GCA_900316055.1 uncultured Bacteroidales bacterium
GGCCTGAAGGACAACGGCACCTTCCTCTACAACAGCCCCTGGACCGTCGAGGAGACCAAGGCCCAGCTGCCCGACTTCGTGAAGAAGTACCTGGCGCTGCACCACATCACGATGTACATCATCGACGCCACCAAGATTGCCGCCGAAATCGGCCTCGGCAACCGCACCAACACCATCCTCCAGAGCGCCTTCTTCAAGATCAGCGAGGTGATACCTTACGACCTCGCCGTCGAGCAGATGAAGAAATTCATCGTCAAGAGCTACGGCCGCAAGGGTGAGGACGTGGTCAACAAGAACTACGCCGCCGTCGACCGCGGTGGCGAGATCACCAAGATCGACATCCCCGCCGAGTGGGCCAACCTGCCTTGCAGCACCGACTTCGCCGTCGAGAAACACGAGGGCGACCCCGAGTTCATCGCCAAGGTGATGCGCCCGATGGTGGCACAGTGCGGCAACGACCTGCCCGTGTCGGCATTCGTCGGCTACGAGGACGGCACCTTCCCCGCCGGCACCACCGCCTACGAGAAACGCGGCGTCGCCACCGTCGTCCCCGAGTGGAACCCCGCCAACTGCATCCAGTGCAACCAGTGCTCGCTGGTGTGCCCCCACGCCGCCATCCGCCCCTGCGTGATGACCGACGAGGAGATGAAGAAGGCTCCCGAGTCGATGAAGGCCATCGACGTGAAGATGCCCAAGGAGCTCGCTGGTATGCACTTCCGCATGCAGGTCAGCGCTATGGACTGCACCGGCTGCGGCAACTGCGCCGACGTCTGCCCCGCCAAGGAGAAAGCCCTCGTGATGAAACCCTTCGAGAGCCAGCTCCACGAGGCCGCCAACTGGGACTACGCACAGAAGTGCGTCACCTACAAGGACAACCTCATCGACAAGAAGGCCAACGTCAAGAACAGCCAGTTCGCACAGCCTCTGTTTGAGTTCAGCGGTGCCTGCGCCGGCTGCGGCGAGACCCCGTACCTGAAGTGCATCACCCAGCTCTTCGGCGAGCAGATGATGGTGGCCAACGCCACGGGCTGCTCCTCCATCTACGGCGGCTCGGCTCCTGCCACCCCCTACTGCCGCAACTACCGCAGCGGCTTCGGTCCCGCTTGGGCCAACTCGCTGTTTGAGGACAACGCCGAGTTCGGCCTCGGTATGGCCACCGCCACCCGCCAGATGCGCGACCGCGTGGAGCGCATTATGAAGGAAGGCCTCGCCTGCGACTGCTGCAGCGCCGAAATCAAGGCCCTCTTCACCGAGTGGATCGAGAACCGCGAATGCACCCTCAAGACCAAGGAAATCGCCGACAAGCTCATCCCGCTGATGGAGAAGTGCGGCTGCGATATCTGCAAGCAGCTCCTCGAGCTCCGTCACAGCCTCGTCAAGAAGAGCCAATGGATCTTCGGCGGCGACGGTTGGGGCTATGATATCGGATTCGGCGGCCTCGACCACGTCCTGGCCAGCGGCGAGGATGTCAACGTCGTCGTCGTCGACACCGAGGTGTACTCCAACACCGGCGGACAGAGCTCGAAGGCCACTCCCGCAGGTGCCGTCGCCAAGTTCGCCACCAGTGGTAAGAAGATCCGCAAGAAAGACCTCGGTATGATTGCCAAGAGCTACGGCTACGTCTATGTCGCCCAGGTCGCTATGGGCGCCAGCCAGGCCCAGTACTTCAACGTCATCAAGGAGGCCGAGGCCTACCACGGCCCGTCGCTCATCATCTGCTACGCACCCTGCATCAACCACGGTATCAAGATTGGCATGGGCCGCACGCAGAACGAGGAGAAGAAGGCCGTCGAGTGCGGCTACTGGCACCTCTGGCACTTCAACCCCGCCGAGGAAGACGCCGGCAAGAACGGCTTCCACCTCGACTCGAAGGAGCCCGACTGGAGCAAGTTCCGCGACTTCATCATGGGCGAGGTGCGCTACAACTCGCTGATGAAGACCTTCCCCCAGGAGGCCGAAGAACTCTTCGTCGCAAACTGCGCTACGAGGGTTACAAAAAGCTTTCCGAAATGTAGTATCCTCACCATGCGGGCTGCCGTCGCGACCAAATGGCCGCAACCCCATTAGCCCCGCATTGGTAACAGCAAAGGGTGTCCCCATCGGGCACCCTTTCTTTTTTGCCATTCAGGATAACGCCATTTTTCTTTTAACGCCATTTTTTATTGGAATCATTGTTTTATTATAACGCCATTTTTTCTTTTGTCCCGTATGCTGCTGGTATGCCCCGCGAGCTTGATGAGCGAATACCATCGCAACCAAATATTGCCCATTCACCCCATCCTGCCCATTTGCCCCAATTTTCAATTCCAACAGCCTCCCTTCTGTCTCCCTTCTATGTGGGTTCTATGTGCCTTCTTTGAAATCGTCATAACCACCACGAAATCAGTACTTTGGTTGTTTTGCATAAAAGCTACTGAAAATCAACCATCTACCCCCTTCAATCCCCAATCCACTCCCTCCGTGCACCCCAGCGGCATTCTTGTCGCCGCCATCTCCGCCCATTTCCACCCATTCGCCCCATTAGACCCATCCTCCCCCCCCTTTCGTCCCTTGTCCGGGCATTCCATGCCCGCCGTTCCCACGGCTTTGTCCCGTGCCAGGACGCTTGCGTCCGCCCCAATGCGTTGTTCCGCGCCAAGGGCTTCAGCCCGTAAAAAAAACGTCTCCATCCCATTGAAAACCAATCCCATCAAAAAATCTTAAAAAAGTTTTTCATCCAGCTTGTTACTTTTTCGTATTTTTGCGACTAATATAATAGAGAGGGGATAAAACTGTCGCACTCAAACCGCTCGCAGCACGTCCCCGGAAGAAGACGACAGACGAACATATGAACCGCGCCGGACAACATCACGCTCCCAAAGCAAGGCATACCTTGTTTGCCTTGTTGAGGCCTGATGCGCTCCGCGACGACGACAACACAGAGTTCCTTGACATGCTCAACCGCAGCCAGCGCACCATCTTCCAAATCTGCCTCCACTACACCGACCGCTCCCCCGACGCCATCCGCGACCTCTATCAGGAAATCGTCTGCAACCTCTGGGAGTCGTGGCCCAACTTCCGAGGCGACAGCAACACCGACACATGGGTGCGCCGTGTGGCCCTCAATGTCGCCGTCACAGAGATACGCCGCCACGCCAGGCAACCCCGATTCGTACCCCTCGAAGACTGGATGTACGACACCATCTCCGAGGAAATAGACAAGGCACCGCCCGACTACTTCCGCCTCATCTCCGCCCTCGAACCCGACGAACGTGCACTTCTCTACTTGCGACTCGAACACCTCTCCATCCGCGACATCGCCGAAACTCTCTCCACCACCGAAGCCGCCGTCAAACAACGCCTCTACCGCCTCCGCCAACACATCGACAAACTCAAACAACAATATAATTATAATGAAGAATAATTTACATGATTTACAAGATTTCGCAGGCGTCAGCGAGCAGGAGATTGTCTTCGATGACCTTCAGCCTCTCTTTGACGATCACTCCCGCCGCCTTGCCGACATTCTTGACTGCCCCGCGGCCCGCCCTACCTTCCTCAACATCTCCGATGCTCCCACATTCCGCTTCCGTATGGTCCGCGCCTGGGGCATCTTAGCCCTCCTTTGTCTCGTGGCCACCATCAGTTGGGGTATCGCCCTTTGGCACTACAATTACGACATCTACTACCGACTCTTCACCCTCTTCATCGAATTTGTCTACATCCTCATTACCGTAGAGTCCATCGCCACAACCTTCGCCATTCTTCGCCACGACCCCGCCCGCGTCAGCTTCGACCGCATGCTGCGTTTCACTCGCCGTTCCGGCATGCGCCCCCTCTACATGCCACAGAAGAAGTCGCGCCTCGCCGCCTACATCGCCGCCCTCCGCTGTCGTCGCCCGTCACCGCGCACGCTATCCTATGCTTTCAACCCCCAGTTCGTCATCGACAACCTGAAGCGCACCGCCACCATCGGCATCGCTGCCTCCTTCACCCTCGTCCTCGTCGCTTGTGCCACCACCGTCGGCGACGGACACACCATTACGCAGGACCACAACGCCCGTATCGAAGCCGTCGACAATGTGACACACACCATCATGCAGATATGAAGAATTCCTGGCCTATAACGATACTCATTTGTCTCCTCCTTCTGGGGGGGGGGGCAGTCGTCATATTCTGGCCCCGTACTGTACCATTTGAGCAATGCAGCGAAATATACCAGAAGTATGCCAACGTGGAGAAAGTCAAGGCCTCGTTCATTAAGGACTTCAAAGTAAACGACACCGTCTTTGTCGATGTCACCCTCTTGGAAGCCATCGATTCTGCAGGATGGGACATCCTCAAAAAAGATTTCAAAGTATCCCCCCCCCCTCTCGAACTCCAACCTCTTATCGACAATGGTGAGGATTTACTTTTCACAAGGCATATTCCTAAATATCTAGCAAATACTTCTGCATTCCCGTACGACTTGCTAGTCATCTCTCATCTGACACACACACTAACGGTGTTCCACATTAATAGTGATATTGAGAAACATGCCGTATTTAATCACAATTATAAAGAAGAGAATATTAACTAAAAACATAAGATTTATGCGTAAAACATTCACCGCCATCGCACTCTTCGCAGTGCTCGGAACTCTGACCGTCAGCTGCCAGAAAGAAAACATCATTGACGAGACCAACATTGTCGCGGAAAACGGCACCGTGTACACGGTGAGTTACGCCATTGACGGCGTAACTCACCAGCTTACGCTTATCGGCGACGAGGCTTGGCAAGCTTTTCTCAACCGTATGCTCGCTTTGGCAGAAGAAGGACACGAGGTCACTTTCCGCAACGAGGAAGCTGCCTCGCGTGTTATTTCTACTAAAGAGACTGTCACCTACTCCACACCCAACCACGACGATGCCATCAACTGGGCAGAAAAGATGGCTGGCGACGGCTACACCGTAACAATCGTTTTTGACAAGGAAAATAAAGTTTACAACTGCTATGCCACCAAGTAGAATCCGCCACAACTATGCCCAGTCTACTAAAAACGCCCACTTTCAAACAATAAAAATAACTTTATGACCAAACACGCTAAAAAGAGTAGAAAGTTTGATATATCAGAGTTTATGGTAACTTTTCTTCCACAAATTCTGACATGTGTGATCTCCTTCCTTCTATCTCTTATTCAAATTCCCTTGGGCTGGAAAATAACAATCTGTATTGCACCCTGGATTTTGTTATGTTACCCCATTACACCATATCTAAGGAAACATAAACTTATGGAACTAAGGAAAATCGCCGATTCAAGAAATAAGGTTATGCCTGAACAATTGTTGAAAATCCAAAGGCAAGTCGAATCTTTTCTTTCAAATCGGGATAAGTGGACAAGGGCCAATTATATGAGGATAATGCAGGATATATGTGACAACGTGAGGAATTACTATATTGGACTTGGCGATGAGACAATTGGCTATGAGGGGTTTTCTGTTTCAATCAAGGAAGTCCAAGGGGAGGATAATAATCTACAGATTCGAGAAATATGTCGGGATTCTTCTTCTCTCAGCAAGCAAAGAGTGATTTCATTTGTGAATAACCCATATCCGTTAGAGAATAATACACCCTATAAAGAAATTGTAAACACATACAGATTAACTGGCCAGGCAACAATCTTTATCGAATCCGATGTCCATACCAAATTGAGCAAAGGAGAATACCGTTGCAGCAGATTTGACGAAGTGGGCCTTAAAGGCGTACCTTATCGCAGCGTATGCGTTTCTCCTGTATTACCACTATATAATCCCAATGGTGGGAATAAGATTCATGGATTCATCTGTGCAGATGCAGATGTGGAAAGTTGCTTTAGACCCAACGACCCAATAAATGCAATATTCCATGAGTGTGTTTCAGGAATTGTTTTCAAAATGATGGGCATTCAGAATCAACTAACACAATAACAACATGGTAAAGAAGATAATATCAAAAACTTACAAAAGAGTCAACTGCTCAGTGTCAACGGTCTCACAAAAAACGGATTATCGTGGTATTTTACGTGACAAATTTTCGTCGCAAAAAATAAAGACCGTCATAGTCAAACCATTAGAAATAGCAGATGTTGTGCATGTATATAAGCCATCTGCATTGGATGAACTGATTGGCACACACAAAATAGTACAAAGCAAAAAAGTTATATTGGAAAAAGAAAAAAACATCCGGAAAAGAAGATTCATGAATGTCGTCTTAGGCATCACCCCTGCTGATTTAATCGGAATTGCTCAGCAATAATAACACCCATTTTAACCCACAGAAGGCAGCATGCCATTAGACATGTCCGTCATTAATAACTAAAAGGTATGTACATCATCTGACAAAGCCCCGCACAAATTTGGTGCACCGTTGTGCCGGGGCGAAAAAGAGAGGGTGCCGAAGCAGGGAGAGTGTGATTGTATTTTGAAGCTCGCAACTCACTCTTCCCTGCCGTCCCGCACCCGAGGTATAGAGCAGTTGCTCTACACGGTTTCAATAACGTGTATCAATTGATTTTATTGTGTGGGCCAAAAGAAAACTCTGCCAACCGCCACACAGCACCAGAAATGGCAGACGCCTCCTCGGCTAGCAGAGGAAGACTCAATTAAAACTCAAAAAATGAAAAAATTTGTCATTATATTTTTTGCAGCCACGATGGCTATCACAAGTTGCACCAACAAAGACAACGAAAACAACGCCTCTACAATCGCACGAAACTCAAAAGAGGCTCCCGTGGTGACAACCTTATGCCATTTTTGGAAACATCCTAAAGCATATTATGATTGTGTGGAAGCAAAAGTTTCTGATTCATTATGCTATATCACCATGGGATGTGATGGAAAAGAAGCGGTACAAGCCCTTGCTGACATAGATCCTAACGATCATCATATAAAATACATAACAATTCCCAATTACACCTCTTTAAGTGGTGGATTAAGCCTTTATTATCAAAAGTATATTTCTCTAGGACACATCAAATTCGAGTACGACTGTCCCATATATGACACTAATATTCTATCTAAAGTTAGTATTCCATATATTCCTGCAGGAACATATAATATTACTAAGTCGGGTAATAATGCAGTGATTGCACTCTAACCGAATTCACGGGGGAACGCGCAAAGGCACGTTTCCCCGTATAACATAAATAATATAGTCCATGAAAAGAGTGTTATCCATCCTCCTCTGCACTACAGTCCTGCTGACGGCGGCAGCGCAACAGTCGTTCGGCGCCATGGGCTTCGTCTACGACGGCCTGTGCTACAACATCACCGGTGTGAATACCGTCGAGGTTATTCAGCGTCAGGAATTCGGCGACTGCGGCCAGTACCCCGCCACCGTAGTTATCCCCGCCACCGTGGAACACGACGGCACGACCTATACGGTGACACGCATCGGCGACAACGCCTTCAACGGCTGCAGCACCACAAGCGTCACGCTGCCCTCCACCATCGAGGAGATTGGCCGCTACGCCTTCTCCACCCTCCGCATCAGCTCCATCGACCTCCCCGCCTCGCTGCGCAGCATCGGATTCTCCGCCTTCTTCGGCTGCAGCCGCCTCTCCGCGATGCACCTGCCGGCCTCCGTCAGCAGTATCGGCGCCGCCGCCTTCTCCAGCACAAGCATCCTGGAGTTCACCATCGACAGCGCCAACAGCACCTTCTGTGTGGTCGATGGCTCCCTCTACAATGCCGACACCACCGTCCTCATCGCCCTCCCGGCGGGTAGCCCGTCCTCCACGCTCACCCTGCCCTCATCGTTGCGCCGCATCGAGGCTTGGGCCATTGGTAGCAACCCACAGACCATCGTGCTGCCGCAGGGCCTCCGCGAGATTGGCGAGGGCGCCCTGCCGCTCTCCATCGACACCCTGCACCTGCCGGCCTCCGTCTGCCGCATCGAGGGTAACCCCGTGGGCCAGAACCCTCCGGCCTCCCTCGTGGTGGTGGTTGACGAGGGCAACACCCACTACACCTTCGCCGATGGCCGCCTGACAAGCTGCGACGGCGATACCCTCCTGCTGGTCGTCGGCGCCAGCGGAGATTACCAAGTCCCCACCGCAGTCAAGGTGCTGGCCAACGAACTCTTCTACAACAACACCGCTCTCAGCTCCGTGACCCTTCCCGAAGGACTTACCGACATCGGCGAGGCCGCCTTCCTTTCTACCCGCTGCAGCGTCAACCTCCCCTCCACGCTCCGTCGCATCGGCCTCCAGGCCTTCATGATGAACTCCGGCATGCGCGAGGTGGTCATCCCTGCCGGTGTGCGCGTCCTCGAGCGGCAAGCCTTTAGCCAGAGCGGTGTCACCTCCGTCGTCCTGCCCGACTCGCTGCGGATAGTAGGTCGCGAGGCATTCAATTTGTGCATGTCGCTCACCAGCCTGCAGCTGGGTTCCTGCCTCGAAGAGGTTCACCCCAAGGCGTTCTACACCACCAACCTCAACGCCCTGCCCCCGCTGCCGGCGTCGCTCCGCACCGTGGGTGAGAAGGCCTTCGACGGCATTCTGGGCGAGGCCGAATATGTGGAGTTCCTAGGGGCCCCCGACACCATCGGCGGCGCCGCCTTCAACATGAGCGAGGTGCGCTTCCGCGGAAGCCGGCCTCCAGTGATGATAAAGGATGCCTTCTGGCGCGCCACCACCGTGCATGTACCCTGCGGCTGCAGCGGCCCCTACAGCACCCAGCAGGCTTTGGCCGGCAAAACCATCGAGGAAGACTGCGACGGAATGGACGAGGTTGATTCTACCAAGATAATAATATCAGCGCAAAATGGCCATATTTCAATCTATGGTGCCCTAGGCGAACCCGTATATATATTCGACGCTGTCGGTCGACAAATATACCATCTGGCGAGCGCATCTGATGAAGAAACCGTTGGAATCCCTTGTGCGGGTGTCTACATCGTCAAAGTAGGCAATGACCAATCAAAAAAAGTAATGACCATTAAATAATAAAACAAGTTGAATACCTTAGCCAAATTCTCCGAAGTGAATTTGAAAAACAATTTATTAACAAAAAAGGATAACATAAAAATTCAAGAACAATGAAAAAGTATATTTGGGTTATTGCTGCCAGTGTCATGATTGCAGGTGTGGTTACTATTATTGCCTGTAGCAAAGACAAGTCGACGGAAAACACAACGCCGATTACAAATGGAGCAAAGAGTTGTGTCAGCACCCAGAAACAACTGACGGCCTCCATAAACCGTTATTGGAAATACTGCCATGATGCATATAAAGAAAATCCTGAGATGTTTGTATACATCTGTGGTTTAAACAACATGAGTGAGTTTCTCGCTCTTACAGAAATACCAACAAGTTTGTGCGATTCGATCGCCATGCTATCCTCTCAACTTTTGGAGGAATACATGAATGAGAACCCAGATTCCACCCTAAATGTCGAATGCTTCACCTGCACAACAACCCTACTGATTTGGGGGATTGCGTGACTATGATGTGTGATATTCTGGAGGACATACAGAATCTGGATAATGAGTTTGATGGCAATAATCCCTGTATGGTTACGGCCAAAGAAGGATGTCTGTACCGCTGCAAAAATCAATTTGGTGAGGATAATCCAATGTATGCCGTTTGTGTTGCAAATTGTTATATGGATCTAAATATTATTTATTTGAATAACTATTTGGAAAATCTGCCCATTTTAGTCATTGACTAGAAAACAAAAAACATACCGTTATGAAAACAAGACACATTATTCTATTCTCTGTCATGGCCGTACTGGCCTTCTCGTTTGCATCTTGCGAAAAAGATCCAAGCACGCCCTCCCCTACCGACACCGTTGCCCCTATCGACACGGTTACGTCTACCGATACCATCTCGCCCATCGAAGACAGCAACCCCTTGGTTGGAACCCACTGGCTTAATCATTTCGACACTGTAATATATGGGATGCATATTATTACGGAATTCCGCTGCTCTTTTGACACTGACAGCACTGGATTTTATACCATTTACACAGAAGTGGTTGGTACAGACGTGGATGAAGACACGCAATCCATGCACTATACCTACGACAACGAAACTCATATCATTGCAATGACATTTGTTGAACGTAATCCCATAACTCTGATAGATGATCCCGAGAAACAGATTCTTTATAATCCAAATTCCCCCAGCACCATTTTCTATAAAGTAGAATGATGTGAACAACTGACAAAAAACTTCAAAAAAAGAGGATGCTCACGCAGGGAGAGTGCCTTGTTTTATGATTATTAGAACGAAGATTTTAACAAAAAAATATGAGAAAACCGTTTATACTGATATGTCTTATGGCGATGAACTTTTATTCATTCGCCCAAAACAACCCTTTCTATTATTATAAAGGAGAAAAGATTCCATTAAATGTGAATCAAAAACATTTTGTCGTTTATTTTGAAAAGCAGGAAATTTCCGCTCAAGAGATTGCAGAGAATTACAATGTTGTCTCCACAATACTTCCCTCTTTTGATTCGCTATACCTTTTTTGTGAACTAAAAGTTGATATGAAAAACATTGGCGAATGTATGATGTTTCTTAGAAACCAAAGAGGTGTTAGAGACATTGAATATGTTGTCGGAGAAGGAAACGATGAGATATGGGTATCAAATATGATTTATATCCAATTAATTAATCGTGGAGATACCAATTTGCTCAAAAATTATGCAGATACAATCTGCACATTGAATCTCTCTGTTTCTGATAGTGAATTATTTGACAATTGGTATGCTGTGAAATGTGAAAACATAGACCTTACTAGTATTGAAGTTGGAAATATATTTTATGAATCAGATCTTTTTAGAAAGGTTGATTATGGTTTTATGATAAATTATAAATCTAATACCCAAAACTGTGTGTCCGACTTGGAATTTAATTCTCAATGGAACATGGATGCTATCAATGCATGTAATGCTTGGCAAATCACATGTGGGGATACTAACATTAGAGTCGCTATTGTGGATGATGGACTAGATGAATCGCATAATGAGTTTTCAAATACGAATATTTCCTTCTCCTATGATGCTGATGCCGGTTATTCAATAGTATATCCTGGTTTGTTAACAAGTTCACATGGAACACATGTTGGAGGTATTATTTTTGCAGGACACAACGATTACACTGTTGCTGGGGTTGCGCCTAATTCCAGTCTTATAAATATCAAACGTACCTGGAGTACATCTGATGCAAATTCCAATATGCATCTGGCTCGAGGCATGAATAAAGCCATTCAAAAAGGAGCCCGAATAATGAACAATTCATGGGGCGACTACAACGGAAACGTTTCATTGCTTCATGGCGTTGCAGTAGAGGCGGCTTTGGACTACGCTATAGACAACGGCGTTCTGGTTGTTTGCTCATCAGGTAATATGGGAGTGTCAGGTGTCGATTTTCCCGCATCATATAGTGATAAGTTCCTGGCTGTTGGTGCAGTGAGCGAGGACAACACTCGTTCTTCATTTTCCAGTTATGGAACAGAACTAGATGTTGTTGCCCCGGGGAACAGTATATATTCTACTTATAACGGTTCGTCATACTATACATTGTCTGGAACATCTCAGGCCGCTCCGCATGTTTCTGGAATAGCTGCATTGGTGATGTCTGCGAATCCGTCATTGAGTTCCGAGCAAGTTGCCAGAATTATAAAAGGTACTGCTCAAAAAGTTGGAGGATATAATTATCAATACTCAAATAGTCACCTCAATGGTTCATGGCATCAGGAAATGGGACATGGGTTGGTGGATGCTGCCGCGGCAGTTTCTGTTGCCACAGCCTTCACAAAAGATTTCTACATAAAAGATTATTCTGATGACACAGGAAGCGAACCCAATATCACATCATCCAATATTAAACAAAGTACAGACATATGGTTGACAGACCTTTATGGAAATACCGTTTCTTCACCAGAAAAAGGAGGACAATATTATGTTAATATTAGAATTAGAAATAATAGGCAAACTTTTTCTGAATTTAATTATAAAGACGTAAAAGTCTATTGGACAACCAAAAGTGGAAATCTGTTTTGGCCAAATTTTTTAAATCCTACGTATGATGCTTGTAATTTTAAACGGAGTGGTGTAATTGAATCATCTTCGACTTCTTCTACTTGGATTGGCCCAAATAGCAGCACTATTGTTACCATTTATTTAAATATTCCTTCATATCAATCAATGACATGTGTGTATGGGCCAGGAATGAAACTGTCGTTAGTGGCTCTCGTTGAAGATGGAGGACTTACCATTGGGGAAAATGACAATAATGTTCCACTGGAACATTTTATCCGTGCGAACAATAATGTTGCATGTAAATCTTATTCGCTGATAGACCCCACACTTCCTCCCATAGGTCCAATCATTCTTTCCCCCAATCCTGCCACCAACCAAGTAAATGTTGAATTCCAATTGCAAGATGGAATATCAGGTGCCACTTTGCTTTTAACAAACATGATGGGTGTTACCGTTTATTCGACGCAACTATCTAACGGTGAGACTTCTCATAATATAAACCTTCAAAATATCCCACCTGGAAGGTATCTCGTTCATATTGTAAAAAGCACTGGGCACTCTAGCAGCAAACAACTTATTATCGAATAAAAAAAGACAAAAATGAAAAAATTGATTTTATTGCATGCTTTTTTAGCAACAATGTTGACAATGACGAGTTGCACTCGTCAGGAAACCGAATCTCATAAGGACATGACTTTAATGTATAGTGAATTGGCTGGTACATGGGGGCAAGCATGTTCTGATGGAGATATTATCTGTTTCCATGAAAATGGACATTTCTATTCCTTTTATTTCCCCGAACTCTGTGGAAAAGAATATCGGCTGTCCGACGATACATTATCTTTTTTAGAAAATCAAGATGTTGTCTGTAAGGTGAGAGTAGGGGTCGAAGAAGAGGAGAATTCGAGAAAATTGATTGTGAGAGAAATAATTCAAAGGTACTGGCCGATGAGTGGAAGTCAATATCATCCAGCATGCGAAGATTTAACGTACACTCAACTACATGAACCGATGACAGTTACCAATCCACAATCGATATCGGAATTTTTTGGAACATGGAAAAGAATTCCAAGTGCCTTCCATTATTCGGAGGAGTATGAGGACTTGGGTGATACTATTTTTTTTGAAAACAACGGAACGTTCCTGTCTTGGTTTGGAACTGGAACTTTCAGTGTAGAAAATGGCATTGTGTTTTTTGACTTTGGTTCGGCAACGCCAATGCAAAGCAAAATAACGATGATGTTGTTCCAAGACCAAAGCTACATGCTGTGTTATATGTCAGACCCAACAACAATTCAATGTGTTGTTGAGCCTATTATATACACAAAACTCCACGAATAATACTATAAATCCGTCACCTACCTCAAACTCGTGAAGAAATAGCCAAAACAATCCGTGGTTAGTGGGCACCCACGCCCACTAACCACATAATAGAGCAACTTACTAAAACCAACAAATTACTTTCGAAGTAATAAGTGGCGACACAAAAATAACTATAAAAACGAATGACATTTTTGCTATGAAATTACGTTATCTATCCATCGTCTTTATTTTTTCTATAATGCTTATTTCTGGCAATAGTTTACAAGCATCGGATAGAAATACCCAAAACAGAATAGAACCCATAGGATCTTCTATCGCCTCAATTTCGATAGATAGGGATACATTGAACGGAAATGTATCTCAAATACGCCAAAGTGTTGAATCTATTTCACATAATACCGAAGCCTATGTGGAAGAATCCCAAAAAGAATTTGAATTGAATCAGTCTAAATATGATGAGGAAACTTGTTTGACGAAAATCGGCTTGCTGTTATCTTTTCTCAGCGTTGTAGCAGTAATATATGTTTATCTTCGTACTCGAAGCGATACAAACAAACAAATTGAAGAACAACATAATGACACTATTATGCAAATAGAGGAACGGCATAAAGATACGAAATCGCAAATTGTAAAGATGCAAGAGATTTCAGATGAACGAACAAAAAACTTGGAAGACTTGGGCAAAGAGATTCAAAATTCCACGAATGAAATCAAGACCTCTGTTAAGAAATTGGAGCAAAGATTTATGATAGAACGTGATAAAACAAGGATTGAGGAGCCATATTCATCAATCATCTCTAATTATGATGCTCTGTGCGAAGATGTTGAGAATGAATACGCTCATTTTGCTTCTAATTCAAAAAAAAGTATTATCCACCTGAGAGCAACAACGATAAAAGAAAGTATTGGAAAGATTACTCAAATATTATCAAGTTATTCTGAAAACAATAATATTCCAGATGCAAAAACATATATTAATTCTATTGATACAGTTGTGGAAAAACCCAACTTTCAAAATAAACGAGAGCAGATAAATCGCTTTAAGAATGAAGGGCAAAAATACAACAATCAATTAGCGAAAATTATTCAAACGATTTTTTATAAAAATTAACAATCACCATGAGAAAAGCATCAATAAAAACCCTGTTGGAGTATACTCCTTATGACAACAAATGTCCATCACCCTTTGGTATTAGAGGGGCAGAAAATGAGGAAGAGGAAAAGTTTTACACAAATAATCTTTTTGTGGATTATCCTAAAGCTTGTGAAAGTTTTCGTGAAAAATTATCAGAGTGTATTGATGAACAAACAATACATCTTATCACTTTTTCAGGATCAAGTGGTTCGGGGAAAACAACTTTCCTTAAAAACTTTTTTAGAAACAAAAAAGAATACCATTGTAAATATATAAATTTAGTTGAGTACCCATCCGCTTTGGGGAATTATGAGACGGTTGCTACAACGCTAAAAAGCGGATTGAAGTCTTTGCTCACCAGAAGTGTTGCGAAAACACTTTATGATACATACAAAGATTGGGACAATCAGAGGTCTGAAGATGATTTATTGTCCCTTTTTTCTCCAGAAGAACGGATTCTTTTTATGTCTTTTTGTGAAAGTTTCTCACAAGAGGATTCTTCTTTACAATTTGATATTGAACTGGAGAAATTTAGTTTCTATCACGATGATGATTTGACACAATTACTATCTCTTTATTTGATTTTAAGCATAGTTCCGTACAAACAAGATAACGACCGTTCGTTCGTATTTGTTTTTGATAATCTGGACGAGGTTGATAAACAGTATATTAGTTCTTCGTTACGCAGTGCTATAAATAGTGCTTATTCCATCGCCCAAACATATTGTGAAAAGGTGTTACAATACAATTTCACATGGAATGTAACTTTTTTACTTTCTGTTAGGATGGAGAATCAAAGATACTTAAGAGTTTCTGACATCCAAGAACGAACAGATATACTGCATACCAATCCTGCGTCTATGGAATTCTCACAAGAATATCAAGCACCATATTCTGATATTCTCAATGCACGACTTTCTTTCTATGAAAAAAATTGCAGAAGCGATAAATCTAAAGAAGTCAGTATTAAGAATAACTATGATGGTATAAAAAAATTGTTACATTCTGAAGAGGTTTTCTTTAGACGTTTCATTAAACCGCTCTATTCCTATGACTATCGCATGTTCACACACTTTGCTATTAGCAATTTGTTGCATGAGAGAACTGTATCTGTTCCGGAACCGCTTATTTCACCAGATGCTGAGAACGATTGCCATCAAGGAGCAAGAGGCATGTTGTTATTTTATTCTTTGGCAGGACTGTTAGGCTATGACATGTCTCGTTTTTCTTCGTATGTCAGAGAGGAATTCTCTGGCGATACCTGCAATATATTTCGCATGAGCTTCACGTTGTTGAGCAATTTAAGTGGATGGACTCGTCGAAATGAAGAATTGATGGTATTGTTAGAAGATGAGGATGATTTCAATGGAACAACCAAGCAGGTTGAGATGCCGGAATTTTTAGATACAATTGGATCATGGTACAAGAAAGAGAAAACCACATTAATCCCCAAAGTTTTAAATGGATTAATTGGAACGTCCGCAAATAGCTTTGAGTGTCCTATCTTACTTTTTGGCAACGCTATTGATGAATGTGTAAGATTATTAAAAGATAAATTTTCTGTTGCTGAATTGGCGGCCAAAGTTGTCCGGGATTATCATGATGATCTCAATAGCTTGGAATCAGTTACAATCCGAATCAACCCTCTTTGTATTGTGTACTCAGCCCGTGTATTCATTCATTATGAATACTTTAATCTTATATCAACACAATGGGATAATGTGGCACTCGCTGATAAAGAAGAGATGTATATCCCAAAACCATTGTTCCAATTTACCAATTTTGAAAAAGATACTGATGAAATCAGTTTATGTTTATCTTGCACTTTCGAAACTGCAAAAAAAATTATCGAAACAGCAGACAAGCATTTTTGTAAACGATGCAGAAGTAAATATGACGGGAAGTGTAATAAAGACTGTAGTGACTCTATAAAAAAATTTAAAGAAGATGGTTTCTGTTTTAATAATACTATTCATGCAACAAGGATAATTTCAGCGCATATTCATTACTTGGAACATTATCGACATTTCTTGTGGTACCAATTCGGCAACAAAGAAAACCATTCAGAACAGGAAATAAAAATACAAAAAATAATTATCGAACAGATAATGAAATATATAGAGTTCTATAAGAACCGAGAACTCAAAGATGATAAATATAAACCAATTACCAATTATTGGGGGAGTCAATTTGACAATGCTTTACAAAACTTGATTGACCAGCCTCAGAAATACACTGAGATTACGCTAACAATGAGAAGCGAGTGAATAAATTGTTTTTAACAATGGTGATTGAGAAATAAGGAGACCTCTTGTCTGCAATGTTTCTCAATATCTCTCCCAACGGCAAACATTACCCAAGTTTGCCGTTTCTTGTGCCCCAATGCCGTCCTACTCCTAATCATTATCCCTACAGCATAAATTGAAATTTACTATGAATCTAATTCCGGTCTTGACTCTCATGTCAGGTTTTTTGTTTCATTTAAATTTCATTATTATGTACCAATTCAAGCAAGACCTTGCCATGGCCTATTTCCCCGACCACAGCAAGGAGAGTGCAAGCAAGCGCTTCGCCCACGAGATCCATTCAAACAAACCCCTCCTCGCCGCCCTCCAAGCCACCGGCTACTCCCGCCCCCGCAAAATCCTCTCCCCAAAACAAATCCAAATCATCTTCTCCTTTTTAGGTGAACCCTGAAAGGGAACCGAGCACTGCTGAATCAAATAAACGACAGCGAGGAACCGTAATAAGCACATGTAGTGTCTAACACAACCGAGGGCGAGATTTACCATCTCGCCCTTGACTCTCCTCCATTTTTTTCAAAAAACAAAACTTATCCGAAAATCAAAAAAACATTAATCGGTATATAATATATTATCATATTATGCGTTATCTTACTAAAAAGAGTCCTGTTAAGGGTTAATATATCAATTCGAGCATGAGCCAGAAGATAGAAAATATAAAGGTTAAAGACTTGGTTTTGTGGACGGAGAATCCTCGAGACCCAATCAGTTCGTCTGCTTCTGATAGCGATGTGATTGCACGTGCAGTAAATGACCCACGCAACAAATGGGACTTAAACAAGTTGGCTCGTGAAATGGGACCATATTACGACATGAGCGAACTACCAATTGTCGTGTATAAAAACGGTAAACCCATCGTTTATGACGGCAACCGAAGGGTTGTTCTGGCTAAAATCAAGCTCGGATTTGTCATTGCAGACAATCTGACATGCGAATTACCTGACGTTCCTTCGGAACTCCCATGTAATGTATGTTCGGAAGATGTTGCACTAAGTAGTGTATATCGCAAACACGTAAAACTAAGGAACTCTTGGGATGCTCTGGAACGTGATATTTTTGCTAACAAATATTTGAAAGAACCTAAAAGTGCGTTTTTGAAATTCGACGAAGGAACTGGTGGCTTTATTTCAAAAAATCCCGAAATGAACCAAGGTTTTGTGCGCAAGGAAGTCTTAACAGAGAATTTGCTATCTCAAATGGGATTTGAATTCGATGGAGACAAACTTTTCACAAGACATAGTGATGAAGAAGTTAGGGTTCTTCTGGATAATGTTCTCGAGAAAATCAAAGCAAAAGAGATCTGGACTCGTGGTGAGTATCGAGGTAAACCATTAGATGTACTTGACCAGCGTGTCAAGGATATTATTAACTCTAATAAAAACAGGGAATTAAGAGCATACACCCCGGCGTCTGAAAAAAAAGGAGATTCTACTGAAAAAAAATCAAAAGATGAAGATCATACAAGAAAAACCCGAATCACAAAGCCTTCCAAGATAGAGTATTTTGGTGAAAAATTAATACTTAAGCCCGGCGATGTTAATAATCTATATAGCGACATTTTAGCTCTGTCAAATGTGATTCGAGGCGGTAAAGTTGTATTCTCTTCTTGTGCATACGGCCTACTTAGAATGAGCCTTCGCCTCCTTTGCGAGACGGCCTCTAAGGAATTAGGATATTCTGACATAAAGGAATACATAAACAAATATTATCCGGCAGCAAAGAAGACTTTGTCTCAAGATATACGTACATTTTTATCTTCGAATAATGTGACTGGTGATAGTTTGACACAGTTAATGCATACGGGAGCCCATAATTATATCTCATCAACATCTGCCGACCAGGCATTATGTATTTCGATAATCTTAGGAGCAATGCTGAAAATCTCACATGGCAGGAGCAAATAACATATTCAGATCTCCTCTCAGATATCCTGGAGGGAAAACTTGTATATACAAGTTTATGACCAGCCTTTTGGAAGAAAACGATATGGTTGGTACTAACTATGCGGAGCCTTATGCCGGTGGTGCAGGTCTTGCGCTTCGCTTGATGATGGATGAATATGTTAGCAATATATTTATTAATGATTTAGACCCTTCAATATATGCTTTTTGGTACGTGGCGATAAACAATCCTGATGATTTATGCCGATGGATTGAAACAGTAGAGATTAATGTGCAGCAGTGGGAGAAATATAAGGAAGTACAGCGCAATTATAAAACTGCAGATGTTTTGGAATTAGCAAAATCAACATTTTTCTTAAACAGGACCAATGTGTCAGGAGTTATCTCTGGTGGCCCAATTGGAGGTCTCGACCAAAAAGGTAAGTATAAGATTGATGTTAGATTCAATAAGTCCGAATTAATAAAAAGACTTACAGATATTTCCCGATTCTCAAACCGTATTCATTTATCAAACCGGGAAGGGCTTGACTTTTTAACCACAATTGACAATCGTTCAGAGGATGTTTTTATATACCTTGACCCTCCATACTATCAGAAAGGTTCAGATTTGTATATGAACGCATTTAAAAAAGAAGACCACCAAGCTCTGGCAGATAAAGTTCATGGACTGCATAAGAAATGGTTAGTATCTTATGACAACCAGGAATTTATTTTGGATTTGTTTAAGGGTGAGAAGAAAGTTTTGTATCAATTGTCGCAATGTGCATCGAATCGAATCGGGGACGAGGTAGTTATTTTTGATAATAGAATAGCTCACTCAAAATCAATATTAAAATTAAACTCTCCAATAGAAATATAAATATGGCAGCATCTATCAATTATCTCCACGCAGATCAGTTATATTTCGACTATTCGAACCCAAGGATGGTCGAATATAATTTCTCCGAGGCAACATCAGATTCTGAAATTACCAATATCTTTTGGACGGAAATGGCCACCGAAGAATTGGTGATGTCAATTCTTGCACATGGTTTCTTTCAGCATGAACCCTTGTATGTCGTAAAAGAAGGGGAAGATGATCGGCTGATTGTTGTTGAAGGGAATAGAAGACTTGCCGCAATAAAATCTATACTTAATCCAGATGTTATTGAAAACAATAAAATGGATAAGTATAGAGAAAAGATTACTCCTGAGATTATTAATCAATTATCCAATAGTATCCCAGTACTTGAGCTTGAAAACAGAGAAGATGCTTGGCGATATATTGGATTTAAGCATGTGAACGGTGCTGCAAAGTGGGGATCCTATGCAAAAGCGCAATACATAGCGACAGTAAAAAATAATTTTCATAAATCACTTTCCGAGATTGCTGAACAAATCGGTGATGCAAATAACATTGTTAAGAAACTATATCAAGGTTTCATATTATTAAGTCAGGCAGATTCTGCAACAGATTTTAATAAAGATGATACTTATGCAAAACGTATTTATTTCTCACACTTGTACACGGCAATAACCTATGAAAACTTCAGAAAGTATCTCGGACTGGAACCAGATTTCGAAAACGACAATCCTGTTGCAGAACATAATCTAAAAAAACTAGAACAATTAATGTTCTGGCTTTATGGCTCATCTTCAAAAAAAATCACCCCAGTAATAGAGTCGCAAAATCCAGATTTACGTCATCTAAATGAGGTTCTAGGGAGCAAAGAAGCAACGGAGTACTTAAGAGTGAACTCTGACCTAAAACTAGCATATGAAATATGTAAAGGTGGAAATACTGTTTTGTATGAGGCCTTGGTCAAGGCAAAGATTGCATTGGAAAAAGCAAGCTCCAAGATTAGGGAATATGATGGCTCGTTAGAATCTCTTCAAGTCGCAGCCGACGTTGCTAATATTGCAAATGAAATATTTGAAAGGATGGATGCTATTAGAAATCCACAGGATTATACTAAAAAAGAACATGTGGCAAGATAAGGGGGAGATATGTTTAAGATAAACGACATAAAACATCCATCTTTTGAGATTGCGGATTATATTGAATTTTGCGCTCTAAAAAATAGTGATGGAACATGTTCTCTTGCTGGGCTAAGGGCTGCTCTCTCTGCTCCAGAAGATGAAATAGATATCAATGGTACAGAAGAAGGTGATGATGCAGTCTTGAATAAACTCTCGGAAGCTTTAAATAGAAATTCTGAACGTAACTCATTCTTTGGTGGCTACCCATTTACAATTAACAAGAATTCTTTGAGCTGCAGGAACGAACTAACTCGTAAAGAAGCCTATTATGTCTTTCTTCTACTTGCGAATCGACTTAACATGCAAACAGAGAATGTTCAAGGCGGTCAAAATGCTACCAATTTGTTCGAAAGACTATGCAGATGCGTTACCTCCGAATATCTTGGGGGGCATTGTAAATGTGAAGTTTTTGGGACTTCTGTCAATGGCTCGTTTGAAGTAAAGGTAAATGATATCCTAGAAAAAATGGACTTCTGTGGGCATTTTGAAGAACCATTTGGTGGGACAGGTCATCATAAAGATGGCGGAATAGATATAATAGCATGGATTCCATTTGAGGACAGGAAAGACTCTCAGCTAATAGCACTGGGGCAATGTAAAACTGGCTCCAACTGGGAACCGTTATTAAAAAAAACCGACTTCTTCTCGACATATACAACCTATACGCCCTATGTGAACCCGATATACTTCTTCTTTGTCACGGAAGATTTTGGCAAATATAAATGGAAAGAAAGAAGTACTGCCGCAGGCGTCTTATTTGACAGAAGACGCATTCTAGAGTGTATCCCTGCGGACATTAGCAGTATCGATGCTCAACTTGATGCAGATATCCACACATGGGTAAATGCAGCTCTTCAATATATTAGGGCTAATTCATGAAGGCATTATGATGGCTGATATGTTCCGCAAATTGGGACAGACCTATTAGTCATTTTTCACACTACATATAGCCACGGCAAGCCTCTTCGCTTGTCGTGGTTTTTTATTGCCCCATTTACCCCAATTTTCACCAAAATTAGGGTGAATACCCTCCTTTTTGCCCCTTCCCAACCCACCAAATCCAGCCCCGTATCCCCCTTTATCCTCCCTTATCCCCTTTTATCGCGACGCATCCCCTCAGTCCCCGAACCCGTTTTTCGCCGCCCTTGTACTTTTGCCGCGTCTTTCGAAGCCAGCCGGTAGGTGCACATACCGAGCCACGCCAAGAAGACAAGTAACTGAAAGTTTAACCTCAAATTGATCAAACAATGGCAAAAGTATTCGGAATCAACACCAAGATTCGTGGCAAGGTAGGCGAGTACATCTACCGCCAGACCCGCACAGGCACCGTCGTGAGCGAAGCCCCGGTCAAACCCATCACACCCCTGCGCACCCAGCGACAGATGAGCATCCGCACCCAGTGGGCCAACCTCGGGGCCATCTACAAGCAGTTCGACTCAATGTTGCGACGTGGCTTCGAGGCACTGCCTCCACAGATGAGCGTTTATAACGCTTTCATCCAGGCCAACCTCGGTGTCGTCAAGGTGTACATCACCAAGACGATGAAACTCAACGGCGGCGCCATCCTCGCACCTTATCAGATTACACGCGGCTCCCTGCCGAGCATCAGCATGGCCGTGAACAGCGGCAACAAACTCGTCAGCAGCGTCCGCCTCGGCTCTCTCACCATCTCTTCCACTACCACTGTGGCGCAGTTCTCGCAGGCCGTCATCGACAACAACCCTGCTTTCCTTGAGGGCGACCAGCTCACCTTCTTCCACGGCATCCAGTCCGTCGACACCGTGACGCGCACCCCTCGCGCCACCATCAATGGCTATAAGGTCGTCCTCAACACCGCCGACGACACACCCCTGTGGGATGTCGTCAGCCAACTGGGCTTCTCCGTGACCGACAACTGTCTCGCCACCTCACAGCAAATCACCAATGGCGCAGCCGTCTGGGTGCATAGCCGTGAGACCGCTGATGGCACGTTGAAAGTCAGCACACAGTTCTTCTATGTCGAGAACTCCGCGCTGGCCACCTACCAGAGCAACACCGCTATCATCGCCTCGGTCAACAGTTACGGTGGCATCAACTCCGCCGCTGTCTATCTCCAGCCCGAACTCAACACCACCACACCCTGACTGCCTCGCCCAATCATCCGTCTGCTCCTCGGAGGGCGCCCCCTCGCCCTCCACAGCCGACGGCTAACACTAACTATGCGTCAATAATTTTCAATTCTAAATTCTCAATTTTCAATTTGCAACGTGGAAGATTTAGAAATCACAACCCTCCCGACCGCCGAGCCAAAGGCAGTCCATAAGCTCACCACCCTGGGCTACGACTCCGACGGCAACGCCGCACAAGTTCGACTATCCGACTTGTCGCCGCAGATCATCAAGGCCGCGAGTATTGATTTCATGTCCGGCCTCTTCATCAGCCGACAGTCCTTTGTCGCCGACAGTTCGGAAGTCTATGTCAACGGCCTCCGCTACACCCTCGGCAAGGACTATAAGGAGTTGTCCGACGGAACCAAAGCCGACGGTCTCGAACTTCGAGGCATCGAGAGCGACGACGAAATCATCCTCAAAGCCATCCCAATCACCCATTAAAGAACAATCAAAAAACAAAGAATCATGCAGAAACTCAAAGTAAAACAAATCGATGGCGTAGTATCGCCCGCAGTCTCCGACGACTGGTCAACACTGACCGACCAACTGGCCACCGCAGCCTCAACGAATGAGAAAATCAACAACGCCGTAAGCGATGCTATGGGCGGCGCACTCCAGTCCGTCACCGGCGGCAGTGCCGAAAGTGGCAAGTATGTCTCTGCTGTCACCAAGGAAGGTACCGCTGTCAAGGTCAGCAAGACTGCCCTGCCTGTCACGGGTGTCAACACCAGCAACACCGCCGGAACAGGCACCACCACCAAGGCCGTCGTCAGCCTGGCCCTCTCCAATGGCAAGGTCGTGGCTACCGAGAAAGAGATTGCTTTCCCCTCTGCCCCCATCCTCACCATTGACAGCGTCGACTTCACCTCCGAAGTATCCCTCACCAAGCCCATCTATGGCGAGAGTGTTCCGGCTGTCTTTGTCAACGGCCTAATGCAGCCGCCCACCGACTACACCGTCTCCGAAGGCAAGATCACCTTCAAAGACCCCTCCCACTACGCCAAGGGCGACACCGTCAACGTCATCTACATCACCGCCGCCTAATCCCTAACAAATGAGAGGGCGCGCCAAGGACCCACCCGCGCCCTCTCTTAAAAAAGAAATCTCCATGCGAACAATCACCGAAATCATCATCCATTGCACCGCCACGCGCCCTAATGCCATCTGTACAGTGGGAAGCATTCGCCGCTACCACCATTCCCTCGGCTGGCGCGACATCGGCTATCATTATGTCATCTACCCTGACGGCAGCGTCCACGCCGGCCGTCCTGTCGAGCAACCTGGTGCACATACCGAAGGCCACAACGCCCACAGCATCGGCATCGCCTATGTCGGCGGCCTTGATGCCGACGGTCGCCCTGCCGATACCCGTACTCCTCTCCAGCGTCTCGCTTTGCTCCAGCTGGTGCAGGACCTGATGGAGGAGCACAATATCACCTCCATCCACGGTCACAACGAATACGCCGCCAAAGCCTGCCCCTGCTTTGATGTCCAGCAATGGTGCAAAGAAAACAATCTTTAACCATCCCCATTCATGAACAACCTTTGGAATATCATCCTATCCGTCCTAACCCTCGTCGCCGGTGGCGGCTGGCTGTTCGACCGCCGCCGTCACCGTCAGGAGGTCGAAAGCCTAAAGGCCGACAACCGCCAAAAGGACATGAACTTGTCGAAAATGTACGTCGAGGAGTTCAAGGAAAACATCGCCGATCCCCTGCGGCGTGAAGTCAGGGAATTACGCACCGAAGTAAACCATTTGAGAAATGCGATACAAAGGATTAACGACTGTCCTCATAGCGACGCTTGCCCTGTTTACAGTGAGTTGCAGAAGCAGCAAGACCGTGACGCAGCAGACATCAACAGCCACCGCGACTGACACCCTCCGCCAGACCATCACTCTCACCGTCCACGACACCGTGCGTGAGACCACCACAATCACCATCCAAACCAACACCGACGGTGACACCACCAGACTCACCACCATTACCGACCGCGAAAGAATTACCAACCAAGACCGCACCGCCCTTCAATCCCACGCCACCACCCAAACCGAAACCCAATCCACTGCCAAGGAAACCACAAAAACAAACCCCATTCAACCCATCAACCCCAAAATCTCCATCAAACTCATAGTAATAGCTTTCCTCCTCGGCCTCCTCCTCATCCCCCTCATCAAACTTTTCCGACACACAAAAGGATAACAATTCCGTCATTTATACATAGTTAATGCCAATTTTTCATACAATACAAATACAATCTCAATTAAAAAAGTTTTCCCATTCGCGCATCTCTTTTTCCCAATCATTAATTGTCCTCGGATTGTTTTGGAGTTGAATAGCTTGTCTAATATATTGGATACAGTCCTTATTGCTGAGGTTCTTAAGTATTTGAGCCTTATCGTGTCTAAAAGCCGCCTTAAAGTATGGTTTGAGATCTCCCTCATTATCAATGGCAAAATTGATATGCTCTAAAGCGGTATCAAAGTCATTGAGACTGCTATATGCTTTTGCGAATGCTTGTCGATTAAACACATTATTGGGTTCATCAAAAGACGATAGCAAATCCCCGATCTCTGATATGTCATTATGTATTGTGAATAAATGAAGAATAGATTTTCTTTTATAATCATCATCAAGCTTGCATAACATGAAATATTTTTTTGCTATTTCATAATCTTTCTCGTCTTTTCCGCACCATTCATATAACGCAGACATAATATTGGCATAATCATACAAATAATCATTCCTGCAATCAAAAGGAATCGGAAGTACTTCACAAACGTCCTTAAAAAAAACTACGTGATTATATGCAAGTGACTTGGCTAATTTACTCAGGATGTAATATACGTGATGATTGTTATTTATAACACTAGTATAGATTGTTTTCTCGAAAAAAGGGAAAGCTGTTTCTAAAAATTTCTCTCTTAATAGATCATACTTACTTGTTGCAATTAAGTCGTACACCGAAAGCAATATAGACAAGGGGACTTTTTCGTTTACCCCATCATTCATAATTAATTCTATTTGATTTGAAACCTTTTTGATGTAATCATCAGAAGATTCGTATATTTTACCATATAATCTTGCCAATTGGAGTCGTGTATTATATGCATTTGGGTTAATATTCAAGGTGTCTTGGAATCTCTTTTCGGCTTTATCATATTTCCCCACAAGCTTATTCCACTTCCCAAGATGGTGATAGATAATAGCTTTAAATCCAGGGTCTGTTATTCCAATTAAGAAAGATTCTAATTCGCAAATTGATTTCTCGACCCAATCCATTTGCTTACTCTTATTGTCGTATAATTTGTATATTTCTAGTTCATTTTTTTCTAATTTGAGTTTCAAATCAACAATCCTGGATTCAGGAGATAGCGTTAGCTCATCTATTAAATTCAAGTAATAATCAAAATTTGAATGAGTATCAGATGTATAAATATTAGCAAGGACAATTTCATGCCGCAAATCGTTATCCAAAGGCAATGTTTTTGCTGTTTCTAGTAAACAATTGCCATGAGCTGCCATTAAAGAATATAGATTGGCGTTACGTTCTATTAGATGTTTTTCAAAATAGCATTGTAATATGTCATTTATTATCTCTATTCCGCCATTACAACTCAATTCGTATTTGATTGACTGAAGAACAACCGAATGAATTCGAACATAATGTACATCAGATTCATCAATAACAGCTGCAGAGATTAAGTTCTTGAACTGTATTTTATCAGATTCTTTCAGAATTCCTTTGCAAATCCTTGTACTATCAAGCGATGCTATAATATTAAATAATTTTTTATTGTGTGAATAATACTTTTCAATTATTCTTTGAGCGAATGTATTTGCACAATTCTCATCTGTTAGTTGGACAAGCATAGTGGTTTCGTCGCATAGTTCCTCCCATGAAAAAAAGTTATTTTCCACAGCATTTCTAGAGAGAATTAAAAGTAATGGGTATCCGTTTATCCTTTTTGTAAGTGTTTCAATCTGCGTTTCTGTTGGCTTTATGGATGAATTTAATATAATATTCCTTGCAACTTCATTCGACACAAATGATACTTCAATGCTAATCTCTGGAGAGAAATTTCTTTGTTTAGAAGATATAATACACTTGCTCCCTTTTTTGTTAAAACAATCAAACTGCTCTTTGAATTTCATGTGGTCTTTCTCAAGATTATCCACTATAATCAACACATGTAGTTCTGAAAGCAAAAGTCCTAAATTAACATGTTGATCCAAAGAATCAAGTTGAATGGATTTGATATTTGTAGCATCTAATTCATCTCCTTTAAGCCAAATAATTGAATCGAAATTTTCATTCAAAGAAAGCGCAACAGCTAATGATAATTGTGTTTTCCCAATGCCACTTAACCCATATAGTTGAATTACATCATAAGAGGATAACATGTCTGTTATTATTTTTTCCTCTGGTCTATGAATGTATGAAGTCGATAAATTAGGAATTCTAAAATGATGGACAAAAATGTTATAGTAATGTCTTGACTGGGGTAATACTGCCAATATATTTGAAATTGCCTTATCATGCATTATGTTGTCATACATGAGATTCGCAATACGCTCTGAATCGTAAATATCAATTACTCTAGAGGGATCTATGTTATCAAGATATGTTTTAATCTCAGGTAATTGCCCTCCTGTTATCCTTCTATTTGAGAACAAAAGTATTTTCTTACATTTGGGACAATTCTTAATGCTGCTTCTAATATCATTTTCTGGTTTTGTTTTTTTTTCAAAATAGCCAACATCTGTTCCACACTGACCAACAACTTCAACGTCGCTTAATTGAATAAGATCGACTGTGGATTTTACTGGTTTTTGACACAGATTATGACCTTTCTGGACAATTTCTTTACCAGTGGCTAATTCCATTATATATTTACCAATGCCTTCAAACTCCGTACCATTTATACCAGAAAGTTCATCACAGATATTCTTGATAAAAAGATTCTTAAGGCTCATATCAAATTGTTTTTATTATTTAGTCATTTATTTAAAAGCCGAAAGGCTAGCGATGGGAGGGTGCAATGTTACACTTTTGGTACTACATTACAGAAACACTTTATTTCTTATGACTTTCAAAAAGATATAACGAAAAATAGATGGTTTTATTGTAAACGAAGCAGGTGTTTGTAAGAGACTTAATTGTTTTTATCTATTGCGTCATCGTGATTTTTAGTTGTACAGAACGAGAGGCCACGTCCAACCTTCGGAAAATAATGAAGCCCTGCGGGCAATAATATATAAAAAATGGCGTTATCAATAAGGAATTTATAAAATGGTTTAATCAAAAAATGGCGTTATTGAAAGCGGAATATTGAATTTATCAAAATGGCGTTATCAAATAGGAATGGAATTAGTGGTTTATAATGAATGGCAAAAGAAAGGATACCCTATGGGGCCGTCCTCTGCTGCCTGTGATGCGGGCCTAAACCGTCGGCGTAGCCGCCGGTGCTCCGCGCGGTTCAAGGCCCGGCAAGCCTCTTATAGCCCCTCCTCCCATCTTGGCGTAAACGGCGGCGCCGAAGATTTCTTTTTACGGCCTCCCGTGGGAAGGGGAAGTCGTCGGCATAGCCGACCAGAAGAAAGAGGTAATAAGTTCCGCGACTTGGCTACGCCTACGCTGCTACATTTCGGCAATGCTCAAGCAAGCTTGGCACTGCGCTCAACTTCCGCAGCTCCCATCATGGGCGAGGTGCGCTACAACTCGCTGATGAAGACCTTCCCCCAGGAGGCTGAAGAACTCTTCGTCGCCACGGAACGCAACGCCAAACTGCGCTACGAAGGCTACAAGAAACTCTCGGAGATGTAATCGCATCTACACACTAAAACGACGAAAGCCGAGGCCAGCAATGGTCTCGGCTTTCGGTTTTGTGGGATTGTCGGTAGTTCTATTCGTTGGTTAGCTCGTCGTATTGTTTTAGATTGTCCTTCAGCTCGCGAGTGAGACGCATGTCGCGCAGGGTACTGCCAATGGCAATAAGATATACTACCACTGCGATGGCGATGCGCCAAGGGTCGAGGTATTGAAGGTCGGAGTAGTGGAACGAGTGGCCGAAATAGTGCGCCGCCACGGGCAAGCCAGCCACGATACAAACAGGCGTCGCGATGCTTACAATCCATATTAGCGAACGTCTCTGCGCCAGATGCCAACGGTCGAGGGTCTGCATGGCTTTGATTGTGGGCGTGGACAACGTGGCATTGCGGTGCAGCCGAATCATCCACACGGCATACCATCCCACGATGAACCCATAGGTACCCACGAAGACGAGATATGCCGCCGCCATCTTCCAACTGCCGAAGAATTTGCCAGCCTGCGTAAGCACGAGCAACAAGGCAAGGCCTCCTATCACAGCGGCGCTGCCACCCAGAATCATAAAGTGGCGATGAGTGCTTTTGATATTCTTGCTTAACAGACGGCTGACGCTCTCGCGCTGCACTCGCTCGATGCGTTGCAGCCTCTCGTCCTGCTGATGCCAAAGTTTTTCTATCTGTTCAAATGTTGTTTCCATTGTTTTCTTCATTTAAAGTGATTAACTTTTGTTTGATTCGCTCCACTCTTTTGCGGGCGGTGGTTTCTGCAATGCCGGTGATGCTTGCGATATCTTTGTACGGCAGGCCGTCAAGGTAGAGCAGGATGAGCGATTTGTCGGCTTTGCTCAAACAGTCGATTAGTCGGTATAGGCGGTCGGCAAGTTCCTCCTGCTGGCGGTCGGCGAGCGATTGCACCATCTCGTCGGTCAGCCTGACGATAGACGGCGCACGACTCCTTCGCCGCAGTTGTGTCGTTGCAGTATTGAGGGCAATACGGTACACCCAAGTGTTCTCTGTGCTTTCACCTCGAAAACGATGCCACGCCTCCCATAGGTTGCAGACAATGTCTTGATACATATCGCGTACATTGTCGGGCTGACGGTCTGTGTAGAAGAGGCACACCTTGAACACCGTCCGCTCGCATCGCGTGAGCATTTCCAAAAATTGTTCTTCTTGTTTATCTTTCATTTCAGTGTCGTTTTGCCCATATTAGTCGCAAAAATAGCAAAAATGTGACATAAGGAACAAAAAAAAGTGAAGAAGTGGAGTTTTTTCCGTGCAAATTCACCTCGCATCATCGCAAAACCCTCTTGCAGTCGTGTAAATCGGTCTCGCACCATTGCATTGGACGTTGCACTACCTCGCCCTTATCAGGTCTCTCTACCAACAACAATAATAAAACCATGCCAATGAATAATTTTGCCAATTCAAAAAAAGTTTGTATTTTTGCATATCCATTTAGTGGAAAATAATACATTATGGCATACGATATTCAAACATTGATATCTGTTTCCGAAGGCCAAACTTTCGATAGAAAGAGTGCTCGCATCGATCCTAAAGGGCTGGCTGTTGTTCTTGTGGCAATGGCCAATGCTGACGGTGGTCGTGTGGCTATTGGCATTGAGGACGACGGTACAATAACGGGTATCGACCGTTATATTGTAAATGTCAATGACATGTTGCGCGTCCCGATGGATTATTGTGTTCCGAGAGTCAATGTACACCCTGAATATATCAATTGCACAAACAACAATGGAGATGCCGACCATATTCTTATTCTCAATGTAGAACAGAGCAATAGGCTTCATGCCACCTCTGCCGACGAAGCCTATATACGTGTCGGCGACAAATCGCATAAGTTGGGCTTTGAGGAACGCATGCAGTTGATGTTCGCAAAGGGGGTGTGCTATTTTGAGGACGAGCCTGTCGCCAAAGCAGGAATAGAAGATCTCGACCTGAAATGTGTTGAGGAATACTGCGCGAGGATTGGCTACGGCCGTGACGCTCTAACCTACCTGCGTTCCAACAAAAACTTTATCACCGAGAAAGACGGTAGGGAATATGTAAGTGGCGCCGCCATCCTTCTGTTCGGCATAGCTCCCCAGCGATGGTTTCCGAGAGCGCGTGTGCGAGTCGTCTGCTATGACGGAACACAAGAGTTGACTGGCGCACAAATGAATGTAGTGAAGGATGAGATGTTTGAGGGACGCATCATTGACATGACGCGCGCCGCCCTCGCTTTCGTGAAAACCCAAATTCGCGAACACACTTTTTTAGGCGAAGGCGCTGTTTTCCGTACCGTCCCTGACTATCCCGAGTTCTGTTGGACTGAACTTATTGTTAATGCCATCGCCCACCGCGATTACTCTATCTTCGGAACCGACATACAGGTCAAGATTTTTTCCGACCGTCTCACTGTCGAGAGCCCAGGCATACTTCCCGGAATGGTGAGGATTGGCAATTTGCGCACTACTCACTTTTCTCGCAACCCCAAAATAGCACAGATGCTTCATGAGTATGAGTATGTGCGTGAATTCGGCGAAGGGATAGACCGCATCTACAGGGAGATGGCGGAGGTCGGGCAACCCGCCCCGGAGTTCAAACAATATGACTTCATGCTCCGTGCCACCATCAAGAAGGCTGTTGTCCAAGATGTCCTCCAAGGTATCCCTCAAGATGATGCACAAGAAACTACACAGAAAACGTCACAGAAAACGTCACAGAAAACGTCACAGAAAACGCCACAGAAAACGCCACAGAAAATATTGGAACTAATCGAAGGAAATCCCCAAATAACAACTCAAGAAATGGCTGATTTTATTGGTATTGACATACGCAATATCCACAGAAACATCAAGAAACTCCAAGAACAAGGCGTCATTCGTCGAGTTGGTCCAGATAAAGGTGGCCATTGGGAAGTGATAACACCAGAAAAGAAAGGGTGAATCTAGTAACACGTTATCAATAAAACAATGAAAGTTTTCCAGACTCTCGGCAACAAAGCACTATGGCAGCGAGAGAAAACGCTGTTTCTCACCTCGCGCATGGCGCCGATTGGGTGTTATGGGAAGGTATTCCTATGGGTTGAAGACTTCGACAAATTCAATGGTTGTGCTGTTTGCTTCAACACGTCGGAGCTGGAAGAAGAGGTGCTGAAAGCTTTGTTGGTATGCCATGTGCCGACAACGTTGGTGGTAACAGGGCGTTTTCATGATACATACAATGTACAGATAGAACAAGCGTTGAAAGAGAACCGCTTGCTTATATTAGTATTACAGCGGGAAGAATGCGATAAAGGATATACTGCTCGGCTGCGAAACCAATATATCATTAATCAAGTACAGCATATTGCCTGTGGCTACATCAACCCCAACGGCAGTATCTTCGGTCTGCTGGCAGGACTAAACAACATTACCCACTTGCTCGACAAGGAAGACATCCGCATGGCCGCCGAGCAGGAAGCAAAGCCATACCGCTGGACGGTGGCTGAGGACAAACGCCTACTTCGGATGTTCTACGAAGATATGGGTGTCCACGCCATACACAAAGCCATCAACCGCCCTTACAGCACCATATACAAACGTATTAAGGCATTGACGATGAATGACGAGGTGCTGAAAGGCAGAGAGTTCGAAGACTATGTGATAGATCTCTTTGACTTGCCGAACAATAAAAAACTTACGCTTAAAGAATGGCGCGGCGACAAATCCCTACCAGGTGTCTATCCCGAAAGTAACAGCGCACCGGACTTCGTATTTGAGTATGCCGGAAAACCTTTTGCCGTAGAGTGCAAATGGCGCAGCCATCTATCAAAAGACATCGAGAAAGAATTGCTCCCTCCAGAGAGAATGGCATCCTTCCATCAATTCTCTACCGATCGACGCATGGTAGTTTATTTGCTCCTTGGCATAGGCGGCCTTCCCAATGACCCCGACTGCCTATATTTCACCTGTATTGATAAAAAATTCTCGTTAGAGTCGCTGCACGATAAAATTATTCCTTCAAAAGAGTGCTTGATGGAAAAGATAGGCGACCTATTCGTAACCGCCAAACACTCTAATCACATGCAAGAACAAAAGGCATTGTACGCGAACTCATACAAACCTTGGAGTACAGATGACGATGCCCTATTGACGAAGTTATATATGGAAGGAACATCTATAGAAGAACTGATGTCATTATTCCAGCGTAACCGAGGTGGTATTGCATCACGACTTCGTAAATTGGGACTGACTTGATAAAACTTTCGTAGATATAATTCTGCATAGACACACTAAAACGACAAAAGCCGAGACCATCGCTGGTCTCGCTTTCCTGTTTTTAAAAGGAAATATAGTTGCTGGGAATACAATAATTTCAAACGAGTAACGTTATACAAACGAGTAATCTATAACAATCTAAAACAATGAAGAAATACAAATGCACCATTTGCAAGTATGAGTACGATCCCGCACAGGGCGACCCGACGCAGGGCATTGCTCCTGGAACGCCATTCGAGGCGCTGCCGGCCGACTGGAAATGTCCGCGCTGCAAGCAGGGCAAGGAGAAGTTCGAACCCATCGAAGAGCCGAAAGCCGCCAATCCCTATGCCGGCACCCAGACCGAGAAGAACCTGCACGCCGCTTTCGCTGGCGAGAGCGAGGCCCGCAACAAGTACACCTACTTCGCCTCGAAGGCCAAGAAGGAGGGCTTTGAGCAGATTGCCGCCCTCTTCCTGCAGACCGCCGAGAACGAGAAGGAACACGCCAAGCTGTGGTTCAAGGAGCTGAACGGCATCGGCACCACCGCCGAGAACCTGGCTGCTGCCGCCGATGGCGAGAACTATGAGTGGACGGACATGTACGAGGGCTTCGCCAAGACCGCCGAGGCCGAGGGCTTCCATGAGCTGGCCGACAAATTCCGTGGTGTTGCCGCCATCGAGAAGCACCACGAGGAGCGTTACCGCGCCCTGCTGCACAACGTCGAGGCCAAGGAGGTCTTTGCCAAGAGCGAGGTGAAGGTATGGGAATGCCGCAACTGTGGTCACATCGTCGTAGGTACCCAAGCCCCCGACGTCTGCCCTGTCTGCAACCACCCGCAAGCCTTCTTCGAAATCAACCTGCAGAACTACTAATCTAAATGAACATACAATCCACTCCTGTTCTGCTGCTGACAGGGTATCTGGGCAGCGGCAAGACAACACTCCTCAACCGCATACTGAACAACAAGCGCGGCATCCGCTTCGCCGTCATCGTCAACGACATCGGCGAGGTAAATATCGACGCCGACCTCATCGAGAAGGGCGGCATCGTGGGCCAGAAGGAGGAGAGCCTCGTGGCCCTGCAGAACGGCTGCATCTGCTGCACGCTGAAGATGGACCTCGTGGAGCAGTTGCGCGACATCATCAGCCAGCAACGCTTCGACTATATCGTCATCGAGGCCAGCGGCATCTGCGAACCCGCGCCCATCGCACAAACCATCTGTTCCATACCCACCATGGGGCCGGAATATATCCGCGAAGGTGTGCCGGTGGTGGACAGCATCGTCACGGTGGTCGACGCCCTGCGCATGAAGGACGAGTTCGGCAGCGGCAAGAACCTGCTGCGTCCGGAATTGGCGGAGGACGACATCGAGAACCTCGTCATCCAGCAGATAGAGTTCTGCAACATCATCCTGCTGAACAAGGTCTCGATGGTGACGCCCGACGAGCTGGGTCGCATCCGTGAGATTATCCGCGCCATTCAGCCGAAGGCCGAAATCATCGAATGCGACTACTGCGACATCGACTTCCACAAGATTCTCTACACAGGTATGTTCGATTTCGACAAGGTGGCCACATCGGCGGCGTGGATTGACGCCATTGAAGGCCACCAAGAGGAGGAGGACGATGATGACGACCATGAGGAGCATCATCACCATGAGCATGAGGAGCATGAACACCATCACGACCATGAGCACCATCATCATCATGACCACGACGAGGGTGAGGCGGAGGAATACGGCATTGGTACCTTCGTCTACTACCGTCGCGAGCCGATGAACCTCGGCCGTTTCGACGAGTTTGTGGCTCGTCATTGGCCGAAGGAAGTTATCCGTGCTAAGGGAATCTGTTGGTTCTTGTCTGAGCCCGACACCTGCTACCTCTTTGAGCAGGCCGGTTCGCAGGTCTCGCTGAAGGACAGCGGCCAGTGGTACGCCACCATGCCTGACGACGAGTTGCTCGATTTCATGCGCCGCAATCCCGACCTGCAGCGCGACTGGGATGACACCTACGGCGACCGCATGCAGAAACTCGTCTTTATCGGCCAGCACCTCGACCGCGACGCCATCACCGCCGCCCTCGACGAGTGCCTGTCAAAATCGTAATTATAGGGAAACTATATTATAAGGAAACGTTTGAGGCTTGTCCAGAAGGAGGAGAAGGAGGGGGCGAGAGCGTAGAGTGAATCGGACTCGTGGAGAAGGGTCCCAGTGGCATCAAGATACTCCTGACGCAGTTGCTTGACGGCATCGGCATGCTTCAGGGTGTCGAGGGTTTGGCCATAATAGAGCATCAGCGTGGGGTAGAGATGGTCGAAGTCATCGTTTATGCGCTGCGCCATCTGTTGATGTGAATCATCGAGAGCGAGGCGCTCTCCTTGAAGTAGGAGGGTGCGGTATTTTGCGAGGCGACATTTCATCCGGTGAACACTCACACGGTAGGAGAGTTCGGTCATTCCAAGCGCTTTTGCCATTTCTTCGTAGGGCAACGCCTGCTGCTTGTTGAGTATCGTGAGGAGGCTTCGCAGAAAGATGAAGCGGCTGTGAGGGTAGAACACCTGATGGGCAAAGGCGATGAGATGTGAGACGATGGCGAGTTTTCGCTCGTCGGTGAGACTGGATGATGGTTCGTTGACATCAGTAATGATTTCGACGGAAAGCCCCGTATAAGTCATCTGACCTTCTTTGTCGGCACGCACGGTGAGATAGTTGCGGAAAGTGCTGAGCATCCACGATTCGAAAGCCTCACGTTTCTGAATTCTTTGAAGCGATTGGTAGGGAGTACGGCTTCTCCCATCCTTCCCCTCGCGAAGATAGAGAAAGAAGTCCTCCACGACATCCTCGAATTCATCCATCAGCTGGTGCTGGTATACCACGAATTTCCCTTTCAGTTGCTTGTTCAGCCGCTCATGCAGCAGATAATACATCGCCTCGTCCGCCCGCTCACCACCCGCAAGGATGATGTCGACGAAATCGGGAATGGCGTATGTGGCGGCGTCTTTCATATCAGAAACTCATCACGCTGTAGGCGTTCTTGAGGTGCTTGATTTCAGCACCGCCTTCTTTCGAAACAATGGTAATGATATCGAACCGCACATTCTCCTTGCGGTTGTGCGTTTTGACGTATTCGTTGGCCAAGCGGATAAGCGCCAGTCGCTTCTTATGGTCGACCGCATATTCCGGCTGAAGGATATTGTCGTAGGTACGACTCTTCACCTCCACGATGACCAATTCATCGCCATCCAACGCGATAAGGTCAATCTCCAGGTGTCCACGGCGGTAGTTGTGCTCAAGGATGATATATCCCTTGTCGGTTAAGTATCTCGCCGTCATCTGCTCCCCCAGTTTGCCGAATTCCAGCGACGCCCGACGTTCTTCCTGTGTGTGGGTGCTCTCGCGATGGATGGGGAATTTCAGTAGTGCCATAAGATTATTTTTGGTTGCAAAGATACGAAAGTTTCTTAAACCGAGTGGAGAGAAAATTTATTTTTTTTCGAGGTGCTGAAACGTAGATGAAATCAAAGTTGAGTGGAATAGCAAATTTTTTTTTGCGACAAGGGTGTAACATTTTTGTTTTTGACATACTTTATAGATGACCGGAAATCACGAAATGATATCATGAACAAGAAATGCTCAGAAAAAGAAAGGACGGTAAAAATGGAAAAATAAATTTTGTGGGAATAGAAAAAAATTGTATTTTTGCATTCGTATTCGATGATGTATATTGTCGAAACAATATGGTAATAGTAATGAAATGAATTTATAAAAGAAACAGATACAGCAGATAATACGATAAAATAGAGGCGTTTTTGCTTGTCTTAACAGAGTCGAGATCCGGAAAATTTCAGACAAATGTCACTAAAGATAGCGAGACGCTCACGTCATCCGTGAGCTTTCTTGTTTTGTGACATTGGTGATTTCCGGAACCACGACTCTCAACAAAGAAAGTCTCACGGATTCTTTTATGACATTACGTAAACATCAAATCAATGCTTCAAGGCTTTTCGGCCGGCGTGCTCAAAACCTACTGAGCATCCTCGCAGTTGTGCTGTTCTTTGTCTCCTGTGATAACGACCTTGTTTCTTGTGCAGAATACAACGCCGCATTGTCACGGGCAGATAGTCTTGAGGCACAAAATGACGAACTTCAATTTGAAAACTCCAATCTCAAACTGTACAACGATTATCTTGAAAAGACGATAGACAGCCTACAAAAAGGCGATCATTAGGGATAAAGGTTTTTCATAAACCCTATTTTTTAATGTGAAGCGGGGTGGCCACGGGTTGGCTGCCCCTTTTTTACATAATTATTTTGCTGAATGGGATTTTATTCGTATCTTTGCACTTTGAATTATTAACATAAAAAATAGGACTATGAAAAACATGATGCCTGTAAATGGACAATTCCCAATGCCCACGCTGAACTATGACAACTTGGGTGATATCATCAGCAAGGAGACCCTCGGTTTTCACCACGGGAAGCATCTGAAGGCTTACGTCGATAACCTCAACAAACTGCTGCCGGGTAGCGGATTGGAGAATCTGCCGCTGACAGAGGTGGTGAAGAAAGCCGAAGGCGGAATGTTCAATAACGCCGGACAGGTGCTGAATCATGCCCTCTATTTTGAGCAGTTCTCTAACAGCCCACGTCCGATGGGCGAGAAGATGAAAGCCCTGTTGGAGCGTGATTTTGGTAGTGTGGAGGCTTTCAAGAAGGAGTTCGAGCAGAAGGGTGCAACGCTCTTCGGTAGCGGCTGGGTGTGGCTGAGCGCCGACAAGGACGGTAAGCTGGTCATCACGCAGCAGAAGAACGCTGAAAATCCCGTCACCATGGATTTCACGCCCCTATTGACCTTCGACGTGTGGGAGCATGCCTACTACCTCGACTATCAGAACCGTCGTGCCGACTACCTCGCCGCCCTGTGGCATATTGTCGACTGGGCCATTGTTGAAAGCCGCTTGTAATTATTGCCTGATTGTGTTATTGCGTGATTGTTTGAGTAATGTTGGTTAAAACATACGGTAGCGCCATTATCGGTGTGAATGCGCTGACGGTCACCGTGGAGGTGAACGTCGGTGACGGTGTGGGTTTCTTTATGGTAGGCCTACCCGACAACGCCGTGAAGGAGAGCGTACAACGTATCTCATCGGCTTTCGAGGAGTCGGGCTTCCGCATCCCCGGCAAGCGTATTATTGTAAACCTTGCACCTGCTGACCTGAAAAAAGAAGGCACCGCTTACGACCTCACAATCGCGGTGGGTATCCTTGGAGCCACTGGTGCCGTCAATCCCGACGCCTTCGAACGATATGTCATTATGGGAGAACTTGGTTTGGACGGAAGTCTGCGTCCCATCAAGGGCGTCCTGCCCATCGCCATTGAGGCACGTAGTCGCCAGTGTAAAGGTATCATCGTACCTGCCGAGAACGCCCGTGAGGCTGCCATCGTCAATAATCTGGAGGTCTATGGCGCCCACACCCTCAAAGAGGTAGCCGACTTCTTAAACGGCCAGTGCGACATAGAACAAACCATCGTGGATACCCGCGCTGAGTTTGCTAACTCGCTGAGCCATTACGAATACGACTTTGCCGACGTGAAGGGCCAAGAGAGTGTGAAACGCTGTCTGGAAATTGCCGCTGCTGGCGGTCACAATGCCATCATGATAGGTCCTCCAGGCAGTGGCAAGTCGATGCTCGCCAAACGTATGCCGAGTATCTTGCCGCCGCTGACCCTGATTGAAAGTCTCGAGACTACTCAGATACACTCCGTGGCGGGTCTTATGCACAAGGAGGATTCATTGATAGCCGTACGCCCCTTCCGTTCGCCTCATCATACGGTTTCGGATGTCGCCCTCGTCGGAGGCGGAGCCAACCCCAGGCCCGGCGAGATTTCTCTCGCCCATAACGGCGTGCTATTTCTCGATGAACTGCCAGAGTTCAAGCGGACGGTATTAGAGGTATTACGGCAGCCCATGGAGGAGCGCCGCGTGACTATCAGCCGCGCAAAGATGACTATCGAATACCCTGCCGCCTTCATGCTTATTGCTGCCATGAATCCCTGCCCCTGCGGCTACTATAACCACCCTACTATTGAATGTACTTGTCCTCCGGGTTCCGTGAAACGCTACCTCAATAAAGTCAGTGGCCCCTTGATGGACCGCATCGACCTTCATATTGAAACTTCACCTGTCCCAATCAGCCAACTGAACAAGGTGGAAAGAGGCGAAAGCAGCGAGGCTATCCGTACCCGTGTCATTGCCGCCCGTGCCATACAGACCGAGCGTTTCAAGAACACCGTTGGAGTACATTGTAATGCTCAAATGGGAAGCAAGCTCACCCGTCAGTTCTGTGTTTTGACCGACGAGTGCCGTGCAATAATGGAGCAAGCGATGAACCGTTTGGGACTTAGTGCAAGAGCCTACGACCGCATCCTTCGCGTTGCCCGTACCATTGCAGACCTCGAAGCAGCACCTAACATAAACCCCGACCATCTAAGGGAAGCCATCACCTATAGGTCGTTGGATCGCGACAGCTGGGGAAGATAACCCATAATAGAAACACTTATGACACCAACTATCATTATAGCCATCATCATAGCCCTTGCCGCGGGAGTGCTTGCGGGAATCCTTATTGCAGGCCGCGGGAAGAACGCCCTCCTTACCGAGAAACAGACCCTCGAGGCACAGCTTGCCGCAGCCAACCAGAGTCACACTACTGAGACAGCGCTGCTCAGCAAACAACTTGAAAGCCAGAAAGTCGATGCAGCCCAAGCCTTGCAGGATGCCAAAGAGGAGGCCGACAAACGTCTGGCTGACTACAAGGAAGAGGTGCTCAAGCGCCACAATACCGTGGTAGACGAACTCAGACAGAACCATCAACAACTAATCGACGAGCAAGACCGCCGTCATCGCAGCGATACCGAAGCCCTTGAGAAACGCTTTGCTGATATTATCAAAGCGCTCCGTGAGCAGGTGGAGAACACCACCAACACTATGCTCAAGCAACGTCAGGAGGAGTTCTCCGACGCTAGCACGAAGAATATTGACAGTATTGTCAAACCCCTCAAGGAAACCATCGACAAGATGAAGGAAGAAATGGCCAAAAACTCGACCGTGCAGACCACCATGAGCGCCGAAATCAAGACCAACATGGAGCACATGATACGTCAGAGCATCGAGGCCCAAAAGAGCGCCGAGGAGCTCACTCGCGCCTTTAAGCGCGAGAGCAAGACCCAAGGTGACTGGGGCGAGGTGGTGCTCAGCAATCTGCTGGCCAAACAGGGCTTCACCGAAGGCAAGGATTTCGAGGTGCAGGTCGTAATGCGCGACGTTGATGGTCAAACCATCCGTCCCGATGAAGGAGGAGAGAGCTTGCGTCCCGATGTACTACTGCACCTCGACGACAAGCGTGATGTTATCATCGACTCCAAAGTCTCCATGACCGCTTATATCGACTATGCTAATGCCGAAGACGAACTTATCCGTCGTCAGTACCTTAAGGAGCATATTGTTAGTTTGAAGAAACATGTTGACGAACTCTCGGCCAAGAACTACACACAATACCAAACAAATTTGCATCTCGACTTCGTCATCATGTTTGTCCCTCATGTGCCAGCCTTGCGCGATGCCATGGAGGAAGACCCCACCCTTTGGCAAGATGCCATGCAGAAGAAAGTCTTCATCGCAGACGAGCAAACCCTCTACGCTGCTTTGCGTATCATTCGCATCACATGGACTCATCTCGATCAAGAGCAGAACCATCGTCGCCTCTATGAACTGGCGCAGGAGATGTTGGAGCGTACCGGCAATTTCCTCCGCGAATATGACAGCGTGGGACGCAACCTTCAAGAGGCCCTCAACGTTTACGACAGCAGCCGCAAAAAGTTGCTCCCTGGCGGTCGCAGCATTGGTACTACCGCCAGCCAGATTCTCGCCCTCGGTATTGACAATATGAAAGTCAGCAAGACCAAGAAAGCCTCCACCATTATTCCTACCGACTATATCGACAACACCCTTGAACTTCCCTCCGACGAACTCTCAGAGTAAGAATTCGTCTTATTATAAAGTTATTATGTCTTATATTAATTTTTGTATATTTGCATCTTGAAGAAAGAAGGTTCTACCCTCCCCATACGTAACAATAAATCATTGTATAACAATTAAATAATTAGAATAATGCGCGTGATTATTGCAAAAGACTACGACGAAATGTCGGTCTGGGCCGCCAATTATGTAGCCAAGAGGATTCTCGATTTTAATCCCACATCGGAGCGCCCTTTTGTCCTCGGATGCCCCACGGGTAGTTCCCCTCTCGGACTTTACCAACATTTGGTGAAACTTAACCAAAAAGGTGTGTTAAGCTTCCAGAATGTGGTGACTTTCAACATGGACGAGTACGTAGGCCTCGATGTCAACCATCCAGAGAGTTACCACTCTTTCATGTGGAACAACTTCTTCAACCATATTGACATCAAAAAAGAAAACGTACATATTCTCGACGGCAATGCCAAGGACCTGAAGGCCGAATGCGCCCACTATGAGGAAATGATTGCTGCTGCCGGCGGAGTGGAGTTGTTTATGGGCGGCGTGGGCCCTGACGGCCACATCGCTTTCAACGAGCCTGGCTCCTCGCTGACCAGCCGTACCCGCATCAAGACACTTACCACCAATACCATCCAGGCCAACTGTCGTTTTTTTGACAACGACGAGGGTAAGGTGCCTAAACAGGCTCTCACTGTCGGTGTGGGTACTGTGATGGATGCCCGCGAGGTACTGATTCTCTGCAACGGTCCCAAGAAAGCCCGTGCTGTGCATCATATGATTGAGACGGGTGTCAACCACATGTGGACCTCCAGCATGCTGCAGATGCACCCTCATGCTGTAGTGGTGTGCGACGAAGAAGCCTCTGTTGAGCTCAAAATGAGCACCTATGACTATTTCAAGGACAAGCAGCGTATCGAAGGCAGTATTGAAGAGTATGTCAATTTGTTTTAGAAGATAAGAAGTCAGAAGATAAGACAATACTATGGAAAACAAGAAATATCGCAATCTGACGACAGCAGAGATCTCGCAGTTGGAAGGATATGGGAATTGTGCGGAGGACTGGACCACCGTGTGGGTGGCCGAGCCTTTCTGCGCCGAATGTGTGAGGAACAGCACCTTCGAGGGGACAGTCATCCTTGGTGCTATCGAGAACCATAAACATACCGATGAGGCCCTCAGCCTCCGCGAGGGTATCTATAACTCCACCCTTGTCAATGTCACCTTCGGCAACCACCCGACAGTACATAACGTGCACATGCTCAGTGGCTACACCGTGGGTGATGACGTGCTTCTTTTCAATATTGACGAGATGACTTGCAATCCGTCGAATCTCGTGTGGCTCGAACCCATGAACGAGAACGGAGGTCGCAAGATACTGCCTTTTAGCGGTATGACTATTGGCGATGCCTATATGTGGGCTCGCTATCGTGGCCGCAAGGCGTTCATGGAAAGGCTGGAGCAGTTCACTCGTGACCTCCTTGCCACCGACGAAGGTCGTTATGGTAGGGTAGGGGACTGCTGTGTCATCAAGAACACTAAGAGTCTCCACAATCTCATCATTCGTTCTTCAAAAGAGGATTCCTCGCGTGTCGACAGCTGCATCACCCTCCGAGACGGTGTTGTGGGTTATGGCTGTACTATTGAATACGGTGTTATAGCCGAACGATTCCTGTTGGGAGAGCATGTGCATCTTGAGTTTGGTCTCCGCCTGAACGACACCGTGGTGGGTGACAATAGTACGTTAGCACGTTGCGAGGTTGGCAACAGCATCATCTTCCCTGCCCACGAGCAGCACCACAATAATTCGTTCCTCATCGCTGGCCTCATCATGGGGCAAAGCAACATTGCCGCTGGCGGCACCATAGGCAGCAATCACAACTCGCGCACCGCCGACAACGAACTTGCCGCGGGACGCGGCTTCTGGCCGGGCCTCTGCTGCTCTTTCAAACACTCCTCACGCTTTGCATCCTACTGCCTGTTAGCCAAAGGTGACTACCCTGCAGAGCTGGACATCACGCTACCCTTCGCATTGGTGAACAACAATGTCAGCAAGGATCAGCTAGAGGTGATGCCCGCGTATTGGTGGATGTACAATATGTACGCCATGGATCGCAACAGCAAGAAGTTCGCCAAACGCGACAAGCGAAAAATTAAGGCCCAACATATCGAGTTCGACAACCTCGCCCCCGATACCGCTGAGGAGATTTTCTGCGGAATGGAACAGTTGCGTAAGTGGAGGACGAAGAGTGGAGAGTGGAAAGTGGAAAGAGGGGAAATGGAAAAGAGCAAGCGCCCTACCTTGATTCTCAAAGGGGAAGAGGGTTTGAAAGCCTATGAAGAGATGCTTGTCTTCTATGCTATGAAAAACCTCGAAAGTGGAGAGAGGAAAGTGGAGAGAGGAAAGTGTGAGACCGATTGGGTCAATATCGGTGGTCAATTGGTTTCCAAACCCGATATGGAGCACCTTATTACCGATGTGGAGAATGGCACTATCTGCAGTTGGCAACAGTTGCACGACCGCATGGATACCCTCTGGGAAGCCTATCCCGCCCAGCGTGAAGCCCATGCCTATGGTGTGCTCTGTCGTTTGTCCGGTGTTGACCAACTCGACGACACTCTCTGGCATCAATACCAGCAGCGTTACGAAGAAATCAAGATCTATATTGAAGAGCAGAAAGTGGCCAGCCGTCACAAAGATGAGGTGAACCCCTTCCGTAACATGACCTACTGGGACGATGACGAGCGCGCTGCGGTGCTCAGTTAAATCGCGCCTCTAAGGCAAAAGAAAAACCGCTCCTTTTCGGGAGCGGTTTTGTTTTTTCAAGAATTCGCAATTACATGGCGTTGACCTGGCGCATGCATTTCGACTTGAGGTTGGCAGCTTTGTTCTTGTGGATAACATTGCGCTTAGCCAACTTGTCGATGATGCTAATCATCTTGGGCAGACGCTCGGTAGCCACGGCCTTGTCTTCCAGAGCACGGAAGTCGCGCAGAGCGTTGCGCATGGTCCTGGCGTAGTATCTGTTCTCAACTCTTCTTTTTTCGCTCGAGCGAATTCTCTTTTTTGCAGACTTGTGGTGTGCCATTTTTTAATTTCTAATTTCTAATTTCTTGTTTCTATTTGGTACCGCGTGCGGGATTCGAACCCGCGATTTTAAGAATGAAAATCTTACGTCCTGGGCCTACTAGACGAACGCGGCAGAAGGCTTTTTTAGGGCTTTTCGTCTCTCAAAAGCGGGTGCAAAATTACGAACATTTTCCGACATGGCAAAATTTTTTTCAACTCCTTTGGTTAATATCTTTTTCAAATTATTCGCTATCTGCCTGAAAACGAAATCCTAAACGCTTACCAGTGACCAGTGATTTTTTGTCGAAATTGGTTCTCATCTCACCCACCGAAACAAGCTTAACTTCATCGTATGGGGGGGTCAGAAGATCAAAATTGGTGGTATACTCGATTGCCGATTCGATAATTCCCTGCACAGAATCGCTGTTAATTACTGAGGTATTGAAGTTTGTGTACAGCATACCCAGTTCACGCTTGCCCTCGATGAAGTAGTGCTTTTCGTTGTTAACGAATACGCGTCCAATCATATAGCCTAAATCATTGTCGCGTTGGTAAGCAAAACTATCGGCCAAAAAATTATAGATGTGAATCACGCCGCAGTAGCTTCGTTTCGGATTCTCACGCACGTAAGGAGTTTTCATCACTTGGTGATCGCGAGAGAATTCGAAAACATTCGAGTGCATCATGAATAGCAGGATATCGCCAGCGAACTTCACCTCGAACTCAAAGTCGCCTCGGTCGGTGAACTCGAACGCCACATGTTTGCCCTCTTCGTGGCATCGTGTGCGGAAGAGTTCAATAAGTTCACGTGTCTGCTCGCGGAAGAGCTCGAAGGTCTCTTTCGTAGCTCCATATACGTTCTGTTTCAGTTCGCTTTTGCTGAAAACCAAGTTTTTGAGAGATTCTTTCAGTTCCATAACATATTCTTTCAACCCTCTTTTAACGTTGGTAAACGGATATTATTGTGTCTGTAGCACCTCGCCCTTGTCATCGACAATTTGGCGGTAGAACCATTCTGGGTAAGGAGGTTGCTGGGGGGAGCGGACGACACCCGTCGGGGTGGTTTCTATCTTGCCGTCCTTCAAATGCTTGATGTTTCCGTCGATATATTTCATCAGGAGCAGTTGGTCAAGTTCTCTCCAGCGGCGCATCATCTTTTCGGCATTGTCGTTGCAGAAACGATTGAGGGCACCCACCAGACGCACTTCATTGTCCTCCTGCGCCCAGCGTCTGGCATAAGATGTCTCATTGCCGACAAATTCATCCTCCAACTCGTGTTGTACGCGTTGCACGTCGACAATCATCGAGTCGTAGCGCAGGTAGCAGAAGTTGCTCACGCGGTTGAAGAGCCAGAAGGCGGCGGTCTCGCTATAGCGGCTCATGGAACCGTTGCCCTCTTCGAAGCAGATGGGAATCTGGGTGCAGCCGCAGTAGACGGGGCAGTAGCAGGTGCTGTAGGTATCGTCGACGCCGAACCATAGGACACCGCCGAGTTTCGATGGCAGCCATTTGCGGCACTGCGCCACGAAGCTGAAGCCTGTCTGCTGGGTGCTGATGGCGCGTTCGTGGATATAGCGCTTGCCGTCGACCTCGAAATCCATAGGCCGCCAGCGATAGGGGCAGTGGAAGGGACCAGCGCCCACATCCTGGGTCATGTCCATCGGAGTGCCCTCGAAGTGGTCGCGCATCAAGGCCATCACATCCTGTACGCTAAGCTTGCGGTTGGGCTTCACCCAAAGGGGCAGTCGCTCGGCGGTGGCATCACCCATGGCGAAAGCCTCGTAGCGTTTCATATCGTCTGCACAGCGGTTGAACATCGCATATACGCGCGCCTCACAGGCACGGAGACCCGAAAAGGTCAGCGGGTTGTAGGTGTCGGCGAAGGAGAAGAAGGGGGCGGGGTCTTTAGTCTTTATTCTAACATTTTCATGCGGTATTTCCGTGTAGAACCCATTTTTCTGTGCGAAAGTGAACACATCTTCGCTGTAGACGCACTCTACCTCTGGCTCGAAGATATGTTCGATATGCTTGCTGCTGATGGCGTGATGCGGACCTTTCTTGTTCCATTTGAAAGGTTCCTTGGGGAAGGTAGTGATGCGAGCCTGGTTGGCGTGGCCGCAGATGTAACCGTCGGGCACGCGACGAGCCACCCACACGGCGCCCTTCTCGTCGCCCTTGTTGATGATTTCGAAGATCCACACCTCGTCGGGGTCAGCGAGGGAGAAACTCTCGCCGCCGTCGCTAAAGCCGTATGTGCTTACCAATTCATGCATCACCTTGATGGCCTCGCGGCAGTTGCTGGCGCGCTGCAGGGTGACATAGATGAGATTTCCGTAGTCGATGCCCACTCCGGAGCCGTGCGCCAGCTCTTTGCGGCCACCCCAGGTGGTCTCGCCCATGGCTAACTGGTGCTCGTTGATGAAGCCCACCACTTGGTAGGTATGTGCCGGCTGTGGTATCTCTATTTGGAATTTCAGCGAGCCGTAGTTGTAGAGTTTCAGCATCTCGCCGGGCTTGTGGTCGGCAGCAGCGCAATAGCGCAGCTGCCCGTAACGCACATGGCTATCAGCGGCATAGGTGATGAAGGTGCTGCCGTCAGAAGAGGCCCCTTTCGAAACGATAAGGTTGGTACACGCCGGCACAGTCGTCGTTGCTGCCAGCATTAGGAGAAGAATCAGTCGTTTCATATTGTCGTCAATAAAAGTGTCGTATACATAACGCATTCTGCCTAATTATATTGCGGGTGGATGTAGGCTATTGTTTTCCAAATCATGGTGAGCCACACCACGGTGAAGCTGAAGACGTTTAGGTAGAATGTCTTGTTCAACAGTTGATGCACTGCATCGGGACACAGCAGGTCGATGGGGACGATGCACACTAGTACGAAGACCACCCATAACATTATTTTGTCGAATAGAGTGTGCTTTTCCCAGACATACCAACACATCAGGTATCCCGTCAATGCTATCACATAGGTGTGGGTCTCTGTGGCCTCGCTGAAGAGGACGATGTAGCCCATCAGTATCCCTAGGACCTGAACACGTAAGAGGAAATCGTTCCAGTGGCTCCGGAGAAAGAAGAAGAGGACGACGAGGAGTAGCAGGAAGAAAGCTTGGAAAAGGCGCATGTGAGGCAGGATGCCTGGAATGGCATAGATCAGCGAGGGATAGTTCCCCGTGTTGTCGTGATGGGTGGTGAGGGCATTGAACCACTCGGTATACCAGGGAACGAGCCCGTCGACGCCAGTCATCAGAACAGGCAACGCCAAAAGTCCGATGCCGCAAAGGGCTGCATATCCTATGTTGCGCCACATTTTGGGATAGCAGAAGAGCAACCCTATCTCGATGATTCCATAGATTTTTGTGGTGGCGGAAATCATGATGAGCAACACTGCCCAGAAAGGACGGTCTTTTTCGAGCAGGATGAATGCCCAAACGAATAGGTAGCAAACCACCAGGTTATACTGGAAACAGAAAAGGCTGACGAGGATGAGTGGCAGTAGATAGAGCGTGATTTGAGCAGAGTGGTTGTTGAGTTTACAGGGGAGTTTCTTGATAGCGATGAAAAGTAGGGTATAGTTGAGGGTGTTCCACAACAGGCCGCAGAGCCAAGTTGGAAGAAATGCAAAGGGGGTGAAAAGGATGTTGAAGACAGGCGTATAGAGGAAGAAACGGCCGTGTTGTGCAGTGAATTCGTCGGTATAAGCAGAGACCCCCAGCCAGAACTGCTGGGTGGCATCACGGTAGACCATTAGGTTGGCTGCCCGGTTGTGTGCCAATTCCATCGCTGTGGCCAGCAATCCCAACACCAATCCTAGAATGTAGACATTTACAGGATTAGTGAAGAAGGCTTTTATCTTCTCAGTTCTCATATTCCTTTTCCTGTTTCTTGTATTCTCTGATGATGTAGGCCGGTCTTTTTTTGGTTTCGATGTATATCCTTCCGATATATTCTCCAAGGATGCCTACCGTAAGCAGCTGGACACCGCTCAGGAAAAGTATGATGATAATCAGCGTGGGATAGCCGGGAACTACTTCTCCAAAGAAGATGGTCTTGAAAAGAACGACCATCATATAGATGAAAGCACCAGAAGAGACGAGAATTCCGAGCATAGTGGCAAACTTTAGGGGAATTGTGGTGAAAGATACCATACCCTCGATGGCCAGTTTGAACAATTGTCCTGTACTCCATGACGATTGGCCGGCCACTCTCTCTTGGGTTTCGAATTCAACGCCTATCTTCTTGAACCCCATGAAACAGAAGAGTCCTTTGGTGTAGCGTTCGGACTCTTTCATCTCTTTGAGTGCCTCTACACATTTTTTGTCCAGCAGGCGGAAGTCGCCCACATTGGGGAGCATCTCGTAGCGGACAAATTTCTGCAGGAGTTTGTAGTAAAACAAGGTGAGGTGCTTCTTCATCCAGCTCTCTTTCCCACGGGTCACCCGCTTGCCGTAGACATCTTCATAGCCTTCCTCCCATTTCTGCAGCATCTCGGAGATGACGTGGGGCGGGTGTTGCAGGTCGGCATCCATGATGACTACGCAGTCGCCTTGGGCATAGTTAAGGCCGGCAAACATGGCGCTCTCTTTCCCGAAGTTGCGGGAAAGTTCGATATAACTTACCCGGTCGTCTTTCTCGTATAGCGACTTCATTACTTCAATGGTCTTGTCGCTGCTCCCGTCGTCGACCAAAAGCAGCTCCCAAGCATATTCCCTCCACTTGGGGTCGTTGTCCATTAAGTTTGAGACGGTGTTGTAGAGGAGAGGCAGAGACTCTTCTTCATTATGACAGGGAACTAGAATAGTGACTTTTTTCATGATTTAGTACTCTTTTGGGTTGGGATGGAACCTTTCAGATAGGCGTCGGCCAGTTCACTGTAGGTGCAGAAGACAGTTTCGTTGCTCTTTAGGTCGACAATCAATTCGCGTAGCCGATGGTACATTCCCTGTCCGGCATTGCGACGTATGATGTAGGGGAGTTTGAATTCTGGATGTTCCCCCAGTGGATAGAACTCCCATGGATGGAAATAGGTGTTGAAATAGCCGTCATGCTTCAGGATACGTCGGCTCAACCGCTTGTAGTACCATAACGGAAAGTTATGAAGTGTCAGCCAGAACATGGGAAGTCTCAGGAACGGTGATACCGATGCGGGAATCTGCACCAATCCTTCTTCGGTGAAGCAGGTTCGGGGTGTGGACAAGTGCATGTAGCGTCCCGGGATGAAGCAGGGGTTGAGAGAAGCGTTGTAGAGGTAGCCATTCCTCTTGAGTTCAGCAAGGTCAAGAGGGAACATACGAGGTTGGCGGTAGCCTTTGACGTTGAGTCCTGTCAGCGATTCCAACACACGCTTGCTTTCGGCCAAGTCGGAAGGCTGGGGATTCCAATGATCGCATCCGTGAGCCGCAATCTCATGTCCTTCGGTGATGACGCGTTCAATCGCCTCGGGCGCATGCTGCGCAAAATTCGTGGTACAGAAGAAAGTGGCCTTCACCCCACACTCTTTGAGGCAGTCGAGAATGCGGTTGATACCGTATACCGATACCTCCATGCCTTCTTTCAGTGTGTCCCATTCGACACCGTGTTCGCGGGGTACATCAAACTCTTCTGTGTCGAAACTGAGTGCAATCATATGTGGAGTTTAAAAGGGTTAAAAGTTAAAGGTTTAAAGGGTTTATAAGGCCAAAATCATATTGCAAAAGTACAAAAAGTTTTTCAAACATCAGATTTTTTTTCGTATTTTTGCACCTCAATAGTATAGAACTATGGAACAGAATCTTTTAATATACAATACTTTAAGTCGGCAGAAGGAACTCTTCAAGCCGATTACCGAGGGCCGTGTGGGCATGTATGTCTGTGGCCCCACCGTTTACGGCGACGGCCATCTGGGTCACGCGCGTCCCGCCATCACCTTTGATGTGGTCTATCGCTACCTTAGCCACCTCGGCTACAAGGTGCGCTATGTGCGCAATATCACCGACGTGGGACACCTGGAGCACGATGCCGATGAGGGTGAGGACAAGATTGCCAAGAAGGCCCGCCTCGAGCAGCTCGAGCCCATGGAGGTGGCGCAGTACTACACCAACCGCTACCATGCCGCCATGGAGCGCCTCAACGTGCTGCCCCCCAGTATCGAGCCTCACGCCTCTGGCCACATCATGGAGCAGATAGCCCTCGTGCAGAGCATCCTCGACGCTGGCTACGCCTATGTCTCCAACGGTAGCGTCTATTTCGACGTGCGCAAATACCAGGAGAACACCCACAAATATGGCCAGCTCAGCGGCCGTGTCATTGATGAGATGATCGCCACTACACGCGAGCTCGATGGACAGGACGAGAAACATTTCAGTGGCGACTTCGCCCTCTGGAAGAAAGCCGCCCCTGAGCATATCATGCGCTGGTCCTCGCCCTGGAGCGACGGCTTTCCCGGCTGGCACGCCGAGTGCACCGCCATGGGCGCCAAATACCTCGGCTCGCCCTTCGATATCCACGGCGGCGGCATGGACCTCGTCTTCCCTCACCACGAAAGTGAGATAGCACAGTGCGTTGCCTCTACGGGTCACGCCCCCTGCCGTTATTGGATGCATAACAACATGATTACCATCAACGGACAGAAGATGGGCAAGTCGCTGGGCAACTTCATCACCCTCGACGAGTTCTTTACCGGCAGCCACAAGGACAAGGATGGCAAGGAGATGCTTGAGCAACCCTACTCTCCCATGACCATCCGCTTTTTCATCCTCCAGGCTCACTACCGCAGCACCGTTGACTTCAGCAACGAAGCCCTCCAGGCCGCTGAAAAAGGCTTCTCCAAGCTCATGGAAGCCTATAAAGCGCTATCGCGCCTCACCGGAACTTCTGGAGAATCCGGAATCTCTGGAGTTTCCGACCTCCGTCAGCGCTGCTACGACGCCATGAACGACGACTTCGCTACCCCGACGGTTATTTCCCACCTCTTCGAGGCCGCCAAGATCATCAACAGCGCTGCCGATGGCAAGCAGAAGCTTTCGCAAGCCGACATCGACGAGCTGAAGTGGATCTTCGACACCTTCCTCTTCGAAGTGCTCGGTATGAAGGACGAGGCCGCTAGCGACAATACTGCCCTTATCGATGGATTGATGCACATCATCCTCGACATCCGCGCCACCGCTAAAGCCAACAAAGACTGGGCTACCAGCGACAAGATTCGCGACGCCCTCAAGGAAGCCGGCGTCACCGTCAAAGACGGTAAAGATGGTGCCACGTATAGTTTTTAGTAATGTTTAAAGTTTAAAGAATGATGAAAAAAGCAGATTGGATACTCATTCTTTGCGTCATCGTAGTGCTGGCGCCCTTCTTCATCCCCGCCACGGGATTCTTCGCCTGGTTCTGTGAGGCTACCGCTTCGCATCCCTACATCATGGCCTTCTTCAAGTTCGCCATCCTCGCCACCCTCGGCGAGATGCTGGCTCTTCGCATCCGCAAGGGTGTCTATAACGAGAAGGGCTTCGGTGTGGCTCCCCGTATGATTGTCTGGGGTTTCCTCGGTATGGCCATCGCTATGTCGATGGTCATCTTCAAGGTCGGAGTTCCCGCTTTCCTCGAGACCGTGGGTGGTTGCGAGAAAGGGTCGCTGGCCGCCATCTTCAACGCCCCTGACTTCACTTGGGGCAAGTTCGGCATCGCCTTCGCCGTCTCGGTGCTGATGAACAGCATCTTTGCCCCCGTAATGATGACCTTCCATAAGTGCACCGACATCCACATTACCGATAACGGTGGCACTGTGGCGGGCCTCCTTCGCCCCATGAAGATGCGCGAGATTATGAGCAAGAAGGTCAACTGGGACATCCAGTGGAACCTCGTCATCAAGAAGACTATCCCCCTCTTCTGGTTCCCGATGCACACCATCACCTTCATCCTGCCCCCCACCTTCCAAGTGCTCTTCGCCGCCCTCCTGGGTGTCGCGCTTGGACTCATTCTCGCACTGGCCGGAGGAAGCAAGAAATGAAAAAAGTTTTAGTATTCATAGTCCTACTAGTTCAACTACTTCAACTTGAGGCGCAGAGCCCATTCTCCTTCGACTTTCACGGCTTCGTCAATCCCCACTATTATGCCGATAGCCGCAGCGTGGTGGGTGGTCGTGAGGATATGATGCTCTTTTACCCTAAACCCATCCTAAAAGACAGTCTCGGCAACGACCTCAATGATGGCTGGCAGGCCAATATGTTGGCCATCACTGCCCGCCTCGGACTCCGCATCACAGGTCCCGAGATGTTGGGAGCTAAAACCAGCGCCTATATCGAGGGCGACTTCACCGGTAGCACCAACGCTACCATCAATGACCTGCGCTTGAGACATGCCTACATTGACATGACTTGGGAAAGGTATGTGACAAAAGGCGAGAACATCAAAATCCTTGTTCAGAGACACCGCCTGCTGGCTGGACAATACTGGTACCCCATGGTCATCCACGAGATTATGCCGATGACCAACCCCTTGAACATGGGAGCCCCATTCCACTGCTATGCCCGTCAGCCGCAGGTGCGCTACGAGTATTACCTCCTCGGCTTTGAAGCTGTGGCTGCTGCCTCATGGCAACTTGACAACATGAGCCAGGGTCTTCTCAATGGCACTGCAACCTCCAGCACCCAGTTTGCCCGTCACAGCCTCATACCCGAACTTAATGCCCAGTTGCGATTCGTCATCGACAGATTCTTCTTCGGCGCCGCTGCCAACATTAAGACCATCCAACCCATTGTGCCCGATCCTAAGGGAGATCTTTACAGTTCCTTATCTTGGAGTCTTTTCGGCAAATACACCGGCAAGAACGTTACCGTCAAAGCACAGACGCTGCTCAACAACAGCCTCTACGAGGGCTGCTCGCTGGGTGGCTATCTGATGCTGGCCGACAGCACCTTCGAAGACTGGCACTTCAACACAGTGTGGGTCGATGTGGAACGCAGTAGTGGCAAATGGCGTCCCGGCCTCTTCATGGGCTTCGCCAAGAACCTCGACTACGGCAACACCACGTATGCCAACTGCTTCGGTCGCGGTCACGATATTGAGTATCTCTGGCGCATCCAGCCACGCCTCACCTATACCACCGGCAATGGCCTCTCTTTCACCGGCGAAGCCGAATACACCCGTGCCGGCTATTCCGACCCCGTGGGCAACCTCCGCCTCTCCCTCAGTATGACCTATGCTTTTTAATCGACTAAAACTATATTCATCCATGAAAAAAGCGATTCATTTCTTTGCTGTCGCAAGCTTGATTCTCACCTTTCATTCTTCACTCTTTTCCTCCGCTTCAGCACAAAAGTCAAACTGGTCATTCTTTTTGGGAGGAAGCTATGCCATAGGAGACTTCGGCGATGTGGACATTAAAAACAACGACTGGGCGCTTATCTCTCCCAATAGCAACAAGGGTGGTGCCGGCCTAGGCTTTGACCTCGGCATCTCCTATCTCAAACCACTAGGCAATGGCAAAACCTCACTCCTCCTAAGTGTTGATTTCCTCTACTCCTTTGTCAATACCTCTGTCAGGAATAATATCCACAACTTGCAGGTCGAAGCCTCCAATGTCTTCCAAAAAGCAGAATTCACCAACCCCAGTTTCATGAATATGCCCATCCTCGCCGGACTTCACCACGAAGAATCTATCGGCGGCAATTTCAAAGCCTACTTCGAGGCCCAGTTGGGTATCGCCCTGCGATGGATCAACGACCGCAGCGGCGAGCTGAGAGGGGCTTCCGCGCCGTTTACAATAGGTCCCTGGGATAACCTGACCGACTATAGCTATACGGACCATTTCTACAGCACCCCGGGATTGGCCTTCCGCATTGCCGTCGGCATGGTGATGGAAGAACACTGGCTCGTCGATTTTGGATTCCTCTACCTGGGGAAATTCAATCTGGAGGGCTACGAGGACTATGAGATAACCACTGCTGCCGCCTATCTCACCCCGAGTGTCACCTCCAACGGGAGTGCCGGATTTAGTGCCGGTACAATCAACCCCTTGATGCTGGTCCTAAGGTTAGGCTATCGTTTATGAAAATCAACTATCATACCCATAGCAGCTACTGCGACGGAAAGGCCACGCCGCGCGAGATGGTGGAATTCGCCATCGCCCATGGGTTCACTGCCTTGGGATTCACTGGTCACTGTCCGCTGCCCTTCGAGAACACTTTCTCTATCACCGACTACGAAGGTTACTGCAACGAAATCCGTGCCCTCAAGACGGAATATGCCGACCGCATCAAAATCTATCTAGGCCTTGAAATGGACTATGTTCCCGGTATGCTCGAGGATTTTTCCTCACTGATAGAACAAGGCCAACTCGAGTACACCATTGGCAGCGTCCATCTCATCCCCGCCAGCAATACGCCGCAGGGGGACGAGAATTTGTGGTTCATCGACGGGCCTCGCTGGGAGCGCTACGACGACGGCCTCTTCCGACTCTTCAACGGCGACATCCGCCGCGCTGTCCGTGCCTATTTCCACCAACAAAACGCCATGCTGGAGAAGAACCACCCCACCATCGTCGGCCACCCTGACAAGATAGTGATGCACAACCGCGACCGCTATTTTACTGAGGACGAGCCCTGGTACCGCGACCTCGCCCTCGAGACCATCCACCTCATCAAAGAACTGAATCTCATCTGCGAAATCAACACCCGCGGCATCTACAAAGGTCGCCACGCCGACTACTACCCCGCCAAGTGGCTCATCCAGGAGATGAAAAACCTCCGCATCCCCGTCCTCGTCAGCACCGACGCCCATGCACCAGAAGACCTCCTTCGTACCGAAGGCGCTTACGAATATCTTGCCGCTATCTCCTATCCCGAAATCCTCCGCGAACTCTAAATCCGTATTTTACAGTTAGAAATAAATATTTGTCGAACAAACTCGTTATTATGAAACAGGCACTTGTTATTTTGACCCTCTTTGGGATAATCGGCATGCAAATGGTATCATGCACAACTACAGTCAACAAGCCGGTTGTTTCCGCAGAAGAAGAGTTGATTCAAGAAGAAGATTTTGCCAGCACTCCAGTCGATGTTACCCTGACGGACCAGCAGAAGAATTTTGTGGCTGACAACAATGCTTTTACCCTCAAATTCCTGAAAATGGTAAACGATGCCGACAAAAGTGGCACGAGTTTTGTCTATTCTCCCTTGAGCATCACCTATGTGCTCGGCATGGTGAACGATGCCTCCGAGGGTACCACCCGAACGGAGTTGCAGCATACCCTGGGGTTTGGCGACGGGGAGATAAAGGAGGTAAACGATTTCTGCAAATCGTTGATTGACGGCTTGCCCAAGGTGGACACACGTGTGCAGATACACATCGCTAACGCCATTTATGTGAACAAAAACTACACTCTGAAAAAACAATTCCAGCAGGACATGAAGGGTTATTATGGTGCCCATGCCGAATCACTCGACTTTTCGTCGCCGAAAACCCTCGACCGCATCAATGGTTGGTGCAATAGCAAGACCAACGGCTTGATACCAAGAATTCTCAACAAGGTGAATCCGGAGGCTGAGTCCTATCTGCTCAACGCCATCTATTTCAAAGCCGCTTGGGCCAACCCGTTCGAGGAATGTTATACGGAGACGGGAACTTTCACTACTGGGAACGGCCCAGAAAAGATGCCCTTGATGCAACAATGGGAGGAATACCGCTATATGAAAAACAAAGTGTTTGCGGCGGTGGATCTCCCCTACGGGAACAAGAAGTGGAGCATGACTGTACTGCTGCCCAAGAAGGGGAAGAGTGTCAGCGATGTGATTGACTATCTGGCCAAAGAGGGCACATCGTTCCTTTCGCACATGACGCACCGCAATATTGACCTCAAGATGCCGCGTTTTGAAACCGAATCAACAACCGAAGACCTGATAGGAACCCTCGAAAAGATGGGGATTATCCGTGCTTTTGATGGGTCTCAGGCCGAAATACGGAACATGTGCAATCGGGATGTCTTTATAAGCAACATGCTACAGAAAGCACATATCAAGGTCAACGAGAATGGATCTGAAGCCGCCGCGGTGACAGAAGTAGAGGTGTTTTGTCTGTCTACGTCCGACGAAGAGCCCGTTCCGCCAATTATATTCCACGCCGATCACCCGTTTGTCTATCTTATCCGCGAAGCCTCGTCGGACGTGATACTGTTTGTGGGCAAATTCACCGGGATGTAACTTACCCCGTCTGACACAATCTGGGCGTGGTCGAAGGCCAAGGGCGGCAGCGCGTTGAGGGGCCACCAGTGCACTTCGGCGGCATCGTCGCCCGCTGTGATAGAAAGTGACTGAGTATCTGAGTGACTGAGTGTCAGAGAAAATGCTGCGGTCACCGTGCGGCCTCGCGGGTCGCGGTCGGGAGCGCTGTAGACGCCAATCAGGTGGATATCTTGCTCCGAGACCTTGAGGCTCGTCTCCTCCTCCAGCTCGCGCACGGCGCAGCGTTCAATGGTCTCGTCCATCTCCATGAAGCCTCCGGGCAATGCCCAGCAACCTTTGAAGGGTTCGTTACCACGCTTCACTAAGAGGATTTCGTTGCGGTCGTTGAGCACCACACAGTCGGCCGTCAGCATTGGCCGGGGATAGTCGTAGGTGTATTGCCCTTTCTCTGCCATCTGTTTCCGATTTAAAACTGCAAAAATACATAAAATTATTTTAGGAAATACTTATTTTATAAAAAAGTTTGTATATTTGCATTCCCCCATTTTTATGTTAAAATGGGGTATTGTTTTTTTATTCAATAGGTTATAAGATGAACAAAGAGATACAATTCAGTTTGGTTTACCGAGACATGTGGCAGTCGTCGGGCAAATACCAGCCCCGTGTGGATCAGTTGGAGCGCATTGCTCCCGTGATTGTCGACATGGGTTGTTTCGATCGCATCGAGACTAACGGCGGTGCTTTCGAGCAGGTGAACCTGATGTACGGCGAGAACCCCAACAAGGCCGTCCGTGCCTGGACGAAAGCCTTCAACAAGGCCGGTATCCAAACCCACATGTTGGAGCGCGCCCTTAATGGTTTGCGCATGTACGGTGTGCCGAAGGATGTGCGCCAGTTGATGCCCAAGGTGAAGAAAGCCCAGGGTGTGAATATCATGCGCTCGTTCTGTGGATTGAATGACCCCCGCAACCTCGAACTCAGCGTGAAGTACGCCAAAGAGGCCGGTATGATCAGTCAGGCCGCCCTCAGCATCACCCACTCGCCTGTCCACACGGTGGAGTACTATATGTACATTGTCGATAAGCTCGTTGGGTTTGGTGCCGATGAGATTTGTCTGAAGGATATGGCCGGTGTGGGGCGTCCCGCTACCCTCGGCCGTCTAGTGCACGAAATCAAGACCAAGTATCCCCATATCAAAGTGCAGTATCACGGCCATACAGGCCCCGGTCTCTCGATGGCCTCCACCCTCACGGTGGCTCAGGCAGGTGCCGATGTCATCGATTGCGCTATGGAACCTCTGTCGTGGGGCATGGTGCATCCCGATGTGATCAGCGTGCAGGCCATGCTGAAGGATGCCGGATTCTTAGTGAAGGACATCAATATGGACGCCTATATGGAGGCTCGCAAGCTGACGCAGGAGTTTATCGACGACTTCCTCGGCCTCTATATCAATCCCGGCAACCGCGTGAGCACCTCGCTACTCGTGGGATGCGGATTGCCTGGCGGTATGATGGGCTCGATGATGAGCGACCTCCGTGGTGTGCATGGTGCCATCAATATGGCACTCAAGAAGAACGGTAAGCCCGAGGTGAGCTTCGAGGAGCTCACAGTGCAGCTCTTCCAGGAAGTGGAGCATATCTGGCCCATGCTGGGGTATCCCCCGTTAGTGACCCCCTTCAGCCAATACACCAAGAATATCGCTGTGATGAACCTGCTGTCGATGGCTCAGGGTAAACCGCGCTTCAGCCAGATAGACAAGGACAGCTGGAGCATGATCCTCGGTCGCGCCGGCAAGCTGCCTGGCCCCTTGGCTCCCGAAATCATCGAGCTCGCCAAGCAGAACAATATGGAGTTCTATGACGGCAACCCGCAGGATGCCTACCCCGATGCACTGCCCGAATACATCAAGGAGATGGAGGAGAACGGCTGGGACCGCGGTGAGGACGACGAAGAACTCTTCGAGCTGGCTATGCACGACCGTCAGTACCGCGACTACAAGTCGGGTATCGCCAAGGAACGCTTCAACAAGGAGGTCGCCCAGCTGCGCGCCGAGAAGGACGCTCCCAAGGCTCCTGCTACCGCCGAGAGTATCGCCCTTAACTACATCACTCCCAAACATCCCAACGCCACTCCCATCGTGGCTGACGCTACGGGCCGTCTGCTGTGGGAGGTCAACTTCGACGACCAAAGCACGCCACCGGCTCCCGGCACCGAGGTGAAAGAAGGCGCCACCATCGCCCATATCGAGGCTTCCTACGCCCTGATGCCACTCATGGCACTCAAGGGCGGAAAGATTGTCGACACCTGCGCCAAACAAGGCCAGATGGTAAAGAAAGGCGATGTCCTGGGATGGGTGGAATAGTAACGTTTACTGGTTTGCTCCACGTTGGTCGCAGGCCGTGTTTCCTATGGATCCAGGCAGAACGTTTAACGTTTAAAGAAAAAAATTTTGGTCAGTTCAGAAAAAGTGTGTATTTTTGCAGTTCGAAATAGAGCAACTACATAATAACGAAATAACGCATTAAGAAATGAGTATCTCGATATTCGCCCTTATCATCGGAGCCATCTTCGTGAATAACGTGGTGCTGGCTCAGTTCCTCGGCATCTGCCCCTTCCTGGGTGTGTCGAAGGATGTGAAAAGTTCTGTCGGCATGGGTGGTGCCGTACTCTTCGTGATGCTGCTGGCCACCTTGGTGACCTACCTCATCATGCAGTACGTCCTTGTGCCCCTCAATCTGCAGTACATGCAGACCATCGCCTATATCCTCGTTATCGCCGCCCTTGTGCAGATGGTCGAGATTGTGCTGAAGAAAATCGCCCCGGCCCTTTATCAGGCACTGGGAGTGTTCCTGCCGCTAATCACCACCAACTGCGCCGTTCTTGGCGTGGCCATCTTGGTGATTCAGAAGAATATGACGCTCCTCGAGAGCATCATCTATTCTGCCAGCATCGCGGTGGGCTTTACCCTCGCGCTGGTTATCTTCGCAGGCATCCGCGAACAGCTTGAACTGACCGGCACCCCCAAGGGAATGAAAGGTGTGCCCATTGCGCTGGTCACCGCCGGTATTTTGGCTATGGCCTTTATGGGCTTCAGCAATCTGGTCCCCCTGCCGTAATGATTGACTCTTTATACATTATATATAAGGTAAAAAACGGGCCTTTTCCCCATTGGAAGAGGCCCGATTTTTACCTTTTTCAGACTCAAAAAAGATAAAAAAACAGGGTGAAAAAGAGTATAATAACCATAAATGTGGAATTTTTTAAAGTTGAAAATCAGCATATTGTATAAATTTTAAGAATTATTTTAATTTTATTTTTTAACACTTTTGGAATATGTTGTACTTTTGCACCCGTTTTCAAAGAGAAAAAAGTAAAAAAATTATAAACCATTAAAAATTAAATTAAAAATGAAGAAAGTTATCTTTACTCTCGCTATCGTTAGCATGTTTGGTTTCGCCGCTTGCAGCACCAACACCACCAACCAGGATTCTATCGATTCCGCTGCTAAGGCTGATTCCATCGCCAAGGTTGAGGCTGAGGCTCAGGCCGCCGCTGAGGCTGCTGCTGCTGCCGACACCACCGCTGTCGAGGCTGTTGCTGAGGAGACTGCTACCATCGCCGAATAATAGCGAAAGCAACAAAAAAAGAAAACCGCTCATTTGAGCGGTTTTTTTTTTGTCATCTGTCTGATCAGTTGCGGTAGCCGATGACGCGGCGCACTTCAGCAAGGGTTTTCTGCGCACTCTCGCGTGCTTTGTCGCGTCCACGGTCAAAGATGCGCTGCAGGGCCTGTTGGTCGGCACCAATCTCGAGGATGCGCTGACGCATGGGCTCGACAAAGTTCACCATATCTTCGGCGAGCTGTTTCTTGAGGTCGCCGTAGCGAATCTGGCAGCGGTTATAGAGGTCATCGAAGTATTCCACCGTATCGGGTGTGGAGACGGCTTTGAGGAGCGAGAAGAGGTTCTCGATTTCCTCAGGTTTCTTTTGGTTCATCTCCGTGGGACCGCTGTCACTCTTGGCTTTCATGATTTTCTTGCGAATCACCGAAGGTTCATCAGTGAGGAAGATGGTGGAGGCTTCTCCCTCGCTCTTGCCCATCTTACCAGCACCGTTGAGGGCGGGAATCTTCACCAATCCTGTGGCGGAGCCAATAGCCTGCGGCAAGGGGAAAACCTCGCTGCCGTACATGTTGTTGAAGCGCTGGGCGAAAGTACGGGTCATCTCGAGATGCTGTTCCTGATCCTTGCCCACGGGAACCTTGGTGGCCTTGTGGATGAGGATGTCGGCGGCCATAAGGGTGGGGTAGGTGAGGAGACCTGCGTTGACGTTGTTGGGGTTCTGACGTACCTTGTCTTTGAAGGAGGTGACACGCTCGAGTTCGCCGAGGTAGGCGTTCATATTGAAGAAGAGGTAGAGCTCGATAGTTTCGGGAAGATCGCTCTGGAGGTAGATGGTGGCTTTCTCGGGGTCGAGTCCCGCGGCGAGATAGGCAGCCATAATCTTACTGGCATCACCATAGATGCTGCCGGGCGTGGGATGCGTGGTCAGCGAGTGGTAGTCAGCGATGAAGAAATAGCAGTCGTATTCGTCCTGCATCTTCACAAAGTTGCGAAGGGCACCGAAATAGTTGCCGAGGTGAAGGTTGCCGGTGGGGCGTATGCCGCTGCAAACGATATCTTTGTTCATTGCTTGATTGTTTGATTGTTTGAGTCTTTTTATTCTATGTTATATTCGTGCCCGACGGACAGTGAGTCCAACGGAGAAAGTGCTGATGGCCATTACGAGGAGGAAGGTGATGAGGAAGTCGATGGCACGCATAGAGACGGGGAAGGAACTGACGACGAAATTACCGTCTCCCATACCGATGATGCCGAACTGCTGCTGGAGGAAACAGATAAGAAACCCTAATAACAGACCTGCGACGACGGCAATGGCGCAGATAAGAAGGCCTTCGAGGAGGAACGCACGCCGAATGTTGCGACGCTCCATACCCATGCTGCGTAGCATGAAGATGTCGTCCCGCTTGTTGAGGATAAGCAACGACAGCGAGGCTACTAGGCTAAGGGTAGAGATGAGGATGATGAGAGAGAGGATGAGATAGATGCCGAGACGCTCGGTGCGGTAAATCTTATAGTAAAGGGGCTGTTGGTCGTAGCGGTCCTTGATTATCAGATTAGAGTTATGAGTTATGAGATAAGAGTTGATTTTCTTTTTGATTTTGTCGAGGTTGGCACCGGGGTTGAGTTTGATGGCCAGGGAGGTGTACTCGTCAAAGTCGTAGCACATCAACTGGCGGACAAAGTCAATGTCGGTGATGACATACTGTCGGTCGATATCCTGCTGGATGAAGAAGTTTGCCACAGGATAGGCGTAACCGATATTGAAGGCCTCGTCCATAGTGTTTCCCATGGCAGTGGTGCCGCGCTTGGGGATATGAATAGCTGCTGGAACATCGGCAGGAATCGACATGGCGAGATCGTGGAAGATTTGGCCACCAACGATAAGGGTGGAGATGTCCTCCTCCCAAAGTCCATGGGAATCGATAGGGATTTGATTGGGGGCAAGATAGTAATCTCCCCAGTTGAGGAGTGTGTCAATACCGGTGACAGCGGCATAATATTCGTCGACACCGCGGAGTTTGACGATAGCCTGATTCTGTCCATAGGTGATCCAAGCCGTCTCACAGACAAGGCATGAGACATTGCCGATTCCTTCGGTGGAGCGAAGACTCTGGAGTTCACTGCCGGAAAAATGGAAAGTTTTGCCTTGAGTAGGTTCGATTGAGAGTTCGGGGTCGAAGGTACCGAAAAGTTGTTTGGTGATGTCACCGATGCCGTTGTAGACAGAGAGGACGACGATGAGGGCTGTGGTACTCACCATCAGACCTACAAGGGAAATCCACGAGATGACGTTGACCACCGACCGCTGTTTGCGGGAAAAAAGATAGCGTACAGCGATGAGGCCTTCGATTTTCAATGCGTGAATGTGTTAATGAGTTATTGTTTGAGTAAGCGCTCGATGTTCTCGATGTAGTCGAGGGAGTCATCGAGGTAGAATTCAAGGTGGGGAATGATGCGTAGTTGTTTGCCTTCGCGGAGGCCGAGACGGCGCCGCAGGTCGGGGGTGTTCTCCCGGATAAGTGCCAGTATGCTCTCCGGCGTACCCTCACCAATGACCATGATGGAGACATGGATGCGGGCGATGGAGAGGTCGGGAGTGATACGAACACCTGTGACTGTAATGAGAGAAGGACCGAGGACAGACTTCATCTCGCGGAGGAAGATGTCGCCCATGTCCTGCTGTATCAGTCGGCAAATCTTATTTTGTCTGGTAGATTGCATATTATCTTCGTTATAACGTTATGACGTTATTTCGTTTTTACCATCTCCAACCCAACCGAATCGGCAGAAACACCGTTTGCTGCATGTAAGCCACACCAAGGGTGATATAAAAGCTGTGCCAATTGCGGGACATGTTGCGCATGCCGTGGAAGTGATACCAGTAATACCAGTTCAATCCGGCATAGACCTCGGCCAGAGGAGAGAAGAGAGTCTCGTTGGCGAAGAGCATGCTGCCGCCGGCGCGGACACCGAGCAGTGGAGCAAACTTAATGGAAGTGGGTTGGTAGTCGACACCCATGATGGCTTTCCAGATGGGTCGGAAATCCATGTCGACGAAGACATTGGCTCCCATGTATGACTCGGCTTCCGCTTGATTGGGGCTGAGGAAGTAGTTGAATCCAGCACCACCACCAAGGAACCAGTCCTGGCTGATGTTCACGCCTGCCATCACGTTGGCGTTGGCCATGCTGTGGAACTTGTTGAGGTTGTAGCCGGTCTCACCAGCATTTCCTACGTTGCCCATAAAGAAGCCGTAGCCACCTTCCACCTTGAGCATGAACTCATTGTTGCTTCCCAACTGTTGGGTGTACTGTGCCGTGGCGGAGAGAGAGAGTCCCGCCAACACGGCCAAAACGAGGGTTCTTATTTTCATCATAGTTGTATCAATTTCGATTGGATGGATATGTTTTTGTTTTCTATTTGTACGATGTAGGTGCCTTTGGGCAGTGACGGATAGAGGGACTGCCCATTGCGGCAGCTGTCGCGGTGCCACACCGTGCGACCGTCGGTGTCGACAATGGTGACCGAGAAAGGCATCTCGGTATCGACCTCGATGGTCAAGGGCTGCCCTTTACCCAGAGGGTTGGGAAAGAGGTTGAGATGAGTGATGAGTGATGAGTGATGAGTGCCGATGGCGAGGCGTTCGAAGTCTACCACCGCCAGCGTGTATTCGCCCGGCAGGATATTCTCGGCCACGAGCCACCCTTCGTTGGCGTTGCCCTCGTAAGTGCGTGAGACGAGTTGCCAAGAGCTCTCTCTGTTGTGGCGGTAAAACAGGCCCAGAGAGTCAACGGTGGCCGCATTGGTGTAGAAACCTCGGTCGAGATTGGGGTAGGAACTGTTGGAATAGGCTCCGCGCACGAAGCGGAAGGAGCCCTTTACGCTGTCAATGACATCCCATTGCCCCTGTAGCATCCAGTAGCGGTTGGCGCGGCGCACCACTCCTTCGGGCATCTCGCCCATGGCAGGAGCCATGTGGTGCTCGGCATAGAGGTATTTGGGATAATGGCGTATCGAGTCTGCTGCCCTTACTTTCAAGTGTGTCAACGGCAACGTCTGGGTGCCAGCATAACTTGTCAGTTGTAGCGCATTCAGAGTGGCGGCATCGGAAATCTCATAGTTGCGGTCGAGCACACAGAAAGCGGGGGTAAAACCGAGGTCATAGTCATTTCCGATATTAAAGCTGGTTCCGGAGCCAGTAAAATCCACCCACCGTTTAGTGGAATCCAGCAGGTCGTCGTCGTTATAGTAGAAAATAGTCACCGGCACACGATGGGATGCCAAAGACTGTGTGGTACCCACACTCTGTTGGTGAATGCAGAAGACATTGCCCTCAAATCCGTAGTTCCCCCAATACTCTACCCGATAGTCGACAAATCCGGGACTTAAGACATGGAAGTCGAAGAAGTCGGTGAGGTCGACACCAGAGTAGAGACTCAACGAATCGCGGAGACGGTAAGTGTCGATATTTCCAAAGGCACAGCGTTCCATCAGTCGGTTCAGCGAGGCGTAGAACACTGAGTCGCCCAAGTATCCACGCAACGAATGCCACACCATCCAGCCTTTTTTATAAACGGTAGAACCATATGTGTAGTCATGAGGCATAGGGGTGAGGGCGCGGTATCCATTGTCGGTGATATGAGTGGTGCGCAGCACCTCTTCGAGATAACGTTGGTAGTAGTCGTCACTGGCGGTGCGGCCGCTGACAGCCTCCATAGCCACCTCGCTGGTGAAGGAGGCGCCGCCCTCATTAATCCACATGTCCTCTTCGGTCTCGCAGGTCACCAGATTGCCAAACCAGGCATGCCCCAACTCATGGGCGATGGTCGTCTGTGCCGGTTCACTCATCGAGGCGATGAAGCGTTGGTCGAGGGCGATGTTGTTCACATGCTCCATCGAGCCTTTCTCAGTGGCGATATATCCAATGCGTTCCCAACGGTAGGGGCCGAAGCAGCGTTCAAACATCGGCACCACAGAATCCAGTTCGGCAAAAGCCCTCCGCACACTGGTCTCCGAGCGGTTGCGGTAGCCGAGGGTCAGCGGATAGTCGCCATAAGTTGAATGGATAGTGTCGTAGATGCGGGTCCAGTTCGACTGGCTCACAGAGACGAGGTAGGTAGGTGTGGGATGATTGATGCGCCACACCGAGTGCTCGCAACCTGCCGAGTCGGTGTCCACACTCTGACGGATACCGCCACATTCGGCAGTCCATCCTGTGCGTGCTTTCATACGCAAGGTATAGGTGGCCTTGTCGTGGAAATTATCGCGGCAGGGAAAGAAAGCACGTCCTATCACATGGGGGTTGGTCTCAAAGCCTACGCCGAGGTTATAACTGACATTGTTGTCCATATGCATGCCGCCCCAGCCGTAGTTCTCCACATACCCCCAGCAGGTGTACCATAAACGCAGGGTAAAGGTCTGATGGGCGGCGATGCCCGATGTGGGTATGGTAATTCTGGAATTATGAACGCCGAGTCCGGAACTCCTAATGCCTCCCATCTCAAGCGAGTCGAGGGTGCCGATAAGGTCGAGACTGATGCTGTCGCAGAGGCGCAGCAACTGCAGCGTCACCACCGCCTCGCCGTGGAAAGGCACACCATCGCTGAGGTCGAGCGCTATGTCGTAATCGAGCACATCGACAGAATCCTGCACCTGACATTGTGCGTTATAACCACACAACACCAAGAGTATCACGATGGAAAGTGTCTTTAGACGTTTCATAATTGATACTAAAATAAAATGCAAATATACGAAAAAATTGAAAATGAAAAATGAAAAATGAAAAATGCAGTTGGATTTGACTACGGAGAACAATAATATGGACTCTCCTCCGTTATAGCAAATATGAAGAAGAAAACAATATTTCGACTGATGGTCCTTCTGCTCGTTGCCGGCGTGGCCTTCTCGGCATGCAGCAGTGGCGTCAACATGCACAAACATAAACGCAGCGACTGCGACTGCCCTACATTTTGACACCAGAAGAACAATATCGCAGGATACTCAGTAATCACCTGCCTCTCGAGGCGGTGGAGAGAGTTTACGACTACCTCTTCCGTCATAAGGTTCATTTCCACATCACCCTTGAGCGGATATCCAAACTGGGCGACTATCGTTGGCCTCATAAAGATCATCCTTTCCATGAAATCAGCATCAACGGCGACCTCAACCCTTACTTCTTTCTCTGGGTTTTCCTCCATGAGGCAGCTCATTTGGAAACACATTTAAAGTACAACTCTGTCCAGCCTCATGGTCACGAATGGCAAGAGGAGTACCGTCAGCTGCTTATCGTTCATGCCGACCTCTTCCCCGCTGAGGTGCAGACTCTCCTTAAGAACTACACCCGTCGCATCCCTCTGTCGCATCCTGTCGCCAAGCAGGTTGAGGCTGCGTTACATCGCTACGATGCTGACTACAACCCCGACATCCTGACCCTCGACGACTTGAAGACTGGCGACAGTTTTCGTCTGAAGCGCAAGCCCGAACTCCTCTTCGAAGCCCTCGAGCGTCGCCGCACCCGCTGGCTCTGCCGCGAAATCGCCACCGGTCGCCAATACCTCGTCAATGGCTCTGCTGAAGTGGAAAAATGATAAAATTTCTTTATGTTCATTTTTTTTTCGTATCTTTGACCATTCGTTATCGAGCCGATTTTTTTGTATGAAATATAATAATCAAATAGTTACAATAAAATGAAAATCTTAGTTTTAAACTGCGGAAGTTCATCGATCAAGTATCAGCTGGTCGACATGGCAAACAATGCTCAGGTGATGGCCAAGGGTCTGCTGGAGCGCATCGGTCTGGAAATGGGTGAGTTTACCCACAAATGGAACGGCCAGAAGCACTACGAGCAGAAGCCTATCCCCAACCACACCGAGGGTATCAAGATTGTCCTCGCCGCCCTCACTGACCCGAAGATTGGCGTTATCAAGGACCTTAAGGAGATTGGTGCTGTTGGTAATCGTGTGGCCCATGGTGGCGAAATCTTCAAAGAAAGTTGCCTGGTGACAGACAAAGTCATTGAGCAGATCAAGAGCCTCGAGCACCTCGCTCCGCTGCACACCCCCGGCAACCTCGCCGGTATCTACGCTATGCGCGAAGTGCTGCCTGGCGTGCCGCAGGCCGTGGTCTTCGATACCGCTTTCCACAGCACCCTGCCGCCCAAGACCTTCCTCTATGGTCTGCCCTATGAGATGTACGAGAAATATGGTATCCGCCGCTACGGCTTCCATGGTACCAGCCACAAGTTCGTCGCCGAGAAGGCCGCCAAGATGATTGGGAAAGATTGGCACGATTTGAAGATTATCTCCTGCCACCTCGGTAGCGGTGCCTCCATCGCCGCCATTGACCATGGCAAGAGTTTCGACACCACCATGGGTATGACCGCCCTTGAGGGCCTCATCATGGGCTCGCGTTGCGGCGATGTCGACCCCGGTGTGCTGCTCTATCTCATGGATCAGGGCTACGACAGCAAGGCCTTGACCAAACTGCTCTACAAGCAGAGCGGTCTCATCGGCATTAGCGGTGACAAGCAGGACATGCGCGACATCCGCGCTGGCCGCGATGCCGGAGACGAGCGTGCCACCTACGCCTTCGACATGTTCGCCCTCCGTGTCAAGCGCTACATCGGCGGCTATATGGCCGAGATGGGCGGCTGCGACCTGCTGCTCTTCACCGGCGGCATCGGTGAGAATGCCTGGTTCATGCGCCGTCCCATCCTCGAAGGCCTCGAGTGCCTTGGCCTCGACATCGACTTCAGCAAGAACGACAACGTCATGGGCGAGGATGTCATCCTCAGCACCCCCAAGTCGAAGATGGCCGTTGTGGTCTGCACTACCGACGAAGAATACGTCATCGCCAGCGACACCTACCGTCTGGCGACCAAGTAATAGTGGGTAGTGTATAGTTGATAGTGGGTAGCATTCGGAAACGAGTGCTACCCACTATCTTTGGTGATACATAGATTATTTCCCGGCCGCGAGGTATTTTTTCAGGGCTTTGACGTATTCTCTGAAAGCTTCTGCACCTGAGGCCGTAATCTTGCAGGTGGTGCGGGGCATCTTGCCTTTGAAGCCCTTCTCCACAGTGATGTATTCGGCGGCGGCCAGTTTGTCTATCTGCACACTTAGATTGCCGGCGGTGGCTCCCGTCTGTTCTTTCAGATAGGTGAAGTCGGCTTCTTCTACCCCAGCCAGGATGGACATGACAGCCAGTCGCAGTTCCGAGTGCAGGAGCGGATCAAGTTTCGGAAACATGGATTTACTTGTATTGGGATTTGACAATCAGTCCGGTGGCCACCAACACCAGGCCTGCAAACGTGAAGATGAACAGTTGTTCCATTCCGTCAAGGACCAAATAATGGATGGCGAGACCGCCAATACCGGTCACGAAACCGGCAATCTTGATAATCCAGTTTTTCAACGCTACCCCACTGACACATTCCGCCAATCCAAAAAGAAGGACGATTTCTGCAGTCAAACCATTGAGTACGGAAATGAGCCCAAACAGGCTTGTGCCCACTTGAGTGTAGATAAGGGTGAAGGCAGCCACCGTGCAGGCAAAGATGCCGAAGGTGCCCCAGATGCCTCCGACGATGCGGCTGATATCGTTGCGCGCACCATTGGGGTCCTCTTTGCCCCTTAACACCCGCTCCAGCGGGAAACCAATGGCCGGCAGGGCAAACCAGAGGTTATTCCATGCATCGCTACCCGTGGCCTTACATAATATATAGATGAAAAGGGAGAAGAATGTCAGCAATACGCCCCAAAAGAGGAAATACTTACCACTGCGGCGAGTGATTTCCTTTCGGCTGTTGTTAAGCGTCTCCGTGATGAGAGACAGGCTCTCTTGAGCTGTCATCTCTTTGTTTTGTTCATTTGTGTTTTCCATGACTGTGTTGTTTTTAATTTGGGTGTCTTTTTTGATAACAAGTGCACTTTTTGTTTCAATTTGACGATGCAAAGATAAACAAGTTTATGAAATAAACTAAAAATATTTGCAATTTTTTTCTTAACATATTATTTATCAGTATGAAAAATTTTATCTTCTCTGAGTATTATGGTTATTTTTTTAATAAAATGAAAGGGGGAAAAACAAAATAATACCCCTTGTTTTGAATGCGTTTACATTTTTTTACTAAACAATAAAAAAAAGTGTGTTTCGTTATTTATAATATTATGAAACGCTATATAATAACTCTATTGATATTGTTGCCGGTAGTGGTGGTGGGACAGAACGCGAAGAGCGAACCGCTGTTCGAGCAGGCGGTGGAGAAGAGCGTCGTGGGGCAGTACGAGGAGGCTATCGAACTGCTGCACAAGGCTCTCGACATCGACCCGGGCTACGCCGAGGCGTGGCTGCTGCTGGGCAACCAGCACATGGCGCTGCTGGACTACAAAACGGCCCGCGACTGCTACCAGCACTGCCTCGACCTCAATCCCAAGAGCCCCACGTGGCAGAAAGAGGCCCGCGAGGGCATCCGCACTGCCGAATGGCGTCAGCATGCCGTGGAGCATCCTGTGCCCTATCATCCTATCAACCTCGGTCCCAATGTCAACACCGCTGCCGACGAGTATCTGCCAGCACTCACCGCTGACTACCGCACGCTGGTCTTCACCCGCCGCAGTCCCCGCAACGCGCTGACCGAACGGGGCCTGCCGCAGGAAGAGGACTTCTATATCTCATACTATGATACCATGGAGCTTGTCTTCGGTCCCGCCGAGCGCATGCCCGAACCCCTCAACAGTCACGGTAACGAGGGGGCGCAGACCATCTCACACGATGGCCGCATCGTCATTTTCACCGCCTGTGGCCGTAGCGGCGAGCGCACGGGGTGCGACCTCTTCATGAGTGTACGCCACGGCGACCGCTGGGGCAAGCCCCAGAACCTCGGAGCCCCCGTCAATTCGGTCTACTGGGAGTCGTTCCCCTCGCTCTCCATCGACGGCTACACCCTCTATTTCGCCTCCAACCGCAAGGGGGGCTACGGCGGCACCGACATTTGGTACTGCACTCTCGAAGAGGGTCGCTGGAGCGAGCCCCACAACATGGGACCCTCTGTCAACACCAAGGGCAACGAGACGGCGCCCTATATCCATTTCGACGACAAGACGCTCTACTTCGCTTCCGACGGCCACATCGGCATGGGAGGCATCGATCTCTACATGGCTAAGCGCATCAACGACACCACCTGGGGGGAGGTGAAGAACCTTGGTTATCCCATTAACACTCCCGGCGACGAGAATAACCTCATCGTCGCTCCCGACGGCCGCACGGCCCTCTTCTCCTCCGACCGCTCCGACGGCTACGGCCAGCAGGACCTCTACTCCTTTGTCATGCCTGCTCCCGTGCGTCCCGAACGCATCACCTTCATTGACCCCATGCTGCAGGCCGAGAACCTGCTGACGCTGGGCGACACTGTGACGCTCAAGGATATCTTTTTCCATACCGCCAGCGCTGAACTCTATGAAGCCTCGAAAGCGGGTCTCGACCGGCTGGCCGAAGCGCTCCTCCGCCATCCGCGCCTGCGCCTCGAGGTGGGCGGCCACACCGACAATGTGGGCAAGGACGAAGACAACATGGTGCTCTCTGAACGTCGCGCCAAGGCCGTCTACGACTACCTCGTCGAGCGCGGCGTCCCCGCCGACCGCCTCACCTACCGAGGCTACGGCGAGACACGCCCCATCGCCACCAACGATACCCCTGAAGGCCGCGCCCAGAACCGCCGCACCACCCTCACCCCGTTGAGGTGATGTAATCCCCGGTTGCCGTGTAGTGTTTTTCGGAAAAAATATTTAACATTTGTTAACACCCTACCTATCTGATTACCAGATAGATGGTTTTTTGGACGTAGATGGTGTTGTAATGCATGTAAAGCACTAATAATCAGCAACCTCTAGGTATCATCACCGTATCAACACCGTACCAAGTCCGTATCAACATCGTCCCATCACCGACCATAGTCGGTGATGGGACGATGAAAGTACATTTTTTGAATGGGAAACACCTAGAAGAATTGCAGAAGGATCGCCGATGGAGCATAGAAGTGATAAAGAAGAAGCCCCGCAGGGATTTGCGGCGATGCCGTCCCTGGGGGCTAAGGTTGTTGGGTCTTTATTGTTTGGTTAATGCAGACAGCAGTCAAGTCCGTGTTCAAGAGCAAATGACTCCCCGGGAGCTTCGGCGGTGAGGCGCACCTGCTCACGGCGGCCGGTGAGGTCGGTGAGATAGCAATGTTGAATTTTGAAATCTGAATTTTGAATTTGGATGGTGACCTTGCCGGTGGTGGGGTTGGGGGAAAGTATGAAATCGGAAGTTTCGATGGTGGTGATGCCCACTGTATCCGGAGGTGTAGGAGGGGTGGGAATGGAGTCGATGAGGCAGGGTGTGCTCCAGTCGCTCCAACCCGACCAGATGCCTGTCTCGCAGTAGCCGCGCACATAGACGTGATAGATGCTGTCATCGTCGATGTCAGTATATTCAATGTAGGGGTTCGTTGTTGGGGTAATCAACCCTGTGTCAGGGTCGCCGCCAGACGTGGTGCGCGACACCTCCCAGCTAAGATTGCTGTTGTCTGTCCATTCCACGCGCACTATGAGACTGTCTCTGGCGGCAAGATAAGGCTCTTCCGGCGTGACGCAGAAGGTATCCACTTCTATGATGGGGAAAATCAGCTGGAATCTCTTGTGTGTGAAGTGGTGCCAGTTGTTGTCGAGCCTTGATGAGTCATAATATGTGAACTCGGGCATATCTGTTGCGCAATCTTTATATGTCCCGTCGTCTTCCATTGAACTATAGGTACAGTAATTCCACATGTGAAACGCCATATAGTAAAAGCCATCGAAATCGGTAATGATTGGATCAGAGGTTACACACCCCAGGTAGAACGAGTCGGTGACGGTGATGGCGCTGTCGAAATAGTATTCACGAAGAGAGACAATGGTATCGTGGTCCTCCATGTTGGAGCAGAATCCCGTTTTCAAGGGCAATTCCATGTATCGTTTTGGGTGGGTCATGTAATCGTCTGTCCAGCAGACGCGCGTCAATTCCACCAACCCGCTGGCGGTGGCATCGCACAGCACATAGTACATCGGCCCTTCGATGTTTGCGTCGAGGTCTTCATGGATATTGGAAGGATCGCTTTTGTCCAATCGTGCCCAGGTTGAGGCTACGCCAATCACTTTCAGCGGGGTGTTGGTGGTGTGTTTCATGTAGCCGAATGTGCTGAAAACGGTGTTGATAAGGCTGTCGGAATGGCCTGATGCGTTGAGGGTGGGCCACCAGCCTTGTTCGTACTGGTAGATGGGACACTTGCCGCGCACAGTGTCGCCGACCTGATGATAATAGCCGCTTTGGGCCATAGCGCTGCCTGCCACAGCAATAAACGACAGGATGAACAATACTTTTTTCATTGTTGTTATTTTTTATTATTTATTATTTTATTGTTGACTTTTAGATATACTTTCCTTAAACTGATTGCGTTTCAGGGAACGCAGTTGCAGCATTGTTTCAATGGAAAATACGCTGATTCTACGTTCGGTCCACGATATGGCAATCAAGTCGTTATTTAATGGAAATGAATCCATTGGAAGAGAATAGTCTTTCTTTGGTGCAGCCCATATGTCTATACAACCATCACTGGTTATTTCTATTACTTCTCGAGGCGGTGGAGTAATGTTGAAATCATGCAGCAGAACATTCCAAGCAGAATCAGACCTGGCCTCAATCAATGTGACATCGACAAAGACCGTGTCGTTAACTTTGTAATCTTTTATGAACGTGGCATCAACACCATCCATATCTGCGTACCGTTTGTACACCTCGCTGCACTGGTCGAAGGGGACGGTGCGAGGCCACAGCCTCACGGCCAATGCCACCAAAACGATGGTGAGGAAGATGATGGCCGGCAATATGAGTTGTTTTGGTTTTGGTCTCATTGTATATGGGATAAGACAAATGACACACTGGTGAGGGCTGCGCTACGGTGAGAGGGTGAGCCGTGGGACATAGCGCGGCCATTCTGCACAGGAACGGCAAGAAAGAGGAACATCACCACGACAGACGCGAAGACTGCGGCACGGGAATAAGGTGAAAGGTGTAAGGTAATAGGTGAAAATTGAAAGTTTAATAGGGGTTGTTGGCGGAGAAGGATTATTTGCCGAAGGCACTGGATAAGGGTCACGAACAACAGCAGGGCGAGGAAGGCGAAGAATAGCTGTTCGAAGATGTCTGAAATGTAATGCTGGCGGAGAATAACCATACCGACAATGGAAGCAAGGCAGACGAGGGCCATCGCCAGAGAAGAGAGAATCCGGCGGCGGCGAGAGGAGAGGACAAGCAGACGCGGTGCGAGTTTGATATGCGACAAGTCGTGCTGCCCGGCAATCTGCTCGATGCGGTCGCTGTGCTGCTGCCATGCGGTCATCAGTTCTTGCAAAGAATCTTCTGTATTCATATAGTCGTTTGATTAAGGGTTCTGAGTTTGTCTTTTATGCGTTCGATACGGTGGTTGACAGCGGCTTCCGTGATGCCGAGCGCCAGGCCCATCTCACGCGCCGGGACACGGTCGAGGTAGAGAAGCAGGAGGGCTTTGTCGGGTGGCGAGAGGCGGTCGATGAGTTCGTAGAGCCGTTCAATGAGGCCGTTATGGCTTTCTTCGGCAAGGTTGTTGTAGGTGTCGTCGTCGAGCGGGAGGAACATGGGCGAAATCGCACGGTGGCGCACCTGCGACACCGCCGTGTTGAAAGCGATGCTGTAGACCCAGGTGTTTTCCTTACATTGGCCCCGGAAGCGCGGCCAGCTCTCCCACAGCGAGCATACAATGTCCTGATACATATCCTTGACGTTTTCGGGGTCGCGGTCGGTAAACATAAGGCATATCTTGAAGATGGTGCTGTCGGAACGGCGCAGCATCTCCATAAATGCAATATGCTCCTTGTTTTGTTTCATCAAAAAAGCGCTTTTGTTATATTAGTCGCAAAAACGTCCGAAAACTACCATCATAGAACGAAAAAAATGTAATTTTATTTTTAGGAAGTTGGTTTTCAGTGGGATAAAAATGCATTTTTTTAGGGGAAGCGGGGATGAAGCCCCGGGTACGGTGGCTTTTTGGTCGCCGTGGCATTTTTGTTCTCCGCTGCGCTATCGAAACGGCCACTGGCAGTTTCTTCAGATACGGGACAGGTTTTTTATGGGTCTAATGGGGTGAATGGGTCTAATGGGGCTGGATGGGGAAACAAAATGGCAAAAGTTAAAAAAAATTACCTCAAAAGGTTATAATTCGAAAAAAAGTTGTATCTTTGCATTTTGAAAAATACGATTTGATATGCCAGAAATAAGCAAATTTTACGGGATACTGATTTACATGTATATCGATGACCACAACCCACCCCACTTCCATGTGATTTACGAGGGGGAAGAGGCCATGATTGACATTAAGGACGGACATATTACCGGCTCTCTTCCACGAAGAGCCCTCCGTCTTGTTTATGAGTGGCTTGACCTGCACAAGGACGAGCTTCTTGAAAATTGGGAACAACTGAAATACAGTGGTGCGATAAAGAAGATTGAACCTCTTAAATAGTTTGTCATGAACAATGTATTTTTTTTGAAAGTCACATCTGCCGAGTATGTCCGCGACTATATCCTTAAACTCACCTTCAATGACGGTGCGGTAAAAACAGTGGATTTTACTCCTCTGATGCAGAAGGGTATCTGTCGCAAGTTGCAGGACATGGACTATTTCCGCAATTTCACGCTTGATCCTTTCACCGTCGATTGGAACAACGAAATCGGCTTTGCCCCGGAATCCCTTTACGAGCGCGGCATCGCCGTTGCTTGAAGTCACAAACCATGAGCAAGACAGCGGAACTTTTCAACGAGTGTGTCGCTGCCACACCGAAGGACATAAAGCAGCGTGTGGAATGGTCGTTCGAGATTGCCGACAAGATAGACGGCATCTTGAAGGAACGCGGCATGACCCAGAAAGAGTTTGCCCGACAGGTGGGACGGTCGGAAGCCGAGGTGTGCCGATGGGTAGGCGGTACTCACAATTTCACGTTGGCGACACTGGCCAAGATTTCGGAAGCGCTGGGAGTGCCAATGATAAGGGTGTAAGTTCCTGCTGCATGTGGATAAAGACAGCGACCTCTTGTGCGATATGTAATCGCGCGAGGGGTCGCTGGTGTTTTGGGAAGGATAAGGAGAATGGGGCTAATTGGCGGAATGGGCGTATGTGGCTGATTGATAGTAGGTTGAACCGGGATGAGGGATTAAAATTGCAAGAGATTGGGAATTAGGGGGTTGCGGGGATTTCGTCGAAGGGTCGCCGAAGGATCATAGAAGTGATAAAGAAGAAGCCCCGCAGGGGTTTGCGGCGATGCCGTCCCTGGGGGCTAAGGTTGTTGGGTCTTTATTGTTTGGTTAATGCAGACAGCAGTCAAGTCCGTGTTCAAGAGCAAATGACTCC
>ONBK01000015.1 GCA_900316055.1 uncultured Bacteroidales bacterium
GAGTGTTCACCTCTTCCCATTCCGAACAGAGAAGTTAAGCCTCACATCGCCGATGATACTGCACTTGTTTGTGGAAAAGTAGGTCGCCGCCAATCTTTTATAAGGGAACCGATTCCGGTTCCCTTTTTTTGTTTCCCCGGTGTGCTGAAGAACCTGCTCGACTGGCTGTCGCGCCAAGCTCACCTAATTGCTCGACTTCATGAGATGGATCTCATGCATGAGCCGCGGACCGGCATTGCCCTCGGCCTCGAGGCTGGACGAAAGGAGTATTCGTCCTAACCGACGAACAGAAAGCGGAGCTACAGAAACAGGCTGAGGCTTTCTGCTCCTTTGTCAGAGACTGAAACTATGCGCTATTTTAGGGTGATGAAAAGATAATTTTTGTCATATCGGTAAAAAGTTGTATCTTTGCACTTTTAAATAGACGACTCTAAAGAGATGAAAAATATACGCAACTTCTGCATTATTGCACATATCGACCACGGTAAGAGTACTTTGGCCGACCGTCTGCTGGAGGTGACGAATACCGTCAGCCAGCGCGAAATGCAGGATCAGGTGCTTGACGATATGGAACTGGAGAAGGAGCGCGGCATCACCATCAAGAGCCACGCCATCCAGATGAACTTTTCAAGGTCGGAGGTCGGAGGTCAGAGGTCGGAGTATGTGTTGAATCTTATTGACACGCCAGGGCATGTGGACTTCAGCTACGAGGTATCGCGCGCCATTGCGGCTTGTGAGGGAGCTCTCTTAGTGGTTGACGCTACCCAGGGTATCCAGGCACAGACGATAAGCAACCTCTACTTAGCATTGGAGAACGACTTGGAGATCATCCCTGTGATGAACAAGATAGACCTCGATAGCGCGATGCCCGAAGAGGTGGCCGACGAGATTGTCGACCTCTTGGGCTGCTCGCACGACGAAATCCTTCGCTGCTCGGCCAAGACGGGCATGGGTGTGCCGGAAATCCTCGACGCCATTGTCGACCGTATTCCCGCCCCTGTGGGCGACCCCAACGCACCTCTGCAGGCACTTGTCTTCGACTCGGTCTTCAATCCCTTCCGTGGCATCATTAGCTACTTCCGCATCATGAACGGCACGCTGAAGACTGGCGACCATGTGAAGTTCTTTTCTACGGGAAAAGAATACAATGCCGACGAGGTAGGTGTGTTGCGCCTCAATATGGAGTCCTGTAAGCAGCTCTCGGCTGGCAACGTGGGCTATATCATCAGCGGCATCAAGACCAGCAAGGAGGTGCGTGTGGGCGATACCATCACGCATGTTGCTGAGCCTTGTGAAAAACCCATCGAGGGTTTCGAGGCCGTGAAGCCGATGGTCTTCGCTGGTGTCTATCCGGTGGATACCGACGACTACGAGGAGTTGCGTGCCAGCATCGAGAAGTTGCAGCTCAACGACGCTAGCCTCACCTTTGAGCCCGAATCCTCGCTTGCTCTGGGCTTCGGCTTCCGCTGTGGATTCCTCGGCCTACTGCACATGGAGATTGTGCAGGAACGCCTCACCCGCGAGTTCAACATGGATGTCATTACCACCGTCCCCAACGTGCAGTATAAGGTGAAGCTTACCAACGGCAACGAGATAGATGTTTACAACCCCTCGGGAATGCCTGAGCCAAACAATATCGCTGAGGTCTATGAGCCTTACATTCATGCACAGATTATCACCAAGGCCGACTTTATCGGGCCGGTGATAAAACTTTGCATGGACAAGCGCGGCATCCTCAAGAACCAGAACTACCTCACCACCGACCGCATTGAGATTACTTTCGACCTGCCGCTCGGCGAGGTGGTCTTCGACTTCTACGACAAGCTCAAGTCCATCTCCAAAGGTTACGCCTCGTTCGACTACTATATCAATGGCTACCAGCCCTCGAAGCTGGTGAAGCTGGAGATTCTGCTCAACGGTGACCCAGTGGATGCCCTCAGTACCCTCACATACGTCGACAACGCCTATCCCATCGGTCGCAAGATGTGCGAGAAGCTCAAGGACCTCATCCCGCGCCAGCAGTTCGACGTGGCTATCCAGGCCGCCATCGGCAGCAAGATTATCGCCCGCGAGACGGTGCGACAGGTGCGCAAGGATGTGACGGCCAAGTGCTACGGTGGCGATATCACGCGTAAGCGCAAACTGTTGGAGAAGCAGAAAGAGGGTAAGAAACGCATGCGCCAGGTGGGCAATGTGGAGGTGCCGCAGAGCGCCTTCCTCGCAGTATTGAAATTAGATTAACACACATAAATTTAATACAAATGAAAAAAACAATGAAATTTTTGTTGGCAGCTTTCGTTATGATGGCTACCGTGAGCCTCACCGGATGCAATAAAGATGATGAGAATTCGGGCGAGACCTATCCCGCTTCGACTTCGTATGCTGTCCACTACCAGGGACAAGCGCTCGCACCGGGTCAGAAGGTGGTATATAACATTACCGATGCCGACAAGGAAACTGACGAGGCTACCGTCGATTTCTATATTAAGAACCTTACCCAGGAGTCGTTGCAGACCCGCTTCAAAGTGGAGCTTGAAGATGGCCCCGAGTCGATGAAAGACCTGCCCGTCTGCTACGGCCAGTGCAAACCTGTCACTTGCCCCTATACCTGGAATGTCTTTACGTTAGTTCCTGGTTTGGACCAGCAGGCTCTTGAGATTCACTGCTATCCCAGCATGCATGACGCTGGTTCGCAAGGCACTTACAAAATCACTGTCGGCAAGGGTGGCGACATGGAGGATCCGCAGGTCTTCTTCTTGCAGTTCAACCTCTAAAGCGTGCGTTCATAGCGCCGTACCTGCCACAGGTACCATAGCAGCAGGGATGCTTTCACGAGTGTCCCTGCTGCTGCGTATAGGGTGATAGCCAGCAGGAAGTCCCCGACACCGACACCGATGGCGATAGCCGCCACCCTCAAAGCCAGTAGGACCAAATAGAAGACAAACTCGGTGCGTTGCGAGGAAAAGACATTGGGGATGAACATCAGTGAGTTGCAGCACAGCGTGGCCAACGCCAAAGGCAGCAAGGTCTGTACGAACACTCCGCACCCTTGCCAGCGGTCGCCAAAGCAGAAGACAAACACCGGCTCCGCCACGAACCCTGCCAGCACACCTATGGGCAGCGCCACTGCCATCAACGGCAGCAGGAAACGGCAGAGCAGGTGCATCAGCGGCTGCCTGTCGCGTACCGTTTCAGCAGTGCGGGCGTAGAGCACCCGCTCGAAGGCGACGCTGAGGATATTGACGGGCTGCATCGTGAAAGTCAGCGCCAGGCCGAAAAGACCCACTTCGGCACGCTCGAAATAAAGCGCGGCCCAAAGGAATGGAAGGTTAGAGGAAAAGGTGTTGATGAAGTCCTTCGTGGCCACGAAGAAGGGGAAATTGCGATGTTTCTTGGCAGCAGCCCGTCGCTCGGAATTCGGAATGTTCCGGATGGCTTGAGCATTCGGAAGACTTTTCAGCCGCAGGCGGTAGTTGATGTTCGCGGCCGCTTGACCTATCACAGTGCCTATGGGCAGGCCGCTTTGCGAGAACCCAAACAACCCCAGCACAATCTTCAGCAGCGCCCCGCTGCCGGCATTCACGCTGTCGGAGACGGCAATCATCTCGTAGCGGTGGAAACGGTTGTAGAGGAAACTGTAGACGCGTGAGGTGCCGCAGAAGAAGACTAACGGGGGGATGAGCAGCACCATCCAGCCCAACTGAGCCAGATTGCCCGGTAGCAGCCCTGTGAGCCATAGTACCAGCGCTACCGTGAGCAATCCTGCCGACACCAGCGTGTTCATCCGCATGGCGAAACGCGACACCGCCGCCGCCTCGCGCTCGTCGTCGGCCACCACGATGGCCAGTTCGTACTTGCAGGTGCTGAAGATGATGAGCACTTCGATATAAGAATAGAAGATATTGAAAAGTCCGTAGTCGTCGGGCGTGTATATACGGGTGAGCACGAAATAGGCTGCCAGCGTGATGACCTGTGCCAGCATGTTGCCGCTCACCAGCGTCGCCGCTTCGCGAACCAATTTTGAATTTCCAATCCCCATATCGTTAACCTATAAACATTAACATCTCAATAACCCATAACCTTTCAAACCCCTTAAACGTTACCCAAATATTTTCTCAGCACCCATTCGCCCCCCAGCAGCAGTAGGATAAATATCAGTACCCAAGGCAGGTTCAGCAGTTCCGAGAAGCGTGTGTGGGTGTAGATGACAGGTTTCAAAGTTGAGAGTTGGGAGTTGAGGGTTGAGAGGTCGGAGGGGTATACCAACTGGCCACCAGTGATGGCGCTGAGGGTGGCCAGCAGGGAGTGGTTGGCGGTGAGGTTGGTCTGCTCCAGATGCAGCGCCTCGACAGCGAAAGAGCCTTCGGTGCTGTAGGTGGTGCCGTCGTAGGTGGTGGTGGCCGTATAGCGGTAGAGTCCTTCGGGCAGCGTCCCCAGCGAGAGCGTGTAGCCGTCGCCCTGACGGGAGAAGTTATAGTCGCCTTTGATGGAGTCTCCTTTAAGATTAAAAGTGGCGTCGGGGGTGTTGAATGGCTCGTAGCTCTCGTTGTAGAGCTGTGCGCGGACCACAATCTCGTCGTTGTCGGAGTAGTGACGTTCTGTCTCCACGATGAAGCGCTCACGGCTGTCGGTGATGGCGGCGAAATTCACCATCTGGCTCACAAGGCGGTCGAAATGCTCATGCGACTTGTTGTTCAGGAAGTCGTTCAAGCGCCAGCGCCACAGTCCTTCGCCCCAGACGAAAACCGTCCGTTTTGTACCCTGCACCTGGGCGGCGACGAGGGGCTGCTGGGTGTTGATGTTGCCCAATCGGGCGGTGAAGAGCGACTGGAGGCTTGGCGAAGCCTTCGCCTCGCCGAAGGGGGCCGACAGCGGTGGCAGCTCCTCGATGGCGGCGCCATCGGCAGCGTCGAGCATGAAGAGCGAGAAGCGGTCGTTGTACATCGCGGTCACCTCGTTGGTCTTCCTCGCTTTCGCCACAATCTCAAGGCCGGCATGTAGGGCGTTGAAACGCGGCAGGTCCGTCTGGGTGCCGATGATGTAGATGGAGTTTATAGATGAGAGTTGAGAGTTGAGAGTTGGGAGCTGATGTGTGGCTGACGGGAGGTTGTGGAGAATGAGGAGGGAGACCTCTTTCAATTCTTCATTTCTCATTTTTAATTCTTCATTCAGAAACACCTCCGCCTCGTAGTTGGGGTTGCTCTCCACCGCCTGTTTCAGCGCCGCGAGGTCGGGGTGGGGGGCGTTGCCGATGATGGCCACTTTGCGGCGGCTGTCGATGATGTCGGTATAGAAGGTCAGCATGTTGTTGGCCGCCGTTCGTTCGCCGTCGACGACAGAGAGGCTCGCCGTGTAGCGCTGCAAACCCGGTTTCTCGGCTTTGAGGTCGAAGGTCAGCGTGGTGCTGAAGTTGTTGTCGCTGTAGTCTACTCGCTCTCTCGCCATCGTTTTCCCGTGGTTGTCGAGGAGCGAGAGCTGTGCCGCGTTCCCTTTCAGGCGCGAGGCATTGATGGTAATCTCTACAGGGAAGGTGTTGCCCGAGAAGGCGATGCGGTTGTGGCGGATATTGGCCAATGCGGCGTCGCGTTGTGGGGTGGTGTCGCCCAAGGCGATGGTGTAGACGGGGAAGGTGATCCGCTCGGCTGTGGTGGCGGGATTGTTGCCGCGGTTGTAGATGCCGTCTGTGGCCAGCACCACGGCCCCCAGGTTGCGACCCTGATAGCGGCTGGCTATCTCCTCCAACTCGGCCGAGATGTCCGTCGTCGAGCCCCCGAACTCCTCATACACCACGTCGTACCCCTCGCCCTCTATCTCTTTCCACTTTTCTCTTTCCACTTTCCACTTTCCGCTTTCCACCGATTCCGACACATCCTGTGCCACCACCACGACGGGCTTCTGCTGCTCGTTGACGGTCTGTTTGGCTACGGGAGCCAGCAACAGCAGGGCGATGACCGAGACGGCCACGAAGCGCAGGCCGGCCAGCAACAGGTTCATTCCCTTGCCGAAACGGCGATGCCCCAGGAAGTAGAGCACCGCTGCGTAGAGCGCACCTGCTACCAGGCAGAAGAGAACGTAGTACCAAGGATAGTCGATGATCATTAGTGGTTAACGGTTAAAGTTTAAAGAATTCTTGATTGTCAATTCCCATAGATGAGGGTGCTGAAGCGGTTGGGATTGAAACGTTCCTGTGCCACGCGGAGCAGGTCACCGGTGGTGACCGACATCAGGTCGGCACTCATCTCCTCCAGCGTGTTCACATGCTCATAACTCAGATAGGCTTTGCCGATGCTCTGCATCTCGTTCATCCCGAAGTCGTCGTTGATGGCCATCTGCCCTATCATCTGCCGTTGTGCCAGCCGCAGCTGCCGCTCGCTCAGGCTCTTCTCGGCTATCTTCATCAACTCGTCGCAGATAAGTCTGCGGGCTTTCTCCTGCGCGTCGAGGTCCACACCGGCATAGACATAGAAGAGGCCGGTGTCGGAAAAGGGGATATACTGCGACTCGATATTGTAGCAGAAGCCATAGTGTTCGCGCACCGCCACATTGAGTCGCGAGTTCATGGCGGGGCCTCCCAAGATGTTGTTCAGCAGCGAGAAGGCCGTCTTGTCGGCGTGGTAGATGTCGGGGGCCTCGCAGCCAATCAGCATGTGAGCCTGGTGCGTGTGGCGGTTCACATGGCGGTCGAATACCCGAAACTCTGGCCTTTCGTTCCGGGTATTCGGAACACTCTGATTGCCATATCCTCCGAAATAGCGCTCGCACAGCCTCACCAGCCGCTCCATCTTCACGTCGCCGCTCACCGTGATGACCATCTTCTCGGGGGTATAGTGGTTGCGCATGAAAGCCTTCAGACTCTCGGGGGTGAAGCGTTTCACGTTGCGCTTCGAGCCCAGGATGTTGTGCCCTATGGGATGCCCCTCGTAGGCCAATTCCTCGTATTGGTCGTAGATGAGCTCCGACGGGGTATCGTTGTAACTGTTGATTTCCTCCAGTACCACCTCCTTCTCCAGTTCTATCTCGTTCTTGGGGAAAGTGCTGTGGAACAGGATGTCGGCGAAGAGTTCCAGACAGCGCTCCAGATGCTCGCTCAGCGACGAGGCGTAGACGCAGGTCTCCTCCTTGGTAGTGAAGGCGTTGAGTTCGCCTCCTACGCCGTCGATGCGGTTCTGGATATGATAGGCCTTGCGGTGCTCCGTGCCCTTGAAGAGCGAATGCTCGATGAAGTGCGCCGTTCCCTCTTCAATCCCGCGCTCGTCGCGGCTGCCGACGTTGATATACACCCCCGAGTAGGTCACCCTCGACGGTGTGTGGCTGAGTATTATCTTGATGCCGTTAGGCAGAGTGTGGTATTCGTACACGCTTTTTGTCATTAACACATTCACAAATTACCACATTAACGCACCAACGCTTTTTATATTGTGTCCGTTTCCCGTTATATTGGGTATTGAGAGTTTGAGGGGTTTGAAGGGTTGAAGGGGTTAGAGAGGTTTGAGGGTGTTTAAAAGACATATTTGAAATGTTAAAATTCTATTCCATTTATGTTAAATTCCTGTTAAATTCTACTCATGTAAAAGGGGAGAAGAAGAGGGGTAGAAGAGGAGAAGAAGAGGAGAAGAAGAGGATAGCCTCTATGTATTGGTTATCAGTGGTTTATGTATCAATGTTCTGCCTTTTGTTTAAAATCCTGATTTTCAACGATATAATTTCTTAAAATATATTAAACGGGATTTCGGAAACACACAAAAAAAAACACGACTTTTTGTCGTGGTGAAATGTTAAAAAACGGAGTGGGGTTTTACATATGTATTCGACAAACACCACCCGAGAGAATTGGTTTTTTTTTAACATTTCTTGTGGCGGAAGGCGAGGAACCAGGTGCAGAAGAGGATGCCGGGCAGCGAGTCGAGGGTGTTCTCGGTGAGGAAGGAGAGGAGTATGATGGTTAACCACAAGGGCATGAATGTGGGAATGTTCGATTGCTTGATTGCAGGAATGCTTGAGCGCCAGGCGCGGAGGAAGAAGAGGAGGATGAGGGCGAAGCCGAGGAAGCCGAAGAGGGCGATGAGGGTGAGGTATTGGTTGTGGGGGAGGAGTTCGCGTTGCAGCATGGGGGAGTTCATGGCGACGAACTGGGTGTGCATCTCGTTGCTGAGGTCTCCGGTGCCGGTACCTATCCAGGGATGCTCACGGATGACCCGCCACGCGCAGTTCCACAACTCGAGGCGCTGCAGCATGGTGAATCCTATGACAGCCTGATAGCAGCGGTAGTTCTCTATCTCGAAGAGGGTGACATAGAGCATTTTCTTGAGGGGGAAACCATGCTCGTAGACGGGGTTGGCGACCCCGCGGGCAATTTCCTCGACCTGGGCATCGGTGAGGGCGGCAATGCCGGAGCTGTCCTTGGGCAGCCCGAGGGCGTTGAGGTAGCGGATGAGCGCGGACTCGACGGGATGGCCTGAGGCGGTGAGGCTGTCGAGGGACACGGGGCTGCGTCGGGGCCATTCGCTCGCAAGCTCCTCGTGGCAGATATAGTTGTTGACATAGTTGCCGTTTTCGATGAATCCGTCCTGCTGGTGTTTGTAGGGGCGTCCGTTGGCGGTGTATTCGCGCAGGGGCTGGGAGGCGAGGGGGTCAAGGGAATAGTAGGAGCGGCAGCCGAGGACAATCATCACGGTGACGAGGGTGGCTCCGAGGAGCCAAAGGGTGAGCCAACGGAGACGGCGATTCTTTCTTGTCGGCGAATGGGTTGCCGGCATCATCAGGATGGCGACGAGGGAGGCGACGGCGAGGATGACAAAGGCGGTGTAGGACTGGAGGAGCAGGAGGATGAAGAGGAACCAGAGGATGAGGAGGAGTTTGAAGAATGAGGAATGAGGAATGAAAAATGAAGAATGGGTTGTGTGTGACGTTCGGGTACGTGCGCTAGCCACTAACAAAAAGATGACCATGCAGATGTTGAGGGAGAAGCGGATATGGGAGATGTAGGTAACGATTTCTCGGTGGGGAAGGTCGGGGATGGTGAGCCAGCGGATGAAGCCGATGACGGTGACGACGAAGACGGTGAGTCCGTAGAAGTTGAGGATGAAACGGCGCGTGTTGCCTTCGGGGGGCTGGGTGGTGAGCAGCACCAAGGGTACCGCCATCAGGGGCAGCATATCCACGATGTTGAGCAGGCCGGTGGTGAGGTCGGAGCTCCAGAGGAGCGCTACGACATGCAGGAGGAAGAGGACGGCGAAGGCCTGCAGGAGGCGGCTTTCGCGGGCCATCTTCCACTTCTCCTGCCAGCGGCCTTCAAGGAGCCAGTTGGCGAACAGGAGCGGCCACACGACGTTGGAGAGCCCCACGGTGGTGACCATGCAGCCTCCCAAAAGGGTGAGCAGCACCAGGTAGATGCGTCTATGGATAACGGCCCTTTTCAATTATTTTTTTTAAGTTCGGTGACGGCGCGAAGGACGACGGGGTCGGTCTTGAGAGCTCCCTGGAGGCGTCCTTCGTCGTAGTAGTAGCGGGTGAGGATTTCGGCTTTGAGCATGTCGCAGATTTCGTCGCGGTGTTTGGTGAGGTCACCCTCTTTCTCGCTGGCCAGCCGCTGCTCCATCTCTTTGAGTTGTTGCTCGATGGCGGAGTCGTATTTCTCCTGTTTGGCGATGTCGCGTAACTGCTTGATGTAGCGTTCTGTGGTGGTGGAGTAGGTGAGGCTGTGCTCTTTGAGGAAGCGGCAGAAGTCGGTGTAGATTTCGTCTGTGATTTCGAACTCGGCAGCGGGGGCTATGCTCTCGTGGCTGCGGTAGAAGCGGGTGGCGTAGTCGAAGATGAGGAATTTCTGGGTGAGGGCGATGGCGATATTGGACATATATTCGGGTTCGATTTCGATGTCGGGCTCGATACCGAAGCCGTCGTAGACGGTGCGGCCAGACTTGGTCTTGAAGGCGGTTTTGAGGGAGTCGGGAACCTTGATGGCGCGGCCGTTCTCGTCGCGGTGGCTGTAGTCGATGGCTTGGATGCAGCGGCCGGAGGGGATGTAGTATTTGGAGACGGTGACCTTCATCTGGCTGTTGTAGGGCATAGGCAGGATGTTCTGCACGAGACCCTTGCCGAAGCTGCGCTGCCCGATGATGACGGCGCGGTCGAGATCCTGCAGGGAGCCGCTGACAATCTCGCTGGCAGAAGCCGAGGAACCGTCGATGATGACGGCGAGGGGTATCTCGGTGTCTTCGGGTTGCAGGCGTGTGAGACTCTTCATGTTCTTCGCGGCAATCTTGCCTTTGGTCTCAACGACGAGGGTGCCGCGCGGCACCCAGATATTGACGATGTCGACAGCCTCGTTCATGAGTCCGCCTCCATTGCCGCGGAGGTCGAGGATGACACCTTTCATCGAGGGGTTCTCTTTCTTTAGCTTGACGAAAGCTTCGCGGACATTCTTGGCAGCATCGGCGGTGAACTCGTCGAGCTTGATGTATCCGACGTTTCCGTCGCCCACATAGCCCGAATAGGGCACATTGGGTAGCTTGATGGCGCGGCGGGTGAGGGTGCGCTCGAACTCCTTGCCCTCCCTCTCGAGGCGCAGGGTCACGGAGGTGCCTGCCTGGCCACGCATGGCGGAGCTGACATCGGCGGTGGTTTTGCCCTTGGTGCTCTCGCCGCCGACGGCGAGGATGCGGTCGCCGGCCTTGAGGCCTGCCTCATCGGCGGGAAGACCCTTGTAGGGCTCGGAGATGAGGATGCTGTCGCCACGCTGCATGATGAGGGCGCCCACGCCGCCATATTCGCCGAGGAGTTGTAACTTCACGTCCTCGATGTCGCTCTCGGGGAAGTAGTTGGTGTAGGGGTCGAGGGAGGAAAGCATGGCATCGATAGCCACCTTGATGGTCTTTCCGGGGTCGACATCATCGACATAGTTGAGGTTGAGGTTCTTGTAGACCGAGGAGAAAATCTCGAGGTTTTTGGCGATTTCGAATCCGCGGTCGGTGGTTTGTGTGCGGAGGGGTCCGATGAGTCCGACTAATCCGATGAGTCCGACTACTATTTTCTTTATCATATCTTTACAAGTTTGTTTTCAAATCCTTTGAGGGTGAGGTCGCCTTCGGGGGAGACGAACCAGAGGATGTCGCCGGCGAGGAAAATCTCGTCGCGGCTGGGGTTGACGATTTTTTGGCCACCCCGCTCGATGGCAATGACGATGGCACGTTGCTTGGAGAGTGTGGAATAGCGAACTTCCACGCCGCAGAGGGGCCCGTGGGCGTCGACATGATAGCGGTACATGTGGAGTTCGTGGTCGGAGTGGTCGTGGATGAGTATTTCGGGTTCCACCTCGATGACGGGTCTCACTTTCGCCACCTCCTCTTCGGTACCGATGACGGTGAGGATGTCACAGGGCATGAGTATTTCTTCACGTCCCGGGAGGTCGATGATTTGGCCGGCGCGCTCGATGGTGACGATATTGGCTCCATAGCGTTCGCGCAGCTGTCCGTCGGCGAGGGTCTTGCCGGCGAGGGGAGAATACTGGGTCACTTGGAGACGCTCCATGGCGAACTCGTCCTCCATCGCCGTGGGGATGTGGAATGAGTTCTGTGCCTGCCGCTGGTTGAAGTTGCTGAAGAAACGGTCCTCGATTTGTGCGTAGAAGCCGTTGGCGCGACGCGAATAGAGTACCGCCAGCATCACCATCACGGCGATGACCAAGAGAAAACCGATGGCGAGACTGAAATAGCTTCCTACCACCAGTCCGACGAAGAAGAGTGCAATGAAGTAGCGCAGTATCAGCAGCGGAATGACAACCACCTGGGAGTGGTGCCAGGTCTCGAACATTTTCTTGATTCGTTCTTTGTTGACATTCTTTACCGCCACAGCCCAGAGGAAAGGAGACATGAGCACGAGGGTGGCTCCCATGCCGGTGAGGCGGCTCCAAATCTGCGGGATACCGGCTTTGGCGAAGATATCGTCCAAGAGAGGCTTCAGCAGCGAGGAGGAGAGGAGGGCGATGACGGCGAGGATGACGCCGTGGATGAAGATATTGGTGAGCTGCTTGCGCAGGTACCTGCGCATGGTGGCTTTGTTGCCGCTGTCGCGGTTGGCATGTTCGCAGTATTGGTTCAGCCGGTGCTTCAACTTGGCGGGGATGCGGGGTTCGAGCCAACCATAAAAGGGTAGCGCCCCCTTGATCATGTAGGGGGTGACGAAGGTGGTGAGGATGGAGACGGAGACGATGATGGGGTAGAGGTTCTTGTCGAAGCCGTCGATGGTCATACCGAGGGCGGCGATGATGAAGGAGAACTCGCCTATCTGGCAGAAGCAGAAGCCGCTCTGTACGGCGGTCTTCAGCGGTCGGCCGCTGAGGGTGACACCGATGGTGGCCGAGAGGCTCTTGAAGATGATGACCGTGAGGGCGATGATGAGGATGGTAAGCCAGTGCTCCACAAGCACGGAGGGCTCGATGAGCATACCCACAGAGACGAAGAAGACGGCTCCGAAGAGGTTTTTCAGAGGGGTCACCAGCCGATGGATGACATCGGCCTCGATGGTCTCGCTGAGGATGGCGCCCATCACGAAGGCTCCTAAAGCGGTGGAGAAGCCGGCGTTGGCGGCCAGCACCACCATACCGAAGCAGAGACCCACGGCGAGGATGAGGAGTGTCTCTTCGCTCATGTAGCGACGCATCCAACGCAGGAAGGTGGGGATGAGGTAGATGCCGAAGACGAACCAGGCCACAAGGAAGAATCCCAACTTGACCATCTGGCCCGCAAGGGCACCGCCGTCGAAGCTTTTGCTGACACTCACGGTGCCAAGAACCACGAGTAGCAACACCGCCACAAGGTCTTCCACCACAAGCACCGCCGTTACCGTGGAAGTGAACTTCTGCTGCTTGAGTTTCATGTCGTCGAAACTCTTGATAATGATGCTGGTGGAAGAGATAGAGAGCATGCAGCCGAGGAAGGTACACTCCATGGAACCCAGGCCCAGGAGTTTACCTACGGAACTTCCGATAAGGAACATGATAGCCAGTTCGGTGAGTGCCGTGATGGCTCCTGTGGCCCCTACTTTCTTCAGCTTTTTGATGCTGAATTCAAGTCCCAGACCGAACATCAGGAAGACGATGCCGATGTCGCTCCAGACGTGGATGTTGGTGGCGTCGGTGATGGCTGGGAACCACGGGAAATAGGGACCGATGAAGAAACCTGCCAAAATGTATCCGAGCACCAGCGGCTGTTTCAACCACTTGAACACCACCGTGATGACTCCAGCGGCGACCAGTATTATCGCCAAGTCCATGAATATCGCGGGCAAGCCTTCCATTATGACAACAAGTTGATAGGTTGTTATCTTTTCATAACGAAGAATAAGCGACTTTATTGTGACTATTGATAAAACAAATTTTTTTTGAAAAAATAAATGTTAAATTTAAAAAAATGTTAAAAGTGTGACCCCAAAACGGCACCTCGCCGTCTTTATAGTGAAGGAGAAAAATATTAATCCCCTAAAAAATATCGGATATGAAGAAAAAATTTCTATTTTATTTAGCGATGACGCTGAGTATGGCTGAATTTGTCCGAGCACAGGACATTGTCACGTTAACAGGGTTTCTACCGTTGAAAAATGCTGTGTCAAGGCAGTATACACCGGATCAGAGTATCTACTATTGCGAAGATGAAGCATCGCATTATTTTGTATTATACGGCCTTAACAATCCAAACAGTGTCATTGTGTCAGAATTCCCCTCCTATCTCGAATTGAAAGATTTCGAAGTGTATGAAGACACGGTTTTTTTCTGTGGTGTATTTCCCCAATCGACCACCCCTTGGGGATTTGTGGGACAGATTTCCGTGCAGGATTTGTTTTATAATAACGGTCCATACAATATCGGAACATATTTTCAGCTTAATATAGCCCCCTGCCCCCCCACAGCCTATATAGCCACCTGTGACCGGATGGATGTGTTCAGGGACAGTGGCTATGTCCATCTGGCCATAGTGGGAGAATTGGAACACAGTTTGTACTATGGCACCTCTTTGCGTCGCAGTGCCTTTGACATTTGGTTTGATGGAACTTATTGGCAAGGAAAGGCTCTCTATCAAAAAGAGGAGTACTATAAACCCTGCGATATCACATGCACCGAAAACTATGTTGTTGTTTCTGCCTATGATGACGATTTAGATTATAGCGTATTGTTGGTATTTAAAAAGATAACAGGCTATCCGGCTTTCCCGATAGCCAACAACTCTTTTAGATTACACGACAGACGTTTCGACAACAATATTCTGGTAGAACGATTGTTGGAAGACGATATTGCGGTGTCTCATTACTTTTTCGATACAGCTGACAAAATTTACGGAACGGCCGTTCACTATATCAATGACGTTGCTACATTACCATCACCTCCGACCCAATTTTCTTTGCATTATATGCACGGTCTAGATGCTCCCATATCAGTGCTTCGTGACATGAGGTATAATTGGGATGCACTTTTGTTATTGCACGATATCAAAGATCCTTTATGGAATTCACTCACTTCTACCATTTTTGACTTCGAAGCATACAGCCTTCCCTCAATGATAGCGCAGGCATGGTATGCCAATGATGATGTCAGCCTCTTTTCTGTCGACAATCGTGTACAATATCCTTTTTTCACTCTTGGAGGAAATAACAATTCATCTGGTGAACCATTGCTGACGCTGAAGACTTCAAATCTAGGTATATGCTATGAACCATTATTGATAGATTACATAGATGTCAACATCAAATTTTCTACTGGGGAATTTGAGGAAACGATAAACCCACTTTTACGCCAAAGAATGTATACGTTCACCCCCAATCCTCAGGTATATGAAATTGAAAATAAATGTGGAGAATTAAAAAAACATAACAGCCATGAATAAAAAATATAAAACCATTATCATTACGGCAGTGATGCTGTCGTTTATGGGTGGCGCAACAGCACAGAGCCATTATTATCATTTGGTAGGAGACACTGTCGTCGGACGGAGCCCCATCTATTATTATGACTGGTGGCCCAACGTCGATTCGTTGGGACATCTTCCTGACAGCGCCATTCAAAGCGATTGGCCTGAGTGGCTATTTAACCTACATACTACCACCGACACACTGAAAATAATCGGCATTGCATCCACATTGTCGTATTTGAACATGCAAGACATGGTTCATCCGTATGAAGATTGCGACACCACGATAGACACCAATATGTACTACATTTTGTTCGACGCCACCCCTGCAGGCCCTGTGGAATTGGCTCGTGTATGCTGGACAGACGATTATAATACCCACCCCAAGCGTTACATGGCATTACCCTTGACCTATTCATCGTCAGCTCCGTATCCGAACGCGAGTGGAAATGATTATTGTCGTCAACTTGTTGACGACATCTATGTTACTTCCCTTAGGGAATATTATTTCGCCAATCCCGTTATTGTAACTGATTCGTTCTATCTGGGTTGGGAAATCAGGCAGCGAGATGCTCATGACCCTGCAATGGCAGAGGCCATTATGAGATATCATCATGTGTTTATGGATGCCTCATTGACTAACTTCCATCCCACTGCACCATGTAATCAAAATTTTCCACCCCATAGGCAAATGTACAGAAACACGTTGTTGGGCAGTGATTCTAGTTGGACGTTTAAGATAGACAGCACTACTTATCCCACGATATTCGCTATTATCGAGGTGGACACTGTAGGACTGCCTTACGATACTTTGCGCTTTACATGTTCGGTACCAACCTCGCTTAGGGTGATAGCTCGAGACAACTACTTCGCACGCATAGAATGGGTGGACAATAGCGACAATGCGGAGTGGATGGTGTCGGTGGTGTCTGCCGGTGGCAATCCTGATGACGGCAGGATGATCATCACTTCCAGCAAGAATGTACTCATCAATGGCCTGAGTCCCGACACAAGCTATAATGTTTATGTGAAAGGATGGTGCAAAAAAACCATGTGGGAAGGTTGGAGTGAATGGAGTGATTACGTCACCCTCGAGGCTATGCCCCCCCATGGGATTGCCGTTCCTGTCGGCGAGAGATTCTCGCTCAGCCCCAACCCTGCCAGCGGCACTGTGACGGTGACCACCGAGGCGCAGCAAGGCACCTTGACGGTGGTCGATATGCAGGGACGGCAGGTGCTGTCCATGCCCCTCACCGGTAAGGAGACTGTTGTAGACATCCGCGCCCTTGCCGCAGGCACCTATATTGTGAGCCTTAATACCCCCAAAGGTCATTCCTCGCTCAAGCTTACCGTGGAATAAGTAAGGGGGAATATTACGTGTTATTATTTGAGGGTTGCACACCTGCTGGTCATGCTCGGCGGGTGTGCAATGTTGTGTTATTATCGGTGTTAAGAAAATGTTTTTTAAATAATATAAAATATATTCGTATATTTGCAAATTTAATGTGAAGAAGTATGCAGTTTAAAGATATTGTAGGACAGAGAGATATCATCAATCGGCTCACTGCTGTGATTGACAGCGGACGTGTGAGCCATGCGCAACATATCGTCGGAGACGAGCGCGACGGCAGTCTGCAGCTGGCGTGGGCGTACCTGCAATATCTGTGCTGCGAACACCGGCAGCATTACAATGACGGGGATCTGCGGGCGGATTCGTGTGGCGAGTGTCCCAACTGCAAAAAGATTAGTCAGCTGATGCATCCCGACCTGCATTTCATCTTCCCCAATCCACCCAACGGTTCCAACTCTGTCAGCGCGGAGGATTACATGAGGGAGTTTCGTGATTTTATGCTCAGCACACAGGCTTTGGGAACCCTCAACGACTTCAACGAAACCTTGTCGGGCGACGTGAAGACCTCGATGATTCGCGAGACCGATGCGGCAAATATCGTCAAGGTGCTGAACATGAAGCCCTATGAGGGCGGCTGGCGCATGGTGGTGGTGTGGAACGCCCACAGGATGAACGCCTCCGCTGCCAACGAACTGCTGAAGACCCTCGAAGAGCCGCTGCCGCAGACCATCATACTGCTAGTCGACAACGACGACAAGAGGCTGCTGCCCACCATCGAGAGCAGGGTGCAGACAATCAAGGTGAAGGGAGAGGGTTTGAAGTTTAAGGTGGAAGAGAATGCCGAGTTTGCGGGGATGCTGGTGGGTTGGCTGAGGATGCTCTTCAAACTGAAGATGAAGGAACTGTCGATGCAGGTGGACAAGATGGCGACGTTGAACCGTGAGCAGCTGAAGCTTTTCTTGCAATATGCTATGAAGGTGATGCGCGACTGCTTCCTGAATACCGCCGCAGGGATGGAGTGCCATCTAGGGTCGGGCGACGAGAAGTTCGACAGCCAGTTCCCCAAAATGATAACGACAAACAATATTGAACTCGTACAGAGCGCCATTGACGATGCCATCTTCGCCATCGAACGCAATGCTTACGCCAAGATAGTGATGATGGAGCTTTCGTTCCGTATCAGCAAGGCGCTGAAAAAAAGATAACTAATCAATGTGTTAATGTGGGAATGCGTTAATGCGTTAGTGAAAAATGAAATTTGAAATGGAAGAAAATAAAAAAGATAAAGAACAGAAGGAATTGAAGCAGAAAGAGCAGGAACCCATCCTCGACAGCGAGGAGACTGTAGCTTCGGCAGAAGATATAGCGGCATTTATGAACGAACGCCGCAAGGCCCGTGAGGAGAAGAAGAACCGCGTGGAGCGTGAGAATCCCGAAGTGGAGGAATACCATGCGGAGGAGAGTCAGTTAGACCCCTATCTTGATCCCGACCCCGATATCCCGTGGGTGAAATACGAAGAGCCTGTGTTTCTGAATCGCGGCTGCCACGGAAAGCCGGAATGCTATACCCCCATCTGCAGTTGTGAACGTCGGAGTTGTTCCAAGGTGACCTCCACCAACTGGTTGGAGGGTATCCGCCAACCCACCGAGCGCTCTTTCGACTGTGTGGAGGTGCGATTCAAAAACAACCATAAGGACTTTTATCGTCTGCCCGATGGCTTGGAGGTCGTGGAGGGAGACGTGGTGGCCGTAGAGGGACAGCCGGGTCACGATGTAGGCATTGTGAGCCTCACCGGTGAGCTCTGCCGCCTGCAAATGCGCAAGCATAAAATCAATCCCGACTCGGAGAATGTGAAGAAACTCTTCCGTCGCGCCAAGGAACCCGATATCGACCGATGGGCCGAGACCCTCAAGGAGGAGCGTGCAGCCCTGCTGCGTACACGCCAGATTGTGGCCGAACTGGGACTCGATATGAAGGTGAACGACGTGGAGTTCCAGGGTGACCATTCGAAAGCCATCTTCTACTATACGGCCGATGAGCGTGTGGACTTCCGCGTACTCATCAAGGTGTTGGCAGAAGAGTTCCATGTGCGCATCGAAATGAAACAGATAGGTGTGCGTCAGGAGGCTGGCAAGGTGGGCGGCATAGGCACCTGCGGTCGCGAGCTTTGCTGCTCGACTTGGCTTACCACTTTCAAGAGCGTCACCACCTCGTCGGCCAAGACGCAGCAGATACTGCCCAACCCACAGAAGTTGGCGGGTCAGTGTGGCAAACTGAAATGCTGCCTCAACTTCGAATACGAAGTTTATGCCGACGCTCTGAAGAAATTCCCACCGGCCAATCAGGCCATTCGTTTCAAGAAGGGTTTGGCACTCTACAAGAAGACCGATGTGTTCCGTGGCATCATGTGGTACGCCTATGAAGGCGAGAACGAACTCATCGCCGTGAAAGCCGAGGATGTAAAGGCTATCATCGAGATGAACCGCCATCAGGAATATCCTGAGAGTTTGGAGGAATACCAGGTGGAGCTGATGTCTACCTCTGCCCTTGCCCAGGAGAGCACCAACGAAGAGGTGGAACGTGAAATCCAGCGTCTGGCCGAAGGCGGCAACGGTGTTGTCGGGGAGGAGAAGAGAGCGGAGAGCGGAGAGCGGAGAACGGAGAATGGAGAACGGAGAGAGAAGCGCAATGTGAAACCCGACCGAGGCGACGGTGACCGAGGCGAACGTCGCGAACGTGACCGCAAGGCCCGTGAGGAGCGTCACCAAACCCGACAGATCCGTCAGCAGAAACAGGCGAAAGCCGACGAGCGAGACCGCAAGGGAGGCAATAATGAACAACGTGACCGTAAGGGTTCGAACGGCTCCCATGAGGAGGGGAAGACCCGTCGCAGTAGCAATCGCGACCGTAGGAGTTAAAACTTTTTCCAGTATGTCCATCAAGTTCATAAAACCCATCAGAAATAGTTTCCTGTTAGCAGTTCTCCTGTTGGCTTCGTGTGACGGCACGGTCTACTATTCCGAATATGCCGATATCAACGAAGGAGGCTGGAAGGTTTCCGACAGCGCCTGTTTCGATGTGCATGTCGACGACACCACCCATTTCTTCGACCTCCTTGTCGAGGTTCGTAACAATGTGGAATACCCCTATTCCAATCTGTTCCTTTTTGTCAACACCACCTTCCCGGACGGAAGTGTTTCGTGTGACACCATGGAGCTTCCGTTGGCTGACCCCTCGGGTGTGTGGTTGGGCAAACATTCCGGTCGCTATGTCGATTCGCGCTACCGCCTTCGTGGACAGCCGGTACGGTTTCCCATGATGGGCAGCTATCATTTCGCTATTGCCCACGGCATGCGTGGTGAGAGTGACGGTAAAGATATAGGTGCCGAAGTTGTCAAGGATATCGCACATGTGGGATTTCTTGTTGAATATTCAAAAGCCGAATGAAAATGAGCAAAACTAATCACGACGGAAATCATCGTTTCCCCCGAAACATCCGAATCATGTGGTGGACTTTCGGGGGTTTGTGGGTATTGTTCCTGCTTTTCTTCACCTTCTTCTCCATCGGATGGCTGGGGGTGGAGATACCCTCTTTCGAGATGTTGGAGAATCCCAACAGCATCCAGGTGTCGGAGGTGATTTCTGACGATGGTGAGGTGATTGGCTATATCGGCATTGAGAACCGCTCGGATATTACATACGACCACCTCTCACCCAATCTCATTCACGCTCTTATCGCCACAGAGGATGCCCGATTCTACCACCATTCGGGCATTGATCTTCGTAGCCTCGGGCGTGTCTTTTTTAAGACCTTCCTTGGTCGAAAGGAGTCGTCGGGTGGCGGCAGTACCGTTACTCAGCAGCTCGCCAAGAATCTTTTCAAGATGCGTGACCTCAACAGGGGTCATGGTCTGGTGGCCACCAAGTTCAGCGAATGGGTTACCGCTGTGAAGTTGGAACACACCTATTCCAAGCAGGAAATCCTGACCATGTATTTCAACACGGTGGACTTCGGAAGCAATGCCTTCGGCATCAAGACAGCCGCCAAGACCTTCTTCGGGAAGATTCCCGACTCTCTCGATGTCGACGAGGCAGCCATTCTTGTGGGCCTCCTCAAGGCTCCCACCACCTATAGCCCTGTGTTGCATCCCGACAGATGCAAGGAGCGCCGCGATGTGGTACTCTCGCAGATGAACCGCTACGGTTACCTCAGCGATGAAGATTTCGAGAAATACAAGGCGAAACCCATTGATATGTCGCACTACACGCCACAGAGTCACAACGAAGGTCTGGCACCTTATCTGCGCGAATATGTGCGAAACTACATGAAGGACTGGTGTAAGCATCACCGCAAGTCCAATGGGGAATACTATGATGTGCATCGTGACGGACTGAGGATATATACCTCTATCGACTCGCGCATGCAGCGTTATGCCGAGGAGGCTGTCAAAGAGCATTTCAGCAAGGAGATACAGCCTGCATTCGAGCGCGAGCTGAAGAACCGCAAGGGCGACCCTTTCTGCAACCTTAGCAAAGACCAGGAAAACAGATTCCTTGATATGGCTATGCGCAACAGCGACCGCTACCGTTCGCTGAAATCGGAGGGATTGGATGAGAGCGAGATTCGCGCCGACTTCGACAAGAAGGTGAAGATGAAGGTTTTCTCTTGGAATGGAGCCAAAGACACGGTGATGACCCCCCGCGACTCGTTGCTCTACTGCAAGAAGTTCCTTAACGCAGGCTTGATGTCGGTGGAACCTGGCACGGGATATGTACGCGCTTATGTGGGTGGCATCAACTACCGCTTCTTCAAGTACGACAACGTTCGTACACACCGTCAGGTGGGCTCTACTTTCAAACCCTTCGTCTACACGATGGCCCTCCAGGATTTGGGCATGTATCCTTGCACCGAGGTGCCCAACAGCGAGGTGTGCTTCCAGGTCTACAACCAGCCCGACTGGTGTCCGAAGAACTCGTCGCATCAGCGCGAAGGACAGATGGTGACGCTGAAATGGGCTTTGGCCAACTCTATCAACTGGGTCTCCGCCTATCTTATGAAACAAGGCTCTCCCGAGCAGGTGATTTCCATTGCTCGCAAGATGGGTGTCACCAGCCCCATCGATCCTGTTCCCGCCATCTGTGTGGGAACGCCCGAGATTACCGTCTACGAGATGGCCGCCGCCATGGCTACCTTCGCCAACAAAGGCGAGTATGTGGAGCCCATCATCGTTACCCGTATCGAAGACAACAAAGGCCGTGTACTCGAGAGTTTCACTCCCAGTCGCAACGAAGCCCTCAGCGAGGTGACGGCCTACATGATGATTGAACTGATGAAGGGTGTGGTTCATAGCGGAACGGGTGCCCGACTCAACTATAAGTACCACCTCAACCAGTATTCTACCGCCATTGCCGGCAAGACAGGAACTACGCAGAACAACTCCGACTGTTGGTTCGTCGGCATCACGCCTAAGTTGGCTACGGCTATATGGACCGGCGGTGAGTTGCGCTCCATCCACTTCCGCAATATGACTTATGGGCAGGGTGCCGCACAGGCATTGCCCATCTTCGGTCATTATATGGAGAAGATTTACAACGATCCCAAGATAAAGTTCTATCGTGGTGATTTCGAGCGTCCCAGCGTACCCATCGAGATGGACTGCTCGAAATTTCAGCAGGAGGTAGAGAACGAATCGTCTTTCGAGTGGGACTTTTAGTCAGTTTGGTGTTATGAGTGAAGAGTTGAGAGTTAACCTTCTCGGGATGACGTTATCGCAGCTGCAGGAACTCTGTGCTGAAGAGGGATTTCCTCGTTTTGCGGCCAAACAGCTCTGCGACTGGCTCTACAAGAAGCGCGTCGACAGCATCGATGCGATGACCAACCTGTCGAAGGTTCAACGTGCACGGCTCAACGAGATAGCCTATATCGGCCGTGAGTATCCTGTACGCTGTCAGGTCTCCAAGGACGGCACAAAAAAGTATCTGTTTCGTGTGTTGGATAGTCATTTTATAGAGGCTGTCTATATCCCTGAAGACGACAGGGCCACCCTCTGCGTCTCTTGTCAGGTGGGCTGCAAGATGGGTTGTCGTTTCTGTGTCACCGGACAACAGGGTTTCCATGGGAATCTCTCTGCCGGAGACATTCTCAACCAACTTTTCTCCATCCCCGAATTCGAGAACCTCACCAACGTGGTTTTCATGGGCATGGGTGAGCCGATGGATAACCTCGATGCAGTCCTCGCTGCCACCCAGGTGCTTACCTCCGAGTGGGGACTCGGATGGAGCCCCAAGCGCATCACTGTCAGCACGGTAGGAATTATTCCAGGTCTGAAGCGTTTTCTTGATGAGAGTCAGTGCCACCTTGCGGTAAGTCTTCACAATCCCCTGCCGCAGGAGCGTCTGGCTATGATGCCGGTACAAAAAGCATTCCCCCTCAATGAGGTGCTGGCATTATTGCGGAAATACAACTGGAGTGGACAACGCCGTCTATCGTTTGAATATACCATGTTCTGTGGCGAGAACGACGACCTCTCCCATGCACAGAAGTTGGTGGAGGCATTAAAGGGTCTCGACTGCCGAGTGAATCTGATACGATTCCACGAGTCTCCTGAAGCTCCCTTCAAGACCTCGATGCCTACGACCATCAAGACTTTTCAGGATTATCTCAACAGAAACGGCGTCATTTGCACCCTCCGCGCTTCGCGCGGGCAGGATATTGATGCTGCTTGCGGACTCCTCGCTGGAAGAGAATAATCATTGCAAAACCGAGAGTGACACCAAGGAAGTTGGCTATCATGTCGTTGATGTCGAATCCGCGATAGGGAAGCAACGCTTGTATGCTCTCCGTCAGTACCCCAACACCCACGGATGTTAGCCATACTAACCATTTCTTCAAGGAAGGATTGTAGATGAACAGTGAGCACGGAATAAATACCGAAGCGTGCAGCAGATGGTCTAGTCGCAGCCCTAGCATGAAGTTGTCTAACGGGACACCTCCCAGCGGTGCCCACATTAGTATGCCCAGAGCGACAAAGTACCACGGACGCAGTTGTTTCCTTCCCTTAGGTCCCAGCCAGCGTACCGCTAAATGCTTCAACTTGTTTTTCTTTTCCACGGAGACTAACTTCGCTATAATATCTGACCTTCCTGCATCTTCACAGGAAACGCAATTGTCGCCACGCATCGTGTAATGGTCACCATCGACAGCCACAATGCGGTGCAGCAAATGTTGTCCTTGATACCGGAACAGTACAATGTTTCCAACCTGTGGTGTGGAGACAATGGGAGCCAAAGTCAGCAGGTCTCCTGGACATAGCGTAGGCTGCATGCTGGTGCCCACTAAAGGTATCTTTACCTGCCCACTGGCTGATAGTTGTTCTTCCACCAGAGCGAAGTATGTCTCGTTGTCTATGGTCATCCTATGAGGGTTTTATGGCTCATCTGCGCTGCGTCGGTATTAGGCAGACACCCCATGCGATACACTGGCACGCGCTCTATCACGTGGGAAATGAAACTCACCAGGAGATCCATGCAATGCTCCTCTTTTGCTAACGACGGTGGACAGGAGGGCTGTAGGGCTGCGAAACTTTCCACTACACTCAGACGGCGTATGGTGTTTTCCTTGCGTTGTTCGAGGCGCAGCAGCCCAGCGATAGGATAGTTCTCCTGAAGAAAACAGTCGGTTTTACCACTCCACGGCGACCCATAGACACGCACCTCGTCGTCAACGATACTTACGATGGGACTGTCGTCGTTGAGCAGGTGGGTGTTCCCAATATTTTCCAACCATAAACGCGTGTGGGTGCTCTTGCCTGTGCCGCTTTCGCCCAGACACATCACAGCGCTATTGTTGCACACTACCACCGACGAGTGTACCGGCACGGTCCCCAGTCTCACGCCCATCATGGCGTAGGCTGTCCACAATACGAAGCGAAGTGAATCCGGATTTCCGTGCAAATCGATGTCCACACCTTCGCCTTCGCGGTAGCGCAAGACTCCGTGGCGGTCGAAGGTGTAATAATAGGTCCCTTTGGCATCTACGCCGAAGCGACAAATTTGTTGTCCGTCGAGGATGTTGAATTCATGTAGCCAACGGCAGTCGGGCATCGCCACCGTTTGGTCGAGGCGCACCGTCATATCACACTGACAAGGGTTGGTTGCAAAGACCTTCATGCCGGGAATGCTCATTGCTACCCCTACAGTGTCGCCACCGCAGAGATGTAGCCCATGGCCCCCGATAGATAATGTTACTTCTGCCATTAACTCATTCTCGTATTAACACACTAACGCATTCTTTTTCATCTCGGACACCCAAGCTTCCGCATCTTTGCGGGCATCGGTTTCATTGACTTCGTATTCTTCTGTGAGCAGGCGCACTATGTCGTCTACCTCGAACTCGCGTCCTGCCAATGCGTTGTACAGCAGCAGGGCGCTCTCGTTCAGTGCCACCACGCGCGTCATGTCGCTTCCGGAAGCATCCTGCATGATGACGATATTTTCGCCTGCTACCGTGCGTACTTTCATTTTGTCGTTGATTCTCATTTAGAGTTTAAGAGTTTAAAGTTAAAAAATTGAAAGTGTTAAGAGGTCTTGGAAATCATTGATGAGGTAGTCAGCTCCGGCTTCGCGCAGTTGGGATTCTGTTTGGTTTCCGTAGGTTACCCCACAGGTAGGGCATCCTGCCGCACGTCCCATCATGATGTCGTAGGAGGCATCTCCTACCATTAGTGTTTCATTTGGGGAAGAGCCCGTAATCTCCAGTACCCGTAGTGTGGGGTCGGGATAAGGCTTGCCACGAAGCACGTCGTCGGCACTCACCACCGCCTGTACCATCTTGTTAAAACCGAATGTTTGAACGAATCGGTCAAGTGTGGCACGAGCTCTGCTGCTGCAGATGGCCAGTTGCATACCATGGTGGTGCAGCTCATGTAGGGTCTCCTCCACGTGAGGGAAGAGTGTTACCGTCCCAGGATAATTGTATTCGTCGAAGAGACGACGATAGACCTCGCAACAGCGTTCGGCCAAACAATCGTCGGCATCTAACAACTGCACAAAGCACTCCTTCAATGGTAACCCGATAATGGAGGCACATTCGGCATCTGTGCGCGAAGGCAACCCCAACTCCGCTATCGTGCCTTGCAGCGAGCGGAGAATCAGCGGTTGCGTGTCGGCCAGCGTGCCGTCGAAATCCAAAATTATCAGCCTAATCTTTCCCACTTACACATTCAAGCGTTAACGCATTTACACATTTAGAGTGCCTTCAATGCAGCCTGGACACTCTTGATTACGCCATTGCTGGTATAGGTGGCGCCGCTCACGACATCGACCTCCTTTTTCAGCGCCTGCTTCACGGTGAGACCGTTCCAGTTCTTGTAGAATCCGGCATCCTCCACTTTCTTGGCAAACTTGGGTGTCTCTGTGTTGTCTAACAGCCATACGCCGAGAATCACCTGTTTGGGACTGAGGGCGATGATTACGGGTGTTTCGCCGTTGTAGCCTTTGATGCCGTCGCTGGCGGGCTTGCTGTAGACGGCGTAGCCGAGGAGTTTTTTGTTGGCATCGTAGACCTCGGTCCATTTCTTGTTTTTCTTCACGTTTTTCACTGTGGGGAAGGCTTTGATAATGGCCATGTCGATACCGTCTGTTTTGGATTGGTCGTTTTTGTTTTGACAACCCTGCTGCTGGGCAGTCTGTCCGTGATGCTGTGCGTGGTGAGGACAGTTGCCGCAGTTTCCGTGTCCGTGCTGAGCCATGGCCATACCACCGGTGAGGAGGACCATAAGGGCCAGGGTGATGATTTTTTTCGTCATATTTTTAGTTTTTTATTGTTTCTTCAATTTAGTACTTTTTTTCGGTTTTTCTTGCAGCATCTTATTCAGCAGAGGATTTCCTCGCAGTGGTACCACACCACCAACTTTGGTGTGTACCGGTAAGGTGTTGCGGTAGAAGAGATGTTCTTCGATGTTCTGTCCGTCTTTAAGGGTGCAGTCCTCCAGCCGCTTGCGGGTGTTCTGGTCGAAAAGTTGCAGGGCTTTCAGAAGGTCGCCTTCAATCTGGTAGCTCTCGGGATAGGTTACAGCATCGGTCGAAGGGACGATGTAGTATTGGTAAAGGCTGTCCACGGTGCCGCGATGGACCCAATAAGGCAGGTATTGCCATTCCTGCTCCAGTCCAACGCCTTCTCCCATATTAAGGGTCTTTTGAAGAGTCAATTCCACCATGATGCCTCCGTCGCAGTTTTCGTTGCGTTGGTTGCTCACCAGATTGCCCATCGAATAGATGACCACTTCGGGATAGCGGTTGTTGTCGGGGATGGCATCGAGGGTGAAGTTCTGCACCACATGGGGATGGCCACCGATGACAGCATCGCATCCGTGTTCGAGTAGCCATCGGGCAGTTTGCTCCTGTTCTTTGTTGGCTTTCACGGCATACTCGATGCCCCAGTGGATAAGGGTGATGACGAAGTCGGCACCTTTCTCTCGTGCCACGCGCAGGTCGCGGGCCATCTCGAGGGTGTCGATAAGGTTGACGATATTGGGCTCTACGGCAGGGATGCCGTTGGTGCCATAGGTGTAAGTGAGCAGCGCCAGCCGAATGCCGTTTCGTTCTACCATCAAGGGGTGCTCTGTGTCATGTTGGTCGCGGTCGCGGTAGGTGCCGAGATGGGGAATTCCGAGGCTGTCCAAGGTGCGAAGGGTGCGCTCTAGTCCTTTCTTTCCGCGATCCATGCAATGGTTGTTGGCGGTAATCATGATGTCGAAGCCTGCCTCTTTGGCGTAGGCTGCTAGCGCGTCGGGGGCCGAGAACTGGGGATAGCCGCTGTAGGGCTTGCCGGCCAAAGGTACTTCGAGGTTGACGATGGCCAAGTCGGCAGTCTGCAGATAGTCTTTCACATAGCGGAAGCAAGGTGCATAGTCATAGCTGCCGTCAACTTGCTTTGCGGCATTGACTTGCGGCATGTGACTCATTAGGTCGCCGGCGAAGATAATCTTCACACGTTGCCCTTGCACTATTGTACAGAGTATTAGAAATGATAAGATAATTATCTTTTTATTTCTCATTTTTCATTTACCCTTTCACTTCTTTTGATTAATATTCAATCACCAGTGCTCCGCTGACAGCCCAGTGGCTGAACATGCCCTCGATGGGCTTGCCCTGTGGGATGGCCACAGTGATGGTGTGCTCCTTGCCATCGGACCAAGGCGTAAGGTCGAAGTAGACAGGCTGCGTGGCGGTGCCGGGGCACCAGCCGCTGCGCGAGAAGTCGCTGCTTGAGAGGCCGTTCCAGAAGTTACCACTCACGGGGTTAAGGTCGCGGTAGCAGCCGCAGTCCTGCCGCCAGGGTGTGTAAGTGAAGGCGGGCTTGCCGTCAATAAGGATGGTGTTGGTTTTGGGTACGAACTCGTCGCCCTCGCCCCAGCCGCCGTGGCCGGTAGAGATATAACGCAGGAGCACTCTCTTAGCACCCTTGGGAATCCAAACGCCGCCGAATGTGCTGAGCGAGTCGGTGGCGAAGAGTTTGCCATAGTTCTGGCCCGCCATCTCCAGCACATTGCAGGTGTTGAAGAGTGAGCGTATAAGGGGTTTATTGCCACTGCTGTCGGGCACCGTGTAGTCGTTAGGGTATGACTTGAGGTCGAGGCTGACGATGTGTCCGCCGGCATCGTAGTTGCCTATCCATACACCGATAAGCACGTCTCCCTGCAACAGCGGAGCTAGGTCGCTGACTTCCTGCCGATAATAGGTCTCGTCGGCCCAGTCGATGCCGAAGCCTGCCATGCGCTCGTTGAAGTGGCCCACGCCGAAGGGGGTGAAGAAGCGCATCAACTCGACCGGCGGGTCGTAAACAAACGACGAAATGCGGTATTTCTTTAAGTGGCTGATGCCTGAACGTATGCCCTGGTAGCGTTCACCGTTGCGGTCGATAAAGATAGGTAGCGAGTCGGGGTGTCCGTTGATGCCGTCGAAGAAGGTAGGCTCGAGGCTATTGTTGAACCCGGGGATGACGAACACGGATCCCGTGCGGTCGTAGGCATCGCCGTTGCTGCGTTGGTGCAGTTCGAGGAAATGTTGGTAGTGTTCCGGCAGCATAGGGAGGTGAAGCCTCTTGAGGGCCAGGGTACCGCCGGCATAGTGCAGCACCGTATCGAAGGGGATGCTGTCGCTCACATGCGCATTCTGCGCACCCCAGTGTAGCTGTACGTTGTCGAAGATGCGGGTGGTGACGACCAGCCGCTCCTTCATGATGCGGTCCAGTTCACGCGGCGATACCCGACGACCACTTTCCACTTTCCACTTTCCACTTTCCACTTTCTTCGCCTTTTCTGCTTTTGCCAATTTTAGCAGCAGTTGTCCGTTACGGCTGTAGGTGAGGAGTACGCCTTTCTTGAGGCCGTAGTGGGGCAGGGGGGTGGCATCCACAGGGGACTTCTCGTCCATCTCGAAAACGAGGGTGTTACTATTGACAGAGGTTTTCCACTTACCACCTTCCATTTTCCACTCCAAATCGCTGCGCGAGAATCCCGTGCGATAATAATAGGCGCTGTCGTCATAGTAGGCCGACACGGTGATGCTGTCGGCCGCATAGTCAGCACTTGTCACCGTCTGAGCATAGCCCGGGATTAACGTGCCCTCAGGTTTAGGAGTCAGAATGACGATGGAGCCGTCGGGATTGCGTTCTACGGTGATGACTGTGGTGTCGGTCTTCTCTCCGTACTCGAACTGCCAGTAGGTAAACCTATTGGCCTCCTTCGGAATCTTCACCTGCGCCGTCACCACCATTGGCAGCAGCAAAAACACTAGCGCATTAACACATTTACGCATTAAAACATTCCCAAACAGCCTCCTCATAACTCTTAACTATTAACTTTTATCTTTTAACTGTTTAGAATCCCATTCCAAACATCTGCCAGTAGTCGGCTTCGAGGTTCTGCCAGGCGGCACGGGTGTTCTCGTAGATTTGCTTTGTGTAGGCGTTGAGTTTCTTATAGGCTTTCTTGGGGTTCTCTTTGATGTCGTCTTCGAGGGCTTTGAGGCCGCTGAAGGCGGTACCCTCCTGCTGCAGGACGGCGTTCATGTGCTGCTTCTTGGTGCGCTGCCAAGCTACGGTAGCCAACTTGTTGGCGCGACGGTATTGCCACAGCCAGGCCTCGGGGTCATAGTTCTTCTGTCCGCAACGATAGAAGGCTTCGGGCAGCTCGGTAGTGCCGCAGAAGATGGGTATGCGGGGACTCTGGCCGGGGTTGTCGACGGCCATCCAGCAGATGCCGCCCACCTCGTCGGGCAGCCAGTCGCGCAGCTGCGCCACGAAGCTGTAGCTGCACCAGGCCACGCTGACGGTACGTTTGAAGTCGATGGTGCCGGGTGCCAGCATATTGAGAGTCTGCTGCATGGTGCCTCCCAACCAAGGGTTGGCGATGGGACTGATCACGGTGTCTTTATAGTTGCTGCCGTCATCACGCTTGCGGTTCACCACCACCTTGAGGTTCTTGCACATGTCCATGTCGGTACCCTCGTAGGTGGAGCGCAGCAGGCTCATCACGTCGGTAACATCGACTGGGTTGTCGGGCTTTATGCTGAAGGGCAACTCTGGCATATCGTAGGTGAATCCCTGCGAAGGAGCCAGAGCGTTGAAGATAAAGTATTCACGTTCGCGGAAGTTGCGGCCGTTGGCCCACGAAGTGTTGAAGGCTTTCCAGAAGACAAAGTCGCCTTCACCATCCCAAAGGCCGTATTTCTTGGCCACCTCCTCCACATTATCGGAACACATGAAGTAGTCAGGGTTATTGCGCTGCAACTTGCCGATACGTGGGATGTTGCAACTTACGGCGATATGGTCGTCGGGCACACGCTGTGCTGCCCATACACCGCCAATCTGGTCAGGACCGCAGCCAAGAATCTCCATCTGCCACACCTCCTTGCGGTCGGCGATGGTGATGCACTCGCCCCCGTCGGCATAGCCGTATTTAGCCACGAGGTTGCCGATGAGGCGGATGGCTTCGCGAGCCGTGGTGCAACGTTGCAGAGCAATGCGTTCCAACTCTTCGATGAGGAACATGGCGTTCTCGTTCACCAAAGTGTCGGGACCGCTGAAGGTACTTTCGCCAATGGCCAGCTGGTGCTCATTGAGGCAGGGGTATGAGGTGTTGAGGTAGGCGTAGGTGTGTGCCACCTCGGGAATAGTGCCGGCTACGCGGATACCAGTGGTGTCACTGGGAGAGACGGTGTGCATGGTGCCTTTGCGCACCTCATGTTTGGAACCTTTCTTGTGGTCTGCTGCCGGCTCGACGGTCATCCACGTGCGGTAGCGTCCGTCGCAAGTGTGCGATGTGATGACGCTGCCATCGGTCGAAGCTTTTTTGCCCACCATGATGGAGGTGCAACTCTCCTTGTGATTTACTTGCGCCGTTAAAACCAAGGGTAGCGCAATGGCTAAGAGTATCAGTATCTTCTTCATTGAGTATGTGTTTTTCCAGAAATAACGCTGCAAAAATACGCAAATTTTTTGAAACAGCAAAATAAACTCGAAATAGGTTGTTTATATCACCTCTTTCGTTAATCCACCGTAGGTTTTGGTGGCGGCGAGGAGGGCTTCGTCGGTGGTGAGGAGTTCGTAATAGGTGCAGCGGATGACGATTTGCTGGCTGCAGCGGGTGTCTCGGATGTGCACCAAAGCCCAGCCGCTTATCTTATCGGCGAAGTCGTCGCTTACCGGCATACTAGACAGCGACAGGATGGCGTCGGACATCAGGCTACGACGCGGGGTGAAGACCACAGGAGTGCGTCGCATCAAACTCCCATTGTGAAGATAGAAGGTTATTCTGCTCTTTTTCAAACTGCCATTGAGCAGCCCCATAGGCTTCTGTTGTCGAAGAAACGTTATGATGCTTTGGTATATAATAAGGGAAAGAGGGCCACATGGACCCTCTATATGATTGTGTGGGATATGCTTTATGTTAGTCTTCCCAGGGGACAGGTACAAACTCGCTGGTGGGGACGACAATCTTGACGCTTAGGTTCATGCCGTTTTTCAGCACACCGTCGACCTTGTACAGCAGGCCGGCATCGTCGGTCTGGATGACGAGGGTGCCGCTGGTGAAGATTGACTGACCGGGGTATTCGGTATCACCGAGGCCATTGGCCTCGCTAAACCCATCGGGGTTATAACCTTGGCAGAAACCATCCATCTCTTGTGCATCGAAGGAGAAGAAATAGAGTCCTCCGGGGTTGCTGGAGGTGAGGTCGGCGGTAAGGTTGGTGGCACTGACATCGCCAATGAATCGGTAGGCTCTCTCTTCGCCTTCGGCTGCAGGCTGGTAGCAGTCCATGTAACGGGGCACACCGCCTTCCGTCTGGATATGGCTTTCCAATGGAAGTCTGATATTGTTGATGACAATCTCGTTGTCGTTGGCGGCGACGGGAGTATCCTTCTCGTCGTCCTTTTTGCATCCGGTCATCAGCAGCGATCCCATGGCCACGAAGCAGAGGAAAAATTTGGCTGTTTTCATTTTGGTTGTTTTTTAGGTTGATGAATTGTTTTGTACCTCCTGGGGGAATCGAACCCTCATCTAAGGTTTAGGAAACCTCTATTCTATCCGTTGAACTAAGGAGGCAGGCAAACTTAGAGTTTGCGTTTAATTTCGATGACTTCGTAGGCTTCGACGATGTCGCCAACCTTGATGTCGTTGTAGTTTTCGATGTTCAAGCCGCAGTCTTGACCGCTGACGACTTCTTTGACGTCGTCCTTGAAGCGCTTGAGGGAGGCCAGCTTGCCGGTGTAGACCACGATACCGTCGCGGATGATACGCACGTTGTGGCTGCGCTGAATCTTGCCGTCCAAGCACATACAGCCGGCGATGGTACCCACCTTGCTGATTTTGAAGGTCTCGCGAATCTCGAGGTTGGCCACGATCTTCTCCTGCGTCTCGGGGGCGAGCATACCCTCGATAGCGTCTTTGAGCTCGTTGATGGCGTCGTAGATGATGCTGTAGAGGCGGATGTCGATATGCTCGGTCTCGGCCATCTTGCGGGCGCCCACAGAGGGACGCACCTGGAAGCCGATGATGATGGCGTCGGACGACATGGCCAGCATGACGTCGTTCTCCGAAATCTGACCCACGGCCTTGTGGATGACGTTGACTTGCACCTCGTCGGTACCGAGTTTGATGAGCGAGTCGCTGAGGGCTTCCACGGAGCCGTCCACATCGCCTTTGACGATGATGTTGAGTTCCTTGAAGTTGCCGAGGGCGCGACGGCGGCCAATCTCCTCAAGGGTAAGGTGCGTCTGGGTGCGGAGGCCCATCTCGCGCTGCAACTGGGTACGCTTGGCGGCGATATCCTTGGCCTCTTTCTCGTTCTCGGTGACGTTGAAGGTGTCGCCAGCCTGGCAGGCGCCGGTGAGTCCGAGGAGCAGCACAGGCTGCGAGGGACCGGCAGAGGTCACCTCCTGGTTACGCTCGTTGTACATGGCACGTACACGGCCTGCAATAGCACCGGCCACGATGGGGTCGCCCTTGCGGATGGTGCCTTCCTGCACCAGCAGTTTGGCGATGTAACCGCGACCTTTGTCGAGCGAGCTCTCGATGACCACACCCTTGGCGCGTTTGTTGGGGTTGCCTTTCAGCTCCATGATGTCGGCTTGGAGGATCACTTTCTCAAGCAGTTCCTCAACGCCGATGCCCTTCTTGGCACTGATGTCCTGGCTCTGGTATTTACCGCCCCATTCCTCGACCAAGAGGTTCATGTTGGCCAACTCGGTCTTGATACGGTCGGGGTCGGCACCAGGTTTATCAATTTTGTTGATGGCGAAGACGATAGGCACACCGGCCGACTGGGCGTGGTTGATAGCCTCGATGGTCTGCGGCATGATTTTGTCGTCTGCGGCGATGACGATGATGGCGATATCTGTCATCTTGGCACCGCGGGCACGCATGGCGGTGAAGGCCTCGTGACCAGGGGTGTCGAGGAAGGTAATCTTCCGGCCGTCGGCGGTCTGCACTTCGTAAGCACCGATGTGCTGGGTGATGCCGCCCGCCTCGCCGGCGATGACGTTGGTCTTGCGGATATAGTCGAGCAGCGAGGTCTTACCGTGGTCGACGTGACCCATCACGGTGATGATGGGGTTGCGTGGCACGAGGTCCTCGGGACGGTCCTCTTCCTCTATCTGATGCAGTGTGTTGACCACATCTTCGGAGGCGAAGTTGACTTCGAAACCGAACTCGTCGGCGATGAGCTTGATGGTCTCGGCATCGAGACGCTGGTTGATGCTCACGAAGATACCGACGCTCATACAGGTGGCGATAATCTTGGTCACCGGCACGTTCATCATGGTGGCCAGTTCGTTGGCGGTGACAAACTCGGTCACCTGCAGCACTTTCTGGTTCTCCATCTCGTGCAGCATCTCCTCCTCCATCTGGGCGTGGACTTTCTGACGCTTTTCGCGGTTGTGTTTAGAAGTCTTACTCTTGCCCATGGGCGAGAGGCGGGCGAGGGTGTCGCGGATCTGCTTCTCAATTTCGTTGTCGTCAATCTCGACGGGTTTCTTCTCCTCTTTCTTTTTCTTCTTCTTGGGATTCTGTTGCTGCTGTGCAGCGTTCTTTTGGCTCTCTTTCTTGGCTTTCTCCTTCTCCTTGCTCTCTTTCTTAGCCACCTCGGCGCCAATCTTCTTCACCTCCTGGGCGCTGACGGCGTCCTTCTTGGTGTGCTTGCGTTTACGCTTGCTACCAGGAGTGTCGGCACCGTCCTTGGAGAACTGACTGAGGTCAATCTTGTCGAGCACTTTGGGACCCTCAAGCTTGGTGTATTGGGTCTCAATGAACTCGGGTTCTGGCTTGGGCTCAGGTTTGGGAGCCTCCTCGACGGGAGCGGGCTGCGGTTCCGGCTCGGGTTTAGGCTCTTCCTTGGCTTTCGCCTCACTCTTGGGTTTGGCGGCAGCGGCGGGCGAGATGGCGGGTTCTTTCTTTTCGCCTTTCTTCTTTTTCTTCTTGTCTGGACGCATGCGCTGGTTGAGGGCGCTGAGGTCAATCTTGCCCACCACATTGAAGGGACTGTTGGGGTCCTGCTGAGGCTGGTCGTCGGAGGTCTCTTCGACTTCTTCGACTTCTTCGACTTCTTCTTCTGAGGGCTCGGAGAATTCTGGAGTTTCCACAGTTTCGGGAGTCTCCGGTTCTTCTTGGGATTCCGGCATGGGCTCGGGTTCCGGTTCCGGTTCGGGCTCGGCTTGGTTCTTCGCGTGGGTGTAGTTCTTGATAATCACCTCTTCGTTCTCGGGTTCCGGCTCTTTCTTGACTTCTACCTCCACGACGCGGTTGCTGCCACTGGTCATAAGCTCGATTTTATCGGCTTCCTCCTTCACCTTGCGTTCGCTCTGGAAAGCCGTGGCCAGCAGTTCATACTGCTCCTCACTAATCTTCGTATTGGGGCTGGCGTCCACCTGATGCCCCTTCTTGGCAAGGTACTCCGCGAGGGTCTGGATGCCCACGTTGAAGTCCTTGGCTACCTTATTCAGTCTGAAACTTGCCATATTGTCGAGTCCTCCTTTTCTTTTTGTTTTAAGGGTTTTAAAGGTTTGAGAGGTTTAAGAGGTTTAAAGGGTCTGACCTTTTTAACCTTTCAAGCGAAGCGAACCTTTTTAACGCTTCAACCTTCTTTTTATTCAAACTCTGATTTCAGCACCTCGATGACGTGGTCGATGGTCTCTTCTTCGAGGTCGGTGCGGGTCAAAAGCTCATCCTTCGGCAGCGCCAGCACGCTCTTGGCGGTGTCGCAGCCAATCTTGATGAGTTCGTCGATAATCCACTGGTCGATTTCGTCGTTGAATTCCACCAATGCCACATCGTCGTAGTCTTCGTCGGTGTCGCGGTAGACCTCGATTTCGTAGCCCACGAGTTTGGAAGCCAACTTGATGTTGTAGCCGCCCTTACCGATGGCTAAACTCACCTGGTCGGGCTGCATGAATACCTCGGCCTTCTTCTCTTCCTCGTTAATCTTGATGTTGCTCACCTTGGCGGGCGAGAGGGCGCGCTGGATCATCACGTCGACACGCGGGGTGTAGTTGATGACGTCGATGTTCTCGTTGCGCAACTCGCGAACGATACCGTGGATACGGCCACCCTTCACACCCACGCAGCTTCCCACGGGGTCAATGCGGTCGTCGTAGCTCTCCACAGCCACCTTGGCGCGCTCACCAGGCTGGCGGACGATATTCTTGATGGTGATGAGGCCGTCGTAGATTTCGGGAACCTCGGCTTCCAATAGGCGCTCCAGGAAGATGGGGCTGGTGCGCGAGAGGACGATGATGGGGCTGTTGTTCTTCATCTCCACCTTCAGCACCACGGCACGCACGGTGTCGCCTTTGCGGAAGTGGTCGGCGGGAATCTGCTCGCTCTTGGGGAGCACCAGCTCGATTTTCTCGTCGTCGAGGATGAGCACCTCTTTGTTCCAAGGCTGGTAGACCTCACCGACGATGACCTCACCCACTTTCTCCTTGTACTTCTGGAAGATGAGGCTCTTCTCGTAGTCCTGAATCTTGCTCACCAAGTTCTGGCGGATGCTGAGAATCTCGCGGCGGCCGAAGTCGCTCATCAGGATAGGCTCGGAACACTCCTCGCCAACCTCGAAGTCCGACTCAATCTTCTGGGCGTCGCTCAGCGCTATCTCGCGGCTGTCGTCCTCCACTTCGCCGTCTTCGACGATAGTGCGGTTGCGGAAGATTTCCAAGTCACCCTTGTCGATGTTGACGATGATGTCGAAATTGTCTTCCGAGCCGTAACGTTTGGCCAATGCCGTGCGGAACACCTCTTCGAGGATGCGCATCAAAGTCTCGCGGTCGATGTTCTTAAATTCCTTGAATTCCTGAAAGGAACCACTCAAGTCTAAGGTTTTCATTTATATTATTGCTTGATTGTTTGATTGCTTAATTCATCACTCATCATTAAAACTTGATTGCCACCCTTGCGCTCTTGATATCCTTGTAGGCGAAGCGTAGCGTTTCGGGAGCCTGTTTCTTGGTCCCTTTGGTGCGGAGCACGATGCCCTCCTCCGAGGCATCCTCAAGGGTGCCTTCTACCTTCTCGCCGTCGAAGGTCACTACCTCGAGGTCGCGGCCCACATTCTTGCGATACTGGCGCGTGAGTTTCAGCGGCTGGTCGGCACCGGCCGAGGAGACGTTGAGTTCGAAATCCTCCTCCTCGCGGTCGAGGTTGTTCTCGATGGCGCGACTCAGCGCGATGCAGTCGTCGATAACGACCCCGTTGTCGCCGTCGATGTCGACAAAAATGCGGTTGTCGGGAGTGATTTTCAGGTTCACAAGGAACTTATCGCTCCCGTCAAGAGCGTTGTTAATCAGTTCTAATATCTTGATTTTCTCTATCATAACTAATAAAAAGAGAGGTTCTCGACCTCTCTCATTCCGCTGCAAAGATACGAACATTTTTCATACTGGCAAAAAAAAGTTTCCTTTTTCCTACGTTGGAGTTCGAAAGGGGAAACGACCACGAAAATGCAGTGGCTACTGAGGCGGTTCTATGTGCTGATAAGTTCAATAATTGTAAATAGTAATTGAAAAGTATACCACCAAAATAATGGTAGCATTCCTCAGCGCAGTCTCTGTGACAGGGACCATTCCCTCGGCCCCACCGGAACCGAGGGGGCGGGAGTTGGAGATGATAGGTCGTTGTTGCCGGTCCCGACAACCTATCATCTCCGACGGGGGTAGGAGATGGTATGGTGTTGGTACGGAGATGGTACGGTGTTGATACGGTGTTGGTATCTTCTCGCTACTGATTATCAATGTGTTATATGTTTATTAAAGCAATAAAATACACATAACCAAATGGTTATGTGTATTTTTGCGCTTGTAATTTATTGATTTTCAATCCGCGTTCCGGACGGCTTAATATGCCAAATTCACCGTCGGAAGAGGGCTCCGTCAAGGGGCAAAAGACCAGCGTGAGGTTCAAGAGTTTCCTCTCATGCAGGCTTTTGCAAAATCCTTGCTATTCTTATTGCCGCCCTCACCTGTTCCAGTGAAATATCCATTACTTGTATATATGATGTTACCGTCTTTATCTTGTTTACTCATTCTTGTTCTTATTGCCTCATAGAAACCACCTTTTGTGTCATTTGCCATGTTGTTAATGGCAGCAGCATAATAATCGGCAACGGTTGCATTTGACGTTTTTGAAGGAACATTATCTAATTATGGCATCTCAGGAATTTTATAAAAAATAGAAGTATCTTCAATTGCCATTGTGATTTTTTCATTCCATTGCATTTGATTTATTTGCAAGATTGTTTCCACTGGCATATTCAATGACTCAACTGCTACATATCTGTCTTTTTTTGTATCATACAGAATGTACCAGTCTCTTTCGTCAGAAAAAAAGACATCGCAAGCATTTAATTGGTTTTGGTCTGCGTTAAGATATATGTTTCCATCGTCGGTATATCGTATAGCTATACTCCTACCATTATATTCTTGAGAAAAGTTGACGATTTCCGGTTCATTTTGAATATGGGCACAGAAAAGTTCATAATTATTGCATAGATATTTGTTCCTTTCTCTCTCAATCAAAACATAGCATGGTGTATCTTTTGAGGGGCACACTGTGCTCTGTTGCGAATCATACATCTGTAATGTATTTCTCTCAGAATCTACAATCATTTGTCCGATTTTGAATAGATTCTCATTTTTCATCGAAGTACAGCTTGTCTCGAATAATAAGAGAAATAATAAGTAATAGTGACTTTTCATTTCCGAATGTATTTTTGTAATGATTTAGGAGTTCTTTCGTCATTTGGAGCCATATACCAATTACCCTTACTATCGTACTGCGTCAATCCATCACGTCTAGAAATAATGTAATAATTTGTGGGTATTTTTGAAGCATTTTTTATATCTTTTTTACTGGGTTTTCCTGTACCGCCTCTCCCTTCCTTCGTTCCTGGATGAACATGAACACGGAATTTCCTGGTTCCTCTTTTATAATAGTCTCCAACTTTATAAGTACCCCAACTAGAAGTCGAAGTGTTTTTATTCCAGTCATCAACATCCAGACAGGGTTCCCCTTTAAAGTTATCATATCCCCATCCTCCCAACTCTATGCATGAGGCAAATGATATGAAACGCATTATTTCAACGCCCTCAGCTTGCTTGCCATTGGGTGCATTAAATCCAGTTTTTGAAATATCATCTCCAACATCCTTCCCGTTTAGGATGCCTTTGCTTACTTTTAAAGTATTTTGGCCATTATCTGTACTAATAATATCGAAATTATCAGATGTTTTTCTTGTTAATATCAAAGAACCATTGGCTGTGTTTAATTTATATTCATCTATTTCTTCTCCGTCAGGATCCACCAACTTCACTGGATTCCACGCACAGTAGGCATAAGGGCTAATTGATGGGTACTTGTTGGCCAGCGGGTCAACGCTCAGCCAGCCGGTCATCAACTCGTGGTCCATGTAGCGGGCACCGAAGTACCCGAAGCCGGTTTCTTCATCGCGTTCTTTGCCGGTGAAAACGAAGGGGTAAAACGACACGAAAAACGTGCTGTTATTATTGTCGGTTTTATGTGCAGAATGGCTCAGTTTTTATTTGTTTCTTCAACATTTACTTGTTTCATGGAACCATTTGGAAATATTTTAAATTTGGACAATAATGTGTCTATAAATTTATCATGGTCTCGCCAACAATACCATTTGTATTCCAAAAAATTTTTACTGATAGCAATTTCACCTCGGCCGAGAGTTTTTTCATCCAATTCGTAATACAGGCCACCATGTGCATCTACAAATGGCAAATTCATCCTGCTGACCATATTACCGTTGAAATCGTACGAGATTACATCAATGTATTTCAATTCAATATTGGCCACTTCGTATTGGTGTACTAGAAAGACATACCAACCTGTTTCGCATTTTACTTTGAAAGATGGACTGGCTTTGAAAAAAGGAGGAATGGGAGCCACGTATTGAATCATGCTACTATCAATTTCTTTCGAATGACCATAGAACGGGTCTGTCTCGAACAGCCTTATTGTTAAATCCATCATTGTATCGTTGGGAAACAACGTCTCAAATTGTTCCAGGAAAGCATCAAACATGGGTTGATTGACAGGAAGAGTGTTTGACCTCATTCCTGTGTTTTTTTGAGAACATCCCAATAATTTGAATGTTACAAAGAAAATAATAAAATAATACTTGCAACGCACAGAAACCTCCTTATCTAGAATATCTTGATGATGCATTTTTACGGTATTTTGCGCCTTGATTTTTTCCGTTGGTATAACATCTGTACCCTCCTGGGTAGGCCCGCTCTTTACTATTTCTTGGACAATAAATATACGCCTGAAACACTCCTTTGGATCCACTGTCTTTTAGGTTCTTTTTCATCGCAGCCACAAACCTACTATCATTACCTTTTTCCTCGGGGTTCCATGTACCCAAGGCAATTCCTTCCTGGCTAGGAATTCCCGATGGCCAAATGTCTCCATCCGGATGATTGTGGGTATGATCTCTCAATGTTCCCATTTTACTCATTGCTTCTGAAAAATATGAGCCATAGGTATCACCATCGGTCTTGAATGAACAAGATAAAGAGAAGTTTTGAGACTCTTTTCCATCAGGGGTGTTCGCATATCCGATGAGGCTAAACTCCACCCCGGCGTTGTCTGCAAAAAATTCGAATATTTTATCTGCCTTTCCACCATTAGCACCGAGATGAAACAAAAAACCTTTTTTATCTTTGGTATAGCTTTGACCTCGGACCAATATACCCTCTTCCATATCAATGTAAGACCCATCCCGTGCATATATTCTATCATTTTCTGAGGCTTCTCTCCAAACCAATTCCCCATTACTATTTAGGTCCCATATATCCATTCCATCAGGATCTACCAACTTCACAGGATTCCACGCACAGTATGCATAAGGGCTAATTGATGGGTACTTATCCGCCATCGGATCAACACTCAGCCAGCCGGTCATCAGCTCGTGATCCATATATCTCGCCCCGAAGTATCCATACCCCGTCTCCTCGTCTCGCTCTTTGCCGGTGAAATCCGATGAGGAGACACACATGGAGCACATGTGGTTTTGTCTCTCTGTATTATGAATTTGTTGGCTCAACTGTATATTTTGTTGTTATTATGTGCTAATTTCGTCTCATTTATTAATTTGTTTCGTTATTGGTCCGAATAAATATGTCCAGAAAAATTTTCAATTTTTGAGGCTCGTGTTACCGTAGAAATAGCTTTGTCAAAATGTTGTCTTGAGGATTCGTCAACATTTAAATATCCATAGCAATACCCATCAGGAGTAATAATATCTCGCCAATATTTACCATCTTCTGACTTTTCACAAAGATCTATGGTGTCAGATCCTATCGAAAAGAATTCTCGCATCGTAAAATCTCCATTCCTATAAGGAGAGTTTAAAAAATAGTTCGTTGCAGAATCCTTGTCTGTGGATAAGACGAATTCCTCATATTGAGCCATATTTAGATACCAATTTATTCGAAAATCTTTTTTCTCATCAGGTGGTGCAGACAAAATATTCTGTATGTTTGGAGAGTATTTATGATTACTGCTAATATATACTTGGCTCGAATCTTCGTATTCAAAAATAATTGTTGAACAGTCCCCACTAATCACAAGATAATACTTATACCCTTGTGGCAAATCACTTATCAAGTAATCATATCCATGCGATCTGAATATAATTGTCGAGTCGAATTGTCCTCCAAGACCCAGTAAAAGCAACAATGAAAAATAAAAGCTTTTCATATACAGATTTTTTGACATTAATTACCACTGTGGTAAATATGGTTTTCCATCCTTTAACATAAATGTACCACTTCCTCCTGTGACTCGAAGATTGTTCATCAAATCAGGCTCCATTTTTTTTGAATAATGAGTCCTAAGAGGTTGTTTTAGTTGTTGTCGAATTAGGTTTTCTCTATAAACAGCCATCCAGTCATTTCGAGATATTCCTTTATGTATACGATAATCCATTTTCCCATAATTAGCGTCATAAGCATGTGATAATTCATGCCCCAAATCTGTCACAGGACAAGCAGAGACTCCTAACTCTTCTCCTGAAATGGTAGGTTCTAATGTTCCGTTGGGATACCAAAAAACATCACCACCTGACCCTCCACTCAAGCATCCTTTTCCCTTATAAATCTCATATTGTTGTTTGAGCATTGGGTCCGTTTCTAATTGTGTCGCCATGGCTCTTTTCCGATCGGAAGGAACAAACTTATTTCCACCAGATTCTGCCTCATGTATAGAGAAAGTATTATTAGATATGTGTAAGCCGCTAATAATCTTTGCCCCCTCATCAGTTCCATTTAATGTATTTAATGCAGAAACAGTCTGCTTTACAAATCCATCAGACCCCGAATATTTCATTCCTGGAGAATAATAGACCTTAGTGTCATTACCCCCCATAATCACAATTGTATCACCTGTGGGATCCGTCAATTTTATCGGGTTCCAGGCACAATAGGCATAAGGGGATATGGATGGATACTTGTCGGCATATCTATCGACAGACATAAACGAGGTTAAAAGCTCGTGGTCCATGTACCTCGCACCAAAATATCCATACCCTGTTTCCTCGTCGCGTTCTTTGCCGGTGAAAGTGTAACGCTCATTGTATGTTGAGCCGGCGACGCGCTGGTTTATGTAGTTTTCGCCATAGGGCAGGTATTGTAGGTGCTGCACAGGATGCCCGCTTACATCGGTAATCCAGTTGGCTCCACCGAGGTGGTCTCCGTGGAAAGTCAAATGTGTTAATGGATAATGATGGATGAAATAATCGAGACCAATGGCTTTCACCAAGGTGGCACCATGGTCGTATACCACGGCCTCACCTCCTTCGGCTATCTGCTCGCCGAGCATTCGAGGCTTCGAGTCATCGATACTTTCCGTCCAGCAGCCGACAGTACGCGCCCAGCGCTCTATGCGGTCAGCCTGTTGCGCTCCGCATTGCTGCTCTCTTTTGAACTCGTTGCCATCAGGTGCAGCATCTCTATCTGCCGCAGTTTCTGCTCCCGCGAGAAGGGATGCAACGACATGCGTCGTACCTCCCGCTGCGCAGCCATGCTGTTCGAACGGTGAAAATCGTTTATATACAAGCCGTCCATTGATAAGTAGTTCTGCATAATGGTCAAGTTTTTGCAGACCCTCGTGGGTGAACCCGTCGGCGACAATGGCCTTGATTGATGCCCAAAAGTCCGCGTTGTTCATATTGTCTTTTGTTTTTTAATTGACGATGCAAAGATACGTATATTATTTTGATTGACCAAATAGGGCCCCTAAAGGTACTCCAATTCTATATGTTTTGTTCAGTTTCTTTAGTTCAGTCTCTGACAGAAAGCATTTCTTTTCTTGTTCCTTTTTCGGGCGCTTGACCCTCTGTAATACTCTGTCGTCAAACAATTCGTTCTTGTAGGCATCGTGGAGAACGCAAGCCAGCTTCTGGAAATACAGGCGAACTGAGCCATTTTTGAGACCCTGTGACTGGAGAAAAGTGATGAAATCCTGAAGATAAGAGGTTGTTACCTTGTCTATAGTACAATCCCCATAGGCTTCGAGGTGGTTGCACATGAGGCGGTAGGTGTCCTTGGTCTTGTCCTTGATATCAGCAGCCAGTGCATAATCCCGGCAATATTGCAGTAAACTTGTTGTGGGCTTCTCTTCGGCTTGTCCATTACCAAGACTGGCGGTGTATTGGTAATGAGCGTTGGTAGATAATCCGTCGGAATCCAGGGTGATACAGAGTTCGCCTTGTGGTGTGTACTGGATAGACAGCACCGAGAACTGGAAATTGGAGTCAATTTTAATATTCATTATATCAGATGTTTATATTAACAATGTATTATAAACAGAAAATAAAGATACGAAAATTTGTCTGATTGGAAGAAAAATAGTAATTTTGCAGCGAAGAAAAGCTGTAAAAATGCAGAAGGAACACATTGGTTCAAGAGAAAGAAATGCCATGTTGAAAGATGGCATTTGGGGGGTGTTTTTTTATGCTTTTTCTTCAAAAAAGGCGGAGACCAAAATTCCTTGGAACCACAGTATACAAAGTTGTTCCGAAGATTTTCAGTGCTGTTCTTTCACCGGCAAAGAACGCGACGAGGAAACAGGGTATGGATATTTCGGAGCGAGATACATGGACCACGAGCTGATGACGATGTGGCTCAGCGTTGACCCAATGGCGGATAAGTACCCATCAATTAGCCCTTATGCATACTGTGCTTGGAATCCTGTGAAGTTGGTAGACCCGGATGGACAAGACGTATGGTCGGTTTCTGAAGACGGTACGGTTCAAAGGACAGGGAATGATGGAGGTGCGAGGAAACAGACTGTTAATTATGCCAACGGCACAGTCGCGACATTCCGAGGCAATAAATATCATAAAATCATGTCTGACCTAAGCACGAAGGGAAACAATAATGTTTCCTCCTCATTCGGTAATGAAAACATGCAAACTGCCTTTGCTAAGGTCTTTAAAGCGATGGCTGACAATACCAATGTAGAGTGGGGCATCGAACGATATACTGATAACACTTATTCTATAGGAACAAAACACGACAAAATGCTTACTCCCAGTGCTTATGATTTATCAAAAGGGAATCATAGTGATAGGGATGTTGTGACTTCCCTCCATTCACACCCAATGAATGGATTTATTAATCCCACATCTATAGCCAGTCAAATAGAAAGTATGGGATATTTAAATTGGGAAGGAGACCCTTTATCACGTAGATACAAGGGGGATGCAGAAAACAAAACGAAATCTTTAAAGTCTGCAAATTATTACACATATTTTCCTCATACAAAGCAATTGTGGTGTGTTGGTTATTATGGACCGGCTTATATTAGAAACATCAAATCGTTTTCGGATTTCTTTTTTGGAACATACAATTCAAAATAGCGTATGAAAAAGACAGTTGTCCTTACATTAATTGCTCTGTTTTTGTGGTCTTGTCACAATAACATCAACTCGGAAGATGTTGCATCTAAACATATTTCCGCACCGAAAGTGGCCCAATGTATCGAGGAGGCTTTCGCCTATTATATCGGGCGCGAGGATAATCCCGACACTTCCATCGTTTATGTGATGGAGTTTTCGAGAGGATATCCGAGCAGTAAACAAGAAGATACCCTAATTGCATTCGGTCAGATGCACGAGAGAATGCCATTGAATGGACTTAAGGGATTCGTGACCATTGGTGATTATAAATTATTGGTTTTTGACGAAAGTGGCATTGGTACCAACTTTTACAATTTAGATTCCTTGCAAGAGGTTGATTTGCGTAGTCTCGAATTCTCTACTGATAGCATCATGATATTCCGGGATTTTATTATTGTCGATAGTCTTCTTGAAATGGTTGGCGTACAGGCCGACGATTTCGTGCCAATCAGAGTTAACAATATCACTCCTTAAATTATTTGAACCAATCAGTACATATAACGAACACTTTTAGCCACCCGATTTTGTGGTCTTTTCCATCGTCGGATTTCACCGGCAAAGAGCGGGACGAGGAAACGGGCTACGGCTACTTCGGAGCGAGATACATGGACCACGAGCTGATGACCAGTTGGCTGAGCGTCGACCCGATGGCGGACAAGTACCCGAATGTATCGCCATACAGCTACTGCATGTGGAGCC
>ONBK01000017.1 GCA_900316055.1 uncultured Bacteroidales bacterium
GGAAAAATGGGCTTCCGCGGATCGAAGAAAAACACTCCGTACGCCGCTCAGATGGCTGCGGAAGATTGCGGCAAAGTTGCTTATGATTTGGGCCTAAGAAAAGTCAAGGTCTTCGTTAAAGGACCTGGTCAAGGACGTGAATCTGCAATCCGCGCAATCAACACTTGCGGTATCGAGGTTATGGAAATCACCGACATCACCCCGCTGCCTCACAATGGTTGCCGTCCCCCTAAACGTCGTCGTGTGTAATTATTAATCTTAAAAAGAACAAGTAAACAATGGCAAGATACACAGGTCCGAAGACCAAAATCGCAAGAAAATTCCACGAGCCTATCTATGGCCCGGACAAAAGTTACGAGAAGAAACCTTATGCTCCTGGTATGCACGGCCAGAACCATCGCCGTAGCAAGACCTCTGAGTATGGTATCCAGCTCAACGAGAAACAGAAAGCCAAATATACCTATGGCATTCTCGAACGTCAGTTCCGTAAACTCTATGCCGAAGCTTCCCGTCGTGGTGGCGTTACCGGTGAAGAACTTATGAAACTCATTGAGGCTCGCCTCGACAATGTGGTCTACCGTCTCGGTATCGCCCGTAGTCGCGCTCAGGCCCGTCAGTTGGTTTCTCACCGTCACATCGCCGTCAACGGCAATGTCGTCAATGTTCCTTCTTATTCTTTGAAAGAGGGTGATGTCGTCTCCGTCCGCGAGCGTAGCAAATCCCTCGAGGTCATCGTCGACGCTCTCGCTTCTCGTGCCAACAACTATCCTTGGCTCGAGTGGGACGGCGCCAGCATGAGTGGTAAGTTTGTCAACTTCCCCCAGCGCTCCGATATTCCCGAGACCATCAACGAGCAGCTCATTGTTGACCTCTACTCGAAGTAAGCAATAGCCTATAGGGCAACAAAACGTCTGGACAGAGTGTCCAGACATAAACCAAAAAAAGAAAGAAAGGATAACAAATGGCAATATTATCATTCCAAAAACCCGACAAGGTGGTCATGCTTGAGGCTGACGACTTCCGCGGCACTTTCGAATTCCGTCCGCTGGAGCCTGGCTACGGTATAACCATCGGTAACGCTTTGCGTCGCGTCCTTCTCTCTTCGCTCGAAGGCTATGCTATCACATCTGTCCAGATTGATGGCGTCGACCATGAATTTTCCTCGCTCCCCGGTGTGGTCGAGGACATGACCGACATTATCCTGCGCTTGAAGCAGATCCGCTTCCGCCGTCAACTGGAGGATTACGACCACGAGAAGCTCTCCTTCACGGTCAAGAATCAGACAGTCTTCAAAGCCGGTGACCTCAATAGCAATCTCAACGGTTTCCAGGTACTCAACCCCGACCTCGAGATTTGCCACATGGAGGCTCAGACTGAACTCCACATCACCCTGTCCATCGACAAGGGTCGTGGTTATGTCCCCGCCGACGAGAACAAGAAAGCTACCGACCCCATCGGTGTCATCGCTATCGACTCCATCCACACGCCTATCAAAAAGGTTATGTATGCTGTTGACGACTATCGTGTCGAGCAGCGCACCGACTATGAGAAGCTGACGTTCGATATTGAGACTGATGGCTCTATCCATCCCAAGGAGGCTCTCAAAGAGGCTGCCACTATCCTCATCCAGCATTTCATGCTCTTCTCCGACGAGCGTATCACCCTCGATGTCGAGACCAAGCCCGTCCAGGAAGAATTCGATGAGTCTACGGCACATACCCGCCAGCTCCTCAAGACCAAACTTATCGACCTCGACCTCTCCGTTCGCGCACTCAACTGCCTCAAGGCCGCCGAAGTCGAGACCCTGGGAGACTTGGTGTCGTTCAATAAAGCCGATTTGCTCAAATTCCGCAACTTCGGCAAAAAATCGCTTACCGAACTCGAAAACCTCGTGGCTTCGAAGAACCTCGAATTCGGTATGAATGTTTCAAAGTATAAATTAGATAAAGAATAAGAAAAGAATATGAGACACGGTTGCAAAGTAAATCATCTGTCAAGAACCCACGCCCACCGCGTGGCTATGCTCTCCAATATGGCCACCTCTCTCATCATGCACAAACGCATCGAGACCACCTTGGCCAAGGCTAAAGCCCTGAGAGTGTATGTAGAGCCCCTCATCAATCGTTCGAAAGAGGACTCCACCCACAACCGCCGTATCGTCTTCAGTTACCTCCACAGCAAAGAGGCCGTCAACGAGCTCTTCCGCGAAGTGTCGCAGAAGGTCGCCCAGCGCCCCGGTGGTTACACCCGCATCCTGAAGACCGGCATCCGTCACGGTGACAATTCCGAGATGGCTATCATTGAGCTCGTCGACTACAACGAGAATATGCTCAAAGACACCACCAAGAAAGCTGCCAAGAGCACCCGTCGTAGCCGCGCCAAGAAGGCTGAGGCTGCTCCCGTAGCCGAAGCTCCTGTGGCCGAAGAGGCCCCCAAAGCAGAGTAAATCCGTAAGGAAACACTCCATAGTAAAAGCCCCCGCTTCAGCAGGGGCTTTTATTGTTTTCTGTAACGGGGTTGTTTAGAAGCGCTCGCGTAGTTGGGAGTCCATGATGATGGTGACGGGACCGTCGTTGACGAGGGTAACCTGCATGTCGGCACCGAATTCGCCGGTCAGAACCTCCTTGCCGGAGAGGGTGCAGAGTCGGGCGACAAACTTCTCGTACATGGGTACGGCGAACTCCGGGCGTGAGGCGTGGATGTAACTGGGACGGTTGCCTTTCTTGGTGGATGCCATCAGGGTGAATTGGCTGACGACAAGGATGCCGCTGTCGGAAATATCGGTGACGGGTAGGTTCATCACCCCTTCGGCATCGTCGAAGATACGTAGTTTGATGACTTTCTGGCAGAGATATTCAATGTCCTCGTCGGTGTCCTCGTCGCAGATGCCCACGAGGATGAGCATTCCGTTTCCTATGGTGCTCTTGCGGACTCCCGCAATGTCGACCGAAGCCGAAAGCACACGCTGTATCACTAAACGCATGGTTGATTGTTTGATTGTTTGAATAAGGGGTTAATCGATTATCCATTTCTGTATTGTTCCGTTTTCCATCTGCTTCACGAAATATACTCCGCGAGAAAGCGTGGGTAGCGGCGCTGTTTGGTTGCCTGAGGGAAGGATGCTTTCACCTACTTTGCGTCCACAGATATCATACACAAAAAAGGTGTGCGCCATAGAGGTCGGCTCGTCAAGTCGTACTCCATTTCCAGCAATTTGGAATCCCTCTCCGTCGGGTTGGCTGAGGCCGAAATAGCGGGCATATTCTTCCACAGTGTTTTGGGGCTCGACGCGGAGGAAGTCATCGATACCCGAGACAGCGGCTTCCCAGCTGGCTATCGACGACGGTTTGGCGAAACGGTCGCGCTGGTAGGGTACCTCTGTTCGAAGCTGTTCCACGATGTCGTTCAGCAATGGAGCCGTAGTTTCGTAAGAGAAGTGGGAGGTTACAATCTCTTTCAGACGTTCCATCGTGCGTTCGAGAAACTGCCGGTTGGCCAGCAGACGGCGGAAGAGCAGGGTGGACTGCAGCGAGGTGCGTGTGCTCTTTCGCGGCATGTTGTAGGTCATGTGGTCGAGGACGGCGATGCTGCTGGGGAATGGCACCAGGGTGCCGTCTCCATCAAAGAATATCCAGCGCCAGGGATGTCTAGTCGTTGACCAGAAGCGCACATTGTTCACAGGCCAGTCGTCGTTGAGCACCAATACCTGCAGAAGCATATAGTCAATCAGCGATTCAATGTCGATTTGTGAGGCCAGATGGTGATAGTCTTCGTTGCGGCTGAGGTCTGCCTGCTGTAGCCAATTGTAGAGGCTGTCCCAGCGTGCTACATGGCCGTTCTCCACCTCTTGCCCCCAGTAAGCCAGCAAGTCTATTTCCTGATCGGGTATCTGGTAATGCTCTTCGATATAGTGCTCGTCGGCTTTCTCCTCAAGGAAATAGACACCCCAGTATTCACCATTGAGAAACAGCACCACAGGACGTGTGGCCAAATGGTCGCAGCGCAAGGGCTCCGCAAGATGCTGGCAGAGCCAGTCCTCCATACCAGCGCCGGTCCACGAGGTGGACCAGGGACGAAGGACGAGACGGCGGAAGCGTTCCTGTTTATAGTCTTTGAAGAAGGGGTAGCAGAAACGATTGTTGCCGTATTCTTTTCGAGCGTAAAGCGACATGCCCTTCTGTACCAGTACCCGCTGACTGTTTCCGTGGACACGCAGCCCACAGTCCTGTTCCAACTCGCCGCCGGAGGGATCATAGTAGGCGAAAGCCGCGGCACGCTCCCAATGGCGTCCCTTCTGGAAGTAGTTACCAGTATTATAGGGATTCTCTGGATCAAAACAATAGCCTGGCACGAAAAGGCCTGTATCGTAGTCGAAAAGACCCAGCGAGTCAGTACAAAGCGACACCACAGGTAAGCTGATGCGACGCCCCATCAGACTGTCGATAAGGTAGGCCTGGGTGGTCACCATCGAGCGTCGGTATCCTGCGCTGTCGAATGCCGCCGCACGCACCACGATGATATGCTCTACTTTCTCGGGAGTGAACCAGCGTTCATCCGGGACATCCTGCACACGGTAGAGGTTCGACCGCGAGTAGCATTCTGCCGTCATGGGCAGCGGCTCGCGGTATTCGGGGTCACACTCCGTAGGTTCGGCACCGTTGAGGGTATAGTGGATGGTGAGAGGCGAAACCGTGAGTTGCGGTACGAAGTCGATGCGCATGGAGAGACAGAAGGTGTCGGCATAGAATCCTCCCCCGTGCGAGAAGACTACCGCCTGTGCAGAGGAGGTGAAAGGAAAAAGGAGAAAGGTGAGAATAAAGAGGAGAAGGAGTGAGAGGAAGCGAGAGGAGGTGAATGGAAGTGAATGGACATTAGTACCGTATTGCACATTTGTCCTTTCACTTCTTTCTACTTCTTTTCCACTTCTTTTCACTCCCTTTTTAATTTTCAATGATGGTCAGTTTGGCGAATTTCAGCATCAGTTGTTTCTGCCCCACGCCTTCGAAGAAGACTGTCGCCTTTCGCGAGTCGATGTCTCCTTCCACATTCAGCACCTTCCCGATGCCGAATTTCTCGTGGCTTACCTTCATACCGGGCATGATTGCGCTGATGGCGGCAGGAGTGTTGGGTACGGCGGCGGTGTGTGGTTTCTGGATAATCCGAGTTTTCGGATTATTCTGATTATTCTGAACAGGTTTTCCGGCATTGAAAAAGGCTCGCGGCAGTATTCCGGCTTCCGGAGTGTTGTGTCGTTTTGAGGGTATCTCAATGAACTGTGGGTCTATCTCTTCCACAAAGCGGCTCACCTCGCCTCCCGTACGTTGTCCGTTGTTGAAGCGCGTCTGCGCATAACTTATCGTCACCTGTTTTTCGGCGCGCGTCACCGCCACATAGAATAGGCGGCGTTCCTCCTCGAGCTCTGGACGGCTCATGGCCAGGAATGAGGGGAATATCTGCTCCTCCATGCCCACTACGAAAACGTAGGGGAATTCCAAACCTTTGGCGGCATGGATAGTCATCAGGGAGACTTTGTCAGCGTCCTTGTCCTTGTCTTTATCCTCGGAAGTGTATAAGAGCACTTGCTGCAGGAACTCATCGAGAGTGCGGAGTGGCTTCCCGGATTCTCCGGAAATACCGGACTCCCCACTTTCTTCCTCTTCACAGAATTCCTGTACGCCGTTCAGCAACTCGTCGATGTTGTCGATGCGTTCGGCGCTCTCGGGGTCGTCCTCCTCGCGGAGGGCTTTCACGATGCCGCTGGAAAGGATAATCTGCTTGGCTAACGTGAAGGCATCGGTGGTGGACACATCTGCCTCGAAACGTTTCATCATGTAGACGAACTCGGTGATTTTCGTCACCGCGCCACTCTGTATCGGAAGCCCGAACGATTGGATGTTCTCCAGCACCGTCCAGATGCTCACGTCGTTGTCGGATGCTGCCACACGGATTTTGTCCATCGTCGTTTGCCCAATGCCGCGGGCGGGGTAGTTGATGATGCGCACCAGACTCTCATCATCGTGGGGATTGATGGCTAAGCGTAGGTAGGCCAGTGCATCCTTCACCTCTCGGCGACCGTAGAAAGACAGCCCTTGGTAAATGCGGTAGGGGATATTCATTTTACGCAGCGCGTCCTCAATAGAGCGCGAGAGGGAGTTCTGTCGGTAGAGTACCGCGAAGTCGCGGTAGTCGGCATCCTCGCCCAGCCGATAGTTTTGTATGGCGTCGGCCACTCGCATGCCCTCCTCCTTCTCGTCCATGGCGCGGATAAGGCGTATGCGGGTACCCTCCGAGTTGTCGCTCCACAGTTCCTTCTGTATCTGGTCGCGGTTGCGGCTGATGATGCTGTTGGCGGCGTTGACGATATTTTTCGTCGAGCGGTAGTTCTGCTCCAACTTGAAGAGCTGCATCTCTGGATAGTCGCGCTTGAAGTTGAAGATGTTCTGTATGTTGGCTCCGCGGAAGGCGTAAATGCTCTGCGCGTCGTCACCCACCACACAGATGTTCTGGTTTCTTGCTGCCAGTTTCTTCACGATGAGATACTGTGCGTAGTTGGTGTCCTGGTACTCGTCCACCATGATATACTGGAACCGCTGCTGGTACTTCAGTAGCACGTCGGGGAAATCCCTTAGTAGGATGTTCATGTTGAACAGCAGGTCGTCGAAGTCCATGGCGTTGCTGTTGTGCAGCCGCTGGTCGTACATCTGGTAGATGGTGCCGATGGCGGGACGTTTGCTGTCGATATCCGTCTGGTAGATTTCGGGGTTCTCTTGATAGTCTTTCGGACCCAGCAGGTTGCTCTTGGCCATCGAGATACGGTTCAGCACGAAACTGGGCTTGTAGGTCTTGGGGTCGAGGTTGAGTTGTTTGACAATCTGCTTGATGGCGGACTTGCTGTCATCGGTGTCATAGATGGTGAAACTCGAGGTGTAGCCCAACTTAGTGGCTTCGGCGCGTAGCACACGGGCGAAAATAGAGTGGAACGTGCCCATCCATAGGTTGCGTCCTTCACCGCCCACTAGTTTGATGATGCGCTCTTTCATCTCGTTGGCGGCCTTGTTGGTGAAAGTCAGTGCCAGAATATGGAAAGGGTCCACACCCCGTTCCATCAGGTGCGCTATACGGTAGGTCAGCGTGCGCGTCTTTCCGCTACCGGCGCCGGCTATAATCATCACCGGCCCGTTGACGCATTCCGCCGCCTCGCGTTGGTGTTCGTTGAGTTGGTCAAGAAGTTCGCTCATAATAATGACAAAACGCAATAATTTTAAAAAAATTATTGGTCCCCGAAAAAAAAGGATTTCTTATTTGAACTTGATTCTGATGAAGCGGAGCATCAGCGTGTCCCACCAGCGGGCGGGGAGGAGACGGTGCGTCCATACGGCCAATGTAGAAAATCGTCCGAGGCGGTAACGGGTGCGGGGACGATGGCTGAGGGCGGCGCGCTCGATGGCGCGGGCCACGGCGGTGGGCTTGGTTAGAAAATGGCCGCTGTAGCCTTTGTGCATTAGGTCGGCCTCCTGTAGGGCGACGGCCTCGTAGGGTGTGCCTTTCGACGAGACTTCGAGGTGATCGGCGGCGATAATGCCCCAGTCGGTCCTGATACCGCCGGGTTCGATCATCGACACACGGATACCGAAAGGACGCAGTTCCATGCGCAGGGCGTCGCTGAGGGCTTCAACGGAATATTTTGACACATGGTACCAGCCGCCGAAGGGGAACGTCACCAATCCGGCGATGGAGGAGGTGTTGACGATACGTCCAGAGCCTTGCTTCCGCATGATTGGAATAACCAAGCGGCACAATGCGGCGAGGCCAAAGACATTGACCTCGAGTTGGCGGCGGGCTTCTGCGTCGCTGACGTTCTCCACAGCGCCGAAATAGCCGTATCCGGCATTGTTGATGAGCACGTCGATGCGCCCTTCGGCCTGCAGTATGGTGTCGACGCACTGCTGCATGGATTCCTCGTCGCAGACGTCGAGTCGCATAGGCACGATGCCCTCCTTGCGGAGCGGTTCCATGAGCTCCACACGCCGTGCGGCGGCATATACTTTGCATCCGCGTCGGGCTAAACGTTGAGCGGCTTCATAGCCTATGCCACTGCTGGCTCCGGTAATGAGAATTACTTTCATAATACTTCTATTTTGACGGTTCGTAGGTCGGCGATGCGGTCGTAGAGGCGGACTGAGAGGCTCTGGCGGACGGAGACCTCGAGGGAGCAGTCCATATCGAACTGCTGGTTCTCGGGTTTCAGGTCGAACTCCTTGAGGATGCGCATCACGTCGTTCATGGCCTCATAGGCGAAAAGGAAACGGTAGCGGGCGTCGATGGTTTTCTCGATTATCTGGGCGTGGTCGATGGCGTCGCGGGCGGCGGTCTTATAGGCGTTGGCCAGGCCGCTGGCGCCGAGGAGGATGCCACCGAAATAGCGCACCACCACGATGAGGGTGTCGGTGAGGTCGGCAGAGAGCAGCTGCCCATGGATGGGGCGGCCGCCGGTGCCGCTGGGCTCGCCGTCGTCGTTGGCGCGGAAGGCGTCCTTGCGGGGGCCGAGGATATAGGCGTAGCAGTGGTGTCGGGCGTCAAAATAGTTTTTCCTTAACTGCTCCAGATGCACCTTGATGTCATCGAGGTTGTGTACAGGATAGGCGAAGGCCAGAAACTTGCTGCCTTTCTCCTTGTAGAGGCCTTCCGATGGGGCGGCGATGGTTTTATAGGTGTCGTCGAACATGGTTTATCTAATCTATTCCCACCAGGGGGTGAATGTCTGTGCGTCTTCTATGTGCCATGAGCTGCATGAGGTGCCGAGGAAGTAGCCCTGTCCGGTGGGAGGCACGATGTCGGTCAGACGGTCGCCGGTGGGTAGCAGCATGTAGCAATGCCACTCGTTGACGAAGCATTGCCGCTGCGTGACGGTGTCGCTGAGGGTGATCTCCACCTTCGGCTCATAGCCGCCAACGAAGAGTGTGCGAGACAACAGGACAAACTCCTCTCGGCGGTCGAGGGCGAACTGGCTGATCATGATGGAGTCTACCTCATTGTTGCATTGTTGGGTAACCTTCAAGTATCGTCCGTTGAGGGCCATGGAAGGACCGGAGTCCCCCAAAGATCCGCCAGATGAAAAAAGCTCATGCTGTTTTATAAGTGGTTTAATCCAGTGGAACCGCATGTCGTATTCTTTGTCGACTTCGTGGTGGCGGGGAGTAAAGCCAATACCTATATCGGGGCGATACCACGACAGGGGGTAGTCGCTGCGGAAGCTGCTGCCTAAATTACTTGCGGCTATGATATGCCAGTACATTGATGCGCTGTCGTTCTGCATTACGGAAGTGGTGATTTTATTCATCAGGCTGTCCAACTGCAATGCACGGCCATAGGTGGGCGAGTTGTTTGTTGCAGCACGTCCGGGAACACGGAGTTGAGTCAAAGAAATTCCCATCCATTCGCCGACAAAATGATTGGCAGTCATGGTGGCGGCATCGGCCAATTGCTCCAAAGCCTTCACCCAATGACGTGGTGCCTTCATAACATACAGCCGGTAGTACTCATAGTGACGGTATTCGGCGAAAGCTATCGTGTCGTTCTGCCACGCCAAGATACCCGTGGGAGTATGGTGGTCATCGCACATGTACTGATAGCGGTAATCATTGAGAGGCATGATGGTGTCGTCGAACCACCATGTGTCTGGCGTCAAGAAATCCTGCGCCTGCAAGGAGAAAGGAGCCATCAGGGCGATAAGAAGCAGCGCTCGTTTCATGGGTCGACGATGATTAGACGGTTAGGGGCGATGGGCGGTATCTCGGGGGCGGGGAGGCCGCTGCCGAGAGACTGGGGACTGCGCAGGATGCGCACCTCGTCGTAGAGGCCGCTCTCGATGAAGGCGTCCAATATCTTGCGGCCACCCTCGACAATGACGCTCTGCAACTTGGCTTCGTAAAGCTCGTGCAGCACCTCGGGGATGGTTTGACAGCATAGGTGGAGCCAATGGGGCGGGACGTTGGTGAGACGGTTTCGTCTGTCTAAAACAATAGGCTGTGGAGCGGGACCTAAGTAGTGGCGTGGGGTAAGGGTAGGGGAGTCCTGCAGGTAGGTCTCCGAACCCACCAGTATGGCGGCCTCCTCCGTGCGCCAGCGGTGGTTCAGGCGGTTCTGACGCTGGGTCGATAACCAATACCTTTCACCTTTCACCTTTAACCTTTCACCTTCCGGAGCCATAAAACCGTCGGAGGACAGAGCCCATTTCAGTATCACATACGGCCGATGCTTCTCCATGAAGGTGAAGAAGCGCCGGTTCAGCTCACGCCCTTCCTCCTCCAGCACATGACGCACCACCTCGATACCTGCCGCCTCCAGTTTGCGGAATCCGTTGCCCGCTACCAAGGGGTTGGGGTCGTCGTTGCAGCACACCACCCGCTTGATGCCCTTTTCGACAATAAGATCGGCACAAGGCGGCGTCTTGCCGTAGTGCGAGCAAGGCTCAAGGTTGACGTATAGCGTAGCGCCGTGATAGTCGCCCTCGCGAAGCAGTGCGTTGCGCTCGGCGTGATTGTGGCCGTACTCCTGGTGGAACCCTTCACTGACGATGTGGCCATCTTTCACGACGACACACCCCACCGACGGATTGGGTCTCACTCTTCCCAACCCGTTGGCCGCCAACTGCAGGCACCGTCGCAAGTACATAATATCTATCTCTTCCTGCGTCATATTAAAATGCAAAAATACGAAAAAAATGGTAAATGGAGAAGATATATTTTGTCAGTTCCGAAAATCTTTGTATTTTTGCACCGTCATTGTCGAGAGATATGGCAGTGACGGTAGAAGAACTCAGTTGCCTTACAAATCACCACCTTGAAGATAATTCGAGTCATCATCTACTACGTGGGGGCTTTTGTGCTTTTTAGGTACAAGTGTCCATTGTGGTAGATGGTTTGTGGTGAACCAGTAAGGCAGATGGAAAGGCTTGTACCTTTTTATTTGACGGCAATAATGCACGAAACCTTATAAAATCACTACAGAATGAAAACAAAAAGATTATTAATGCTAATGTTCGCATTGGCAGTGGCTTTCTTTGTAAGTTGCGAGAAAGATGATTCCGCAAGGCCTCAAGAGACAACTTACTCTATTATTGTTTCAGGAATTCAAGTGCCAGAAGGGATGACGGTTGAGATACTCGCGATTGAGTATAATTCAAGCAATGAGCGACTGCAGACAAATCGCTTTAACTTGGTTTCAGTGCCAATGAATAAAAACTATACGGCCAATAGTCGTACAGAAAAGATTAAGGTTGCTATGAATCTATATGGCACTAGCTCTGGGCAGTCTGCGTCGTTATGGGTTCAGCAAGTTTTTTACCTTAGTAAAGGAAAACATACTAATATAAATATTACAGGTAGTAGTCCTACAGGACAATATGAACCATAATTTGGATTGAAAATGAGACCGGTTCTGCATTATTGCAGAACCGGCCCTTTTGCAAATTTCGTTGATGACTAGAACTCGGCGGTCTTGGGCGTTCTCGGGAAGGGGATGACGTCGCGGATGTTGGCCATGCCGGTGACGAAGAGCATCAGGCGCTCGAAACCGAGGCCGAAGCCGGCGTGCGGGCAGGTGCCGAAACGACGGGTGTCGAGGTACCACCACATGTCCTTCATCGGGATGTTCAGCTCGTTGATGCGGGTCATCAGCTTGTCGTAGTTCTCCTCACGCACGGAACCGCCAATGATCTCGCCAATCTGCGGGAAGAGCACGTCGGTGCCCTGCACGGTGAGGCCCGAGAAGCCCTGCTTCTTGCCAGCCTCGACTGGCTCGTCGTTCAGCTTCATGTAGAAGGCCTTAATCTCCTTCGGATAGTCGATCATGATGACGGGTTTCTTGAAGTGTTTCTCCACCAGGTAGCGCTCGTGCTCAGAGGCGAGGTCGACACCCCAGCTGATGGGGAACTCAAATTTCACGCCGTTTTTGACGGCTTCTTCCAGAATCTTGATACCCTCGGTGTAGGGCAGACGCACGAAGTCGGTGTCGATGACACTCTTCAGGCGCTCGATGAGGCCGTTGTCGATCATCTTGTTGAGGAACTCGAGGTCGTCCATGCAGTGGTCGAGGGCCCAGCGGACGCAGTATTTGATGAACTCCTCTTCGAGGGCGGTGAGCTCGTCGAGTTGGTAGAAAGCCATCTCGGGTTCAATCATCCAGAACTCGGCCAGGTGGCGCGGGGTGTTAGAGTTTTCTGCTCTGAACGTAGGGCCGAAGGTGTAGATTTTACCTAAAGAGGTGGCGCCGAGCTCGCCTTCGAGCTGGCCGCTGACGGTGAGGGCGGTGAACTTGCCGAAGAAGTCCTGCTCCCAGTCGATGCTGCCGTCCTCCTTGCGGGGCGGGTTCTCGGGGTCGAGGGTGGAGACATGGAACATCTCGCCGGCACCTTCACAGTCACTGGCGGTGATGAGTGGCGTGTGGAAATAGAAGAAGCCGCGCTCGTGGAAGAAGGTGTGGATGGCCAAAGCCATGTTGTGGCGCAGACGCATCACGGCGCCGAAGGTGTTGGTGCGCAGACGCAGGTGGCCGATTTCGCGCAGGAACTCCATGGAGTGCCCCTTCTTCTGGAGGGGATAGGTTTCGGGGTCAGCCTCGCCGTAGACGACGATGTTCTCGGCCTGCACCTCGACGGCTTGACCGCTACCCTGGCTCTCGACGAGTTTACCCTCGACGCAGAGACAGGCACCGGTGTTGACGTGTTTCAGCACCTCCTCGAACTTCGTCGGGTCGGCGACGACCTGGATATTGTGGATGATCGATCCGTCGTTGAGGGCGATAAAGGCCACGTTCTTGTTGCCGCGTTTGGTGCGGACCCAACCTTTGACACAAATGGAGGTGCCGATGAGCGTCGACACATCCTCTTTCAGTAGATACTTAATCTCGTAACGTTTCATGTATTTATGTTTTTTTGTTTATTTCACATTTGAATACAGCAGTTGTTGCATCTCCACGTCGCTGGCGTATTTGAAGATTTTGTCTTCGTTTTTGCGGCGGCAGATGAGCAGGGTGTCCTCGTCGGCAGCCACGATGTAGTCGTTCAATCCGTCGAGCACCACCGTTTTGTCGGCAGGCACGATGACTACGCAGTTGTGGGTGTTGTAGGTCACCGCTAGGCCGTTCACGATGGCGTTGCCGGCCTTATCGTGGCGGAACACACCGTAGAGCGAGTCCCAGGTCTCCACGTCGCTCCAGCCGAAGCTGGCGGCCAGCACATGCACGTTGTCGGCCTTCTCCATGATGCCGTGGTCCACCGAGATGGCCTCGCAGTGGGAGTAGACCTCTTCCAGTGTTGAGCGGTTAGTGTTTAATGTTAAGTTGAAGAAACTGTCGGCGATGGCAGGAAGGAATTGCTCATAGGTGCGACGTAGCACAGGCAGACGCCACACCAGCAAGCCGGTGTTCCAGAAGAATTCGCCGCTGGCGATAAACTGACGCGCCATCTCCACCGGCGGTTTCTCGGTGAAGGTCACAACCTCGAAGAGGTTTTCGGACGGTGTCGATTCATTTGCCCTTTCACTCCCTTTCACTCCCTTCGAAAATTGTATATATCCATAACTGGTGTCAGGCTTCACGGGTTGGGCGCCGACGGTGATAATCCAGTCGTGTTCTTGTACGGTGTCGATGGCCTGCGAGAGGTTACGCACAAAGCGGTCGAGTCCGAAGACGGCGTGGTCGGCAGGCGACACGACGATGGTGGCCTCGGGGTCCATCTGTGAGATGACGGCGGCGGCGTAGGCGATGCAGGGGGCGGTGTTGCGGCGCAGCGGTTCGCCGAGGACCTGCCAGGGGAGTAGGCCGGGAACCTGTTCGCGCACTCGGTCGGCATACTGCTCGCCCGTCACCACGATGATATGGTCGCGGGGGCAGAGTTTTTCCATGCGCTCGAAGGTGAGTTGCAGCATGGAGCGGCCGACACCCATGGTGTCGACGAACTGCTTGGGGCAGTCGACGCTGCTCACGGGCCAAAACCGGCTTCCCAAACCACCGGCCATGATGATTGTCCAGATATGTTCGTTGTTGGTCATACGCTCACTTCTCCTTTGATGTGCGGGTGGGGGTTGTAGTTCTCGAGGGTAAAATCCTCGTAGCGGAAGCCGAAGATGTCCTTCATCTCGGGGTTGATGCGCATGGTGGGCAGCGGCCGCGGGTCGCGAGTGAGCTGCAGGCGCACCTGGTCGAGGTGGTTCTTGTAGATATGTACGTCGCCGAAGGTATGGACGAATTCGCCGGGCTCGAGGCCGCAGACCTGCGCCATCATCATGGTCAGCAACGCATAACTGGCGATATTGAACGGCACGCCGAGAAAGATGTCGGCCGAACGCTGGTAAAGCTGACAAGAAAGGCGTCCGTTATCAACATAAAATTGGAACAGGCAGTGACAGGGGGGGAGGGCCATCTCCTCGATTTCGGCGGGATTCCAGGCCGTCACCAGGAGGCGGCGGCTGAAGGGATTCTCCTTGATTTGCCGCACCACGTTGGCAATCTGGTCGATGGTGCCGCCCTTGCCGTCGGGCCACGAGCGCCACTGCGAGCCGTAGACGGGACCTAGGTCTCCGTTCTCGTCGGCCCACTCGTCCCAGATGCTCACTCCGTTGTCTTTCAGGTACTTTATATTGGTGTCACCGCGCAGGAACCACAGCAGCTCGTGGATAATCGAGCGCAGGTGCAACTTCTTGGTGGTCAACGCAGGAAAGCCCTCGCTGAGGTCAAAGCGCATCTGATAGCCGAACACACCCACGGTGCCTGTACCCGTGCGGTCCAGACGCTCGGTGCCGTGGTCCAGCACATGTTGCAATAGGTCAAGATATTGTTTCATAATACAAACCTATTTAACGACGATTTTAAAAAAATGTTGTACAATAACAAAAAAATAAAATGGAAGGCTGCCAACGAGCCCTGTTGTTCTATTATTGTCAGGTATTTGTCCGCCTTTAAAGCGGACAAATAGAGGACAAATGATTGACTTGATACGGTTTGTATGAGGAAAAAAAACTTAACAAAAACGTAACAATTTGGTTGGGGAAATGTTCGTATTTTTGCAGCATCGAAATGAGACGTTTTATACTATGGAAGTAAGCGATATCTTATTCATTATCTTGAACATGGCTGGCGCCCTTGCGGTGTTTCTCTTCGCCATGAAACTGATGAGCGAGGGTCTTCAGAAGCTGGCGGGCAGCAAGATGCGCGCCGTGCTGAAGCAAATCACCGGCAACCCGCTGCGAGGCATCCTGACCGGCACGGCGGTGACGGCGGCCATCCAGAGCTCGTCGGCCACCACGGTGATGGTGGTGAGCTTCGTCAATGCCGGATTGCTGTCGCTGGCGGGCGCTGTGGCGGTCATCATGGGCGCCAACATCGGCACCACGGTGACGGCGTGGATCATCACCCTCTTCGGCCTTGGCGAAGGCGCCGGCGGGTTCAGCCTTCCCATGCTGCTGGCTACGGTGAGCCTCTTCTTCATCTTCTCCGGCCGCGACAGGATGAAGTCCATCGGCCAGACGGTCATTGGCCTTGCCTTGCTGCTCGTGGGCATGGAGCTGCTGCAGAGGCCTCTGGCCAACCTCGACCAGTATCCGGGATTCCTGCAGGCCCTGGCCACGCTGAGCGACTACGGCTTTTGGTCCATCCTGCTCTTTGTAGCCATCGGAGCCATCCTCACCTGTCTGGTGCAGGCTTCGGCGGCCATGATGGCCATCACCCTCGTCATGTGCTACAACGGCTGGATAGGCTTTGATGTGGCTGTGGCTCTGGTCATGGGACAGAACATCGGCACCACCATCACGGCCAACCTGGCCGCTATGGTGGCGAATGCCGCCGGCAAGAAAGCCGCCCGTGCCCACCTGGTGTTCAATGTGGTGGGTGTTGTCATCACCCTCATCGCCTTTGTGCCCCTTATGCGCTTCATTGCCTACCTCACCACCGAGATGTCGGGTTGCAGCCCTTATGCCGACATCCACGACCCGCTCTACAACCGCGAGTCGGTGCCGCTGGCCATCTCGTTGTTCCACACAATCTTCAATGTGGGCAACACCATCATCCTCGCCTTCTTCATTCCCCAGATTCTGAAGGTGGTGGATTGGATGGTGAAGACCCCCGTGGAGGACTCCGAGGACGAGTTCCGCCTCACCTACATCGAAGGCAACTGGCTCTCCACCGCAGAGCTCAACCTGCAGAGCGCCAAGAGCGAAATCGAGGAGTTTTCCAAACGTGTGCTGCGCATGTACACGTTCCTGCCCGGCTTGAGAACCGCCAAGGAGGACGAGGAGTTCGACGCCATCATGGCACGCATCGCCAAATACGAGGACATCACCGACCGCATGGAGATGGAGATTTCGCGGTTCCTCACCAAGGTGGGGTCCGGCGACATCTCGGAGCACGGCTCCGAGCGCATCAGCACCATGCTGCGCATCATCGACAACCTCGAGTCCATCGGCGACACCATCTACCAGATCGCCATGACGCGCCAGAGCAAGCGCGAGGACGCCGTCCACTTCGACGCCGGCCTCAACGCCAACCTCGAGGAGATGCGTTCGCTGGTGCAGAAAGCCCTCGACGTGATGGACAGCAACCTCCACGACTACGACCATGTGGACCTCGACGCCGCCTATGCCGCCGAGCACGCCATCAACGCCTGCCGCGACCGCCTGCGCAAGCAGCACCTCGACGCCCTCAAGCTCGGCGTCTACGACTACGCCATCGGCAACGCCTACTCCTCCCTCTACGCCCTCTACGAGAAACTTGGCGACTACGTCATCAACGTTTCCGAAGCCATCGACGGCTCGCGGAAGCATATCGACGATTAATCCCTGCCGGTCACCCGGCGGTACTCGGCCATGTAGATGAGGTATTGGGTGCGTGCCTCGATGTAGTCGCTCAAGGCTTGCTGGCGTTTGGCTTGGGCATCGAGGAGGTCGGAGAGGGGTATCATGTTGACACTGTATCGGTTTTGAGCCACGCGCAGTTGCTCCTCGGCGGCGGCCAAGGCTTGCTCGGAGGAAGCAATAAGGGCACAACCGGATTCGACGTTATGGATGGCCTGCTGCACCTCGAGGCGCAGCAGGTCTGTGTTCTTCTCCTGTTCCAGACGGCTGTTCTGTGCTTCAAGTTTTGCCTTGCGGATTTCGTAACTTCCCTGCCACCATTGGGTGATGGGCACCGAGAGCGAAATGGCCAGCACGGGGGTATGGATGTCAATGGTTTTGTCGATGGGGATTTCCACGGGCGGGTTGATGGGGATAGCCCCCAGCTGGGAGAGCGTGAGGCCTCCCTGCAGGGTGATGTTGCCCACCCAGTTGTAACCCAGTCCCACTCCGAGGGTGGGCAGATAGTCGGCGCGTTTCATTTTCACCTGCAGGTCGGCAGCGTCGACAGCAAGCTGCAGAAGCCGCAGTTCGGGGCGGGAAGAGAAGTCGGGGCTGAGTGACGTAGGATTGGCGCTGGGGAGGGTGGTGTCGGGCAGAAGGACTGTATTGTCGGAAGGGACACCGACCAGCCGGGAGAGCGACAAACGGCAGAGGGTGACGCCGCCCCGGGTACGGAGCCGCTGGTAGGCGAGGTTGCTGCGAGCCGAGGAGACCTGCAGCAGGTCATAATCGGTAGCCATGCCGGCGGCGACGCTGCTTTCCACTTGGGAGAAGAGGGTGTCGAGATTGCGGCAATACTCATCGAGCAGTCGCTCTTTGCTGAGCACTGCGACATAGGTCCAGTAGGCATTCTCCACCTCGGCGAGGGTCTGGGCCTGCTGCTGGCGTTGTTGCTCTTTGGCCACCTCCACACCCACCTTGGTCAGGCGGTGACCGTTTACAATCTTGCCACCGGCAAAGAGGGGTTGCTGCAGGGTGAAGCCACACATGTAGGCTCCGTGCATCAGCATGTCCAGGCTGCCCATCTGGCCGTCGAGCAGATGCTGGTCTTCGATATACATCACCGTGGCCGAACCGCCGACCTGCGGGAAGAAATTGGTGACCATTGACTTGCGTGTCAGTTCAGCCTGTTGGAGCGCATTGTTGCTGCGCTGCATGTTCTGGCTGTATTCGAGTGCCCGCTTGCGGCACTGGTCGATGTCGAGGCGCAAGGTGTCCTGCGCCCCGACCGACAACAGTGAGAAAAATGTGAGAAAAATGCAAGATGTTTTCTTCATGACAAGGTCTCTTTTTTAATTCCGAAAAAGGTTATATAGAGGAAGGGTAAGAAAATGAGAGTCACCAGTGTACCCACGGCGAGGCCGCCCATGATGGCCACGGCCAGCGAGCCGTACATGGCATCGGGGATGAGGGGTATCATGCCGACGATGGTGGTGAGCGAAGCCATCAATACGGGGCGTGTACGCGAGATGGTGGCCTGCACTACAGCCTCGAAGCGTGGCACTCCCGAGGCAATTAGGCGGTCGGTCTCGTCGACAAGGACAATAGCATTCTTTATCATCATGCCCAACATGCCGATGAGGCTGATGGCCACCATGAAGGTGAAAGCCTTGCCGGAGAGGAGCAATGCGGGGACAATGCCGCACACCATGAATGGCAGGCAGAGGAGTATGATGGCAAGCTTCTTCCAGGAGTTGAACAGCAACAACAGGATGACTATCATCAGGAACACACCGACGATGCTCTTGAGGAGCACAGCCACGATGCCCTCGATGGCTGACTTCTGGGTGCCGATCCACTCGCGGTCGTAACCGGGTGGAAGGGGAATGGCGTCGACGGCGTCACGGATGTCGTTCCATGCACGCCAGGAGGTGGCCTCCCTGACATCCGGATTAGGGTCGCACTCCACTTCGATGGTGCGTCGTCCGTTTACGCGATGTATGTTGTTCTCCTCCCACACGAGGCCGATGCTGTCGGCCACAGCGCCGACGGGCACTGTGCGAAAGAGATCGTCGCCAGCCTCTTTCATGCCGCTGCTCATCAGTTTGGCCAAGGATATGTCGCCGGAGCGGATATTCAGTGCAGTCCATACCGGTGCCGAGGAGAGGTCTTCTATGCGTGAGCCGTCGCTGTTGCGTACCATCAGGCGCACGATGCGCCTCTCGTCGAGAGTCTGGACAAGGCCGATGGGCATGCCGTCGGTGGCAGCGGCAAGGGCGTTGGCTATATCGGAGCGGCTGATATTGGCGGCAAGGGCATTCTCGCGGTTGAAAGCCACGGAGATTTTGCGGCTGCGCTCGCCCCAGTCGTTCTGGACAGAATAGGCATCGATGTATGGACTCTTTTCCATAATCTCCTCAGCCTGTGCGGCCAGTTGCCGCAGCACAGCCGGGTCGGGACCGCTGAACCGCACCTCGATGGGATGGGAGGTAGCCACCGACATGTTGTATTTGCGGAAGCGGATATAGGCATCGGGATAGTCGGCCCGCAGTCGGCGACGCATCTCGGGCAACGCCTTCTCAAGTTCTTTTGGTGACGAGAAGTCCACCATCAACTCGCCATAGCGGCTGCCCCCCGCCGTCATCGGCCGCACGAGGCAGTAGTGCGCCGGTGCGCTGCTCTGGCTGGCGGTGACGCGAGTGACGTTGCTGTCGCATCGCAGTTCACCGGTCATCTTTAACAGATTGTCGCGCACGTCGTCGGCGTTGGCGCTCTCGGGCCAGAAGCATTCGACGACAATCTGGTTGTACTCGAAGTCGGGGAAGAAATTATTGCGTATGGTGAAAAATCCCAATGCAGCCCCGCCGACAAGCACCACGGCAACGGCGATGGTGATAATCTTGTGAGCGGCCAGCAAGGTGACCGTGCGGCGCACAAAAGAGGAGAACTTGTCCATCAGGGGACTTTCCTTTTTCTTCCTGCCGCGCCACCAGCGACTGTCGCCCCAGGCTGCAGTGCAGACGGGTACTTGCACCATGGCCAGCAGCCAGCTGACCAGCAAGCTTGCACACAGCACCTTGAAGAGGTCGGAGGCATATTCTGCGATGGTCCCCTTGCTAAGGTAGACACCGATGAATGCCAATATGGCGATAAGGGTTGCCGCCAAAAGGGGCCAAGCGGTGTTGTGTACCGTCCGGTAGAGATAAACGTGGTGCGACAGTCTTCGCTTTCGGTCGTTCATGATGCCGTCGATAATCACCACAGCATTGTCCACCAGCATGCCCATGGCGACGATGAAGGCTCCGAGCGACATGCGTTGCAGCGTGGTGCCCCATGCTGAAAGGATAGGGAACGACATCAGAATGGTGAGTATCAGTCCGAAGCCAACAATCAAGCCGCTGCGCCAGCCTACAAACAATATCAGAATCAAAATGACAATTAGCACCGACTCCACCACGTTCATGGCAAAACCGCCGATGGCGCCACGCACCTTGTCGGGCTGGAAGTATATCTTGGTCATGTCGAGGCCAGCAGGCACGTTCTGCATCACTCGTTGCAGATGGTTGTCGACAGCGCGTCCCACGTCGGGCACCACGGCATCGGTCTCCAGTGCCACACAGATGGCCAAAGCCGGCTGTCCGTTGACGAAGAACCCTCCGGTCTGCGGCTCGTCATAGTCGAGGCTGACACTCTGCACCACGTCGCCCAACCTCACGGCCTTGCCCTGCGGGGTGGTGAGCAGCAAGTCGGCAATTTCCTCCACCGAACTCTCCTCGCCCGATACGCGCAGTGTGTAGAGTCTCTCGCCGGCATCCATCCTGCCGGCGGAGAGGGGCTTGCCAATGCCTTGCAGGGTCAGCATCAGTTGGGTGGGCAGCATGCCGTTGGCGGCCAGGCGGTCTTTGTCCACCGTGATGTTGATGCTCTGGCTGCGCACCCCCGCGATATTGACGCGCTTCACGCCGTCGACCTCCAGCAGACGGTTGCGGATGAGTTTGGCATAGCGTAGCATCTCTTCGTAACTGTGACCGTCGCCGGTAAGGGCGTACATGATACCGTAGACATCCATCATGTCGTCTACCACGATAGGGTCGTAGCTGCCCTGAGGAAGGCTGGAAGAGAAGTCGCGCACTTTGCGACGCAGCAGGTCGAACTGCTGTTCCATGTCGGACGGTTCCATCTCGTCGTTGAACTCCACCGTGAACACAGCGGCATCTTCGCTGCAGGTGGTGCGGATTTCCTTGATGTTGGGCAGTGTGTTCAGCTGTTCCTCCACCATCTGTGCCACCGCCAGCTCCACCTCGTGTGCTGTGGCTCCGGGATAGGGCACCACCACGGTGGCCTGACGGCCATAGATGGCAGGGTCTTCGAGTTTGGGCATCTGAAGGAAACTGACGACACCCAGCAACGCCAGTATGATGATTAGCGACCAAAACAAGAGTCGCCGCTGCATGAAGAATTTTGTCAGTCGTTCCATGGCTACAACAGGTTTCCAACATTAGTAACTGAGGGTTCAGGCAGCACACGCACCCGTTCGCCCTCTTTCAGCGACGAGGCGGCGGCCCGTACCACACGTTCGCCACCGTCCAGACCGGAAAGAATGAGGACGAAGCCGTGTCTTGTCACCTCTCCAAGAGTCACTGGCCGGCGCCGCAGTATGCCGCCCGTGTCTACAACCCACACAATATTTTCTTCCCCATCCTGACGCACGCACGAAACGGGCAGGCTTATACCATTTTCCACTTTCAACTTTCCTCTTTCAATTATTACCTCCACCGACACTGTCATACCCGGCGTCAAGCGTTTGTCGGCCTCGTGGGCAAAGGTGAGTGTAGCGCGGTACAGCTGGCTATTGTCGGCCTTGGGGGTTATGCTCTCCAATCGCATGGGGAAAAGGGTGTCGGGCGCAAAGGAGGGACGACAACAGAAACTGCTAAAATGGGTCCGTTGCAGATAGTCGGCAGCCGAGAGGTCGAACTGCACCTTCATCTCGCGTTCGGCCAACAATGAGAAGACCGCCATGCCGGCATCCACCAGTTCGGATGCAGAGTAGTAAATCTCGGTGATGACGCCTGAGGCAGGAGCGTACAGCTTGGTGTACTCCACCTTGCGCCGGCTGCCCTCCAGGGCAATCTCCAGCTGCTGCAGGCCTGCCACTGCTTTCTCGTAGTCGTTCCTCGACACAGAACGGCTTTCGTAAAGCGTCTTCAACCGTGCCACCTCCTCCTTTAACTGGCCATATTGTATCTCATAGTTGCGCAGTTCCAGTTCGTAATCTTTGCTGTCCACCGTGGCCAGCAGCTGTCCCTTTGTCACTCGTTGTCCTGCGCGTACATGGATTCTCTCTATTTCTCCACCCATTTTGAAAGCCACGTTGATATGGTCGCTTTCTTGTACACGTCCGGGAAAACTTTTTGTATCCTCACCGTTCTGCTTGACGGCGGTAACCACTTCGACACAGCGCATGCTGTCATCCTTCTCGTTTTTCGTATGGCAAGACGTCAGCACAATAAATAACAGCATAATCATCGCCACACTCTTTCTTTGTATTTGCATATAACTTGTTGATTATTAATTATTGATTTGTGTTTTTATTTTTATTTTCGCCGTGCAAAGATACTTTCACGAAACGGTCCTTCACCAATCAAAAGGTTGCAACAATTGGAGCAGAGGATTGTTTTTTCTTTCTTTTCAACCAATAGGCACAACAATTGGAACAAAGGAGCGTTTTATATCACAACTTTTGAATAAACCGCTAAAGGCATGGAAACCATATCCAACATCCTCAACCGCCATTTTTACCCTTACGAGCGCAGAATAACCAACATAGAGGGTCTCACCATTATCAGCAGCATTGACAGCCATCTGTCTCGGGTACTCCCTGCCGGGGGTGACGAAATCATCAGTATGGTGTCTCGCCCTGTGCGCACCGAGCAACTATGCATGCTCTACTGCTATGGCGGGCAGATTTCCTGCCGACTCAACATGATTGAATACACTCTCCGTCGCGACGATTTCCTCTTCATCCGCGAGAATTCAATTGTCGAAATTATAGTTAACGATCCCGCCGTCAACCTCGTCGGCCTTCTTGTCAGCGAAGGATTCCGCCCCGTCGATGTGGGCATGAAAGAGTATCTCGCCCTCCATGAGTTGATTGCACGCACGCCCTTTGTCCACCTCGATGCCCAGACGGCCAAAGCTTTTGTCGACACTTGCAGCCTTCTTGAGAATTCCGTCCAACGCCAGCGAGACCCTTTTACCGATGCTTTCGCCCGTGCCTACATGCTCGTTCTCTATCTCCATCTGGCCCGTGCTATCCATTCACACAACGACACTGCGGTTCATTCTCCCACTCGCGTCCCTCGTCGTATGGAGACATTGACGGCCTTCTTTGACCTCGTCGAAAAACACTTTTCCTCCCACCGCGATGTCGGTTTCTACGCCGAAAAGCTTTGCCTCGCTCCCAAATATGCCTCGCAGGTCATTCGGCAGGCCAGCGGCAGGATGCCCGCCGACTGGATTCGCGAACGCGTCATCCTTGAAGCCAAACTTCTGCTCCTAGATGGCCGTCACAACGTGCAACAAGTCTCCGACATCCTTGGATTTCCCTCCCAGTCTGCCTTTGGCAAGTATTTCAAACAGGCCACAGGAGTCTCCCCCAGAGACTATTATAAGGGCGATGGATTATAGTTTTTCTCGGCATTGTTGAATTTTTTTGTCTCCACATTCGCTTTTTTTTCGTATCTTTGCATCCGGAAACACTCCGAAGACTAACGCATTAACGCATTAACACATTAACACATTCGTGAAACAGATACTCTTAATCAACGATGTGGTGGGCTACAGCCATGTGGGCATGGTGGCCATGCTGCCTATCCTCACACAGATGGGCCACACCACCTATAACCTCCCCACGGCCCTAGTCTCCAACACCCTCGACTACGGCCATTTCAATGTCCTCGAGACCACCGACTATATGCGGGGCACCATCCCCGTGTGGCACCGTCTGGGCTTCCGCTTCGACGCCGTCTGCACGGGCCTGATGTTCAGCGAGGAGCAGGCCACGCTGGTCTCCTCCTACTGCCGTCAGCTGCAGCGCGAGGGCACCACGGTTTTCGTCGACCCCATCATGGGCGACGGCGGCCGCCTCTACAACGGCATCAGCGACACGCAGGTGCAGCTGATGAAAGAGATGGTGGGCGTCGCCGACCTCACCTTCCCCAACTACACCGAGGCCTGCTACCTCACCGGCACGCCCTACCGCCCCGAGGGGCTCTCGTGGGACGAGGCCTGCGACATGGTCGACGGCCTCCTGGCCTTGGGCGCCAAGGCCGCCGTCGTCACCAGCGCCTGCCTGAAGGATGAAGCCTCCCCCTCACAGGTTCGCCACTGCGTCATCGGCCGCCGCAGCGACTGGCCCCTGGAGGGCTTCCGCCAGCGCGGCAAGGAAGGACCTTATTTCTGCATCGACTACGACGAGATACCTGTGGCCTTCCACGGCACGGGCGACATCTTCTCCGCCGTGCTCATCGGCCACCTGATGAATGGCGAGACCCTGCGCGACAGCACCGCCACGGCCATGCGTGTCGTCAGCAGCCTCATCGAGCGTAACCGCGACCAGCGCGACTTCTGCCAGGGCATCCCCATCGAGAAATGCCTGGATTTGTTATGATCGCACGTGCGAGGGGGCGATAAGAGGAAAGTATGAGTTTTTTTCGATATTGCAGGTGATATTTTGAAAAAAATTGTATTTTTGCAGCCCGAAAGATGGCAACGATCGATACGACATATCTGATTTTATTCTCTGCTAATCTGGCATTTATCGTCACACATCTGTATGGGTGGCTGTTGAAATGGTACTATAAGCCAGAAGCGTACAGGGAGCAGTTCCATGAGCTTTTCCCAGCGCAGCGGTCGGTGGGCGTCATCTACCTGCTGCAGGTATTGGAGATACCCTACCTGCTGCAGATTGGCGACCCTGACGCGCTGCTTTATGTCAACGCCTTCTCCCTGCTCTTCTTCTCCATCCAGATGCTCATCATGTGCGAGGACTACTTCTTCCCGGGCCAGCGAAAACGTTACCGCGACCTATGGCTCTTCCTGCCTGCCTCCGTCGTCCTGGCACCGCTCTTCCTACAGGCGGTCAACATCATAGACATGCCCCAAGGGTGGCGCGTATGGATGGTGGGAGTCGTGAGCCTCCTCTTCCTGCTCTACTTCCTCCAGTCGGTCCGCATGGCCCTGCGTATCCGCCGTGCCGTGCAGCGCGCCAACGAGGAGCGCTACGCCGACAGCGACGACTTCCCCGTAGCCTTCGCCAACATCATCCGCTGGGTGCCCACGCTCATCCTCATCCTCCTGGCCATCAACTTCTATGCCGATAACCCGTGGGTGAAGTTCGGGCGCGACATACTCTTCATCTTTGCTAGCGTCTGGTTCTGCGTCCTCACCCTCAATCCATGGCGCAAGGTGTCCGAGACGACGGACCTCTCTGACCCGTCCGACGAGAAGGCCCATCCATCCGACGCCCGCTTCGACGACCTCGTGCGCCGCCTAGAACTCCTCCTCTCCGACGAGCAGATCTTCACCGAGCCGCATATCACCAGCGACCTCTTCATCTCGCGGCTGGGCACCAACAGCAAATACCTCGCCGAAGCCATCCACCGTAGTGGCTATCAGTCGTTCTACGACATGATCTCCCAGCACCGTGTGCGCCACGCCATCAGTCTCATCCACCAGCATCCCGACTGGCTCCTCGCCGATATCTCCGACCAGTGCGGCTTCTCCTCCCAGGCCTCCATGGCCAAAGCTTTCAAGTCCCAGGGCAAAGGCACCCCCAGCAGCTACAGGTAGCGATATATTTGAATTGAAAGTTGAAAGTTGAAAGTAGAAATTTCCACTTTCCGCTTTCCACTTTTCTTTGGCGGAAATTTCCACTAGAGGAAAGAGGAATATGAAAAAAAATACTATCTTTGCAATCGTTTTTTTTAAAGGTGAAATAAAATAAAATATTCATACAATGACACTTAAACTGATTGCTTTGACAGTCCTCGGCGCCGTGGTTCTGACTATCCTCGCCGGGATGATTGTCCGTGCCTGGCGTTACCGCCACAATCACCATGACGAGGTCTATTGGCCCTACAACGGACCTTTGCACAAGAAGAAAAAATCAAAACCCGGCATCACAACCACACTGGTGACGATACTCACCCTATCCACATTGATGTGGACGAACGGTTTGATGGCTCAGAGCGTGACTCCGGACGGTACCCGGGAGCACCCTTACCCCATCGGTGACATAAGCACCCTCATCTCTTTTGCACAATGCATCAACAACAATCAGCCTTTCACATTCGAAAACGGCAAGTTCGTCTTCGATATAGACGGCAACATCCCGGCAGGCGGCGCGGGCACTTACTTCGAGCAGACCGCCGACATCGACATGAACAGTGCCAATTGGAACATTCCTATTGGCAAGCAAGACAAAGGATTCGAAGGCACTTACTTAGGCGGTGGACACAGGATCAAGCATCTGACGCTTACGGCCGACAATCGGGCACTCTTTTGCTACTCCAAAGGCCATATTTCTGACCTTACCATCGAAAATCCCGTGTTCAACGGCACTTTTAACTGCGGCGGGGCATTAGCCACCTACGTGATGGGCGGCGCCATCGACAACTGTCACGTCACGGGCAACGACTTGGTGTTCAGCGGTAAAGATTGTGGTGCCCTGATAGGTTGGGTAGGTCAGTTGTCCGATTATTTCAAAGCTGATAGTATCAGGATCTCCAATTGTTCCAACCGTTGTCATATCACCTCCACATACCAACAATCGAACACAAACGACCAGAACTCCGTGGCCGGCGTGGTGGCGGTCATCAACGCGCGGCACTACGTGGTGACCCGTTGCTTCAACACCGGCGACATCACTTCCACCTACAGGCCCAAGTTCCAAAACGACGAACTCTGCTTCGCCGGTGTGGTCGGCAGAGGCCTTTTGCCCAACTATCCGTCTGAGATCACCTACTGCTACAACAGGGGCGACATCACCGCCCACTGCGGATACCTTGGCGGTGTGGCCGGCTTTTTCAACGACGAAGCCGGTATCAGCAACAGCACACGATGCGCCATCGACTACTGTTTCAACACCGGCAATATCACCGGCGAGTGCGTGTTGAATTCTGACGATCCGGCGGTACATGTCGTTGCCGACTCCAGTCTCAATGTCTTCTCCCTCGGCGGTGTGGTGGCGCCCGGCAAGACCCCGACGCGTTACTGCTTCAACACCGGCAATGTCACATTGACGAAGCACCCGCACCCGAAGTTCAACATCTGGGGCGACCAGGGGGTGGCCGGCGTGGGCAGCAACGCCGAGCACTGCTTCAACGTGGGCGAAATCAACAACTACGAGGAGAGAAACGGACGCGCGGCGGGCGTGGCTCGCGACACGGCGGCTTTCTGTCTCAATGCTGCATGCGTCTATGACCGCAACCCCAAATACACTTTCTCCCCGCACAACATCGCCAGAATAATCATCGGAGATTGTTTCTCCGACGCCCAGATGTCTGTCGATGGACAGGACGGCAACCTCTACCCCACCTCGAAAATCATCGGCGAGTCCTCTTCTGCCAAGTGGACGCTCGGCGACGACTGGATTTGCGAGGTTGGCCGTTACCCGCGACTCAAATGGACCGACACCTGCGATTGGGCCCGTGACATCGCCAAAGTGGCCTGCACCCCCATCATCCTGGCCGACACCGTCACCGACATCCACCATGTGAAAAACGGCATCAGGCTGACCGGCTGCGACAGCGGCGTGGTGTGGAAAGCCCCCGAGGGCAACTGCCTGTTCGTTGACCCGACGCTTGCCAACACAGCGTGCTCCAACAACGCCATCCAACCGGCATTGCAGTCCTCGTGCGGCGATTTCGTCACCGTGGCGGCTACCCTGAACGGCGACACCATCAAGACCGTCACCTTGCTTCGCAGCGTCGCCATGCCCCACGACACCCTCACCGTTGATAACCTCGGCGACCTGAAGACACTGCGCGACGGTGTCAACACCGGCAAAGCCTTCCCCTACAAAAGCTACGTAGTGCCTCGCTACGCGGATGGGGTCACCTTCAAGCTGACCACCGACCTCGACATGCAGAGCGAGAGACCTTGGAAGCCCATCGGCTCGGTCTTCAGCGGCAGCCGCTTCGCGGGTCATTTCCTCGGCGACGGCCATACCATCGACAATCTCAGTCTCGATGATGCCACTCCTTATATCTACAAGAATGCCAATGTCGGCGGTCTTTTCGGAATGCTGAGCGGTGAGGTGCGCGACCTAACCTTCACCAACCTTCATGCGGATTCCACCACCATAGTGGCGGGAGCCGTCTGCGCCCTGATGAACGGCGCCACCATCGAAAACTGCATTGTCAAGGGGCATATCGAGACCTCCAGATTCAACAACAACTACGCCATCAGCGGCACCGCCGGCCTGGCAGGCGCGTCGCTGACCACTCGCGATCAAGACTTCAACTTCTTTTGTCGCGACACCATCCGCAACTGCGTCAACTATGCGGACATCATCACCCATGTCGGCCGCGGCGCCAACATCGCCTCCCATAGTGTCGGCGGCATTATCGGTCACGGCGGCGTGGTGATCGACTGCGCCAATGCGGGCGACATCTCCGGCGGCAGCGAATGCGGCTACATCGGCGGCATCGGCGGCGATATGACCAGTGCGCTGCGCTGCTTCAACACCGGCCGCGTCACCATCGCAGAGGCTCCCCAAGCTATAGACTACTTCGTCGGCGGCGTGGTGGGAAAGAACGATTATGACAGCACCATCATGTACTGCTATAATGCCGGAACCGTCGATGGCAGTGACCGCAGTCCAGTCGGTGGCATCGTCGGCTATGGTGCCCCGCGATACTGCTACATGACCAACACGGTAACCGGCAGGGGCAAATATCTCGGCAGCATTGCGGGCACTGTAAATCCCAATACCCTACATTGCTATTACGACAAGCAGATGTCCCCCCTGGGTGGCGAAAATGGACAAGATGCTCCCGGACGATCCCTTGGTCTTGAAACCACCGGCATGCTGGACTCTGTCCTTCAAAGTTCGTTGGGAGCCCCCGCAAACTGGATCTTCACCCCGGGACTCTATCCCCAGCTTGCAATATCCGCTGATGTGGAGACACAGCACGTTGCGTCTCTACGGGCCCAACTATCTCGCGTTTCCGTCATGCCGGTCGTGCTGGGTCCCGGCCAGAACTGGATGTCCGCCCACGACAGCATTCCCCTCCGTGGCTGCGATGAACATCACTTCTGGACAAAGCTCCAAGGCTGTGTAACAGTTGACAGTTGCCATGTCACTGTCACTGATCGCGACATGGGGGTGATCGAACTTGCCGCCACCATCGACAGCGTCCCCTACCGTTTCGTCACGCTTAAGTTCAACATGGACGAGAAACACGCCCTCGTCATCAAAAACGCCGCGCAGTTCGACACCATGCGGATGGTCATCAACGAAGGTGGCTACTACCACTACAGCGACAGCACTTTCCACACAGCCATTCCTGCCAATGCCGACTCTACCGACTTCGTCGCCATTGACGACGGCGGCAACGAACGTTTCTTCAAGCTCATCACCGACATCGACATCAATGATATTAAGGAAGAGGGGCATGTCAGAGGATGGATTCCCGTCGGAGGATTCGCCGGCGACTGCTGCGCCATTTATGAAGGCAACCCCTTCAAGGGAACTTTCGACGGCGGCGGCCACACCATCAGACATCTGACGTTCCAGCGGTATGACAACTTTCATCCCACGGATTTCTGCGACCATCACCAAGGCTTGTTCGGCACGGTGGATGGCGGCACGGTGAAGAACCTGCGCATCGCGCAAAGCGACACCACGTTGGGCAACAGCAGCGCGTTCCTCTGCAGTGTGAACAAAGGAGGCACCCTTTACCATTGCGAAATCGACTCCTGCACCCTGACCATCCGTTACGGCGCTTCCGATGCTGAAAGACACGACCATGCCTTGCTCTGCGCCAAGAACGAAGGCGGCACCATCGACAGCTGCCAGGTGAAAAACTGTGTGATAGCCCCGGATTCGTCAAGCGAAGCCTTCTTCTACAACATCGGTGGTGTCTGCGCACTCAACGACCGTGGCGTCGTCAGCCGCTGTATAGCGGAGCATCTCTCCATAAACGATCCTCGTCAGGAACAAGGAGCACTGCAGAGTGTGGGTGGCATCTGCGGAAAGAACTTCCATGGACAGCTGCAGTTTGGCACCATAAAAAACAGCCAGATCACCCTCAAAATGAATCTGCCGCACAAGTTTATCGGCGGCATCTGCGGTCTCAGCGGCTACGATCCCGTTGAAGACACGGACGAACAAACCTACGCCCATATTCCTTCTGTCATTAGTGATTGCAACAGCGATTCGACCATAATCAACGCCTACACTCATGGGGACAATGATAGCACCAAAAGCATAATGAATATCGGCGGCATTGTGGGTTCGTGCCAAGGACGCATCATCAAACTCGAACGATGCTCCACCATGGAAAACAGCCGCATTTTGGCTGTCGCCGACACCGTGGGCGGTATCTGCGGTCGCTTCTGCGGCGAAGGAGGCGAGAGTTACTGTAATACCTGTGGAAACAACGCTTCGGTGACGGGCAACGACTATGTGGGCGGCATTGTGGGGCTTATGAGTGGCGCCCAACTGCACGAAGGCAATAATCAGGGCGAGGTACATTCTCTCATAGACTTCGAATATAACTCGGGCTACTATGCCGGCGGCATAGCGGGTGCCGTGGTGGGAGAATCCAGCCTCTTCAGTTGCTACAACAGTGGCACTGTCGCAGCCGACTCAAGCTATGTGGGCGGCATTGCGGGTGCCTTGATGGGGGAGAGTAACCTCTTCCTTTGCATAAACCACGGTGATGTCAGCGGTTTCAACCAAGTGGGTGGTTTGGCCGGCCTTATCCTAAAAGACGCCTGGTTCGAAGAGAGCTCTAACAGCGGCCTTGTGAGAGGCATCGCCCAGGTGGGTGGATTGGTAGGCTATTTGAAAAGTTCCACGGGAAACAGATGTAGCAACAGCCACAACTATGCAGACACCATACACTTCTCCGCCATGGGCGGCGGTGTCTGCGGCTATGCCGAAGACACCACGATGCTTGAAGGCTGCTCCAGCGTGATGATTCTGCCATACGATACAATAATAAGAATACAGAATGGGGATGATCTCAGACTAATCCGCGACAATGTCAACAATGGCAGCAACAGCTACGAAGGCATAGTCATCGTGCTGGATTGGGACCTCAACTTCTTGGGTAATGACTGGACTCCCATCGGTACACCCGAACATCCTTTCCGCGGCACCTTCGACGGTCAAGACCATACCATCAATTTCGGTATCTACAACGAATCAAATGACTACCAGGGATTCTTCGGCTATATGCAAGGTACCGTCAAGAACGTCAATTTCACTCAATGCAGCGTCATCGGCCGCAACTATGTAGGCGTTATCGCGGGCTACTGCAACGGCACCATCTCGAACTGCTATTCCTATCGCGAGAAGGTGGAAGGTAAGAAATATGTTGGCGGTCTGGTCGGCATGGCCCGCTATTCGGAAATCCAGGACTGTTTCAACGGCAACAACATCGTTGGCGGGCAATACGTGGGCGGCATTGTGGGCGACTTCGTCGACTCGCCGGACACTGCCCGCCACCCGCTGTCCACCGACCTCTATGGCGGCAACGTGAGCCGCTGCTACAACTACGGCATGGTCAGAGCCACGGGCGATACCAGCCACGTGGGCGGCATTGCCGGCTTCACCTCGGCCGAGGTGAAACATTGCTACAACAGCGGTATCGTCGATGGCAAAGACTTTGTGGGCGGCCTCTGCGGCCAGCTCGATGGCGACAACCTCCACCACTGCTACAACGCCGGCCATGTGTCCGCCACCGGCAACAACAAAGGAGCCGTATGTGGAAGTCTCAATTTACAAGACATAATATACAATTGCTTTTACGACCGCCAAATGTGTACGGTGCAGGACAACAATGCCTCCGGCTACAACACGCTCAAGATGACGGGCACCGCCCTCCGAAATGCCCTCGGCACGGACTACTGGTCGTACCACGACAATGAATATCCCACTCTCAAAACGACTAAAAAAGACAGCACCTATTTCCGTATTTCGGTGAAGCCGTTGTTGCTCCCGGGCAATATGCCGGTGGACAAAGTCGTGCAACCTTTCTGCGGCGTCACGGGGAATGCTCCTTACAGCCATGTTGAGTGGTCGCGATACGGGACAGCAACAGAAACAGTGGACACTATACATCTGGCCGACAAAGACAGCATTACGCTGCTCGGTTGCGGTGTGGATACGTTGAAAGTGAGCCACCCCGGCTATGGCTTCGAACGCCTGGTGCCGATAGTGGTGGCCGCACGGGAGGCCACGGTGGAGACCGTGCACACATGCGGCAGCAGCTACAAGTGGAACAAGAACAATCAGTATTATTACGAAACGGGATTCTACACCTATGGTGATAATTGCGATAATAAACAGGCCTTGGACCTTACCATCACTCCTGTCACAATCACCCCAACACTTATCAATAGCACTTGCGAGACGATCCCTGACGGCGCAGTGCTTGTATCGGTGACAGGGGGTCCCGGCAACGGGTTCCGTTACCTGTGGACAAATTCCCTCACGGGAGACACCATCAGCAACACACCTGACCTCACGAACATAACAGCCGGCTATTATTCAGTGACCGTGACCGATTCGCTTTTCCCGACCTGTGAACAAACAAGTCCGCAACAATTGTTCTCATCTAACACGGTAAAATTGACCATCAAGAGTTGTGACGCAAGCAAAACCTACGACGGCACAGCGCTCACGGGCAACCACTATGTGGTGACCGAGCAGGGCTTCGAACCCGACACCCTTCCCGCCGACAGCTTCGCCATCCTCGCCAACGGCGACACCCTGCGCGTCACTTTCGACAGTAACGCCGTCAATGCCGGAACATACGAGAACAAATTCACCTACAGCATCTCCAACGGCATCGACCACAGCTGCCACTACAATGTCGATACGATTTTCGGCACTCTCTCCATCACCCCGCGCCCCGCCACCATCACCGTCAATGACACCAGCAAAACCTACGGAGACACCGACCCCGTTTTCTCCGGTACAGTCACTGGACTTGTCGACGGCGACAGCCTCGGGACAATCCACTACTTCAGGAACGACAACTCGGAGAATGTGGGCAACTACCCCAACATTCTGACAGCCAGCTGTACAATGCCAAACCCCAACTATAAGGTCTCTGTCAACGAAGGCGATCTCACCATCTCCTGCCGCGATCTCTTGAACAAAATTGACACTGCCAATTGGCCCGACGACATCGAGAACTGGAACGAATGCTATTCCCCATCCAATACCGACGCGCTGCCTTCCGCTGACAGCATCAAGAATTTGATACTGGCAAACAACGACACTCTGCAATCCACAGACTTCTCGGTGACGACAAATGATTCGACGATATTGGCTGACAACAACGACTGGAAGTGGGCACGCACCTATACCATCTCTATTTCCAACCCTAACTATTGCGACCAGGCAAGCAGGGTCATCTACGTCAGCGGCGGCGACCAGTCGGCTCCTGTGCGCTCTATCAACGATCTTTGGAAATACGGCACATTATATCAGGATGCCTGCTTGGCCAGTTTCAACATAGACCTGTTTTTCCCCAAAGACCAGGATCTCTTCGACGACTGCAGCCAAATGACCATCACCCACAAGGACACCAACACCGGCGACGACCACTACGGATGGACGATCCGCCGTTCGTATGTGGTGACGGATGCCTGCGGCCATACCATTTACGATACCATTGAGGTCTCCGGCCGCGACCAGACGCCCCCTGTGGCTAGCAACCCCGAGGTTAAAAACAACACCCTATGGGCCGATTCTGCCCAGTGCCTCTGCGACAGCATCCACGTCATCAATGACTTCGACGATCTCGTGTCCCTCTTCGGCCTCAGCGACGAATGTACCGGCAACGACATCAGCCTGGTGAGCAAGACGAAGACCCTCAAGACCGGCGACCGTTGCGCCGACACCGTGGTGGTGGCCTACACCGTAGCCGACCCCTACGGCAACTCGACGACCATCTATCATGCGCAGTTCATCCAAGACACGATAGGGCCTACCTTCGAGATCGTCCCCCATGACACGACCCTGTGCGTTGACCCCGACGGCAACTACGAAAACACCGTCACCCGTGTCGCAGCCGAAATAACGGTTACGAATCTGCACGACAACTGCACGAAACTGCAGGAGAGTTTCAGTGTCCAAAGCTCGATGGATACTTCCCGCTTTGATTTTCATCATCCTCGGGGGTATAGAATAACTCAGGGCGAATCTGACAATGGCGTGCGACACTACAAGCAACTCTGGACCGTGACCGACTCCTGTGGCAACACCACCTACGATTCGATCTCCATCCACGTTCGTCCTTTGCCGAAAATCACTCGAATCACCAATCGCGAACAAAACATCATCTACGGCAATGCCATCAGGGAAGTGTGGATATATCATCAGTACTCCGACCTTTCCATAACGGGTTTGTCCGGCATCGGATTGGACTCGCTCGGATGCTCTGTAGAACATAAAAAAGACCAGAATAATAATGAATATGACAGAGTGTATGGCGATTCTGAATTCGCCGTCTCTAACGCCACGTTTCTCGTTACGGCCAACAGCCACCTGGGATGGGGCTGCAGCTCTGTTGACAGCACCTTCAGCATCACGGTGGAACCGAGACCTATCGTCATCACCGCTACCAACGCCACCAAAAAGTATGACGGCACCCCGCTGACCTCGAACAACTACACCTGTACGACGAACGATAACGAACCTGCCCTCGTCCATGAAGACGTTATTTCACGCTTGTTCTTCAGCGGCAGCCAGACTGATGTAGGTTCACGCGAAAACATCCCCGGCAATGCGAAAATCACCGCCCCGAACGACACCACCATCGACAAGACCTCCAACTATTCGATTGACTACTACCCCGGGACGCTGACGGTGACGGCCAACGACACCCTTATCAAGGTAATCCCCGCTGACGGCACCAAGGTGTACGACGGCACGCCGCTGACGAAGACAGCGCACGAGGACTTCACGGTGACGGGCGTTCCCGATGGCCTCACCTGGACGGCCACCGCCGACGGCACGGTGACGAACGTCACGCCGGGCGCAGGCGAAAAGGCGGTGAACGAGGTGACTTCCTTCCACATCTTCGATGCGGGAGGCAACGATGTAACCGAATATTTCACCAATATCGATATAACCGCAAAAGGCACGCTGACGATTACGCCGAAACCGCTGACCATCACGGCGGCATCGGACACGATTGTGTACGACGGCACAGCGCTGACCAACAGTAGCTATACGCACACCGACCTTGTGGAAGGAGAAACAATAGAAAGTGTGACCGTGGCGGGCAGCCAGACCATTGCCGGCACCAGCGCCAATGTACCCAGCAACGCCGTTATCAAAACTGCCAACGACCAACTGTCAACTCCCAACTACGACATCACCTACGAGAACGGCACCTTAAAGGTGACGCAGAAACCCTTGACTATCACGGCGGGAGATTCTTCCAAAGTCTATGACGGCAGTTTTTTGACCAATAACACCTACACGCACACCAACCTTTCCGCTGGCGACTCCCTCTGGAGCGTGACTATTGAGGGCAAAGCGTTGTATTTGGAGAGCAGCAATGTGCCGAGTGATGCGGTCATCAAAAATGCCGCGGGCGATATCGTGACGAATAGTTACGACATCACATACGTCAACGGCACCCTGAGGATCATCCCGACAAAACTGTACCTCACGGCGGGCGATTCCACCAAAGTCTATGACGGCACCGACCTCACCTGCCACACTTACACCTGCACAGGCCTTATCGGGAACGACTCCATCGCCTTTAAGATGGGAAGCGTGCTGAGGTATGCAGATACGATTCCCAATGTGATCACCGAAATAACGATCTATAATCGCACTGTTGTTCCGGGTAAGGATACTCTTGTGACGAACGGCTATGATATCGAACGCCAGAATGGCACATTGGCGGTTACCAAGAAGGATTTGACCATCACAGCGGATAGTGACACCAAAGTGTATGACGGAACCCCCCTGAAAAAGAAATCTTATACCCACACTGAACTTGTTCCGGGCGATGCTATCAATGCAATAATTATAATGGGCAGTCAAACGGTGGCTGGATCTTCTGATAACGTGCCAGAGGGTGCACGCATAGATAATAACAATGATCCTGTAACGGGAAGTTACAATATCACTTACCGTAACGGAACTTTGACGGTGACGCCGAAGCCCCTGACCATCACGGCGGACGGCGCCACCAAAGAGTATGACGGCACACCCTTGACCAAAAACACGTACACCCACACGGCTCTTGTTGCGGGTGATTCCATCTGGAGTGTGACATTGACCGGCGACCAGACGTTGGTCGGCAACAGCAACAATGTGCCGAGCGATGCGGTTATCAAGAACGACACCCTCTTGGACATCACGGATTGTTACCAGATTATCTACACCAATGGCACTTTGGAGATGACGCCGAACACCAGCGCCATCACGGTGGTGCCCGCCAGCGGCAGCAAGATCTACGACGGTACTTTGCTCACCAAGACGGCGCACTCTGACTTCACGGTGACGGGCGTTCCCACTGGCTTCACCTGGACTGCCACGGCCGACGGCACAGTGACGAACGTCGTCCCCGGTACCGGCGAGAAAGCCGTGAACGCGGTGACGGAATTCAAAATTCTCAACGCTGCGAACGAGGATGTGACCGACCAGTTCTCGAACATTACCACGAGTGCCACAGGCATGCTGACCATCACCCCGAAAGAGGTGACCCTTGCCAGCGGCAGCGCCACCCGTGAGTACAACGGCGCTGCGTTGACGAACAATGAGGTGTCGGGCATCAACGCCCACGGCCTGACGACAGAGACGGGCTGGGTGGACGGCGAAGGCGCCGCCTTCAGCTTCACAGCCAGCCAGCAGTATGTGGGTTCATGCACCAACGCCTTCGGCTATACGCTGAACGATAACACCACTGCATCCAACTATACTATTACCAAGAACGAAGGCACACTGGAGGTCACTGCCAGCACGACGGAACTGAATGTAACCTCCGCCTCCGGCAGCTGGACCTACGACGGCGATGCCCACACCCAGTATGAATACACGGTGACCTACGGCACGGAGAGTTATCCCGTGACCATCACCGCACCTGCCACCACCGGCACGGCGACGCTCTCCACCGGCGATGTGGTGACGATTACACCTGCCGTCACGGCGACCATCACCCATGTGGCAGAGGGCGATGTGACCAACGCCTTCAGTTGGACGGTGGAAAACAGCGACCAGTACAGCAACAAGACGACAACGCAAGGCTCGCTCTCCGTCACGACGGCCACCCTGGCCGTGACCACCGGCACAGCCAGCAAGGTCTATGACGGAGATGCGCTGACGGCCACAGGCAGCATCAGCGGTTTTGTTACCCCGACGGGTGGCGCTCAGGAGACAGCCACCTTCACGGT
>ONBK01000005.1 GCA_900316055.1 uncultured Bacteroidales bacterium
CTCGCGTTACCCCTCGACTTGCATGTGTTAAGCCTGCCGCTAGCGTTCATCCTGAGCCAGGATCAAACTCTTCATTGTAAGAATTGTTCTTCTTTACCTATTGACTCGTCTTCGTGTCTTCACCTTATCTATATAAGGTGACCGACACACGCTATCTCTATCTTCTCATCATTTCAAATAACTCGTGTTTTCTAGCGGAAAACGGGTGCAAAAGTACAACCTTTTTCTAAACTACCAAAATTTTTTTTCAAAAAAAATCATCAATAAATATTTACATATTGAAAAACAGCATATTGAAAACCAAAAAAAATTCACATAACCCCAATAATCCGTTGCAAGATGGATATATTCACTCCCAAAAAAGGAAAAAAATCACGCTTTCTGAAGCAAGAAATCCTTCAAAATAGACAAAAACAAAATATCAAACTGAAATACAACAAGATAGATAGAACCAAGAAGATAGAATACAGAATACACTAACTTCCTATGAATCACTTACCAACACCTTACCATCTCCTAACTAAGTCCTAGTAAGGTAGGAGTTGATAGGGTGATGGTATCTCGATAACGAGCAACTGAAAATATATTTTATTTGGAACAATATATAATAAAAAAAAGGTTTTTTAGTTACTAAGGAAGTGAAAAAGGTTTGGAAGGTCATATCGAGAGTGCTGACGACGCTGGGTCTCACGGTGTATATCATTGTGGCCCTGTTGAATTATTCCGTAATACAATCGTATCTTGGCGCGCTGGCAGGTGATTATTTCTCTAAAGAATGGGGGGGAAAAGTGTACATTGGTTCCCTACATGCGATGCCCTTTGACCATCTGATTGCAGACAACATCCTTTGGATTTCGCCAACAAACGACACACTATTGGTGGCTGACCAACTCAAGGTGTCGTTCGACCGCTTCCCCTATAGCGACCGGACTCTCGAGTTCAACCGGGTGTACCTAAAAAACGCCTACTACCATTTCGCCATCGAGAATCACAAAACGAATCTGCAATTTGTGATTGATTATTTCAAATCGGAGAAGAAAACCGAGAAAAAACATGGTCCCTTCACCGTGAAAGTGAAAACACTGGAACTCGACAACGTCCATTATCGTATGGACTTGCCCGATAATCGAAAGACAGTGTACGCCCACGGTGTGCAGATTCCTCACATGGAGTTTCTCAATATCCACGCGAAAATCAAGGATATTAAGGTCGTCAATGACGATGTAACATGCAAGATTGTCAAATTCAGCACCAAAGAGAAAAGCGGATTCCAACTGGAGGATCTCTGTGGACAAATACATGTAAACAGAAATAATATTATCGCCCAAAACATGAGAGTCGAAACATCTCATAGTCACATCTATGCAGATGCAAAACTAAGCTATGATGGATGGAAGGGGATAAAAGGCTACGTGAGTACCGTACGGCATGAGGCGAAACTCATGCCTGGCACCCGGGTGGCGATGAGTGATGTGGCATATTGGGCTCCCATGTTATGGGGTATTGATGCCGCTCTGGAAGCCAATGGAACGGCAACAGGGACCATCGATTCCTTGGCGACAGACATGAGTGTCAGATGGGGGAATAATTCCTCAGCACAGGTATCTGGAACTATTGTAGGATTACCTGAGATCGGAAACACCTTATTCGATCTAGATATCGAGCATCTTAACACCAACCGCAACGACTTGAATCCTCTACTCGAGAGTATGAGACTGGGAGAATCGGCAAACAAATATATTGATATCCTTGATCATGTCGACCTAATCGCATCGGTGCGAGGAAATATCAAAGAGCATCTGACAGCGAACATCTTGACCGATTGCGGTCTGGGACGGCTCAGAGCAGACGCCATGCTTCACCACACTCCCACGGGATACAATGTCACTATTGATGCCCAAAGCGATAAGATAGACCTCTCCGTTCTGGATAACGACTGGATAACACATACGGGATTTGATTTGTCGCTAGATGGTTCATGGAATGGAGAATTTGACGAACTGAAGAACTGGACTCATTGCCTCTCGCTGGCCATCAACGGCCATCTCACCAATAGTATGGTTAAGGGATACAAACTATCGACAGCCTATCTCTCAGGAGAGATGAAACGAGGTCGTATACTCGCAAACGTTGAATGCAACGACTCCATGGCCAACATTGTTGCCACAGTGGAGGCCAACCTCTCCGGTGAAGAGAATAAATACAAAGCCGATATCAGTATCGGCAACCTGGATCTCGGGCTCCTCCCCCACTCCCTTGCCATGCACCTGACAGCCTCTGTCGTAGGCGAAACACTTGACGACATGAACGGCCAGTTGACCGCTTCTGACATAAAATACGGAAATCTGGCGCTCGACAATATAGACGTGAGTGTCGAATCCGATCCCTCAGGGAAAGAAATTTTCTTTAAGAGCGACTTCGCTGATGCCTCCGTCAAAGGTCATTTCAATTATGCAGACCTACCATTGGCTCTCTGCTATTTTGGACAACGCTACCTTCCCAGTCTTTTCAACAGCTTCTCTTATCTAGATTCCACTATGGTGGAACGATTGAAAGAGGATGCATTCTCCTGCCGAATAAAATGGAAAGACGACGGCCATCTGATGCACAGCCTAATAAAAAATATCACCATTGCGCAAGGAACCGTCATCGACGGGTCATATAACTTCGGTGAACAATTAAAACTGGTGCTGCGCAGCGACTCCCTACGCTTTGGCTCTGTAATACTGGAAGATGTTGGCATCAGCGGCCGTCCCTGGAACAACCGGTATGAACTCCAAGCCGATGCCCAAAGTTTAACTATCGGAAAGATGGAAATCCTCGAGCAAGTGGCAGTCAAAGTCAGCAGCAGTAGGGAGACATCATCATTCGGACTCAAATGGGGCAGCAATAACTTAGCCACTCGAGGGGATATACAGCTCGAACTGGAGGACGACAGCATTTATGTCACCAAGCCCCACTTTTATATTGGGAAGACCCAGTGGGCTCTAAGCACAGAAGGGGTAACCTTGCGGAAAAACACAGAAGGGCAGTTGCAGTTCAATGGAGAAAAGCTACGTCTAAAAAGTCACGAACAAAGTATTGACGCCCGACTACAACTCAACGGTCAGCCTTCAGACTGCGTAGAACTCGATTTCGATCATTTCAACCTCAACTTAGTATGCGAAATGTTGTTGCAAAACAGCCCCATTACTATTGATGGCGACATCAACGGACATTTCTCATTATTTGGACTCACCAGCACCCCTTACTTCAACTCAGATCTTGTCATCGACAGTTGTCTGGTGAACAATCAACACCTCGGGAAGGTAAAGTTGAACAGCAACTGGAATTCGGAACGCGACAACCTCGTCCTACGATTAATGAGCGACCAGATTCAAGCTTTCGGATGGTTGGGACTGAACAAGAAAGACCCCGACCTAACTTTTAAATTGAATTTCAACAGATTGGAACTTGCCATAGTAAAACCTTTACTGTCTACATTCTCAAGCCATATTGGAGGCCAGCTGCATGGAAATGTCGAGATAAGCGGAAACCTCTCTCATCCAATGTTTATTGGTCAAGCTGTGGTGGATAACGGCGAAATAAAGATTGACATCACCGATGTCACCTACCACTTTTCCGATAGCCTACAGTTTAAAAACAACATCATCACCCTCAAAGACTTTGACATTCTCGACCCGCTTAACAACAAAGCCACTGCCAACGGCACCATCCATCTAACCAATGAAAAACAGATTCTGCTAGACATTGGCCTGACCACCGACAATTTCTTGTTGCTGAATAAAAAGAATGGAGAGCAGTTCTATGGGAAAGTTCTTGCTTCATTCGATGGAAAAGCCTCTGGCCCCATTGACAATCTCAACATCAACATCCAGGCTATAACCAATCCCGGATGCGATATTACCGTCCCCGTCAACTATCAGCAAAGCGTCAAATCGCAGAACTACATCACCTTCGTCAGCGATAAACCCGACGAAATGATTCAGGTCACAACAAAAACAAACAAGAAATCCAATTACAACCTGGAGCTGGACTTAAACATCACCCCCGATGCAAAAATAAACCTCCCGATGGATTTCCGTGAGGTTGCAGTGAATGTGGGGGCCACCGGATCTGGCGACATGCACTTGAAACTCAACAATACAAGCAGTGCCAAAATGATGGGAAACTATGAAATCTCCTCTGGCACAATGAAGGTCGCCCTTATGACGATTTACGAAAAGAGATTCACCATTGAAAAAGGGAGCAGTCTAAACTTCCAAGGAAGTGTACCCGATGCCAGATTTGACTTAAAAGCTGTTCACTCTCAACGTGCCAACCTCTCCACCCTGACAGGAGCCCTATCGTCGGCCGACAATTCACAGAAATATATCCAAGTGGAGAATGTCATCGCCATTTCGGGTACCCTGAAAGATCCCCATCTCAGTTTCGATTTGCGACTACCGAATGCCGACCAAAGCGTTGAAGAAGAGGTTTTCGCCTACATCGATCGCAACAGCGAACGCGATATGTTAAATCAGACATTCTCGCTGCTTATCACAGGTAACTTCTACAATGTCAACAACGAATCGCAAGCAGGCACCAGTCCAATTGATATTGTAACTTCTTTTGTCGGCAACAGCTTGACAGACATGGTGAAGTTTGTCGACGTCAACATCGATTATCGCTCAGCCACCGAACAGACAAGTCAACAGCTCGATGTCAATATCAGCAAAGACTGGGGGCGCTGGTATCTGGAGAGCACTCTGGGCTATGGCGGACAAAGCCGCGAGATTAAGGCCAGTGCCATCAACGGTGCCGTCATCGACGCACTGATAGGCTACAGATTGAGCTCTGTCATCCATCTATATGCCTACAACCGCACCAACACCAACGACTATACACGTATCGACCTTCCCTACAAACAAGGAGCCGGACTAAAATTGACCAAAGATTTCGATAGTTGGAGCGACCTATTTAAACGAAAGAAGAAAAAGAAATGAAAAAAGCAATCCTCTACCTCATCATACTGACCCTCACAGGTCTCTCCGCTTGTTCCCAAAACGACTACAATCCGAACGACTCACTACGTGTTGTCAACGCCGAATGGCGAATCGACAGCCTTGATGGTTTTATACTCAAACGCTATCACTTTGATGAAGGAACGCTCTTCTGCTCTCCGCAGCATTTCTTTGTCATTGAAGTCCCCGTGGGTTCTCCTCGCCATCTGGCCTTTGTCTGCGACTCCACCTTAACCGAAGTATCGGCCTTTGCCGAACGGGCCTCTGCTCTCGCCGCCATCAATGGCAGTTATTTCGACATGACGCTCGGCAACCCTGTCTGCTACCTCCGCATCGATGGTATTCAATGCGGCGAGAACACTCCTGCTAAGACCGATTCCATTAACAGGAAATATTATCAATACGCCACCCTTGCTCTCCGCAACGGCCGTCCTGTTCTCTCTGTTCCCGACAGCAATAGAATGAGTGAAGACAAAATGAAAGAGAATGATGTGATGACAGCCGGTCCCATGCTGCTCTGGAAAGGGAAAGACGTTCCTCAACGTACCGACCGCACATTTGTCACCAACCGTCATAACCGCACAGCTCTGGGCCGTCGACCCGATGGTTCCTATATTCTTTTTGTTGCCGACGGACGTTTCAAAGAGCATGCCGAAGGACTGACACTTTTCGAATTACAGCATGTGATGCGATGGCTCGGATGCTCCTCTGCCATCAACCTCGACGGTGGTGGCTCCAGCACCATGTATATCAAAGATAGCGGTGTGGTGAACTATCCTTCCGACAACAACCAGCACGACCACGAAGGGGAGCGTCCGGTCTCCAACGCCATCCTGATATTATAACTATTTGGCAATATCCTCCGGATTCAAACGCTCGCTCCGTTCCACACAGGCATAATTATCACCGCGATTCATAGAATTGCATGGTTTATCGCTGCTGATATAAACCTCTTGCTCATACACGCCTGATGCAGTGCTCTCATAGCAATAGCATAATTTGTTGTCACACGAAATGAAACAAAGTGTCGACAACGCGAGTAATGCAAGAATTACGATACGTTTTTTCATATTGATTTTTTTATTTAAAGTTTCCATATCTCCAGTTCATCCACAAAGAGCCACGCCTGCTGGCCGGCACTGATGTGCCAGCTGGGCAATAGGCCATAGTTGTGGAGCGTAATTTTCAAATATTTGGCCTGAGCCGAGCCGTTCACAGCGAAGCAATGCACCACACTTTCCTCCTGCCGTTCATGTACGGGTGCGAATTGTGTGTTCTTCACCTCGCCATAAGGCTTCCATATTTGTCCGTCGAGACTGTATTCCACACTGACACTCTTCGGGAAGAAAATCCACGAGCGCATGTTTTCCAAACAATGGGCACCGACATGTTTGACGGTTTTCACCTTCTCGAGTTCGACCACAGCCACCATGTCTCCCTGCCAGCCCTGCCAGCCACCGATGCGATAGTTAGAGTTGCCGAATACGCCGTCAACCATACCCTCGGGGCCATTCTCGGTGTATTGCGGAGCAGGCTGCGTGAGATAGGTCACTTTCATGTCGGTCTGCACACGGCTGTAATTCTGCGTCACGATTTGGCTCATCAAGCGTCCTTTGACCTTGGCCTTAGCGACGACATACTCTCCCAAATCCCGACCAGTGACCTTGATGGGCTCCGTGTAGGGATGGAATAGGTCTTCGCAATCGGGGCAAATCATGTTTTTATCGTATAGAATCTCGGCATCGGAATAGCCGGGAAGAGAGAGGCTGACCTGACGGGAATCGGTTACCTGCTGGCGCCAATCGTCGAAGACAGGACAGGGGGTGATGCGGAAACCTCCGACATAACCCGGAGGCAAGGGAGGCAACAAAGAAGGACGTTTCCAGTCTTTTTTAGGAGAAGCAAACGTAAAGATTGGTTTGGTTTCCACCCATATGCCACTACCGGGGCAGACCTCGTAGCATCCGAGGGAGGCCAGCACATACCAGGCACTCATCTGACCACAGTCCTCGTTGCCGCAGAGGCCGTCGGGCTTGCTGGTATAGAGTTCATTGAGAATCTTGTGGACATACTTCTCGGTCTTCTCAGGCTGTCCGAGGAGAGCGTAGAGCCAGGCGGCATGATGGGAGGGCTCGTTGCCGTGGGCGTACATGCCGATGAGGCCGGTGACATCAGCCTGATCACGTCCGCTCATGGCGTTGTGGCCCTCGAAAAGGCTATCCAAGAAGGCGATTGCTTGGTTCTTGCCACCTATATGTTCGACCCACGCATCGATGTCGTGCGGCACATAGGTGCTGTACTGCCAGGAGTTGGCCTCGGTGAAATGGTTGTTGACCTCAGTGGGGTCGAAGGGAGTCACCCAGCCACCGTTGCGCTTGGGGTGGGCGAAGCCGTTGCCGTCGATGATGTTCTGCCAACTCTGGCAGCGAATCCAGTAGTTGCGGGCAGTAGCAGTATCGCCAGCAATTTCTGCCATCCTTGCAATGCACCAGTCGTCGTAGGCATACTCGAGGGTCTTGCTGACAGACTCGTTATCAAGTTCGGAGGTAAGATAACCTTGAGCACCGTATGCACGATGGGCCTCGGTGCGGTTGCTGGTGGCCACCATAGCGTCGAGCAACTGCTTGGGGGTATAGCCGGCCAGAGTGCCTTCAGATTCCTCCACTGAAATAACATATCCATCTGGCACCTCCTCATAGGTTTCATCTATAATATGGGATTCCATCAAATAGATATATGCCTCGAGTATCATAGGCACAGCATGGTAACCTATCATGCAATGGGTCTCATGGCTAGCCAGCTCCCACATGGGGAGTTCGCCGCCCTGCTCGAAGTTCTTCATGGCGGTGTAGACGAAGTCGACGGTGCGTTCGGGCTCAATCTGCGTCAACAGGGGGTGCAGGGCGCGGTAGGTGTCCCAGAGGGAGAAGACGGTGTAGACCTCGCGGCCAGGGTCGACGGTGTGTATCTGGTTGTCGGTGCCGCGATAGCGGCCGTCGACGTCGCTCCAAAGGTAGGGCGACGTCATGCAATGGTAGAGGGCGGTGTAGAAGCAGCGCTTCTGCTCGTCGGTACCACCTTCCACGCGCAGCTTGCCGAGGGCGGCTTCCCAGATGCTGTCAGCACCCTTTCGGGCCTCATCAAAGTTTTTATATTCAGCAGCGTTGAGGTTGCCTATAGCGCCCTCGATGTCTACACCGCTGATGGCCACCTGCAACTCCACCTGCTCGGTGTGTGGGGGCAAGTGAAGAATAGCCTGTGTCGAATCGTCGCTGTAATGCACAATCTCGAACGGCACACTGCTGCGGATAGCATAGTACAGGTGCTGGTCGGGGTTCCACGCATTACTTTCGCGCCATCCCACAATAAGACCATCGCGTTCCATAATCTTGCCACTGAGCAGCACATCGCGATGGCGAAGGTCTAGGACGATACCGTTATCAATCTGCTCGTAAGTGTAGCGATGGTAGGCCACACGTCGGTCGACGGTGAGCTCCACTTGCTTCACCGTGGTAATCCTGCCCTTGCGGGGTTTCACACTGTAATAGCCAGCCTTGGCAACCTCGTCGTCGTGGGAGAACTCGAAACAGTAGTGCATACGCATCGAGTCGCCGAACTTCATGTCGTGCATCTGCAACTGGTCCACCGGCATCAGCAGCACATCACCATAGTCCGAGCAGCCGGTACCGCTGAGGTGTGTATGACTGAAACCATAGACAGTATCGTCACTGTAGTGGTAGCCGCTACAACCATCCCAGCCATCCAAACGAGTGTCGGGCGAAGGCTGAATCATGCCGAACGGCACAATGGCGCCCGGGAATGTATGTCCGTGGCCATCGGTACCCACAAAGGGGTTGACATACGAGGTCAATGTCTTTTCGCCACAAGCAGCAAAAAGAATTGCAGCAAGCGACAGAAAGAAGATTCTTTTCATGTTTATAGTTTTTCTAGTAGCACTAATCTCTCGGCATTTTTATTAACGCTGCTGCACCGAGGATAGCCGCCTCATTGGCTTTCAACTCGCTCATCCTTATCTGGCAACTGCCGGCATAGATATTCAACAAATTCTCCTCAAAAGCTTTGCGGAGGGGCCTCATCAGCGGCTCGCCCACCTTGGTAGGACCTCCCATCAAGAAGATAGCCTCAGGAGCCGAAAAGGTTACCGCGTTGGCCATTGCCAGACCCAATACCTCGCCCGTTTGCTCATAAGCCTCCAAAGCCAACGGGTCACCGGCATTGGCAGCATCGCCTATCAACTTTGAGGTCAACTCGTTGTCGGGATACGAATCGGGAATCCAACCTTCGGGAGTCTCTCCACGAGGGCCACTCTTCTTACGTAACAGATAAAACGTCTGAATGATACCTCGTGCCGCCGCGTAGGTCTCCAGACATCCCTCACGTCCACAAGAGCAGGGACGCCCATGAGGATAGACAATAGCATGCCCCAACTCGCCGGCACCGCCTGTGCTACCATGAACCAGTTTACCGTCGACCACAATTCCGCTCCCCACGCCAGTCCCCAACGTAAACATGATGAAATGCTTCAATCCTTTTGCTCCGCCATAAACATATTCGCCATAGGCGGCAGCGTTAGCGTCATTACTCAACACCACTTGCACTGGGAGATATTTCTTAATCTCCTTGCCAAAATCCAAAACACCCTTGATAGTGAGGTTGGGGGCATTGTCCACACATCCAGTATAATAGTTACCATTAGGAGCACCAATACCGATGCCCTCGAGTTCTACGGCCTCGCCGTCAACAGAGTGTTGATACTTCATCATTGTCTCCACCTCGTGCATCATATCTCGCACATAAGGCTCCAACTCTGTATATGCGTTGGTCGAAATGTTTCGACGCTGAACAATCTTTCCTTCTTCCGACACCAAACCCATGTCGGTGTTAGTGCCACCCATATCAACTCCTATAGAATATTTCATAACTACTTCTTATTACTATTATTTTAAAGTGCAAAAATACATACTTTTTGTGATATGACAAAAAAATTTTGTCATATCGGACAAGTTTAGTATTTTTGCATTTTGATTATGAGTATCATTTTAGCCATAGAATCCAGCTGTGATGACACATCGGCAGCGGTGTTGCAAGACGACACTCTGCTGAGCAATATCATCGCCAGCCAGAAAGTTCATGAACAGTATGGTGGCGTGGTGCCAGAGTTGGCTTCCCGTGCCCACCAGCAAAATATCATCCCCGTTGTTGACGGTGCCATCCGCGAGGCGGGAATCAAGAAAGAGGATATTGATGCCGTAGCTTTCACCCGCGGCCCCGGACTCATGGGTTCGCTGATGGTGGGCGTAAGTTTCGCCAAAAGTTTCGGACAGGCTTTGGGAAAACCACTCATTGAGGTGAACCACCTGCAAGCACATGTGCTGAGTCATTTCATCCATAAGCCGGAGAGTCCGGAAAAACCGGAATTTCCGTTCATTTGCCTTCTCGTCTCTGGCGGACACACACAGATTTTGCTCCTTCGCAGCCACTTCGAGATGGAGGTACTTGGGCAGACTATCGACGATGCTGCCGGAGAAGCCATCGACAAAGCGGCAAAAATCATGGACCTCGGATACCCTGGCGGCCCCGTCATCGACCGGCTGGCCAAAGAGGGCAATCCTGATGCCTACCATTTTTCTACACCGCAAATACAAGGATACGACTATTCCTTCAGCGGCATCAAAACCTCGTTTCTCTATTTCCTCCGAGACAGGCTGAAAGAAGACCCCGACTTCATCGAGAAGCACAAAGCAGACCTCTGCGCCAGCATCCAGAAGACCATTGTGGGATTCCTGCTGAAGAAGGTGGAACGAGCCGCCCTCGACCACAAGGTGCGCCAAGTGGCCATTGCTGGTGGCGTCAGCGCCAACAGTCTGTTGCGTAGCGAACTACAGCGCATCTGCGACAAACATCACTGGCAGGCCTTCATTCCTCCCTTCAAGTTCTGCACCGACAATGCCGCCATGGTGGGCATCGCCGGCTATTTCAAATACCTCAAAGGCGACTTCGCCGACATATCTTTGCCACCCTACACCCGATAAAGAGGAAAGATGAAAGTGGAAAGTGGAAAGATAAAAAAGATTGTTATTTTGGCATGCGTCAGCATCGCTTTCCACTTTCCACTTTCCACTTTCCACTTGTTACACGCGCAGGACATCCACTTCTCCTTCCTCGACCTCGACCCTCTGCTCTTCAATCCTGCCTACAGTGGTTTCTTCGATGGGCAGGGACGTTTCGGTGCGGTCTACCGCAACCAGTGGGCCAGCGTCACCATCCCCTTCCAGACCATCAGCGTCAGTGGTGAACTGAGCCTGATGCGCAGCAAACGTAACAAAAACGGTCTCAGCGCCGGACTCTGGGTCAGCGCCGACCGGGCAGGCGACCTCGACTACGGCTCTACCTCCGCCAGCGCTATTCTCTCCTACTTCCAGGCCGTCGGCAACGGAGACAACTTGGTGTCGGTAGCTGCGGAGTTTGGCGTGGGCCAAGTAGGCTTCGACCCACAAAATATTGTGCTTCCCGACGGCACAGAGCCTTTCACTCGCGAGAAAGCCCTCTACCCCACCCTCGGTGCCGGTATTGCCTGGTTCTGCCAACAAACGGAAAGCCTCTACACCAAAGTAGGCTTCTCCATACGCAATATCAACGAGCCCGACATCTCGTACCTCGGCATGAGCGATACCCGCCTCAGTCGCAAATGGAACCTCTACGCCCGTGGCGAATGGCGCTGGCTGCCGCAATGGGGATTCCAGCCTGTAATAGGCTTTCAACACCAAAAAAGTTTCAGCGAGCTGGTATATGGCGCCGATGTGAAGTGGTACCTCAACGAACGTGCCAACAACTACTTCGCCCTCAGCGCCGGTCTCCTCGGACGACACGGCGATGCACTCTCCGTCAACCTCGCCGTGGATTGGAGGGCATGGACTTTCGCCTTCTCCTACGATGCCAACCTCTCTACCCTCGCCGAAGCCAGCCACACCCTCGGAGCCTTCGAAATAGGTGTCATCTACCGCATCGGTAAGAAAGACAACACCAAACGTGCACTGCCATGCCCAATCATATAAAGGTAAAAATGATGAGTTGACAGGTGAAATTAGTATTATGCAAAGTAAAAGGATCATACTACGAATTCTAAGGCTAACCTACACCATCAGCCTTATTTTCACCTTTCCCCTCTCTCCATTCACCTCACAAGCGCAATATACCGTCACCCACCTCGAGAAACCCATCAACACTACGGGTAGCGAGACCGGTGCTTTCCGACTCGGCGACACAGTGCTCGTCTACTCCTCCATGGAGCATGACGCAGGCAAGAATAGCCAGTTTGATGTCGGAGGCCCCTTGATGAAGGTCTATCAGGCGCGCATCGCCCGCAACGGCCGCTTCGGCAAGCCGCATCCCGATCGTTGGGGTCTCAATAGCAAGCGCGACCACACGGGCAACATCGCCTTCGACCCTTGGACCCTCGACATTTTCTTCACACGGGGTGATGTGGAAAGCCTCAACTGCGAGATTTACTTCGCCAAACACAAGAAACGCCGAGGATGGGATGCTCCCGTAAAACTCAAAGGCCCCGTAAACCTCCCAGGCTACACCTCCACACATCCTGCCGTCGCCCGCTTGGCCGACAGCACCGTCATCCTCTATTTCGTTAGCAACCGACCCGAGGGCCTTGGCGGTATGGACATCTGGTACACCCTCGTCAAAAACGGCTACTCGCAGGAGTGCGTCAATCTCGGTCCCATGGTAAACTCTTCAGCTGATGAAATCACCCCTTTCTATGACCAACACAACGGTGTACTCTACTTCAGCAGCAACCGTCCCGGTGGGCTTGGCGAGCACGACATCTACTGCTCCGTTGGGCAACGCAATTCCTGGCAGCAGCCCGAGTCCGCTTGCCAGTGTCTCAATAGTCCTGAGAACGACCTCTACTTCACCATCACCCACCACGACAGCACAACCGGCCGTCCCTTGAGAGGCTTCCTCGCCTCCAACCGCGCCGACAGCTACTACCTTACCGACTCCTCCTGTTGCAACGACCTTTATCAGTGGTCAGTGGATACAATGGAAAGAGAGAAGTGGAAAGCAGAAAGAGACTCGACCGACACTTTGGCCACCGATACCCCAGCTCTTAACCCTCAACTCTTATCTCCCAACTCCTTCATGTTTCCCCTTTTCCTCTACTTCCACAACGACGAACCCGACCCGCAAAGTCGCGCTGCTACCACCGCCACCTCCTACACCCAGTGCCAGCATCACTATGCCTCTCTTCGCAACGAATACATCTCCCATCAACATAACGCCGCCGACTCGACCATGATGGCCCTCTTCTTCGATACCTGCGTCGTAGGCAACTACAACCAAGTGGAAGCCCTCTTCGACTATATCGAATCCCTGCTCGATGAGGAGCATAGTGTCACCATTACCATCGCCGGCTTCGCTAGTCCCGTCTACAAGGAAGACTACAACCTTAACCTTTCGCACCGTCGCATTGCCTCATTTATTAATATGGTACGCGCGTGGCGCGGGGGCATCTTCGAGGAGGCTCTTGACAAAGGGCATCTCATCCTCGAGCAGAAGCCCCACGGAGCTGTCGGCTCTGCCGACAAGCCTACTCAAGCTGTAGAGCCCACTACCGAGAGCCGCTCGACCGACCCCGTCTACGGCCTCCCCGCCGCCATGGCTCGCCGTATCGAGATTCTCGGTTGTGAGGTAAAATAATTTTTTTCATTTTATTTTGTAAGATTTGGGGACGTTTTGCGTCATTAGGATGAAACAGCACAAAAACCGATGACACAAGACGCATTCCTCAATACCCTGATGGCTTTGCAACCCGCCATGCAGCTCACAGCCGAGAAGCTACTGCATACGGAGGCTGATGCCGAGGACACAGTGCAGGAGGCAGTCATCGAACTCTGGGAGCGACGCAACGACCTTCAGCATGTGCTAAACCTTGAAGGCTACGCCATGCAAACCGTCAAGAACCGCTGCATCTCCTTCCTGCGGAAACACCGCGACATCGCCACTGATAATATCAGCCTTCTCGACGGCGTGGACGACGAAGCCATCAAAGCAGAAGTTGCCCTCACCGAAGAACGAGCCTCCCGGCTCGACGACATGATGAGCCATCTATCTGAACGACAACGCGAAGCAGTGAAGATGAAATACATCGACCGCCTAAGTCACGAAGAGATGCAACGCCGTCTGGGTATGAGCAGCACCAATGTCTATGCCACCCTCTCACGTGCCGTCAGCACACTTAAATCAATGGTAAAACAATGAGCACTATGGAAGATAAAGAATTGCAAAAAATGTTCGCCGCCAAGCGCACTGTCGAGGCCAACCGCCGACGTCAGGAGGAGCTTCGCAATATGCTGTCGGCCACCGCCGCTCCCAAGAGCCGCCGTCTTTGGCCCGTATGGCTCGGTTCTGCCGCCGCCTGCATCACCTTGCTGCTCATCGCATTGCCCATGTTGTTCCGCAGCGAAAGTCCCACACCTCTGGTGGTGGCAGAAGCATCAGAACTGCCCACTCCAAAAGAAGCAGATACCATCAAAGAACCTAGTTTAACTAGAAAAACTAATATAACTAGAAAAACCAGAAAAGTCCAAGTTTCTCCCACCCTCCTTGCTTCCGCAGAGCCCGAGGAGCCACAGCCCGAGCCCAAGTCCGAACCCGTCCTCGTCAACGAGCCCGAACCCAAACCCATGGAAACTGTGAAGCCCGAAGATTCCATCGACAACACTCCCCGCATCCACCGACGCACCAGTACCCAGATGATCTGCAGCAACTGCAACATCAACAACGTTCCGTCCCCAAGCACTACCCTCCAAGACTTCTTGGCCGCCACTTTCGGTACTGAAGCGAGCACCCCCTTCACCCTGAAAACCATAGAATTTTAAACAAGATAAAACCCCAATATTATGAAACGCACAGCCTCCATTATCCGCGACATCGCCGAAATCTCCGTTCTCCTCGCCCTCGTCGGCATCTTCATCCTGGCGGAGGTCAACGTCAACGCCCAAACCACACAGCCACAGGACCTCTACCAGATAGAGCAGACCTTCGAGCACGACTACCGAATCGGCCGCCTCTTCATCAACCGCGGCTGGGACGCCCACCTCATCCAGACTCCCGAGGGTACCCCCACACGCCTCGTGGTAACCACCGCCTGCGCCGACTTCTTCGAGGAGGGTGCCGAACCCGAACTGTTCAAAATCGAGAAGTTAAGCAAACGCAGAGGATCCTACATCCTCGTAGCCAACCAGTGGATGCCCCGCACCACAAAGGTGGAAATCTACACCTCACAACCCCTTTATGATATCAAACTCGAAAAAGGTGCCCGCCTTACCATCCACTACTACGACTTCGACTCTGTCGACCTCGACATCTATGCCGACACCGGCGCTGTGCTCGTCATCGACACCCTCAACAACCGCTACAGCACCGACATCACAGTATCAAACGCCACCCTCGACCTGCGCCACTTCTCCGGCAACAAACTTGTCATCGACACCTACGGCGAGAGTACCGTCAAGGAGGGCGACGTGAAGAGCAGAAACCAGTGGCTCACCATGGGAGAAAAGACAACAAGCAACATCACCGCCACCGACTCGACCCGCCACATCTATGTCAAGACGAAGAAAAGCCACGACCGCGAACGGAAGCTGTTCCAATTCACCCTCGGCCTCGGCCTCGGCGTGGCAACGCCCATCACGTGGGTCGACAACAGCCGCTACGGCTCGCCCTACAACACCAACTACGGCTTCATAGGTCAGCTGCCGATACGCTTCAACGAAATATCCATCAGCCGCCACTGGTCGTGGAATTTCGGCCTCGACGCCAGCTGGAGCTACCTGCAGCTGGACAACGCAGTAAAGGTACAGGGCGACCAGCTGGTGCTCGACCCCAGCTACGGCGCCACGCCGCCGCGCCAAGAGCTCTACTGGTGGGCTATCGGCGTGCCCGTCACACTCAAATACAGCTTTGACAATTGGCTCAAAAACATCATCCCCGGAATTTACGTCACCCTCACCCCCACCTTCAACTTCACGCCGCGCCTCGTCACCAAGAGCCTCGACGCCGACGACCACTGGCACACCGACAGGGAGAAAGTCGACATCCTCAACCGCTTCAACATCCGCGCTGCCATCGGATTCAACTGCTTCCTCGGAGGCGCTGGCAGACTGGAGCTCTTTACCGACCTGCTGCCCACTTATAAATCTTCAGCTGATGCCCCCCAGACTCGCATGTTCGGCCTCAACTTCATCTTCTAACCCTACGAACAACCTACCAACACCGTATCAACTCCTACCGTGGTAGGAGTTGATACGGTGTTGGGTAGGAGTTGATACAGTGTTGGGTAGGAGTTGGTAAGGAGATGGTATTGATTTAGTGGCAGTTAGATACTTACCAAATACACAAACGACACTCAACCAGTTGGTTAAGTGCCGTCTTAGGCTTGTAACTTATTGATTTTCAGCTTTGGCTTCGAAGGGGATTCAACGCTGTCCGAAGTGGTATTTCAGCATCTCAATTTTGACTTCCTTCATGTGGTTCCAGATGTCGGTGATGACCTTTTTGGTGGAGAGGGGGAAGTCAGCCTTCATCATCCAATCGTAGTAGGAGGGTTCTTTGGTAAAAACCTCCTCAACAGGTTCGCCTTTGTGCTTGCCGAAGTTGAAGATTTCAAACCCAAGGTTGTTGTAGCCGATATGTCCGACGAGGTCGGCCCACTGCTTGTTGGCGGTGAATTCACTGAGGGCGGGGATGTCGTTGACCACGGGCTGTGTCACCTTGCCGGAGCGGTCCTTGTAGTCGACACCCTGGTAGCGGTCGAGCTGCGCTTTAAGCACCTCGTAGGTAGCAATGGTGTCGGCAGCGGCGGAGTGGGCGTTCTCTAAGTCCTTACCGCAGTAGAACTTATAGGCCGCCACGAGGGTGCGCTGCTCCATCTGGTGGAAGATGTTCTGCACGTCGACGCAGTGGCGTTCCTTGAGGTCGAAGTCGATGCCCGCGCGGAGGAATTCCTCAACGAGGAGGGGCACGTCGAACTTGTTGGAGTTGTAACCGGCGAGGTCGGCATCGCCAATGTATTCCTTAAGACTGGAGGCCAGTTCCTTGAACGTGGGCTTATCCTTGACATCGTCATCAGAGATGCCGTGGATGGCGGTGGTGAATTCGGGGATGTGGACGGTCTTGCCATTTTGGTCGACAGGGCGGACGCGCTCGACGCGGGTGTCGGTGCTGCCGTCGGGCATCACCTTATGGAGGCAAATCTCGACAATATGGTCGTGGCCGACGATGACGCCGGTGGTTTCGAGGTCGAAGAAGATGATGGGTTTGGTGAGGTGGAGTTGCATGGTTTTATAGTTTTATAGTGACTATAGTTTGTTGATAGTCTTTTTTATCGCTGTCAGGTGTTCCAGTAGTTTCTCGGCCAGGTCGAGGCGAAGCATGTTGGCACCGTCGCTCTTGGCGTGGGCGGGGTCGGGGTGCGTCTCCATAAAGATGCCATCGGCACCCACGGCGATGGCGGCGCGGCCGATGGTCTCAATCATATCGGGACGGCCTCCGGTAACACCGGCCGTCTGGTTAGGTTGCTGGAGCGAGTGGGTGATATCAACCACCACAGGCACATGGTTCTGTTGCATGGTAGGCACCCCACGAAAGTCGACCACGAGGTCCTGATAACCAAAGGTGGTGCCGCGTTCGGTAAGCATAAAATTGTCGCTGCCGAAAGCACGCATCTTACCGGCAACCTGCTCCATAGCCTCGGGTGAGAGGAACTGACCCTTCTTGACATTCACGCATTTGCCCGTTTTCGCGGCAGCATGAAGAAGTTCAGTCTGGCGACAGAGGAAGGCGGGAATTTGCAGCACGTCGACATACCCTGCAGCCATCTCGGCTTCATCATCAGAGTGTATATCAGTAACCACGGGAATGCCGAATTCCTTCCTTATCTCTCCCAAGAGTTCCAGACCCTCGCGGTCGCCGATGCCAGTGAAGGAGGTGACGGAAGAGCGGTTGGCTTTGCGATAGGAGGCTTTGAAGGCAAAGGGAATCTGCAGGTGGTCGGTAATTTCCTTCAACCGCTGACAGACCTGGAAAGGATTCTCATGGTCCTCTATGACACAAGGACCGGCAATCAAAAAGAAATTGCCGGTCTCTGTGTATTTTAATAATGGTAAGCTTGGATACATATAAATGTATTAGTAAGACATTTCGTCATTGGCATAGGGGTCACCATCTTCGTCGGCACTCGACTCATGACGGCGTTCAGCGGAGCGCTGGAGAGAGATGATGAGGGCTCCAAGCATGCGGGTGAGTTCCATGAGGTACTCGCGCGACTGGTTGAACTGTTCTTCTGTCATAACACCCAGATTATGGGAAATCTCGGTGTATACGACGCACTCGCGGATAGCAGTTTTGGAGATTTTGAGGTAGTGGTCGAATTGGCTCTTGCTGCGACTGGAGCCTTCTGCAATGTTGAGGGCAATGTCGTAGGAAGAGTGGCAGAACGAGTTCACGAGGGCTTTCTCGCTGTCAGTGCGGGGAGCGCCAAGGTTAGAGGCCAACCAAGTGGCATAGTCGGTGGCTTTGGCGTAGACACGCAGGTCTTCGAAACGGAAGAAGTTGACGATTTTTTCTTCTTGCTGATCCATAGTAACAGGGTTTAAAGGGTTAAGGTTGAAAGTATTTTTTTCAGACAATTTCTGCGAAGTATTTCATGAACTGGGTGCGCATGGCCACCGAAGCTTTGTCGTTGGGCTGGACGGCGAGTTTCCCGCGGAACTGCTTGATTTCGTCGTATCCCTTCTTCTGCATCCATGCCTGGAGACCTTCATTGAGTTCACGAAGTGTATCGATGCCATTCTTATAGAGGCAACTAACCACCTGAACGGTGGTAGCACCGGCAAGAAGCATCTTAACCACATCGGCGGAAGAGTAAACACCTGTGGAGGCCGAGAGGTCACAGCGCATCTTCTTGCTCATGATAGCAACCCAGCGGAGGGTGTTATACATATCTTCGGGATTGGAAAGGAACGAGGCATTTTGGAGGGTCTCATTCTCAATGTCGATGTCGACCTGGACGTTCTTGTTGAACATCGTCATACCCTGAATGCCCATCCAGCTGAGCTGCTGCAACTGCTTTGCCATGTCGGTGAAGTAGGTGCCCACCTTGATGGAGATGGGAATGGAGATTGACTTGCGGAGAGTGTTGATAATCTGGGTAAAAGTACGTTCCACATCGTCAGACGAGAGGGTGGTCTCGTAAGGCAGAATGGCCATATTGAGCTCGAGGGCATCACAACCGGCCTCCTGGAACTTAATGGCATAGGTGAGCCAGTTCTCATAGGAGAAGCAGTTGATAGAGCCAATGACGGGAATGGTGAGCGCCTGCTTGGCTTCACGAATCATCTGGAAATGCTTACCCAGCGAATCGTCGGCCACATGGGCTGCGATGTATTCATAGCTGTCGCCATAGTTGTCGGTGGGAGCCACCACATGGGTGTTCTTCTTAATATCGTAGATAATCTGCTCTTCAAAAACCGATTTGAGCACGACAGCACCCACGCCAGCCTTTTCCATTTCCATCATCTTCTGCACATCGGCGGTGAGGCCGCAACTTCCCACGATAATCGGGCTCTTCAGGTCGAGTCCAAGGTATTTAGTCTGTGTATTCATTTGGACAGTTTTTTTTCTACAGTTTGTATTCAAAAAAAATTTATCACGCCTCAATCTACACGCTCTTTTTCAATCTGCAAAGATATGAAAAATATATTTATAAAAAAAAAAATAATTTGCCGAACGGGTTATTTTTACATATAAAACATTCATTATCAACCAAAAGAAAATATTTTTTTTTTTTACAAACAGGGTGTGGGGAAATTTATTTTCAATTTTCAACGCTTGTTTTTCAATTTTTTCGTACTTTTGCACCTCGAAATTTTATACAGAAAGAAACAAAAAAACTATCATAATGAAAGAACAAATCGAAGAAAAGAACGTCGAAATGGAATCCAACCTCCTGATTCGCGCCCAGGAATTCGTCAAGAAAAACCAGAAGATGCTCATCATCTGTGGCACTGCCATCGTAGTTATTGCCGCTTTCTTTTGCCTCCGTGCTTTTGTTTTCACTCCCAATGCACAGAAGGCTGCCGCCCAGGACGGTTTTTACGCCGAGAACTACTACATGTCGGGCATCGACAACAATAACGCCGAAGACCTGCAGAAGGCTCTCGACGGTGACGGCAAGCATCCCGGATTCAAGAAACTCATCGACAAGCATTCCGGTTCTCTGATGCACAGCACCCCTGCTATTGTGAACACCTACAGATACTATGCCGGTGTCTCCGCCCTCCGTCTCGGCAAGTACGACGATGCTATCAAGTACCTTGAGGACTACAACGGCAAAGATTACTACACCGCCTCCATCAAGTTGATGGCCGAAGCCGACGCTTATGTGGAGAAAGGCGACAACAAGAAAGCCGTTGAGCTCTATGTGAAGTCGTCCGAGACCAATCCCAACGACATGACTGCTCCTGCCGCCCTGTTCAAAGCCGGCATGTGCTGTCTGATGCTGAATGACAACGAAGGTGCCCTGAAGCACTTCAACGCCATTAAGACCAAGTATCCGCAGAGTGTGGAATATCCCACTGTCGACTACTACATCGGCATTGCCGAAGCGAAATAAGAAAATAAGGAATCAAAAAGAAAGCCCCCGCGTTAGCGAGGGCTTCTTTTTTTTACCTTATAATTTTATCTCATCTTTTCCAGTTCGGCGACGAGGTTCTCGGCGCCGTCGAAGATTTCGCTGATACGGGTGGCGGCCATGTAGGCCGGGGTGGTGAGCACCTTGTGCTCGGTATCGACACAAACGTCGGTGGGACCACACGAACGCACCTTGCAGCCGAAGCCCTTGGCAACACCAGAAGCCTGATTGTTGTCAGGACCGAGGGTCAACTCCACCTCGTAGCGGCCCAGCACCTTGGCCAACACCATGGGGGCTATGCACATGGCCAACACGGGCTTCTCGGCACGATAGGTTTCAAGGATGGCGTCCTGCACAGCATCGATAACCTCCATACGAGGACCGTCGAAGGCAAAAGTAGAGAGGTTGCGGGCGGCGCCCATGCCACCGGGAAGAGCGAGTGCATCATAGTCGGCAGGGCGGTACTGCTCCAGCGGCAGCAGATTGCCTCGGGCTATACGGGCACTCTCGACAAAAATGTCGCGCTGCTCCATATCGAGCACCGTACCCTCCTCCTCTTCGTCCTCAACGTCGATGTGGGGCACTACCTCAAAGAATCCTTCAGGAGCAAAACACTGATACTGCCATCCACGGCGGTCAATAGCCAGCAACAGAGAGAGACTCTCCTGCAATTCCGAACCATCGCGGTTGCCGCAACCGGAAAGGATAACTGCTATCTTTTTCATATTTTTTATGGGTTTAATAGGTTTAATGGGTTTAATGGGTATTGGACGATTCGCCCACAGACCCATTAAACCCATTAGACCCATCAAGAAAAAAACTACTTGTTGAAAGCGTCAACGCTCTCTTTGATCAGCTGGAAGGTCGCCTCGATGTCATTGTCGAGACCCATCGAGAAGCGGATAAGGCCTTCACTCATGCCCATCTCCTTCTGGATATCCTCGGGAACCTCAGAACTGGTACTCTTGCCGCTATTGCTGAAAAGGGTCTTGAAGTAACCCAGCGAGACAGCGAGGTAACCGACACCCTTCTGCTGCATGAGCTCCATAATCTTGCTGGCGCGGTCGGCAGTACCCATGTCGATGCTGATCATGCCACCGAAGCCGTAACCCTCGTTCATCATGCTGCAGAACAGCTCGTAGTCGGGATGCTCGGGCAAACCGGGGTAGTTGTATTTGAAGCCCACCTCTTTAAAGCGCTTAGCCAGGTACATGGCGTTCTCGCCGTGCTTCTTCATGCGGATATGGAGAGTGTGGAGGTTCTTATTGATGGAGGCGCTGCGCATGGGATCCAGCACGGGGCCAAGGAGCATGCAAGTACCGTTGTTCACATCAATCAGGCTGTTGATATACTCGGCGCTGCCGCAGATGGCACCGGCGACGCAGTCGTTGGTACCGTTGATGTACTTGGTCATCGAGTAGACGGTGACGTCGGCACCCAGACGGCAGGGGCTGAAAATCATGGGGGTAAAGGTGTTGTCGACAATGAGCTTGGCACCGGCGGCATGAGCCATCTTGCTCAGTTCGGGGATGTTGGCGATGCGGAGCAGGGGGTTGTTCATGGTCTCGGTGTAGACAACCTTGGTGTTGGGGTGCTCGGCGAGGGCTTTCTTCACAGCGTCGAGGTTCTGCATATTGACAAATGTGCAGTTGACGTTGAACTTCTTCAGGTAGTTGGCCATGAAGGCGAAGGTGCCGCCGTAGGTGGTCATGCTGGCCACAATGTGGTCGCCGGCGTTGACTTCGTGCAGCAGGGCACTGGTGATGGCGGCCAGACCGGAACCGGTAACCCAAGCCATCTCGGTGCCTTCCATGGCAGCGAGGCGCTGGCAAAGAGCCAGATTGGAGGGATTCCAGTGACGGCTGTAGAGGAAGTAGCCCTCGGTTTCGCCGTGGAAGGTCTCGGTCATGAGGTGTGCCTCAGGGAAGGTAAAAGTAGCGCTGTCGCAGATTGCGGGATTGACACCACGGTTGGCGTCGCGGCCATCGATACGCTGGATGGCGGTTGCGGGATCAAATTTGTTCATTGTTATACAATTTAATGTTTTGTTATATTTGTCATTTTGAAGATGCAAAAATACAAAAAAAATACGACATGAAAAAATTATTTTGCCATATCGGGCAAAATTCGTATTTTTGCATTTTGAAATAATACATATTTATAGATGAAACGCACCTGCATACTGCTTTTTGCAGCCTTGATAACCGGAGTTTGTGCCAATGCGCAGAAGCTTGTCTATGAGAGCACTCTGCAATGTTTCGGCTACCAGAACGACAACGGAACATGGATGATCGCCCCCACGTTCCAGCGTGCCGGCGAGTTTGAGGGCGGCACCCGAAAATGGGCGCCGGTGAAAGTGGATGGCCGCTGGGGATGCATCGATGTCGATGGCAACCTCATCTGCCGCAATATCTTCCCCTCCAAGGAGGTAGCCCGTGAAGCCGGTCACGAATGGGAAATTATGAGCGAACCCGGCAAATGGGTCTATCCCGCCCGCAACCAAAGCGACGGCCTCTGGGGCTTTGTGGACTACTACGGTCGTTGGAAATACCAGCCCGTTTATGAGAAGACCCTCCCCCATGAGGGCAAAGATCCCAAGAGCTATGCTCCCGTCAAGAAGGAAGGCCGCTGGGGCTGTATCGACGGCCGCGGAGTGCTGGTCATCAACAACATCTTCATGACCCCTGAGCAGGCCGCCCAAGCCGGCGAGCAGTGGGCCATCGGACGCAACTACTACAAATGGCGCATCGCCGTCACCGACCCTAAAACAGGCTTGTGGGGATTCGTGGATTACCTCGGCCGCTGGTCTGTACAGCCGCAGTTCACCGACCAGGTGGCCTTCGGCGACGACCGCTGCTACGAATACACTCAAGTGAAACAGGAAGGACGCTGGGGCAATATCAACCGCGACGGTGAGATTATCTCTACCTTCATCTTCTTCACCAAAGAGGATGCCGCCTACGCCCTGCGCCAGTATGAGCACGGCCGCACCTTGGAAGGATGGCGCGTGCCCGTATCCAACCCCTCCGACGGCAAGTGGGGCTGGGTGGACTGGAGCGGCGAATGGCGCATACAGCCCATCTACGAGGATGCTTCCCGCTTTGCCAACGACACCGGTCTCTTCGCCACAGCGAAATACGACGGCTACTGGATGGTGGTGAGTGACACCGGCGAAGCACTCTCGCGCAATGTCTTCAATCTCAGCAGCGAAGCCTGGCAGGCCGGCAACGAGTGGGACACCCATCAGGAACTCGGCCACTGGCTCTATCCCATCATGGATCCCGGCACCCAAGCTTGGGGCTATGTCGACTACGAGGGTCAGTGGGTCATCAAGCCCACCCTTCAGGATGCCAAACTCTTCACCCACGTATGGAACGACCGCGTGGCCCCCGCCAAGATGGACGGCAAATGGGGCTGTATTGACCATACCGGCCAGTTCGTGGTGAAGAACCAGTACAACACCTCGGCAGAAGCCGCCATGGCTGGCCGCCGCTGGGCAGAAGGAAAGAAATTTTAAATAAGTGGAAAACGGAAAGTGGAAAGTGGAAAGATATGAAATGAAGATATGAAAACCCTTATCCATAATGCAACAATAGTTAATGAAGGTAAGGTTTTCAAGGGTTCCGTAATAATCAATGGAAACATTATTGAAGATGTCGTGGAATCTGAATCTTTCCACTTTCCACTTTCCACTTTCCACTTACAAGAGGCCGAAGGCCTCTTGTTGCTGCCGGGTGTGATCGACACGCATGTTCATTTCCGGGATGGTGGCAATTCCGAGAATCCCGCAGGGACGTTCTACAGCGAGAGTCGTGCGGCACGTGCAGGCGGCGTCACATCGGTCATCGACATGCCCAATACCAAACCGCTGACCACTACGATGGAGGCTTTGGAAGCCAAGGAGGCCCTTGCGGCTCGCGACTCAGCCGTCAACTACGGATTCATGCTGGGTGCCACCAACGACAATATCGACAACCTGCTGGCTATCGACCCCGAACGCTATGCGGCAATAAAGCTTTTCCTCGGCTCCTCCACGGGCAATATGCTAGTGAACAACCCCGAGCAACTCGACCACCTCTTCCGCGATGCCCGTAAACTCATCGTGGCCCACTGCGAGCAGGAGGAGGTCATCCAGGCCAACCTGTTCAACGCCAAACGCGAATATCAAGGTACTCCCAAGGAGACTGCGGCGCTGCATCCCAAAATCCGCAACAACGAGGCCTGCTTCCTCAGCACCTACCACGCCATCGAGCGCGCCCGCAAATACGGCACCCGATTCCATGTGGCCCATATCAGCACCGCCACAGAACTCTCGCTACTCTCCAATTTCGACCTTGAAAAGAAGAACATCACCGCCGAGGTGACTCCCAACCACCTGTGGTTCGACGACCGCGACTACGCCGAGTTGGGCAACAAAATCAAATGCAACCCCGCCATCAAGAGCAACGATGACCGATTGGCACTATGGGCAGCACTGGAGGACGACCTCATCGACACCATCGCCACCGACCATGCCCCCCATCCTCTCGAGGCAAAGATGAAACCCTATTTCGACGCCCCTAGCGGCATCCCTTCCATCCAGCACTCGCTACAGATGATGCTCGAAGCGGTGTTCGGCAGCACATCTGAACACTCAAAACACTCTGATTATTCCGAGTACTCTGATTTATTGACAATGATTGTCCAGAAGATGTGCCACAACCCTGCCCTGCTCTTCGGCATCAAGGACCGTGGATTCATACGCAAGGGCTACAAGGCCGACCTCGTGCTGGTGCATCCCAACGTTGAGGAGACCGTTACGCGCGAATCATTATTATACAAGTGCGGATGGAGTCCCCTCGAAGGTCAGACTTTCCACACCCACATCGAGCGAGTATGGGTAAATGGAAACGCCTCCGTCAAGAATGGGGAGGCGCTGAATTTCTGTAAATAAACAGTATCACTTACCCAAGGAGATACCCACTCCTGCAAAGAGGGTACTGCCCTCCCAGGCTTTCTTCACCGACTGTTTATTGGCCAGACTGAAATCGTCGCGGTCGATCATCTCGACATTATAGCCGAGATAGATACGGACAATGCTTACTTGGAGACCGACCCCAATAGTGCCTCCCATATCGCAATGGAGGTCCACCTGGTCGGCGACATTCTTAAAATCGGACAATTTGGAGAGTCCCACATTGAACACCGGTCCTCCAAAAATTATCAAGTTGGCATGGTCACTCAGTGACACCTTGAAATTCAAATAAAACGGAAACTTGATATTGAAATTGGAAGTGGTATAACTACGGGCCGAAATGCTACCATCACCCCATGTGGTATCGCTCAGCAACGATTTGGCCTTTGCAAAGCTGATATAGGCTCCCGGAGCGAGACCGATATCCCCCAACAGCGTCACATTCAGCGACACACCCAGCATTCCACCGTTCATATAGTCGAGGTTTTCCACCAGGCTGTCGAACGCGCCGTTCTGGTAGTTGAAGGTATGTTCCTGATGGATATAGGCCGCATTGATACTCAACTGAGCAGAGGCACGTACTCCGAAAAGCATCATAAGCAAAACCGTCACATAAACGATACTCTTTTTCATAATCTGTACTATTGATATAAAGAGGGTATCCCGTTGAAGGATACCCTCATACATTGCTCAGTGATTAGAGTTCGATACCGAGACCGAAGTTCATGCTGCTAATGGTAGTCTTGGTATTGTCGTTGTTATCCATGTCGAGGAATCCCCAGCTAAAGTCGTAGAAGAGACGGAACTGGTTGAAGGAGAAGACGACACCGGTGATACCGCTGAGGTTGAAACGGTTCCGGTTCATGCCGTTTGCATCATACCAGTCATCTTCGGTACCACCAGAGATTCCCAAAACATTGCCCTCATGCTTGGTCTTGCCCATAAATCCATAACTGGCCTTAGCACCAGCAAGGACGGTCATCTTGAGGTCGCCCGTGATGGGGAAGGTGTAGTTAAAAAACAGGGGCACATCGAGACCGAAGAGGGTGGTAGTGTGTTTACCTGAAGCCACGTTATAGAAGCTTCCTTCGCTGGTTTTGGTACCATAGCGAAGTTGTCCACCGAGGTTGAACATGAGATTGCCTGTGACGGGCACATTGTAATCCACACCCGCGATAAAACTATTCAGCTGAAGATCGGTAGTCGTTCCGTTGTTGTCGGTGGACCAGGTTTCGGGGGAATAACCCACATGAATACCCAACTGGGCATTGGCATTGCCTGCGAAGAGCAGGGCTGCAACGAGAGTTGCAAAAGCAAAAATCTTTTTCACGGTATATTGTTTTTGGTTTTACTTCTCCAAACGAATACGTGCGTCGACGGCGGTGACGTAGCGCGGGTTGCCCAGCAGCGGGTTGAGGTCCATCTCGGCAATCTCGGGAGCGGCCTGCACGAGGGCACTCACGCGAGCCACCTGCTCGGCATAGAGGTCGATATTGACACCTTCCTGGCCACGCACGCCTTCGAGAATCTTGTAGCCCTTGAGCTGCTTGAGCATCTCCTTGGCTTCAGCGGCGGTGATGGGAGCCAGCGCGCTCTGCACATCCTTCAGCACCTCGATGAAGATACCACCGAGGCCGAAGAAAATCTGATGGCCGAACTTCTCGTCGCGGATGGCGCCGATATAGACATCCAAGCCGTCGAGCATGGGGTACATCTCCACAGCGTAGGTCTCGGGGATGACGATGAGGCGGTCGAACTCCTTGGCCACGGTATCGAGGTCTTTCACACCGAGGGTCACACCGCCCACGTCGCTCTTGTGCAGCGGGCCGACGACCTTCATCACGAGGGGCACATCCTTCGAGCAGCCCACCTCCTTGGCGAAAGCGAGGGCATCCTCTTTCTTGCTCACCTCGACGCTCTTCTTGCGGCTGATACCGGCAGCGTCGAGCAGTTCGTTATAGTCGGAAATCTCCATGTAGCCGTCCTTGCAGCGGTCGACGGTCTTGCGGATGCGGGCCACGTCGATGGCGGGCTGCTCCACCTTCTCGGGCTGCGGCTTGGGAGTGTTGTAAACTTTGCAGATGGCGTTGCCGAGCACACACTCCTCAGGGAAGTTGATGCGGCCCTTGGCGATGAAGTCCTCAATCTCGCTCTTCACGTTGATGATGGAAGGCAGCACGGGGAAGATGGGCTTCTTGCAGGTCTTCATCTTCTCATCCAGCAGGTCGTAGACCTCCTTGTTGCTGAACAATCCGGGCGAACCGAAGATGACCACCGAGAAGTCGATTTCGTCGAAGTCGTTCTCGACGGCGTCGAGTATATAACCCAGCTGTTCGGCAGTGCCGGTGGCGAGGAAGTCGATGGGGTTGCCCACCGAGGAGCCACCGAAGAGTTTGCTGAGTAGTTCGGGAGCCTTGGGATGGTCTTTCAGCGAGGGGACCTCCATGCCGCCATTCGACAGCACGTCGGTGAGCATCACGGCGGGGCCGCCGGCGTGGGTCACCACGGCGCAGCGTTTGCCCTTCAGTTCGGGGTGCATGAAGACGGCGCAGACGGTGGTCAGTTCCTGACGATTCTGGCAACGCACGATACCGGCCTTGCGGAAGAGGGCGTCGACAGCGGCGTCGTTGGTGGCGAGAGCACCAGTGTGCGAAGAGGCGGCACGTGAGCCGGCAGCCGAGCCACCGCTCTTGATGGCGGCGATATGGCAGCCCTTGTTGATGAGGCTGCGGCTGTGCTTGAGGAGACGCTGCGGGTCGCCAATCTTCTCCATATAAAGCATGATGACGTGAGAGGACTTCTCGGGGTCGAAGGTAGTGTCGAGGTGCTCGAGGACATCCTCGATACCCAGCTGAGCGCTGTTGCCCACAGCCCATACGCTGTTGAACTTAAGGCCGTTGCTCATGCCGTACTCCTTGATGAACACGGCGGTGGCACCGCTGCCAGTGATGAAGTCCACTCCCTTGGGATCCAGCGGGGGAATGGGGGTGTCGAAGCAACCAGCATAGTTCACGTTGAGGAAGCCGGTGCAGTTGGGGCCGATGAGCGAACCACCGACGCTGTTAATGGTGTCGACGATGTGCTTCTCGATTTCAGCACCCTCGTGGCTCTCCTCCGAGAAGCCGGCGCTGACGATGATGAAGCCTTTGCAGCCTTTCTCCTTGGCCAGCACGTCGACCGTCTGGGCGCAGAACTTGGCGGCGATGCAGAGGATGGCGCAGTCAACCTGCGGCAGGTCCTCCACTTTGGCGTAGCACTTCACGCCCTGCACCTCGGTCTCTTTGGGGTTCACGGCGTAAATCTGACCCTTGAAGGGACTCTCCAAGAGGTTCTTCAGAGATTTGCCGCCGGGTTTATGTACATCACTGGAAGCACCGCAAATAACGATGCTGCGGGGATTGAGTAACTCTTTTGCTATCATATCTTTTTACTATTTATTAATTGCTTGATTGTCCGTTTATTTGTATTTACAAATCTTTTGCAAAGATACGAAATGATTTTGAACTGGCAAAATCTTTTTTCATTTTCAATATTTTTCGCAACATTCCTCTGAAAAAACCCCTCCATCACTCGCAACATCTCTCCATGTGATTTACTGAAATAGGTTGTCACTTTTGTGACTTTTTTGCTGTGTTGTGAGCGGGGGAAATTTTTTTTGTTTTATATCGAAAAAAAGTTGTATTTTTGCACCGTCGTTTCCACACCGCCGGAGCCCCTCGAGAGCGACGGGTAACGCGGGCGGGGTAAGGGTTTTGACCCTCTCCGCAGGAGCGGCAGAACATATAAAAAAGACGTTGTAACGGCGTTTATCTGCGGCATCTCGAACTTCGCAACTTCGGAACTTATCACCGCAATAACGCAATGTACTTCGTCCATGGTTTGGTAATATAGTGTCTTACTATATATACCTATAGCGTGGGCTTCGGCATTGCTTATTCTGTGATAAGGGCAATGCGAAGGCCTGAGATGCGGGATAAGCAAGAGTACTTAACCCGCGCTTCTTTTTTATGTGTTGTTTGAAAGAAAAAAATGACAGTAACCATTTGAACAAACAACATGAAAATCAACGAGAAAATGAAAGTCCGCACGGTGGCAGGCGAAAATATTGTCATCATGCCTGACGGCGGCGGCAGCGACATGACGAAGGTCATCGCCCTCAATCCCAGCGCCCTGCTGCTCTTCAACACCCTGCAAGGCCGCGACTTTACCCTCCAAGAGGCCGCCGGGGTCCTCGCCGACGAATACCACATCGCCGGCACCCAAGCCCTCTCCGACGCCAAAGCCTGGCTCGGGGACATGCAGCGCAACGGACTTGTAAATGGTTAGCGGTTATGGAATATAATAAAAAAGAAAAACTGACCTGGGCTGTCATCTTTCTGGGTCCCCTCATTGTAATATTATTGATGTTCTTATTTATGTCAAGTAAATATTAAAAGGTATAATTATTAATAAAAACAACACAAACAACAAAATGAAAAAAACATTACTATTCGTCGCTGTCGCGCTGCTCTCCGTCGCACCCCTCAGCGCCCAGTTCAACGCCCAACCCGGCAACCAGAAATGGTCCCTCGGTCTCGGCCTTTTAGGCGACCGTACACTCAACTCCAACTCCGACTACCCCGACATCGACCAGGGCACCAACGGCTTGGGTAGTTTCTTCATGGTCGAATACGCCTTCGACACCGTCTGGGGCATCAGAGCACAGGCCGACCTCTTTGGAATCACCCAAGACAATGGCTACGACCGAAAAGGCGGTGCCTCCCTCGCCGTCAAGATGAACATCAGCAACGCCCTGTCCAAAAGCCTCTGCCGCGGCAACTTCTACGCCCTCCTCGGTGCCGGCCTCACCCAAAAAGTCGTCGGCAACGAAGACCACGACGGCTATGGCTTCACCCTTCACGGCAATATCGGCTACTCCTACTGGATTTCCCGCGAACTGGGCGTCTTCTCCGAACTGGGCGTCAACATGTGGGACGCCGCCAAATACCTCTCCGGCAACCTCTCCCTCGGCCTCCTCGTCCGCCTCTATTGACACAACCTTTCAGCAACTCTAAAGTATTTTGTAACAAACAATTTATTAACCCAAACACACAAAACAATGAAACAAGAAAACGAAAAGAAACTTTACGAGCCTCCCGCGCTCACCGCGGTGACCTTCAAGGCTGAGAAGGGCTACGCCTCCAGCAGCACTAACGGCGGAGTAGTCAATTACCTCTGGGGCGTCTCCCAACTCTGGGGAGCCGACGAAACCCACAACACCGCTTCCGATTACAGCTGGGGCAGTGATCAAAACTGGAATTAAAACAAACAAAAACAAAAAAAACAATCAAAAAACAACAATGAAAAAAACAATGAAATTTTTCAGTATGGCCGCCCTCTGCATCGCAACGGTGGCAATGGTCGGATGTTCGAAAGACGAAGAGCAGCCCGCAGGTAGCGGCAAAGTGGTGGTCTCCACCACGACCATAGGCTTGGGAAGCAGCGAAGCCTCCAAGCATCTCGACGAATCCGGCACCAAAGTCTTCGCTGCCGGCGAAGAGATTGCCGTGGTGTATCAGAACACCAGCAGCGAATTGGTGAAGACCACCGTAACCCTCTCCGACGTAGACATCAGCAACAGCGGCAAGTCGGCAACCATCGTCGTACCTATGACCGACCCCAATGCCAATAGTGAGGTGAAATTCATCTACCCCGCCTCCATGGCCAACAACGACGGCACGGTGAACTATGATGCCCTCTACAACAACCAGGACGGCACCATGGCCACCCTCTCCAGCAACTTCGACTATGCCGTGTATTCCGGCACCCTTTCCGGAGTGGACCTGCCTGCCGACCCCGTGCTGACCAACCAGTTGGCCGTCCTCAAATTCACTGTCCAGAACACTGCCAATAGCCAGGATATGACTGGCAGCATCACAAAGTTGACCGTCAAGCACGGCTCGGATGTCTACTTCGTCACCCCCACCACTTCGCAGAGCACTTTCTGGGTGGCCGTGAAGCCCATCGCTACCAATGATGGCGACATTGCCATCTATGCCGCTGTGGGCAAGGACCTCTACAAGAAGACCGTGAGCAGCTACGGTGCCCTCTCCGCCGGTACCTTCAACCGCATCACTGTGGGCGCAACGCAGATTCCCGGTGCCGTCTCTGGTCTCTTCCGCGTCAACGCCGCCGGCAATCTGGTCTATTTCTCGCAGGGCAACCTGCAGCGAATCAATGGCACCTGGCAGTTTGCCAGCCACCAGTATGACGTTCTGGGAAGCTGGAGCAGTACCAGTTGCGATATCTTCTATTGGGAGACAACCGGCAACTACGGCAGCGGACAACACTGCATGACCTCAAACGGAACTTCTTCCGACGTGGTCAACTGGGGTGCCAACATCACCAGCGGCACCTGGAACACTCTCAGCAAAACTGAATGGCAGTACATCTTCAATACCCGCAGTGCCTCCACCGGCCGCTTTGCCAAAGCCTATCTTTTCGGCACCACGCACGGCGTGATCCTCTTCCCCGACCACTACACACACCCCAATGATGTCCCCGTCCCCACAGGCATCAATCTCGATGATAACACCTCTTGGAACGGCAACCAATACACTGCCGAGCAGTGGGCTAAGATGGAGGCTGCCGGCGCGGTGTTCCTGCCGGCTGCGGGCTACCGCAACGGTTCGAATGTGAACGCCGTGGACGGCAGCGGCTACTACTGGTCGTCTACGGCCAGCTCCGGCAACGGCGCTTGGAACGTCGACATCAACAAAAACGTCGTGTACCCCAGCAACGACAGCCATCGCGACTCCGGCCGGGCTGTGCGCCTGGTCTGCGAGTAGCCAGGAGAATACCCTTGTCCCCTAACGGGAATGACAGAAATACCTACATATAGAATGTACCTCGGGGCCGCGCTACGCGCGGCCCCGCCATTTTTTCTACATACTCTTGGTTTAATGTTTTACGGTGCAAAAGTTTTTTTATCACTTGTTGCGACTCCCATTGAGGCAATGGCACCATATCACGCGGCGGACAAGGGCGCGCTCGCTCCAGAGAAGGGCGGCGAGGAAAAGGGCGAAGAGCAACGTGTTGTAGGCCAGACGGAGCCAGAGACTATCGAAAGTGAAAAGTGGAAAGTGGAAAGTGGAAAGTGTATCGGGAGGGGTGGCGCGGAGGAAGTAGAGGGCGAGGGCGAGGGCAAACCATCCGAGGATGGAGGCCACTGGATAGGGCACGTGATAGTGACGCTGGCCGATGAAATAGCTGAGCAACACACAGGTGCCATAGCCTGCCAATCCGCCCCAGGCGCAAGCCATATAGCCAATCTTGGGCACCAGCAGCACGTTGACAAGCACCAACACCCCACAACCCACAGCACTCATGATGGCACCCCAATAGGTCTTCGCCGTCAGTTTGTACCAGAACGAGAGGTTGAAGTAAACGCCCATCAGTATCTCGGCCATCATCACGATGGGCACTGCCCGCAGGCCCTCCCAGTAGTCGCGACGGATGATGTACTTGAAGACATCCATATAGCACACCACCACCATGAAGGCCAGCAAGGTGAACATCACAAAATACTTCATCACCAACGCCTGACTCTCCTTACTCTTCTCTCCCTTACCCCCAGCAAACACAAACGGCTCGTAGGCATAGCGGAAAGCCTGGGTGATCATCGCCATAATCATGGCTATCTTCACGCAGGCACCGTAGATGCCGAGTTGTTCCTGCATATCGCTGCCGGGATAGAGGAAGGGGAAGAGTATCTTGTCGAGCACCTGGTTCAAGATGCCCACGATGCCGAAGATAAGCAGCGGCCAGGTGTATCGAAGCATCTGCTTAAGAAGTGGAAAATGGAATGTGGAAAGATGAAAGTCTTTCAGTTCCTTCCAGAAGCCGAAGGTAACGAGGGCGGTGCAGATGAGGTTGATGTAGAAGATATAGCCCACGTTATTCTGTTCGTCGTACCATTGCATGAACGGCAGATGCTGCAGTTTCGGAGCCAGCAGGAAGACGAATAGGTTCAAGCCGATGTTGAGGACGATGAAGGAAAGTTTCAATGCGGCGAACTTCCAAGCCCTGTTCTCGAGGCGCAGGCGGGCGAACAATATCGCCTGGAAGGCATCCAACGCTACCACGGCAGCCATCACTGCAATATACTCGGGATGAGCACCATAACCCATCGCATTGGCAATAGGTCCCAACAGGGCGAGAACCCCCAGCACAAACACAAAACTCACCGACCCAACCGCTCCCAGTGCCGTCGAAAAAACATTTGTCCTTTCAGCCCCTTTCACTCCCGAATTTGCAAAATAGAAGAACGTCGTCTCCATGCCGAAGGTGAGGATTATCAGCAGCAGCGCCGTGTAAGCGTAGACATTGGTGACCACCCCGTAGCCGCCGGAAGCGGCAGAGATATGATAGGTATAGAGCGGAACAAGCAGGTAGTTTAAGAACCTGCCCACGATGCTACTCAGCCCATAGATGACCGAGTCAGAAAAGAGTTTCTTCAATGATGCCATATTTCCATAACGCCCGCGCGAAAGAATTATTGTATTAAATACAATAAAAGAGCTCTGCTCTCGTTGATATGAAAAAAGGAAAATGAAAATGAAACGTCTCCTATTCTTCATTCTTAATTCTTCGCTACAATATCTTTCTTTTTCAAGGTGCACAGTTCCCCTTTGGGGTGCTTCACTCTTAATCCTCATGGCGGCCTGCAGCAAGACCGTCAAAGTCAACGACCTGAAGATTATTCCAGAGCCTGTCTCCATCGAGAAGAACGAGCAGACGTTCCTCCTCGAGGACAATATCTCCATCTCCATCTCCGGCCTGGGGCAGAACTCCAACACGGTGAAATACATTCTCAACTCGCTTCGTCACGGACACATCCAGCCCAACCTCGTGAGTCACAACGAGCGCAGCATCATGCAACTCATCGTCCGCGACTCGCTCGACCCCCGACTGGGTAACGAGGGCTACCGTCTCCAGATTACCCCCGACAGCATCACCCTTGCCGCCAACAGCGAGCAGGGCCTCTTCTACGCCTACCAAACTTTCATTCAGATGCTGCCGTCCGACATTCTCGAACGCTCCTACGCTCCCATTTCCCTCCCCGCCTGCACCATTGTTGACTATCCGCGCTATGCCTGGCGCGGACTCCACCTCGATGTCTGCAGCCACTACTATTCGCCCTTCTTCATCAAGAAGGTGCTCGACCTCATGGCCAACTACAAGATGAACCGCCTTGTGTGGCATCTGGCCGACAATCACGCCTGGCGTATTCCTTCTAAGAAATATCCGTTGTTGAACACCATTGGTTCCTGGCGCGTCTACCACCACAACAGCGACTGGAACGACACCGTCGTCCCGCGCCGCAACGACCGTGCCACCTACGGCGGATTCTATTCCAAAGAGGACATCAGCGAGATTGTTGCATATGCCGCCTCGGTAGGCATCGAAGTCATTCCCGCCATCGAACTTCCAGGTCACTGTTCCCCCATTCTCGCCGCCTATCCCCAGTTCTCGTGTGACAACGGCTCCTACCCCATCCCCTGCGGTGCCCTCACCTCCACCACTCCCATCCTCTGCGCCGGCAACGACTCCACTCTCCTCTTCGTCAACGACATCCTCGACGAAATGGCCGAACTCTTCCCATCGAAATATGTCCACATCGGAGGCCTTGAAGCCGCTATGGACAACTGGAAAGGATGCTACAAATGCCGCAAGCGACTGTTCGAGAACCACCTCCATGACAACGACGAGCTCTTTGTCTGGTTCCTCAGGCAGGTGGCTCAGCACCTCCGTGAGCTCGACCGCACGCCCCTTTCGTGGGATCTTCCCTACGCCGCTCCCTTGGTTCCCGGTGCCATCATCAGCGCCCAGAGCCTCTCCTCGGGTGTCGGTGCCGCACAGGCGGGCAACAAGGTCATCATGTGTCCCCCCGACTACTGTCTCTTCAGCCGCTATCAGGCCAACCCCGACTACCAGCCTCGAGCCCGCGACGGCATCACCACCCTCGCCCACGTCTACGCTTTCGACCCCGTACCCCTCTCTACACAAAAACGCACCGCGCTCAATATCATCGGCGCCCAATGCATACTCTCCACTGAACATTTCCCCACCGAGGATGTGGCCGAATACATGCTGCTGCCGCGTCTGCTGGCCTTCAGCGAAGCCCTTTGGTCCTCGGGCGAGAACAAGATTTGGAACCGCTTCCGCCGCAACGTCGAAGACCAGAAGATACGTCTCCGCGCCAAAGGCTACAGCTTCTGCGAGGGTTCCTTCATTCCCCTCGTCCATACCCGCAAGATTGACAACAAAACACTTTCCGTCACCATTTCCACAGAGGTCCCCAACACCTACATCTTCTACACCACCGACGGCACCACACCCTCGCGCAACTCGCAAGTCTACGTGAGTCCTTTCCAAATCACCAACAACACCACCCTCAAACTTCTCCCTGTGTATCACGACCATCTGCAAGATTCCGTCTATGAATATGTCCTCCCTTGATATCGACTATCTGCTGACCACCTCCGACCCTGTGGCCGTCGACAACCTCTATGAGCAGGCTGCCGCCCTTCGTGACAGCGTCTACGGACACAACATCTTCCTCCGCGGACTCATTGAGATTTCCAACCACTGCCGCAACAACTGCCTCTACTGCGGAATCAGAAGAGAGCTCAAAACACAACGCTATCGCCTGACCAAAGAGCAGATTCTCGACTGCTGCCACACAGGGCATGAGTTGGGCTTCCGCACTTTCGTGCTGCAGGGGGGCGAAGATGCGTGGTTCACCGACGAGGTGCTCTGCGACTGGGTCGCAGAGATAAAAAGACGCTTCCCTGACTGTGCCGTCACCCTCTCGCTGGGCGAACGTGGCCGCGAGAGTTTCCGCCGCCTCCGCGAAGCGGGTGCCGACCGCTACCTGCTACGCCACGAGACGGCCGATGCAACACACTATGCCCGCCTGCACCCCTCGGAGATGAGTTTCGAGCACCGCATGCAGTGCCTGCGCGACCTGCGCGACCTCGGATACCAAGTGGGCACGGGATTTATGGTGGGTTCTCCCTACCAGACCCTCGAAACATTGAAGAAAGACCTCGCCTTCATCGCCGACTTCCGTCCCGAGATGGTGGGCATCGGTCCTTTCATCCCCGCCACCGGGACACCCTTTGAGCAGCACTCTGCCGGCAGCATCGAACTCACGCTGCGCCTCATCGCCATACTCCGACTACTCCTTCCCAACGCGCTCCTCCCAGCCACTACAGCCCTCGGAACCCTCCATCCTACCGGACGGGAACGTGCTATCGCTGCAGGTGCCAATGTCATCATGCCCAACCTTTCGCCTCAAGATACCCGCGCGCTCTACTCCATCTACAACAACAAACTCTCCACAGGATCCGAAGCAGCAGAGACCGTTGCCGATATCCGCGCCCGTCTCAAAGCCATCGGCTTCGAGACACCTGTCGACAGGGGAGACTTCAAAAGGTGAGAGGTGAAAGGTGAGAGTTGAGAATTGAAAATAAAAAAAAACAGAACCTAATGAAATTCATAATTCACAATTCAAAATTCATAATTGCAGCAGCGTTGCTACTGCTCGTTTCCTGCCACAAGAACTGCGTCTGTCTGGGCTACGACAACACCTCCTATACCTATACAGCCGACGAGGTGGATGCTCGCGGGGTCACATGCACCAACATGGTTTACCAAGCCGGACAACAATTCTATGCCGTATGCGACTGGGAATGATTATCAGTCTAGAGATAAGAATTTAGAGTTATGAACGAGAGGTGTAAGCTATGTCCGAGAAAATGTGGTGCTGATCGCACCAACGGTGCGGGATTCTGTGGCGCTTCTACAGATCTCGAGGTGGCCAGTGTGACGGTACACCGAGGAGAGGAGCCCCCGCTCAATCCCATCGTCAACGTCTTTTTCTCCCACTGCAACCTGCAGTGCATTTACTGCCAAAACTGGCAAATCAGCCAAGGTGAAAGGTCAAAGATGAAAGGTGAGAAGTATACCGTCGACACTCTTGCCGACCAAATCACTCAAACATTCAAACAATCAAGCAATCCAACATCCCTTTTAGGTTTCGTCACCGCCGCCCATTATGCCGACAGCATACCAGCAATCCTTCAAGCAATCAAGCAATCAAGCAACCAAGCAATCACCCCCACCGTCGTCTACAACTCCTCCGGCTATGAATCCGTTGACACCCTCCGAACCCTTGAAGGAATAGTGGACATCTATCTCCCCGACTTCAAGTATATGGACTCCGACCTCGCACGAGCCTACAGCCACGCACCCGACTACCCAGAGGTGGCACAGGCCGCCCTCGAGGAGATGATACGACAAGTAGGTATAGGACTGAAAATGGACGAGAACGGCATCGCCTACCGCGGTCTCATCGTCCGCCATCTCGTCCTCCCCGGCCACATCGACAACTCCATTGCCGTCCTCAACAAACTCTCAACTCTCAACTCTCAACTCTCAACTCTCCATTCCCTCCACCTCTCGCTGATGGCACAATACTTTCCTCCTCGACCGGGTCTTCCCGCACCGCTCGACCGCTGCATCACCGAAGAGGAATATGCCACCGTTGTGGCACATGCCGAAGAGATGGGTCTCACCGACGGATGGATACAGGAGCTCGAAGCCCGCGACAACTACCGCCCCAATTTCACTAACGAAAATCCCTTCGAAAAATGAAGAAACATACACTGACCCTTGACATCGATTTCGAAGACGAAAGTCCGCTCCTCGATGATACCGTCATTCTCTTCTTCCAGACCGACACCCCCAACTATCTTTTCGCCGATGACCTCAACCACCTCTATCGTCTCGCCTTTGCACGCATTGACGACATACCGCTCCTCGATGCCTCCTGGCCTCTCTACACCTATCACGACCCACTGCGGCTCCTCAACTATTACCTTGTTGATTCATCAATCAAACAATCAAACAATCCTACAATCCTGCAATCAAAAATCCTTATCATCCGCGGTGAGGATGCTATCGATGAAGCCGAAAAGATTCTCCGCGACTTCAACGAACCTCCCACCCACGACACTCTTCTGCTGCACGAAGCAGACAACCGTAATGAGATACTCCTCTCCTACCAACAACAACTCACTTCCGTCACACGATACAATACCGAAGCCCCCCTACCCTCCTCTCGCAAGGCTGCCAAAGAGCGCCAGGAACTCGACAACTTCCTCACTGCCCTACTCGACCACCTCGACCTCAACCACCTATAAAAAATATTTTTGCACTTTCATTTTTTTTTACGTACTTTTGCATTTTCCATTTGAGAGAAATAATATCAACCTTAAAATACAACAACTATGGCAGTTAAAAGTATCAAAGACCTTGAACCCAAAGAGTTGTGGGAGAATTTCTATTCCCTCACCCGTCAGCCCCGGCCTTCGAAACATGAGGAAAAAGTGCGCAAATTCCTTGTCGACTGGGCCAAAAAGAACAAAATATCCTGCCGCATAGACTCCATTGGCAACGTCATTTTCTCCAAACCCGCCACCAAAGGCATGGAGAAAGTACATCCCGTCGTCCTTCAGGCCCATATGGACATGGTGCCTCAGGCCCGTGCCGGCAAGAAACACGACTTTGAGAAAGACCCCATCGAGACCAAGATTGTTGGTGACTGGGTCTACGCTTGCGATACCACTCTCGGTGCCGATGACGGCATGGGTGTGGCCGCCATCATGGCTGTCTTCGCCAGCAAGACCGTCAAGCACGGTCCCCTCGAGGCCCTCATCACCACCGACGAAGAGACCGGTATGACTGGCGCTTTTGGCCTAAAGAAAGGCGAACTCCACGGTGACTACCTACTGAACCTCGACTCCGAGACCGAAGGCGAGCTCTATGTGGGCTGCGCCGGCGGTATCGATGCCGCCATATCCATCCCCTACTCCACCGAGAAAGCCCCCAAGGGCATGGTAGCCTACAAGCTCACCATTGGTGGCCTCAAGGGAGGTCACTCCGGCATGGAAATCAACACCGGCCGCGCCAACGCCAACAAGCTCCTCTTCCGTCATCTCCGCTGGGTGGCCGAATGCGGCATCCGCCTCATCAGCATCGAAGGCGGCAACATGCGCAACGCTATCCCGCGCGACGCTGAAGCCGTCATCGCCATGCCCAAGGAGCACGAAGGCTGCATCCTCAAGGAATTCGACAAAGTGGCCAGCTGGGTGAAGAAAGAACTCTCCTCCGTGGAACCCGACTTCTTTATGCAGTACGAGAAGGTGCGCATGAACCCCACTGTCATCGATGAAGAGGGCACCCAGAAGATTATCAACCTCATGATGGTGGCTCCCAACGGTGTTATCCGCATGAGCAAAGATATGGAAGGCCTCGTGGAGACCTCGCTGAACTTAGCTATCACGAAGACCACCGCTGCCAAAAAGTTCGTTGTCTATGCCCTGCTGCGCTCCTCGGTCGACACCGCCAAAGAAGCCCTCGCAGAGCGTCTCGTCTGCCTCGCTGAACTCGCCGGTGGAAAATGCCAGCTCAGCGGTGCATATCCCGGCTGGAAACCCAATATGGAGAGCACCCTGCTGAAGACCATGAAGGCCACCTACAAGAAGCTCTACAAGAAAGAGCCTGCTGTCGTGGCCATTCACGCTGGCTTGGAGTGCGGCCTGCTCGGCGGCAAGTACCCCGACATGGAGATGATTTCCTTCGGTCCCACGCTGCAAAGCCCACACAGCCCCGACGAACGCTGCAACATCCCCAGCACAAAGAAGTTCTACGACTACCTCGTCGCCGCTCTCGCAGCCATCCCTGTGAAGAAATAACGAGATATCCATCAACAAAAAAGCACATAACCTTTCGGTTATGTGCTTTTTTCTGTTATAGTATCCAAATGCGTCAGGATACTATTAGTTGAGTCCAATGACCACCTTAATTTTGGATATGTCTGATTCGCGTTTGAGGCGAGCATCAGCATCATTGACAAGTTCTGAATTGAGAAGGGTGAGAAAAGCCTGCTGCATCTCGATGATACGGTCGCACTGACGATCATAACGACGGAGGTCCTCAAGGTTGGCAATATCATCGAAATCATCATAAGCTTTCATCATCCGAGAATAGGCTTTATCAATATTGCGGAAACTGGAGGTACGCTGTTCGACCTGACTCTCAATGGTGTTAATCACGCTCCGTTTACCGAGAATCTTAAGACAAAGACGTTGAACGGCAACAAAGTCGTCAAGCATGGTAATAAAACTGCGGGCACGTTCAACGGTGTTGAAAGTGGGCGTGAGGTCAACCTGCTTGCGGAGTAAGCGGTAACCATCCCATAAGGTACGGTCGGTCTTGCGGTTGTCGGAAATAGAATCCTCAAGACGTTGAATAAGCGAACGGAGCTCGATGGTCTGAAGGTAAGCATTTTGGACTTGCGTCACCTGGGAAAGTTGCTGCTCGTAAAACAAAGCGTCGGTGGGATTCTTGAAATTGGGCAAGGGAATAAGCGTAGGCTGGATGTCGCGGTAGGAACGTGAAACATCCTTGAAGTTCTCATGATGTCCATTAAGTATGGTGTCAGAACGGCGGGTGATGTCCTCGAGGTGAGAGAAGTATTGAAGATAAAGTTGCTGGGCTTCGATATAATCAGAAAGCGACTGGATAAAATTGAGGCTCTGTGCATTGGTAGTGAAAGCAGGAACCTGGTCGATGGTACGGTGGACATCCTTATAGGCATTGAAGACAGGCTTGTACTTTTTGGCATAGAGGTTGGAGATGGCATCGTAGTTCGAAGCAATGGTGTTGCGGAGTTCTACGGTCTGGACATAGCGCTGCTGTACAGCAATGACGGTCTGTAGACGAACAATATAGTCTTGATATTCGCTCACAGAAGCAAAAGAGATGGGAACAGAGGTCTGCTTAAAGACTCGGGAATATGAGCGATAAACATCGGAGTGTTCCTTCTCACAGCGGACCTTAAGTTGATTCTTAAAGTTCTCAATACGGTAAGGAAGCGAGTTTTCTCCAAGAATGTTCTCAAGAAGGTCATTCTGGAAGGAGTTGAGTTCGTCGAGCTGAGCGAGGGAAGCCGGAGTGGCCTGTACCGGAGAGAGGTCGTACTTGTTATAGACCATCAAGTAAGAGTAGTAAAGGTCTTTTAATTCCTTAAGTTTAGCCTTATCGGAGATACCGGCGCCATCGCAGGCGGAAAGGATAGAACGGTGGTGACGCTCGATATTGAGACGAAGTCCCTCAGCCTCTTTGTCACGTGACAACTGCTGCTGACGGGCTTCTTCTTCAGCACGAAGTCGTGCAGCCTCTTTCTCGGCCTCGATACGCTGTTGTTCAAGACGAGAGTAGTGAATGGAACGTCGGCCCATAAAGTCGGAAAACAACCGAAGTCGATACTCATAGATACCAAAGTCGGAGACGACTATGTTAGAGTCAATCCAGATAAGGTTGTCGCTATGAGTGTAGTCGTCGTTGAGTGATTTGATAGCAGACTGGGCCTTGGTGCGGAAAGAGACACAAAGGTTGGTTAAATCCACATAGTTCTGAGGCTGCTCATCGAGGTAGCGCACAGCGACGGCGGTGTCGTTGACAAGGGTGGTATCAAGACCATAGTTATGCAGGAGGTCACCAACGGAGAGGACAGTGGGAGCAGGCTTGGAGGGTTTCTTTGGACGTTGAGCCTCAGAAGAATTGAAAAATGAAAATTGAAGGATGAAAAATAGGAGATACGGAGACAGAGAGATTAGGCGTGAGCGAAAAGACAAGGCAATATTGCGCAATTGCCTGACCATGTAGTTGTTCATTGCAATTTCAATTTTCATTTTTCAATTTTCATTTTCTTAGTCACCATAGGAGGAAGCATCGAAACAGTGGGTGCAGATGCTCTCCTTGGGAAGACCGATTGCATCGCAAACATCCTGCACAGTATTGAACTTAAGGGTGTCAACACCCACATGCTGACGGATAACCTCAACCATATCAGCATACTGTTTAGTTTCGGCATTCTGATAGAGAGCGAGCTGTTCCTTCGGAAGTTGAGCGGCAGGTGTACCCTCGAGTTCCTCAATAACACGGCGGGTGATGAGCTCACGGTCGGTCTTCGATTCACTGAAATTCAAGAAAGTACATCCATGAACCAGCGGCGGACACGAGATGCGAACGTGAACCTTCTTGGCACCGTAGTCATAGAGCATCTTGACATTGTCGCGCAACTGGGTACCACGAACGATGGAATCGTCGCAGAAGACCACCTCCTTGCCCTCAAGCATAGCGCGGCTAGGGATGAGTTTCATCTTGGCCACAAGGAAACGGTCAGTCTGGCTGACAGGCATAAAAGAGCGGCTCCAGGTGGGGGTATATTTCAGTAGACCACGTTTGTAAGGAATCTGACGGCCATTAGAGTAACCCAGAGCCATTCCGATACCACTATCGGGGATGGGACTAACGAAATCGGGGGTAATATCGTCTCGCTCTCCCATAATGCGACCTAGGTTATAGCGCACCTCTTCGGCATTGATACCTTCATACTCGGTGCAGGGATAGCCATAATAGATCCAGAGGAAAGAGCAGATTTGATTCTTCTGCTCAGCAGGACGAAGCACCTTGATGCCACCATCGACGGTAATCTTGACAATCTCACCAGGACCGACAAAACGGCAGGTTTCATAACCGAGATTAACGTAAGAGTGACTCTCACTAGCAATTGCATAATCATTACCACGACGGCCGATAACGATGGGCGTGCGACCATAACGGTCTCGGGCCGCGATAATGCCGTCGGGAGTGAGAATCAGCATGGTGCATGAACCTTTGATGCTATTGTAGACATTCTCGATACCCTCGACGAAGTCCTTGCCCTGCGAGATAAGAAGGGCGACGAGCTCGGTGGGATTAGTGCGACCGATAGAGAGGTCGGTAAACTGCTGGTGTTTGGCAAGACAATCCTGCTCCAACGCATCGATGTTGTTAATCTTGGAGACAGTAGCAATGGCAAAGCGACCAAGATGGGAATTGACCATGACAGGCTGCGCCTCTGTGTCAGAGATAACGCCAATGCCGACATTGCCAGTCATCTCGGGAAGGTCTTTCGAGAACTTCGGACGGAAGTGCGAGTTTTGAATGTTGTGAATGTTCTGATGAGCCTGTATGCCATCAAAGGTGGCCAGACCGGCACGCTTGGTACCCAGATGCGAATGATAATCGGTTCCGTAGAACAGATCGGAGATACAGGGGTGTTCGGAGACAACGCCGAAAAATCCACTCATAATGTTTGTTGTGTTTTAATTAATGAATAATATTATATTTATTTAAAAAAACTTGCTATTTGGTCTTCATCAATATTGCGGAGATGGTAGGTGGCGACAACCTCAGTGCCATCAAGGAGCATCACCAGCGGACGGGAACCATAGGTAACGTCCATAAAGTGCGCTTTGGTAATAATGATTGCCCCCGGGGTATTGTCTTTAAGCCGAGGTTCAACATAGATTAGTTTCTCGGGAGAGATATCATGCCGCGAAATAATAGCGTCGAGTTTTTGACGTGCAAGCTTGCAATAGGGGCACCGGGGACTGACGAAAGCTAATATGCAGCGTCCCTCTCCCACTCCCCAGAAATGAAGTTGCCCCTCTTCAAGGGATGTTCGAAGATAATATTCGCTGTAGCGCTGTTTCTCAGGGCCAAAGTACCAATTGTCAGGAATCGACACTACAAAGGGTGTGGTCATCAGCACAGCAGTCAAAACAAACGGGATTGCAATCCAACGCTTACTCATCCGGGGTCTGGGGGGTGTAAGTCGATAGTAGAGAAGCACCAAAGCCAACAGGAGGGCATTCTTCAGTAACGATTGAAGGGGATTAAGATCCAATAACTCGCCGAAGCATTGGCAGTTTTCGGAGCGACCAATAAGGGCGGCATAACAGAGGAAGAGCGAGAAGAGAACCAGTATCCCCAAGGTGACAAGCCGCATGGAGCGAGGGAACCATCCACAGAGGGTGAAGAGTGCCAACACCAGTTCAGCTCCGATGCAGAGTCGAGCAAGAATAAAACAGAAATTGAGAGGGAAAATCCCGAAAGAAAAAATATAGAGCTCGAAATGGTCAATGCCAAAAAGTTTACTCACCGCCGATAAAATAAATACAGCGGCGATGAGAAGACGAAGAGTCCAGCAAATTATGGGTGTAAATCTATTCACTAAAATCACGACAGTTGATGCGGAGAGTATCTACACGGCAAAGCGAGTTCACACCTTCTGTGGCCACGTGTTCTTCAAAACCCATCATGACCAAGTCATTGCAAGAGATAGAAGCATCGACAACAAAGACCTTAAACTGAACGTCATTAGGGTCATCAGAATAGGTGCATTTGCACTCATGCTCCTTGTTGCATCCACACAAACCTACTAAACCCATCAGTCCCAATAAAAAAAACATCTTCTTCATATCCCTGAGAATTAATTATAGATTGAATCAATGTCGAATTCGAAATCGGTGCAGAGGAGGGAGTCGATCTTAAGAGAGTCAAGCTGATCGTGATATCTAAATATTTTGATATCCTCACAGTTACCTCCTTTGATTGTGATAACGCGCACCTTGGAGGAATGGAGCACCGAGCAGCGACAGGTCTTCTCCTTCGAACAGCCCACCACAAGCATCATCAGTGCCACCACAAGTAGGGTAATTTTTTTCTTCATAATAGGTCGTTATTTCTTGATTATGTTATGCCGTTATTTCTTGATTTACAAAGATTTTAACAATTCTTCGAGGGAAACCTCGTCATGGATAAGCACATCGCGGGGTTTTGAGCCATTGGAAGGACCTACGATTCCGGCAGCTTCCAACTGGTCGATGATACGCCCAGCACGGTTGTATCCAAGTTGCAACTTTCGCTGCAACAGCGAGGTGCTGCCAAATTGCGAGGCTACAACCAAACGAGCAGCGTCGTTGAAGAACTCGTCCTTATGTTTCGCATCGAATTCCTTGTTGGGTTCCTCGTTCTCGTCAAGATATTCGGGAAGTTCAAATCCTTCGGGGTAACCGCGCTGGTCGCCAACAAACTTCACTAACTTCTCAATCTCGGGCGTGTCGATAAGGGCACACTGAAGACGGATCATATCCTTACCGGCCAACGAGATAAGCATATCACCTCGTCCTATAAGCTGCTGTGCACCGCCGGTGTCAAGAATGGTCTTGCTGTCGATTCCCGAGGTAACACGGAAAGCCACGCGCGCGGGGAAGTTCGCCTTGATAGTACCCGTGATGATATTCGTCGTCGGACGTTGCGTGGCTATGATAAGGTGGATACCCACGGCACGTGCCAACTGCGCCAATCGGGCAATTGGCAACTCAACCTCTTTGCCGGCAGTCATAATCAAGTCGCCAAACTCATCAATAACCACCACGATATAAGGTAAGTAACGATGACCGTGTTCGGGATTCAACATCCTCTTACAGAACTTCTCGTTGTATTCCGTTATCTTCCTCACCTTCGCCTGTTTCAACAGGTCGTAACGGCTGTCCATCTCAATACAGAGTGAATTCAGCGTCCTTACCACCTTCTTGACATCAGTGATAACGGCCTCCTCCTCGTCGGGCATCTTAGCCAGATAGTGTCGGTCGAGTGCCGAATAGAGACTAAACTCCACTTTCTTGGGATCCACCAGCACAAGCTTCAATTCACTCGGATGTTTGGTATAGAGAAGCGATGCCAACACTGCGTTCAAACCCACCGACTTACCGGTACCCGTAGCACCCGCCATCAGCAGGTGAGGCATCTTCGCCAAATCAGTGACAAAACACTCGTTCGATATCGTCTTGCCGAAAGCCACTGGAAGTTCCATCTTGGCTTTCGCCGCCACAAAGGCCTCGCTCTCCAGCATAGTTTTCATCGCCACAATCTGGGGTTTCGCATTGGGTACTTCAATACCCACATTGCTTTCGCCAGGAATGGGAGCGATGATACGAATACCGAGGGCGGCAAGCGAAAGTGCAATATCGTCCTCAAGATTCTTAATCTTACTGATGCGCACACCTGGAGCTGGCTTAATTTTGTAGAGCGTCACCGTGGGACCTGGCTGAGCCGAGATTTCGGTAATCTCGATACCGTAGTCCTTCAAGGTCTGCACAATACGATCTTTGTTGGCAATCAGTTCCTCCTTCGTCACCTTAGTGTTAGCCACCTCCCAGTCTTCGAGGATACCGGTATCAGGCATCTCGAAGTCTGCTAAATCCAAATGAGGATCATACGGCTCGTCGATACCATAATGACGGCGATAGTCGTCGTCATCGAACTCTTCGAGATTTTCAGCATCCTCTGAGTTTTCAGAATCCTCTGAGTTTTCAGAATCTTTTAAATTTTTTGGATTGTCAAAATCCTCAGAACATTCGGAGATCTCCGAGCTATCCTCTATAGTAAAACTCACCTCGTCGGTAGAAGGAATTTCCGGCTGTCCAGCAAGCTTCTCATTCAACTTGGCAAATTCGTCATCGATATCGAAAACAACCTCTTCCGAATTACTCGAGACTTCCGGAATTTCCGGAGGCTCCGGAGCCTCCGGCTCTTTGGGAGTCATATGTGTTCTGAAGAGTTCCAGGGCTTCTTCATCGAACTGAACCTTTTGGTCCTCGCGCTGCTGCTCGGCATTTAGGTCCACCACATCTATCCTATCACTCCCTTTCTCTCCCTTTTCATTCCCTTTCACTCCCTCTGTCTCGCTACCCACTCGTTTCAAATCCTCCGTCACCTTCTTGAAATCCACCTTCGGCAGATGCACCTCCGGCAGTTCCATCTTATGGACAAAAACAAGGAACAGCACCGCCACAAACGCCAGTAGCACAAGTGTCCACCAGCTCAGGAGTGCATCAAGAGGAGCCCCCAGCATGAGGCCAATGCCTGCATAAGGTTCATAGGCTGTGTCAGCAGCCGAGAGGATGCCGATATATCCGAGGGTAACAGAAAGCCAGAACATCCAGAAAACCGTGCTCCCCAATGTCTTCCACCACGGCAGGACGACAATGTCCCACATACGCATTCCGTAGACGAAGAAAAGCAGAGAGAAGCCCATACTTCCTATGCCGAAGATTCGGCAGGCAAAGAACGAAGCTACACCTCCGCCTACCGTCCCGAGCCAGTTTGACTCACGGCCACAGCCCGTGGCATAGTAACTCACCATAGAAATCAACAGGAACAACGCAAACATGATGTAAAAAGCACCACGAATGCGTGCAAACTGCTGGCTCCGAAGAAAAGCAGCAAAAGCCTTCCTCCTTGAGGAAGACCCTTTGCTTTTAGCTTTCGATCCACGCTTGGGGGCCGCCGTTGGCTTCTTTACAGACTTCTTCTTTTTTGCTCCAGCCACTCTTAACCTTAAACTTTAAACTTTAAACTCTATACATTACTCTCCCTGCAACAATTCCATTTCTTCCTGGAATTGCTCAAAGAAGGTTTTAAGTTCTTCGTCGCTCAGCGAATCGTAGCCGTCAGGCAGCAGGAAGTCGGCCTCTTTCACCTTACCATTCACAATCTCGGTAGCGGTATAGGTAAGAGCGCGGCCTTCACCAGCATCGAGAGTGCACTCCAAAGGCATACCCTTGATACCATCGAACAATATGTTAATCTGCGGACCAATCTCGTCGCTGTACCAGAACACCATCGGGTGGTCCACACCATCCTCGTCATATTGATGACGAATCATCTTCTTGGCCGTCTTACCGGCAATCTCCTTAGTCTCACCTGTCACATATTCATAATAGAAATGGCCAGGTTCGGTGTCCTTAACTTCCAACGAATCGAAATCACTGACCTTCGAGTCGTTCTTAATCAAAATCTTTCCACTGCCCTGATAGTCGAATTCAGCACCTTGGCTGCGTAGATAGCCCACATACATGCTCAGATCCATGCAGACAGTGTTGCGGAGGTTGTTAATCAGCACACATTCGGCCCCAAAGTAACTCATCAGGAAGATGGGGCTCTTGGTGAAGAGATTATTCCCATCCACTTTAATTTCTGCGGTAGCGGCAGCCTCGGGAATAGTCATGGCCACAGTACCCGTCGACTCGACTTTATACTTCACGATGCCCTTAAAGCTGTTTTGGGCAAAAACACCGCTCACCGCGAACAACACGGCAACTGCCAGAGAAAAAACTCTTTTCATCATCTTTATCTTATTATAATTTATTTAATCAATAATTATTCATCAATAACTCAAAACAGCAAAAAAAATTGTGTAGCGCCGAAAAAAATTTTTTCCTACACCCAATTCAAAAAAACTTCGTATTTTTGCATTTGCAATTTTTGTAACCTATGGGGAACTTTATATCCGCCGCAGTACGGCATTTAGGATTGACTTACAAGATATTGGCGATGCTGGTAACATCGGTAGCCATCGTCGCCATCTTCCCACACACCCGCTACGGAGCCCATTACGACTATAAAGTCGGAGGTATTTGGCGGGACAGTGACCTGGTGGCGCCCTACGATTTTGCGGTGACAAAATCGAAAGGCGAGATGGCCACTGAGGAACAGCGTGAGCGGGCTCAGGCCACTCTTTTCTACCACCGCAACGACGGCGCCAACACTGCAGCACTGAAAAAACTCGAAGAACGAAGAGGTTCACTGAGTGCCGAAGCGTTGCACCGACTAAAGGACTCTATCACCCTCATTTACCGCAAAGGCTACTTGGAATGGGACGAACCCCTTTCGGCAGAACGTGAGATAGTAGTTCTCGACGGGAAAACGGGCAACGAGGGTCACAGCTACAAGGTTGGCGACTTCATCACCCGCGACGACCTCGAACCTGGTTTCCTGCGAGACAGCATCCTCGTCCCCAGCCTTCTCCTCGACGAAACCCAGACACAACTTGAGCTGCAGAGTCGTCTGTCTCAACTCAGCAACACAAGCGAGCTGGTGATGGCGGGCGACCTCATCATCGCAAAAGGAGAAGAGGTGACAGAAGAAAAAGGCCGACGCATCGCCGCCCTCGAGATAGAGAACGACCGCCGCTTCACTGACGGCTACAACCTATGGGGTCAAATGGCTGGACAGGTGCTACTGGCAACGATCGCCTTTGTGGCATTGTATATGTTCTTAAAAAACACCCGCCATAGCATACTGGAAGACAACCGCAAGGTAACCTTTGTGCTCGTCCTCGTACTGCTCATGTCGGCCTTCGAGGCCATGATGGCCTGGGAATCACCTGAATGGATACTGATTGTACCGCTCTGTATCGTGCCCATCTTGATGCGCGTGTTCTTCGACATGCGCGTGGCACTTTACATCCATCTCACCACGGTGATTATCCTCGCCAACTTGGTTCCCAACTCGTTCGAGTTCATCTTCTACCAACTCGTCACCGGCATGATGAGTATCATCGCGGTGAGAAGTCTGGAACGCAGAAGCCAGTTCTTTGTGTTGGCGATGGTGATTTTCGGCAGCTATTCATTTATCTACACCGCTGGTGTGCTGAGCCAGGAGACCAATCTATCCTCCCTCGAAGGCACCAAGTACCTGGTGTTCTTCCTCAATGCCCTGCTCACACTGCTGGCTTACCCCCTCATCTATCTCTTCGAGAAATTCTTTGGAATGACGACGGCATTGTCACTGCTTGAGTTAAGCAGTACCAACAACAAAGCCCTCCGCGAGCTTAGCCGACGTGCCCCCGGCACCTTCCAGCACTCAATGCAGGTCGCCAATCTCACGGAAGACCTCGTGAGCGAAATCGGGGGCAATGTGCTGTTGGCAAAAGTGGGAGCCCTTTACCACGATATCGGAAAAATACGCAATCCCCTCTATTTCACCGAAAACCAGACCGGCGATTTCAACCCGCACGACGAATTGGACTACACCGAGAGTGCACGGATGATTACCGCACATGTGACAGACGGCCTGGAGGAAGCCCGTCGCTACCACCTGCCCCCCGAGGTGCAAGACTTCATCCGCACACATCATGGTACCACAATGACAGGCTACTTCTATGCTAAAGAAAAGGAGCGCCATCCCGAGGGATTCGACGAGAGCCTGTTCCGTTATCCCGGTCCACGTCCCTACTCGCGTGAGACGGCAGTGGTAATGATTGTCGACACCGTGGAGGCCGCCTGCCGCAGCCTGAAAACCCATACCAAGGAGGCCACCGACGAAATGATCGACCGCCTTATCGATGGTAAAATTGCCAGTGGACAGCTCGAAAACTGCCCCCTGAGTTATGGCGACGTAGCCAAAATACGCCGCTTCCTCAAAACCAAGATGATGAGCATCTACCACGTCCGCGTGGAGTACCCGACAGTGAAAAATGAAAAATGATAATATTATGAAGAAAAAAATTTGGATTCATGTGGGAATCGTGGTGGCCATGTTTGCAGTCGCCTGCATCTATATGTCACCCGCACTGAATGGGAAAATTATTCGACAATGGGATATTCAGAAAGCCGAAGCCATGTCGTACGAGCAAAACATGGTGAACAAAGAGATTGGCTCCATTCCCAATTGGGCTTCATCCATGTTCAGTGGAATGCCCGGATACCAGATTGTTTCCAATCCACAACAATCTGTATTCCAACCCATCAGAACCGCCGTCATCATGCGTCCGATGGGATTGGAACGCAACATTGCCGTGCTCTTTCTCTACTTGATAGGATTTTATATGGCCATGCTGGCCTTTGGTGCCAGTCCTTGGATTGCTGCCGTAGGGGCATTGGCATTCGGGTTGGGAAGTTATAATATCATCATTATCGAGGCCGGCCATATCACCAAAGCATGGGCCATTAGTATGATAGCCCCCATATTGGCAGGAATGCACTTAGTGATTAATAGCGCCATACATAAAAACTTAGAGCCACGAAAACGGAAACATAAGGTCTTATGGGGTGCATTACTATTCACATTGGCACTTATTCTACAGATTTCGTTTAACCATATCCAAATTACCGTCTACACCGCCATTGGATGCGTGATTCTCGGATTGGCCTATCTGATTTATGCCATTATAAAGAAAGCGTTCAAGAGCTACCTGCTCAAAGTGGGCATTCTCCTTGTCTGTGCAGCGTTGGCTTTTGGCTGCAACGCCCGTCTGCTGCTAGTTAATGAAGAGTATGCCAAGTACACTATGCGTGGAGGAAACGAATTGACCGTAACGCCAGCCGACCTTTACGGAGAAGGAGCTGCAAAAGCCGCAGAGAATACCGCCAACGGCCTGGATATCAAGTATGCATTCAGCTGGAGCTACGGCGTGGGCGAAACCTACACCCTGTTGGTTCCTGGAGCCATGGGTGGCGGATCGATGGAACCCGTGAACACAGACAAATCGGAACTCGTCAATGCTTTCGCAGAAAATGGGTATCAATATCCGTGGGGAGAGAAAGAGCCTCTCTACTGGGGAGGGCAACCAATGACCAGCGGACCCGTCTACTTCGGTGCCATCGTAATGATGCTCTTCCTGCTAGGAATGATAGTGGTGAAAGGACCTGAACGCTGGTGGCTGTTGGCAGCCTCGATAGTCTCCATCCTGCTCTCATGGGGAGGCAACTTTATGGCGCTGAACGGATGGCTCTTCGAACACTTGCCGCTCTATAACAAGTTCCGCACCCCCAGTATGGCGCTGGTGCTGGCGAATGCCTGCATGGCGTTGATGGCAGCACTGACCCTGAAACATATCTTCTGCCCCGATAACACCAACGAAGACCGGAAACGTATGATAAAAGGTCTCTATATCTCCACTGGCAGCCTTGTGGCCATCATCCTCGGAGTGATGCTCTTCGGTAGCATGAACTTTAGCAGCCAAGTTGAGGAGCAATGGCCAGAGCACCTTTCCTCTGCCTTGAGAGCCGACCGCGAGAGCCTGTTCATGAGCGACTCTTGGCGTTCCATCATCTTCATCCTCCTCGCTGCCGCCACCCTCTGGCTCTATCTGAATAAGAAAATCAAGAAGTCAGGCATTGCTTTAGCCATCATTGGCGTATTAATCGTAGTAGACCTCTGGGGCGTAGACCGTCGCTATCTCAACAGCGAGAACTTTATCGACAAAGACGAAGTAGAACTTAAACAGCAGCCCTACGACACAGACATCGACACAAAGGCTGCTCAGTATGGCGACAAAGACTATAGGGTGTTCAATTTGGCGGTCAACACCTTCAACGACTCGGAGCCCAGCGCCTTCCACCACCAGATCGGTGGCTATAGTGCTGCCAAACTAAGCCGCTATCAAAACATCATCGACTTCTACCTCGGCCGCTACAATCCCAACGGTGATCTGGTGAGCATGGAGCAAGCCAATGTGAGTATGCCTGTGCTGAACATGCTCAACGCCCGTTACCTAGTATTACCCTTCAAACAAGGCGTAGGAGTAGTCAGAAACTCCAATGCCTTGGGCAATTGCTGGTTTGTCGACAGCATACTTTCTGTCAACAATCCCAATGAGGAAATTTTGGCACTCAAAGACTTCAATCCCGCCACCACTGCCATTGTGGACAAATCAAAATTCAAGATCCAGAATTCTGAATTCAAGACCGACAGTACCGATGTCATTGTGATAGAACATATGGAGCCCTACAACCCCGACCATCTAAAGTACAAAAGCCACACTTCAGGCTCGCGACTGGCGGTCTTCAGTGAAATCTACTATGCTCCCGACTGGTTTGCCTACATCGATGGCAAACCCGCCGATTATATCCGTGTAAACTTCATCCTCCGCGCCCTCGAGGTCCCCGCCGGCGACCACGTCATTGAGTTCAAGAACGAAGCTCCGAGAATGCACAAACTCGACACTATCACCTTAATCATTTCCATCGTCACTCTGCTGACAATGGTGGGAGCAGCGCTATTAGTTTATAGAAAGAAAAAGGAGGTCAAATAAGACCTCCTTCCCAAATCTTTTCTCGACGCCTTCACTTGATCTTTTCCGCAAGGGTGAAGGCGTCGTGCATATTATCCTCTAACGAGCAATATTTCCATGCTCCATAGCGACCAATGGAATAGATGTCTTTCTGTGCCAACATTTCCATTTTTTCTTTCTTATCCACTTCGGACTGCTTAGTGATATGCACATAGGCGGGATCCATCAATACATGGTGTTCGGCAACAAGTTTCTGGTCAGTAACAATACCTGCTGCATGGAGATTGTCCAACGTACGCTGCAAGAGACCATCTATTTCACCCACTAGTTGGTCTTTGCCGAAACCTATCTCCACATACAACGACATACGGTCCTGTCCGATAATATTGTCATAGAAACCAACACGATAAAAGACATATTTGCTCTCCGGGATATACATCCAGCAATTGCGTTTTTCTGGACCCTTGGCGTCGAAGCCGAGATTGAAAACCAACACCTTGTTCCAAGTATAGATTCCCTTGTCATAATCTATTCCACAAAGGGCTAACAACCTGGGCAAAGGCATGGAAGAAACAAGCCTATCATAGTGCACGGTGCGCTTATTGGTGACAGCCGTATGTTTCTCCGGGTCGATGGAAATCAGTCTCTCTCCTAACGAGACACGACTCATGTCGACATGTGAAGCCACAGAATTGACAATGCGGATACATCCCTCTTTTGGATAAAGGAAAGTGGCATTATAACTCTTCCCCTCGGGATGACGAAAGTTGCGCACTATCTGCTCCTTGTCGGCATAAGGGAAGAAACGCCCCATAGCGTCGACATCCAGACGATCAAGGTCAGTAGCGTAAAGCTTGCTATTGTAAGGGATGAGAAATTTCTCCGCAATACTTCGGCCGAACTTGGCATAAAGCATCTGCTTAAACGTATCCGACGACGCTCCTTCTGGAATCGCAAAAAGGTCGTAGAGACAGTCAATAAATTCCTCCTGCTCCAGCTGATGAATATTCATCTGAAACGGAAAATCGACGTGACGGTCCTTGTACAATATCTGGGTGTGCTTCTGCACGGTGAGCATCTCGTCAGATGAGATACGCTGCATAACATAGTCACGCAACTCGGGGTGCTGGAAGTGGAAGAAATGGCCCGAATAATCCCACACGAAACCATCTTTATATATAGTCTTACAGTAACCGCCTATTTGGTCTTCTGCCTCTATGATTTGGTAGTCATTGCCGGTGGCAGCAGCATAGCTCAAGCCAGAAATACCGGCACCAATGATAAGGTCCATTCTTTAACTGATTATGTTGTTTTTCTTAATATACCAGCGAAGGGCAATTGTAGCCAACATCGGGAAACGTCGCAGTAGCAGGAAAAGTACACGCATCACTTTATTGCTACGGTAGTAAGAATTCCTCTTGTAGTCGGGAACCTCTTTAAGTAATTCTCCATATATCTCACGGTAGGTCCCTGCCTGCGGACGGCGGCTGTTGCGAATATAGTTGGCCACCGAGGAGAGATAGCCCTTCTTAAGGTACATGTAGTCAAGTTCGGACTTAAAATCGCCGTATACACCATGATCTTTGGAATATTGCATCAACTTGCTGAATACCGCCAAGCGTTTCTTGTATTTATCGCTTTGCATCGTGGTGGTCACCGATCCCGGTCGGATAAGGTAATGGTAGAGCGGACGGTCGACGTAAGCCACACTGCGAGCCTTCATCCATACGCACGAGACAAAGAAACTATCGTCGGCAGCACGATCTTCTGGAAAGCGTATGTCGTGCTGTAAAACCATCTCGCGGCGATAAACCATCGAGGCGAAAAGCGATACATAATGCGTCAACACATAGGCACGTTTTTCATGCGTCAGTTCGCCCTCCTCCACATGGGGGTTAACAAGCAAATCGCCAGTGGAGCCATCAGGGAAACATTTCTGCATGTAGCAACAACAGATATCGCTATCCATCGATTTAGCCTTGTTGTAAAGCACCTCCAGCATGTCGGGTTCCACGGTGTCGTCGGGGTCAATAAAAGAGATGTACTCGCCCTGGGCTTCGGGGATACCAAAATTGCGGGCCATGCCGGCACCGAGGTTATGCTCGGGTGTCAGTACGCGGAATTGAGAAGCACGCGGGTGTCCTTCGATGGTGCGCTGCAGGATGGCGATGCTATCATCGGGGCCGTGGTCGTCGACAAAAAGGAATTCCACCTCTTCGAGCGTTTGCGCCAAGAGTGATTTTGTGCACGCCTCTATATAATCAGCCACACCATAAACAGGCAATATAACAGATACTTTAATCATATTCTTTCAAACATATATAAGAGTTCATCATACGAACAACCCAAGTAAATTCTACCTTTTATACTGATTTCTATACAATCTCACGTCAGGATAAATAACCCGTGTTTTCTGCGCCCCAATTGTCCAGCCAGGCAAAGGTGTCATAAAGCTCTCTCCAAAAACACTCTTCAGCCATTCCTCGGATTCTTCCGGTACAAAGAATTTGTGTCCAAAATATTCTTTTTCTACAAAATCACATTTTTTCAAAGGCCATATATGGCACGGGAAACCGTTAGTCCTATTTGCCTCTTTCCAGTCCTTGGTTTCATGCCTCTCTACAACATAACAGAAATAATCTTCTTCGTTGTAGTCGAAAAGATAGAAAATGTCAATATGGACACCTTTATATGAATACTGTTCAATGAGTGGTTTATCATCTCCTTTGATATAATACGATGTCTCAATCATGATTCCCTTTTCGGCCAAAAGTTCTACTAAATTATTTGGCCGCTGGCTATACAACATGGTCGTATCAATATCATTGTCGTGTGGGATAAATCCGTTATCTCTATAAAAACCTAACTGGGTGCCAAAAATAGGGAGCAACTGAGCACCTGCTTTTCTACAAATATCATCCATCATAATGAACGTTTCAACCCCATATTTATGGAACTGCTTAAACTTCTTTCTATCCTTAAAATAGGTGTCAATATCAACAAGTCTTTTGTATATACCCATTTTTAAGGCAATCTTAACAATTAAATCTCTCATATCTTTTCTTATTGTTTTTCAGACACTCCAATACCCCACTCCAATACTGTATCAATATTGGGTGTTGCCACTGCTTTCTCTACCGCCAAGTCTTTTATCAACTTCAAGCCAAAAGGGAAATCTTCAGTAAAATAGCGGCTGCCAAAATCCGGAATCCAACCCTTCTCTATCCGTTTCATCGGAGCAACTATAGTTTGAAACGATGCAATGCTCTGAATCTTGGCAGTAAGACTCTCAGCATCACTTGATTCATAATAATCCAAAAGCGATGGCACCACGCCTTCTCGAACAGGCAATTGATGAAGTAAAGACATAAACTCACCATCCATGTCAATCAATCTTTGGGCCGACGGAATATCCCATTCGCGGTAAAAAAGAATCTGATGGTCATAGGGGGTTCCGTCCCATTGGTGCCACATGGTATACAATCTACCTGTATGAAGTATAGGATTGGAATTGGTCAATGCAGCCTCATAGAAACTCTGTAGAAGTACCGTAGGTGTCAGAAACAAACGCTCTAATTGTGTTCTCAGAGACTCTGAATCTGGATGATTCTCTACCGCAAGCGCCAATTCTTTTTTGTAGCCGAGAAGAAATGCCGAATGGCCGTACTCCTTCACTCTTGAAATATATGGGACCCGCTGGTATCCAAACAACGGTACTGTAGAGGGATAGTTGCGATGAGCAAAAAGGAAGAAACCTGTACTACTCACAATAGAACCCACAGAAGTCTGGTCTCCCAGGAAAGGGAGTATTCTCTGTAAGGTCTGTTCTATTAGATATCCCGGGAGACACAGCAGAACAATGTCTGCTCCTGGAATAACCTCCGACTCCAGGGAGGAAACTCTTTTTAGCCTTCCCTTGAATACCTTTCCATCGGGATCTACTGCCTCAATAGTCTGTCCCCATTGTTGCGGATGGCCTGTCAAAAGACTCACCTCACAATCGCCATGCGACGACGCCACCGCGGCACACACATGCCCTAAGCCCCCACCCCCTATAATCGTCAACCTCATTTCAACAAAGATTTTAATGCGCCAGTAAGTTTCTGGTTGTCCTTTCTATCCCTTATTGCCAGACGAATGTAATTGCAGCCATTAAATGCTTTCTTTGTACTGCAATCCTTTATCAAGATGCTGTATTCCTTCAGCAACCTGATAGCCAACTCTTTCGAGGTAAATCGATCAGTAACTTCACAAAGGAAATAGTTTGCCTCTGATGGAATTACCCGAATATATGGAACACTCTCCAACTCTTCTCGGAACAAGGCCCGTTCTTTCTTAAATTCCTTACAAGCGGCCACATAGTCACTTCCATACTTCTCGTAAATCTGCATGTAGAACTCGGCAAAGGAATTAATATTCCATATTGCCACCTGCTTCTTCATACGAGCAATTAACTCCGCATTGCCGGAAGCAAGAACACCAAGGCGTAAGCCCGGCACACCATAACTTTTGCTGATACTCTTCAAAACCACCATGTGCGGGTTGGCATTCAGCATTGTCATATCAATCATGGTGTATGATTCTTCTGCGAAATCCACGAACGACTCATCATACACCAGCATAATACCACGGTTGGAAGTCCACTCCATCAGTCTAAGAAGATCATTGCGGGGAATGAAATTGCCGGAGGGATTGTCCGGATTAATTAGGAGCAACGCAGCGACATCTTTGTCGGCATAGAAATCCATCAATTCATCGACTGTATAATGAAAGTCTGCATTCTTCGGGTCATAATACACCACCGACTCTGCATTCCTTCTATTGGGATACTCTTCGAACGTCGGCCTTGTGACACCAATACGCCCCTCAACGGCTTCCATCAATTCTTTTATCAACTCAGCAGCACCATTACCCACCAAGATGTTTTCTTGATGAACATTAAAATTCTTGGCAGCCAGCAGACTATTGATAGCCATGCCGGATGGGTATTCCCTGATAATGGTATCAAACGATGCTTTGATCTCGTCAATCAAACGCTGCGGCGGGAAGTATGGATTCACCAGATAGCAGTAATCCAGCAGATGCGGATAACGCCAATATCCCCCATAGCGACCCGTAATTGCCCTCCATTGATCCTCATCAGTCTCAGCAAACATACCTTCCGCGATATCCAAATCCTGTATGTCGTCTATCTCATACCATTTCTCTCCACTAAGCGGAAGCGCCTTTAGCGTAGTATTACCCAATAAGGTAATGACACGTAGCACTTGTTCATAATACTCATTTCGTCCAAGGGCAGAACAGTATGCCTCCAAAAACGGCACATATTGATGTGTAGAGAAGTCCCTACTGAATTTGTAGATATTAACGGTTTTATAATAGTTTGAAATATCACTATATTTAAACTTCTCTTTATTGATAAATTGAACGATTTTCTGCTCATTATCAATAGTTACCACTGTACCATCCATCCAACTTTCATACTTATCAACAAGAGCCAAGTCAGGCCTTGAATCGGATACAAGCTTAGTCAACACAGCATGGTCGAAGATAAGATCCGATTCCAAGAGCAGGGTATCGTCTTGAAGCATATATTCGCGAGCAAGGTAAAGAGAATAAATATTGTTGGTTTTGTCATAGATTGGATTGTCAACATAAACAATCTCCATACCCTTGTAACTATTGCATAGGTACTGCTTTACATTTTCTCCATTGTAACCAACAACGAGCACTACTCGGGGAATATTTAAAGCGAACAAACTATCAAGGGTACGATTTATCAATCGTATCCCATTGACCTCAAGCATGCATTTGGTATTATCCTTGGTAAGTTCCCCTAAACGTCGGCCCATTCCTGCCGCAAGTATTATAGCCTGCATATTGCCAATTCTTTTCGTTGATTATTGTCTGTATTCAAATAGTTGTGTTAACAATCCATTTATCAATATTCCATATCTCCGCAGAGAAATATTCAGTTCTATTCCTTTCTTTTCTTTTTATGAGGTATTTCTTTAGCGTTGGACTCCTCTGGTTGGAGATAATTAGAGGCTTTGAGAGGAGAGACTACACTATGACCGAGACGACTCTCCAAGTCTGTTCGGGCGTTGCGTGCCACCTCGCCTCCTGCCTGCGCATTCTTACGACTCTGCGTCATCCCTTTAGGGTTGCTCTGACGAGAGAGTTCGGTGGTAGCCACCTCGGCAAGGGTATTGAGAGCAAGCTCGATATTGGTCATATTATCGCGCAGGTTTTCCTTCGTGAGGCCTTTGTATTGCTTGTACTCGCCTGTGGTCATACCACTCCAGGCTTTGGTAAGGACATTGGTCAATATAGCGAAATCCTTCTGCTCATGCACACCTGCACGGTGCCACTCGTCGGTCAACTCTTTACGCATCTGAATGGACTTCATCCGCTCGTTAATCCAACGATCCGAATATCCCTGTCTGCGATAGTCCTCCACAGCCATCTGGAACGTGAGCTCGGGGTCAATCATCTGGTCGATGCGCTGGTGTCCTATCTCAGCAAGCCACTGTTTCACCGGCTCCGCCTTCTTGGAAGGAACAGACTGAATGATACGGAAGATACCCTCCAGGTCAGCGACATCAGTAAGACGATTTTTACCATCAGCAGCAGGGAGTTTCAACTGGTAACAATTTGTTACCGTTTCATTCCCTTCCTTCAACAACCTACCCTTCAGCACCTTCCAATATTTTCTGGCAGCCTGGTAGTCGACACTTTCAGTCAGTATCTGCACAATATCCACTACGGAGAAATAGTATATCTCCTTTTTTTCGTCCCATACAAAGCGCACCTGCTTGCCTTCAAAAAGCTGTAGTGCCAAATTATTCTCGTTTACCTGTTCCATATTATTTAAACGCACATCTTACTGATATTATTGTCCCAATTGCCGCTTCGCCTTTTCCGTTAGTCTGTTTCTTGATTTGTTTCACTATCCATTTATCAACATTTGTTCCAGCGCGGCGAGGTCATTCCTTCACCAACGAATAATTTGTGCTGCGACCTCCCTCGTCGTTCTTTCTTAACACTCCATTTTCTATCAGATACCTTATATCATTGAGTGCTGTATCGGACGAGCACTTGCCAATCTTAGCCCATTTGCTTGACGTCAGTTTGCCAAAGAAACCATCAAACTGCATATTGATGATTCGCCGCTGGCGCTCATTGACCACCAGTCCTGCATGACGCTCCCAGAACCGGGCCTTCTCCAAAACTGACGACAGCGTATCCTCTGTTGAGGACAATGCCCTGTCCAGACAGTCAAGGAACCACAGCAGCCACTCGGTGATATCGCCGTCGCCACGCTGAGTCCGCTCCAGCACATCATAATATTCCTTTTGACAAAGTTTTATCTCATTCGACATGCTGTAAAAACGTTTGGGGGAATGCTCGCTGCGCGCCAACAACATATCGGTAATGGCACGGGTAATACGTCCGTTGCCATCGTCAAACGGATGGATGGAGACAAACCACAAGTGGGCTATGCCCGACTTGATTACGAGGTCGAGTCCATCATCATTATTTACCCAATCAATGAACCGATGCATCTCTGCTGGAACACGTTCAGGCTTCGGGGCTTCGTAATGCACCACCTCATGTCCCATAGGGCCGGAAACGACCTGCATCTCTCCACTGCGATATTTCGCCACTTCAATGGTATAGAGTCCACTCCTGCCCGAAGGAAACAATACATTATGCCAACCGAAGAGTCGATCATCGCTTAACGGCTGGTCGTAGTGCTGTGTAGCGTCCAAGAGCATTTCCACAACACCTTCCACATAACGCGAGGCCGGGACAATACCCGCCGTCTCAATACCAAGACGACGTGCAATCGATGAACGGACTTGGGACATATCGAGACTCTCGCCCTCGATTTCACTTGAGCGCACCAACTCCAACGACATCGTAGTCAGCATCGCTTCACCCTGAAAGTCGAAACCCAACGAAGACATGCGGCCCAACATCTGTCCTTGCTTTGCACGCACCTCGCCCAGCCGGTTTAACACCGCCTGAGCGTCATACATAAACTTCCACCAGTTGTCCCTTTGATGCAGATACATATCTTCTTACTTCGTTACTTTCGGTGATTATACCTTCTATTCGCCGAAAAACATTCGGCGAATAGCCATTCTCCTTATTAATTGTCTTCTTTTTTACTATCCATTTATCAATATCTGTTCCAGTGCGACGAGGTCTTGGGGGGTGGTGACCTTGAGATTGCGGTCACTGCCTTCCACCACCGCTATCTTGGTGCCAGGCATGTATTTGCGCACGACGCCGCAGTCGTCGGTGGCTTGGAACTGGGGGTCCTGCAAGGCACGTTGGTAGGCGTCGCGAATCAAAGGCAGACGAAAAGCTTGCGGGGTCTGCGCCCGCCACATCAGCTTGCGCTCCGGTATCCTTGCCACAAATCGCGGCATTATGAATTCTTCATTCTCCATTCCCCATTCTCCATTCAAATCCGGATGCACCTCCCACACAGTATCGGTGCTGGGCACCGCCACTCCCACGGCTTCATGATGCTGTAAACCCGCCACTACCCTATCCACTATCTCTGTCGACACCCACGGCCGTGCGGCATCATGTAACAGCAGATTCGTATCGTCCGGCTCGTCGATATAGGCCATGATGGCGTTGAGGCTCGACATATATCGCTCCGATCCGCCGTCGATTATCTTCCCCAACTTTTCCCATTGCGCCGCGGCAGCAATCTCTTCCATGCGGCTGCGCCAGTCGGGATGTACCACCACTGCCACCTCGTCGATGGCAGAATGATTATTAAAAGTCTCGATGGAATGCTCTATCACAGTGCGTCCGGCAAGTGCAAGAAACTGCTTGGGCAACAAAGCAGAGCGCGACCCTGTGGAGCGAATTGCTTTGTTGTACATACGGCTGCCAGTACCCCCTGCCAAAACCACTGCAATATTCCTCATATTTATATATATTATTTCGACGGCAAAAATACACTTTTTTTTTCACCCGTCAAAATAAATTATATAAAAGTACGTTACTCAACTATATAAAAAGGGATACAACTACATGAAAAGAACAATCCTACTCCTCGCCGCCGCACTTATGCTGACCGCCACGTCGGCTGTGGCGCAGAACAAAATCGACAACCAAGGACGCCGTCAAGGCCACTGGATTCGTACCGATAAGGACGGTTCCAAAATCTATGAAGGCGAATTCGTTGACGGCCTCGAGACCGGCACCTTCACCTACTTCTACCACGATGGCAGCGTCCGCATCCGCAATACCTACACCGAACCAGGAAAACGTTGTCTCCACGAGGCCTATGACGAACAGGGTCACCTCCTTGCCCGCGGGGAATACAACCAACGCAACCGTCACGGGCTATGGAAATTCTACGCCGAAGACGGCCGACTTGTGAAAGAGACCTCTTACAATATGGGCATCAAAGACGGCATCAATGTCATCTACGAGCGTAACGGCGACACCGCCGAAGTGTCCCACTGGCTTAACAACCACCGCCACGGTCGCTGGTGGAAACGTATCGGCAAGAATGGTTTCATCACCGGCAACTATGTCAACGGCGGTCTTGAGGGCCGACTCGTCGAATACAACAACGACAACCAACTCGTCCGCGAAGGCTGGTACGAGGGCGGCCTCAAGCACGGTGACTACAAATACTTCGAAGACAACACCCTCACCGTCAAGGAACGCTGGCATCACGGCAACATGAACGACCGCGAGATTCTCCTCCGCCTCGCCACCGGCGACCAGTTTGTCTCCATCTACGACATCGCCTGCATGGCAGCACAAGGCAAGGGTAAAACCATCGTACTCCTCAAAGACAACACACGCCTCGTGGCCAACGAGAGCAACGAACAGGTCTTCAACCGCGCCGGCGACGAACTCTTCGCCCTCGCCAACCGCAAGAGCCGCATCTCCGTGGCCCGCAAATGCATCCAAGGTATCGGCAAAGACAAAGAAGGCCGCGAGATTCTCCTCCTTGAGCCACAGCCCGACTTTGCCATCTTCCCCGACGAAGATGCTCTCAAGATGGTCCACGCACTGCAATACGACGAACACTCTCCCTTGATTGATAATTAATAAAACAACATCCTATAGTTCCCGAAGGGAGCGCTCTCTCAATAACCCCAGATGGAAGTCCGGGGAAATAGAAAAAAAAAGAAACGCCCCGCAAGACAGCAGGGCGTTTCCTCCATTAAACACTATTACAAAATCCAAAATTTAGAAGGTATTTTGAAACCTTTATCTTTAAAATTCAACTAATTACAACTATTCTCCTCTCAAATTGACGGTGCAAAGATACAACCTTTTCTGAAACTGACAAAAAAAACATCCATGAAAATTGCTGCGCATACCCTAGGTTGCAAACTGAACTACGCCGAGACTTCCGACCTCTTGCGGCAACTCGGCGAAGAGGGAAACACCATTGTTGAATGGGGCAGCGTGGCCGACCTCTATATCGTCAACACATGCACCGTCACCGCGGTGGCCGAGAAGAAATGCCGCAACGCCATCCGTCAGGCTCACCGTCTCAACCCCAACGCCCAAATCGTCGTCATGGGCTGTTTCGCCCAGGTAGCCACCGAAGAGATTAGCAAAATGCCGGGCGTAACCCAAGTGCTCGGCAACGACAGCAAGCGGCTACTCTCCTATTCCGGTGAGGACCGCACGCGCATATTCTTCAAGATTCAGGACGGATGCGACTACTTCTGCACCTACTGCGCCATCCCCTACGCCCGCGGACGCTCGCGCTCAGCCACCATCGAAGAGACCCTTTGCGCCGCCCGCCGCATCGCCGACAGCGGAGCCAAGGAGGTAGTACTCACTGGTGTCAACACAGGCACCTTCGGACAACACCAAGGCGAGTCTTTCCTGAACCTACTAGAAGGATTAGATCAACTAGAAGGCATCCTCCGCTATCGCATCTCCAGCATTGAGCCCAACCTCCTCACCGATGACATCATCGACTTCGTTGCCCACTCCCGCGCCTTCCTCCCCCACTTCCACATCCCCCTGCAGGCCGGCAGCGACCATGTGCTCCAACTCATGCATCGTCGCTACGACACCGCCCTCTACCGCAGTAAGTTGGAACGAATCAAAGCCGTAATGCCCGATGCTTGTATTGCAGCCGATGTGATGGCCGGATTCAACGGAGAGAATGAGGAGGAATTCCGCAAAGTCCTCTCGTTCATCGACTCACTCCCTATCTCCTATCTTCACGTCTTCACCTACAGCGACCGTCCCGGCACCGCAGCCTTGAAACTCGGCGAAAAAATACCCATCCCCGTTCGCCACGAACACACCGCCCGCCTCCTCGAACTCAGCGAGAAGAAACATCAGGAGTTCATCGACAGCCAACTCGGCAAGACACGCCCCGTCCTCTGGGAATCCACACCCCACTCAAACAATCAAACAATCAAACAATCAAGCAATCATCAACTCATCCAAGGCTGGACCGACAACTACATCCGCGTCGCACGTCCTTACGACCCCTCCCTTGCCAACACCATCGAGCCTATCACACTGAGCACCAGCAACATAGTCAAAGAATCGCTCTAATTGCGAAACACCCGAAAAAGGCCATTTTTCCGGCACACGCAACTAACACTAAATCAATACCATCTCCTTACCAACTCCTACCCAACTCCTACCCATGTCCTACCCATGTCCTACCATGGTAGGAGTTGATTCGCTTTTGATATGTTTTCGATGCGTTTTTCATCCTTCCCAAGTATCCATCGGACACAAAAAAGCCACCCCGAGAGAGGGGCGGCTTGTATGGAGCATCTGGAGGTTACTTCTCCTTCGGAGCCAGACACTTGTAGGCTAGACCGGCAAGGCCAGCGCCCACGAGCGGAGCTACAATGAAGAGCCACAGCTGACCCATGGCGCACCAACCGTCGGCATTGCTGAAAAGCGCCTGACTGAGAGAGCGGGCGGGGTTGACGCTGGTATTGGTCAGCGGAATGGAAATCAGGTGGATAAGCACCAGCGTGAGGCCGATGGCGAGGCCAGCGAACTTGCCGTTCTCGTGTCGGCTGTCGGTGACGCCGAGGATGACCATCAGGAACACGAAGGTCAGCAGGGCCTCGACCAAGAAGGCGCCGCCGGTGCAGATGCTCTGGTAGTCGGCGTTGCCCGTAGCAGCGGCGAAGTCTGCGCCGAAGCCGTTGGCGGCGAAGACACCTGTGGCGGCGTCGGTGGTGGACTTCCAGATGAGCAGCAGCACGGCGCCGGCGATGACGGCACCCACAATCTGGCTCACCCAGTAGAGCAGCATCTCCTTAAAACTCATGCGGCCGTTCACCCACACGCCGAACGAGACGGCGGGGTTGAGGTGGGCGCCGCTGATATGGCCTATGCCGTAGGCCATGGCGATGACGGTGAGGCCGAAGGCGATGGCCACACCCAGGAATCCGACGTGTCCGAACAGCGCGGTACCGCAGCCGCCGAGCACCAGCACAAATGTACCTAAACATTCGGCAAACATCTTGTTACAAATCTTCATAGTGCAATAGTTTTTATTGGTTAGTATTTGTTCCGTTAACGGAAATTAACAAAAGATATTGTACAGATTGTTATTTTCGTCGAAATCCTTCCGTTTTAAACTACCTATAATTTGGCCTGGAGATGTCGGATATCTTTCAGGGGCATATCCTTCGTTATACGATAGTAGCCATTTCTGGGGTAGATATCGACGAAGCTCTCCGCAATGAAGCAGTTGGAGAGGGCTTTCTCGGCTTCGTCCACAGTTATACTGCTGTCGAGCGACAGCTCGGCAGCGTGATTGGGATTGAAAAGTCCCTTTAGCAGCACCTCATCAAGTTGACGCTTTTTGTTCCAAAAAATGCGTATCTCAGCTTTCCCGTCAAAGAGATAATCAAAGAAATGGCTAAATTTTCCGACGGTCATCGTGTCGGTGATGCTCAGCACATGTTCGGTGATGGAATTAACCACGGGGGCTTTCTCCTCTATCAAATTGTGCACCTCTTCGTCGAGGCGTTCTTTGTAGTAGTCGGTCAGACCTGACGGCACCAGTATCTTGGCCAGATGGTCGCATTCGTAGAATACTGCTTCACCTATCTCTTCCACAGCACCCTCGAAGTCGGCAATAGTCAGCGACGTGCATCCTTCGAAGGCGATATCGTCGATGAGGTTCACTGAATCGGGTATTACAATGCGTGTAAGGATTACTATGTTAGTAAGGCCGGTGCAACCAGCGAAAGCCCAAGATTTAAGTTCCTCAATTGTATCGGGAAGAGTGATGCTGGTAAGGCCTGTGCAGTCAGCGAACGCGCGATCGTCTATTGTCTCGACCGAGTTGGGAATCTTAATTTCGGTGAGGCCGGTACAACCGGCGAAAGCGCACCAGCCAATTTTCTTTAATGAGTTGGGCAATATGATGTCGGTGAGATTGGTGCAATCAGAGAAGGCGAGATCCTCAATTTCCGTTACCGAATCGGGGATGATGACCCATGTAAGTTCGGTACATTGGCTGAAGGCTTCTTTAGCAATCACCTTCGTTCCTTCGGGTATGAAGCCCAACCCGTTATTTGTTATTTTGTATCCTTTTTTCATTATCTTAATACTTCTCACATAGTTTTGAATCGAACGAATCATGCAACTTGCCGCCGATGTGCTTGATGTCTTTCAGTTGCATATCCTTCGTTATGCGACAATTGCCATATCTGGGATAGATGTCGACGAAACAGCCATCGACGAAGCAGTCGGTGAGTTGCTTCTCGGCTTCGGCTACGGTGAGAGTGTCGGACAGACAAATCTCGTCTAACTGTATCAGCTTCAGTATCTCCTTGAGCGGCGTGTCCGTCAGTCGCTGTTTGTCGCGCCACACGCGCACGATGGCCTTTCCACCGAGGAAATCGTCGAACAGCTTGCCGAACTCCTCCACGTTCATCGTCTCGTCGATGGTGATAGATTGCTCGACGGGGGCGCTGCGTCCGTACCATTCATCCCTGATTTCCTGATAGTGCAGCACCATCTCGGGGAATTCCTGCACCGCTTGTTTCAATGCTCTTTCGTGTGCCGGAGCCGATGCCGGGTCGCTGGTGCATCCCACCGACCATTTATAGTTGCCGAACCTATACAGCTCGAAAGGGGTCACCTTGGGGTCAATTTCTTTCAGGAAATGTTGTGCGCGTTCAAGTATTCTCTTCGCATCGTCCTGGTAATAAGTTGACAAGTAAAATGAAATAGAGCCTATTATCACTTTTCTTCTTTTTTTGATTGTTCAACGATTATCGGATGCAGATCCGGAGGGAGGGCCTTTTTGTAATGGTCGACCTTCCCTTCTGGAACATAGATGGCCTTCAGCGTGGTGTCTTTGAATGAATCTTCATCGATTTCATCAATGCAGCCCTCGAAGGTAACGGTCTCCAACCCGAAGCAGCGGGCGAAAGCGATATCGTCAATCAACGATACCGACGGGGGAATCACGATATGTCTCAAACTCGTGCATCCTTCGAAAGCACATGGCGACAGTTCTTTAAGCGATGCGGGCAACTTAATGCTTTTCAACCCCGTACAGTCTTTGAAAGCCTCCAAGCCAATCTCAGTCACCGACATCGGTATCTCGATGCTCGTCAGCTCTGTACAGCCTTCAAACAGATTATCCATAATCACCGTCACTAAACGGGGTATCCTGAATGTAGTCAACCCCGTACATTCGGCAAAAGCGTACCATCCAATCTCCGTCACCGAGTCGGGCAGTTCGATGTTGGTCAAACCCGTACAGCCTCTGAATGCCCGCTGTTCGATGGTGGTCACCGAGGATGGTATATTGATGTGCTGTAGGCCGGTACAACATTCAAAGGCGAAAGAGCCGATTTTCGTCACCGACGAGGGCACCTTGACCGTAAAGGGCTCCTGCAGAACAGGGTATCCATCTTCCGGATTGCATCCAGGGCGAGTTACGTCGATATTAATCACTTTCGTTCCTTCCGGTATAACGAGTTCTTTAATCTTTTTATCCATAGATACACCGACTATATCAACTATAACATTTTAACCATTATTTATTTCCATCAGTTTCTGCCACAGTTTCACCATTGCCCAGGTGTCGAGGTTGCAGTATTCGAGCAGCGAGTCGCGTGCCGCTTTCGCTTCTGCCGAGGGCATATCCTTGATTTGTGGGAAGATAGTCATTGCTTCGCCGCCGTTGTGGACGCTGCCAGCGAGGTTGTGGTAATCGAGGTCGGGGTCATTAGGGAAGAGTGCCGGGAGGACGCTCTTGATGCTGAAGGAGCCACCCATGGCGGGGAGATAGTAATGGCCTTCGCGGAAGGGCACCAGCAGGTCGCAAATGCCGTCGCGTATGCTCAACAGGTGGTCGCGCAGGTCGGGATAGAGGGCGGCCATCTCCTTGAGACGCGACTTCTCGAAAGTGTCGTTGTAGACGACCGTGCAGGCTCCCATAGGGATATATGCGCATAGGTCTTCGGCCAGCTTGCGGCGAGGGTCGCTGCCGTCGCTGGGCGGCAGATAGCCGTGGCCCTTTTTTTCGCAGATGGTGTTGGGATTTTCTACAATATGCAACGAATACTGGAAGGTAATTTGCTGGTAGGGTTTCGAGTTGTCGTATTCCGGCACGGCGAACTGCATGGTTTCGAAGTCGAGGAAGTAGAGCGGATAACGCAGGGTGTTAAGGAAACTGCGAATGGCGCAAGCGTCGATGTGCGTCTGTCGCTCCACCTGCATGCGCTGGATGATGCCCAGCGGCTGACCCACTAAGTCGTTGTACGACACACGGCCAGCACGGTAGTTCTCCAGTTTTTTGTCGAGATAGAATATGGGGTCACCTTTCCCTGTACTTTTCCCATAGACGTCAAATACCGATGGCTTGGGGAGATGACGGCTACAGTAGTCCCAGAAGAGACAGGGGTAGGGTTTCTCACAGTGGTGGTCGAGGTCTTCGTTGGGCTCCGTCTGGCTGTCGGCAAGCATCTTCTGGGCTTTGGCAACGTTGGCAGGCACTTTGAGGTATTCATCGGCTATCAGGTCCACTGGCTTTTTGATGCCAACGTTCTGCATGTCGATGATGACGAAGAGCTGCTGAATGTCGAGGGCTCCGTGACGCACATATTCGGCGTTGAGGCATACGAGGTGGGCACCTGTGACGTTAACGCCGCACTGGGTAAGTACCCATTTCTGATAGGCGATGTCGGGAGCGTACTTCTTTAGCTCCGAGGGCGAACCATCCTGCTCGGGGAAGCTGCTGCTCTTCACTTCGTGGATATCCCATCCGTCGGGTGTCCGCACCAGCAGGTCGACGGCACAGTAGCAGCCGTTGTAGGAAAAGGCCGCCTCAGCTATCACGGAGGTGCCAGCATCAATCAGTTGCTGTGTGCGGGCAATCATCGCTGCCGTGTCGGGATTGCCATTGGCGTCGGTGACGGTGGCATCTACCACATTGGGAAACAGTTGATGCGCCAGCTTTCCTACTCTTGTACCCGACTCCATCCGTGCCAGCGTCGAAGGGTCGTCTGGCTCCCGTTCAGAAGCCTTATACGTCTCCAACCACAACTTCTTCGGACACTGCCAATAAGAAAAGTATTTTGATTTAGAGAGATTGGGCATATTGCTAATGTATTTAGTTTATGGATTATTATATATTCTATTTCAACTCTTTAAATTTGCGAGAGGAAAAATGGGCTTTGTCATGTTCATTCTGTTGACGCCATACTGCAATCCTTTTAAAGTTTTTAGGTTCCTTGGGTTTGTTAGTTCCTTCAGGATAGACACCAAATCTGCGTGCTGATTCATATTGCAGCATTTCCTTTACAGCATCATTGAAATCTGTTAAACCTGCTATAGCCTTAGGAACAAGAACCAAATTGAAAACGCTGGTGTGAAATCGGCTGTCGTAGCATGTTTTATCCCATATATGGCATGCCATATAATCCTTGAAGTCAACGCACTTTAAGTGGGGTAAAGATAGTTTTACTGCATTCTTGATGGCAACTTGGGCCATTGTATTATCGTCATATATGACATTAGAGCCAATAACAGTAGTCCCCTTTGTTTGTCCATTTTTTTTTCGTTGATAACGGCAGTTATACCAAGAATAGTAAATGTTCCCTTCGTTGTTTTCCCCTCCCATTGTTCCTTTTTTCACTTCTTGTGCTACATCGTAGCTACAAAAAAGCGCGTTTTCTGCAATCAGTCGACAAAAGTTTAAATCGGTCTGAGTGTCCAAAGACAACCAGATGTTTGCGTGATAGTATCCAATTAACCATTTGGCAAATGATTTGTAACTGGATAAATAATCGGTTTCACTTTTGCCAACAGGCTTGGAGGAGTTTAATTTATTAAAGCTTTTTTCAATATCTTTAATGATGTTCTTTGCCTTAAGGGCTTTCTCAATCCATTTAACGGAATCCCCATTATTCCACTTGTCAATGGCTATTAACCAGGTGTTGTAATTTTTAATTGTTCCAGGTTTCAGATGCCCATAGTTTTTCATATCCGAGACATACTGGTCGACTAACTTCTGGAAGGATGGTTGACTATGCTTGTTTGCCATGCCAATATAGATTTAAAGTGTATTTGTTTACTCGAACGGATCAATATCATCCTTCCTCAGGAGCTTGACGATAAGGCCCTGCTGCGTTACGGGTTCGAGGGTGAGAGACTCGAAGGGGTAGTCTTCGGTGATGGTGAACGTCCGTCGGCTATCGGTGAACTCCAACCTGACTGTGCCCTTGGGAAGCTTTACCATTTCCAAATTGGTGCATCCAAGGAATACGCCGGCGGCAATCTGCTTTACCGATGCAGGGAGCACCACCGATGTCAGGTCGGTTCTTCCACGGAACACATCCGTTCTAACTACTTTTGTACCATCGGGTATGATACCCACTCCGTTTTTTATTTCGTATAGTGCCATAATAGACTGATTTGAATTTGCAAAATTACAAATAATAAATGTTTTTACCAAATTTTATTTTGCGAAGCCTATTCTCCTCTCGCTTTGGTGACCCACGATGCGCTCGTTGGTGCATAACTCCTCAAGGGTGCTTTGTGGGTCTTCCGCATCCCCGTGCAGAATACAGCCGACGGCATACTTGCGGGCGATGTTCTCTATCTGGCCGCCACTGAAGTCGTACCTCTCGGCGAGGGCGACGGTGATGTTCTCTGGTAGGTCGGGAATCATCGTCTGCCAAATCTTCGAGCGCACCGTAGCGTCGGGCTTCTCGAAGCGTATCTTGTAAAGGAAGCGGCGCTCGAAGGCGCTGTCGAGATTCTCCGTGAGGTTGGTGGTGGCGATAAGGATGCCGTCCAAGGTCTCCATCTCCTGCAGGATGATGTTTTGAATCGTGTTCTCCATCTTGTCGACGGCGTTCTGCGCCCCTTGCTTGCGGATGCCGATAATGGCGTCGGCTTCGTTGAAGAGGAGGATCGGGGCGACGTCGAGTTTCGCCACCAGCGCGCGGTAGCGGTCGAAGAGGGCTTTGATGTTCTTCTCGCTCTCGCCCACCCACTTGCTCTTGATCTGCGGCACATCGACCACCATCACCTGTCGCCCCGTGCGGCGTGCCAGCTGGTACACCGTCTCTGTCTTGCCCGTCCCGGGGCCTCCATGGAAGAGGCAGGTGAACCCCTGACGGAAGCCCTTTTGCCTCATGCGCTCGTGAATCTTTTTGTACTGCTCCTCCCCCAGCAGCGAGGTCAGTTCCTCGACCTGGCGGCTCACGCTGTCGTTATAGAATAGTTCTTTGGAGTTTACGTTTTCGGGCAGCAGCACATCGGAAAGTTTTTCGTCGGTTCCACTGATATGGAACTCGCCGAGAAGGTCGCGTTTTGCCTCTTCGGTGAGCTTATAGCGTGTGTTGTCGGCAATACCGTCGACGCAGTGGTGCTCTATCAATCCGTCCTCTATCAAATAGTGGTCACCTCGGCGCAGATGTGTTTTGGCTCTACCAAAGTCGGCTTTGTCGGGGAATAGGTCTTCGAGTTCTCCGAACCGGATGTCATCATCGTCATTATTGATAAGTTTGTGGCAGAAAAAGAGCAACATCAACATATCTTCATCATTCAGGAGGTCGAGCGACTTGATCTTCTGCGCCAAAGCCACCTGCGGGTTCTCGTCTATCATGGCTTTCATCTCTTCCATCAACTCGCGTGCGGAGACGGCGTCTTTATCGAGGTCTTCGAACCACATATTCATGTATTCCATCATGCTGCCAGCGTCGAGCCCCGTGCGCTTGGGCAGCTGATAAACCTCGTTATGCTTGAGGGTTTTGATAACTGTGGTGGGCACATCGAACTGATCCTCATCTTTGGCGTCGCGGTAGCGCAACAGGCGGCGGTGGACAAGGGCATCGATGTCGGAAGCGTAACTAAGGATGCGAATGGTGCTGAGGTCAAGGAAGGAGGCTAGGTCGTCGAAGTCGATGCGACGCGGACCCTTCTCCATACAGACGCAGAATAGAGCCGCTTGGCGGGGTGTAATGCCATAACTATCGGCAAGGAATTTCAGTTCTACCTTACGGTCGATGAAGAACTGGTCGCAAAACATCGAGCCTTTGGCGCCTTCGACCACGCTCTCGATGGCGGAGAGGAGCGTCAATTTTGAATGTTGTGTTTTCGTGCGGTTGTTATCTGTGACTTTAGTTTTTCCCATGATGTTTGAATTTTGGCTTTTCTCTATTAAATTAGTAACGAATGCCAAAATTTTAAAACATTAACATTTTTTAACGTTATAGCATACAAGATACTTCTGTTTTTTTTTCTCGGTGGGCAGCTCCACGATGATTTGTTGTACACTGAGGAAACATCGGAGGTACCTCCTTGTCACCATAGAGTTGGTATAGAGATGGCATAGAGTTATTATAAAAGGGAGTTCTATAAATTAAATAATTAGAATTCATTTGTTTATCTTAAGGTAGGTTCCGAACCCACCTTAATTCATTGATTTTTTTGACATTATATGATAGCAAGAAAAAAGATTCGCAAAAAAAAATTGTAAACTAACATATTTATCGTAATTTTGTGACGTAAAAACAAGACAAGCTCTCTAAATTAATAATCAAGTATTCAACATTATAAAACACCATTTCACGATAAATAAACTGTAAAAACTTTTTTAGAACCCAACTTGAATCAATCTTTATCAAAAATATCATCATGAAAAAATCTATTTATCTCTTAGGAATCTCCCTGATGGTTTCGGCAACAATGCTGATGACCGCCTGCTCAAAAGACAACACTACATCCAATGAAGGAGGAGGCGACTTGACCTGGGTAGACCTCGGTTTGCCGAGCGGTCTGCTGTGGGCCAACTGTAACGTGGGGGCCCAAAAACCGGAGGGATTCGGAAACTACTATGCTTGGGGCGAAACCTCGCCGAAAGAGGAGTATAGCTGGGGCAACTACGCCTACGGCAGCGGCCCCTATGAACTCACAAAATACTGCGAACAGCCCTTGTACGGCCTTTACGACTACTCGGACAGCCTGTCCACCCTTGAGGCTTCTGACGATGCTGCCACGGTTAACCTCGGTGAAGGTGCCCGAACACCGACAAAAGAAGAGTGGCAGGAATTGAAATCCCACACCACCAGATCCTGGACCACACTCAACGGAGTTTACGGATGCCTTCTGACCGCTTCCAACGGCAATAGTATCTTCCTGCCAGCCGCTGGTAGCCGCGAAGAGTCGAGTTGCTACGGCATAGGCAACTACGGCGGCTATTGGTCGAGTTCGGTGGAATCCTATGGCCCGAACACTGCTTGGTTATTCAATGTATACAAACCCCGCGACGAAATCGATGTCAAATACCGCTGCATCGGTCTCTCTGTACGTGCGGTGCGCGACAGACAGAACTAACAATGCATATATAAAACATGGTGCCCGCGCCGAATGGCGCGGGCACATTTTATCTACTTAACTGCTGTCGCCTAACCTCTAAAATCAGTAGCTGCGGGCGAAGACGACGCGGCGGTGGGAAGGTTTGCCGCTGTAGATGCACTTACCCTCTTCCTCGGGGGCGTCGTAGGGGATGCAGCGGATGGTGGCCTTGGTCTCCTCTTTGATTTTCTCCTCGGTCTCGGGGGTGCCGTCCCAGTGGCAGAGCAGGAAGCCGTTCTTCTCGATTTCCACCTTGAAGTCCTCCCAGGTGTCGACCTTGCGGGTCATGCTGGCGCGGAAGTCGGCGGCTTTCCTGAAGAGGTTCTTTTGAATATCCTCCATGAGGTCGTAGACGTGGTCGGCGATGCCTTCGAGGGGCAGCGTGGCCTTTTCGAGCGTGTCGCGACGGCGCACCTCGCAGGTGCCGTTCTCCATATCGCGGGCACCGATGGCCAGCTGCACGGGGACGCCCTTGAACTCGTACTCGGTGAACTTCCAGCCGGGCTTGTACTCCGGACGATTGTCGTACTTCACCACGAGGCCCTTGGCTTCGAGGGCTTTCACTATCGGGGCGATATGCTCGTCGAGCTGACGCTGCTGCTCGTCGCTCTTGCAGATGGGGACGATGGCAACGTGGATGGGCGCCAGACGCGGAGGAAGGACAAGACCGTTGTCGTCGGAGTGGGTCATGATGAGGGCGCCCATCAGGCGGGTGCTGACACCCCACGAGGTGGCCCAGACGTACTCGAGTTTGTTCTCTTTGTTGAGGAACTGCACTTCAAAAGCCTTGGCAAAATTCTGACCAAGGAAGTGCGAGGTACCAGCCTGCAATGCTTTACCATCCTGCATCATAGCCTCGATACAGAGAGTGTCAAGGGCGCCGGCGAAACGCTCGTTGGGGCTCTTGTGACCCTTGATGACGGGCACTGCCATATAGTTCTCTACGAAGTCGCCGTAGACATCCAACATCTTGCGTGCCTCCTCTTCGGCCTCCTCACGGGTAGCATGGGCGGTGTGGCCTTCCTGCCAGAGGAACTCGGCGGTACGGAGGAACATGCGGGTGCGCATCTCCCAACGCACGACGTTTGCCCACTGGTTACAAAGGATAGGGAGGTCGCGATAACTCTTGATCCAGTTCTTATAAGTGCTCCAAATGATGGTCTCAGAAGTGGGACGCACGATGAGTTCCTCCTCAAGTTTGGCGGCGGGATCGACAACGACACCATTGCCGTTGGGGTCGTTCATCAAGCGGTGATGGGTCACCACGGCACATTCCTTGGCGAAACCTTCGACATGCTCAGCCTCACGGCTGAGGAAACTCTTGGGGATGAACAGGGGGAAGTAGGCATTGACGTGACCCGTAGCCTTGAACATGCTGTCCAACTGATGCTGCATCTTCTCCCAGATGGCATAGCCATAAGGTTTTATCACCATGCAGCCTCTAACGGCACTCTGCTCAGCCAAATCGGCACGTACCACCAGTTCGTTATACCATTCGGAGTAGTTCTCACTGCGTTTAGAAAAGTCTTTTGCCATTTTTTTACAGGTTACAGGTTATAGGTTATTGGTTATTGAGGGCTGCCGCCTCACAATGTCGACATTTCGACTGCGTAGCGTCTATAACCCATAACCTATAACCCATAACCATTATTTTTTTATTTATTACACAATAATTTGTGGTGTTAGTCGTTTCATAAACGAGTTGCAAAAATACAACTTTTTTTTGACATGAGAAATAAAATTTGGATAATAGCACTGACGGCCATACTGTTGCCCACACTAACGAGAGCGCAAGTGAAATTGAAGGTCGACACATTGGAGTGTCATATCATTGGTTTCTCCTTCGGCGCGCAAACGCCTCTGTCTGGCAGCAACAGCCTGGGACTCACTGGGGGGTCTATGAAAGAACTGTACGAAGGTCCGTATCTGGATTTCGGATTTGAATGCGACTACAAATATCAAAACAATTGGATGGTGACGCTGGAAGGCGACCTCTGGTTCGGCTACAACAGCGACAACCTGACGCAACGCGCCGAACGCATGGGCGATATCTATACCTCACAGGGCTATCTCATGAGTTGGGGCGGCACCGACGGCGTGGTGACGATGTACAACCGCGGACTCTCTGTCCGTCCCGGTATAGCTCGGCTCTTCCCCATCATGTCGAAGAACCCCAACTCGGGTCTTTTCGTGAAGTTGAGTGGTGGATGGTTCATGCAGAAGACCGCCCACTCGCAGGACATGAACGAGAGCTTGGTGCCGCAGGTGAACGATGCCTACGGAAGGCTCTACGACCATCTGCGCCACGGCGTGATACTGACAGAAAGCATCGGATTCCTCTACATGAGCAACTATATCAACTACATCAACTTCAAGGTGGAACTGTTCGCCAGTCAGTGCTGGAGTTGGTCCACACGTCCCTATATCATCGACAACGTCATGGGTCTCAATGGCAAGGACGACAGCCGCTACTTCGACCTTATGGTGGGTGTGAAACTTTCGTGGCTCTTCCCGCTGACGGGACGCACCTCGTATGATTACTATTACTACTAGGAGATAAGGAGACAGGAGATAAGGAGATAAGACAAATGAGATTTTTTTATACCATAGGCATCTACCTTTATACGCTGGGCATCCGCGTAGCGGCGCTATGCGGACACAAGAACGCCCGCCTCATGGTGCATGGCTGGAAAGAAAGCTTGACCAAACAATCAAACAATCAAGCAATCAAGACCGCCTGGTTTCATGCCGCCAGCCTCGGAGAATTCGAACAGGCACGCCCCGTACTGGAAGCCTTCCGCGAGCGACACCCCGACTATCGTGTGCTGGTATCCTTCTTCTCCCCTTCCGGCTATGAGGTGCGCAAAAACTACGCCCATGCCGACCGCGTGATATACCTTCCCATGGACACTCCACGCAACGTGCGCCGACTGCTCGACACCTACCATCCCACCATCGCCTTCTTCGTGAAGTACGAGTTCTGGTACAACTACCTCGGCGAACTGAAACGCCGCAATATCCCCACCTACATCTTCTCCTCCATCTTCCGTCCCAACCAATATTTCTTCAAATGGTATGGTGGCTGGTTTCGCCGTCAGTTAAAGCACTGTTTCGCCCACCTCTTCGTTCAGAATGAGGAGAGCCTCCGACTGCTGCAAGGCATCGGCATCGAACACTGCTCGCTGGCAGGCGACACCCGCTTCGACCGTGTGCACCAGATTGCTGTTGCCGCCGAACGCAACGACGTGGCGGAAGCCTTCCTGAAAGACCACGACGGCAAAGTGCTCGTTGCCGGTAGCACCTGGCCCCCGGACGAGGAACTGATAGCAAAAACAATCAAGCAATCAAACATTCAGGCAGTCAAAATCATTCTTGCGCCGCATGTCATCAGCGAGGAACACCTGCAAGCCATCGAGAAACTCTTTCCCGACAGCATCCGCTACTCTAAATGCTTGAGTGCTGACGCTGCACAAAACTCAAACAACCAAACAATCAAACAACCAAACCATCATAAAGTTCTCATCATCGACAACATTGGCCTCCTCTCCAAACTCTATCGCTATGCCGATGTGGCCTATATTGGCGGCGGTTTCGGCGTGGGCATCCACAACATCCTCGAAGCCGTCACCTTCGGCAAGCCCGTCCTCTTCGGCCCCAACTACCACAAGTTCCAAGAAGCACACGATATCATTGCCCGCGGTGGCGGATGGAGCCACCTGGATGCCAATGAACTCGCCGCCCATCTCACTCCTCTGCTCACCGACCCCACAGCCTACGCCAACGCCTCCCAAGCCTGCACCAACTATATGAACATCAATCTCGGAAGCACCCACATCATCCTCAACACCATTGAAAAATAGAGCACTATATATCACCTTTCTAACCCTCGCGGTACTGTTGACAACAAGCTGCAGCTTCGAGAAATATCTCGGAGAGGGCGAGAGTCTGCTCTACAAGACTGAGCAAACGGTGGTGATGGCCGACAGCAGTGCTGTTACTCCCGAGGTAAAGGAAGCACTGAAAAAATCGCAGGACTACTACCTCCAGCATCCCAACACCAAGGTGCTGGGAATCCCTGTAGGAATAAGGGTCTACTGTGTGGCAAATCCTACAGACAGCAGCTTCTGGGGAAACTATTGGCGCAATCTGGGACAGGAACCCGTCATCTATGACGAGGGTAAGACACTACAAACCGCAAAGCAACTGCAGCACCTGCTGGAATCAAAGGGATGCTTCAACTCCACCGTCACCTTCGACACTACTCGACTGAAAAACAGAAAGATCTCCATCGCCTACCATATCAGCGCCACACAACGCTATGTCGTAGACGACATCCGATATTTCTGCGACAACGACACCGTGCTGCAACTGCTGGAACGCTGGAGGGCAGACTCGCCTCTGCGGGCGGGCGACCCCTACGACCAGGAGAAGATCGCTGCGGAACGCACACGCATTGTGAACAATTTACGTGAAGAGGGCTACTACCACGCCACAACAGACAACGTGACATTCATGGTGGACACAACCTATCACCACCACAGACTTTCAATCGACGTGCATGTGGATGGACGGAATCTGCGTGTATACCACATCAACAACATCTATGTGTACCCCAACAGCACGGCAGGATTACGCTCGGGCGAGTCAACCTACGACACACTTATCTACAACTATGCCGGTGTAAGACAAGCCTTCGACTATCAGTTCGTCTACGACAAGCCGATGACACTGAAGCCGCTGACCATCAGCCGGTCGCTAATGCTGTTCCCCGGTATGACCTATCGTCCGCGCTACATCACCAACACCTATAACTCACTGCTCAACCTGCGCAATTTCAAATATATCAACGTCGAGTTCAGCGAGTCGCCATTCTCGTCCGACAGCCTGCCGTTGGTAGATGCACATGTGCGCCTAATCAACACAACACAGCAATCTATCGCACTCTCATTAGAACTAACCAACGCTTCTCCCATCGGCACTAGTGAAAGCGGCAACTTCTTCTCCAATGGTAATCTGGGAGTTGAGACAGCACTCGAATACCAGCACAAGAACATCTTCGGAGGTGCCGAGTTGTTGAAGGTAAAAAGCTCATTGCTTCTCGAGCTACCAAAAAAGATTTTCCGTGGCACGGGTGGAAGTGGATTCTACGAAAACTTCAATGCTTTCGAGGCGGGACTCGATGCCTCGCTCGACATGCCTGAATTTCTCATCCCTTTCTCTTCCTATATTCCCTGGCAGCGTACCCGGCCCCACACACTCTTCTCTATTGGCGGCAGCTACCAGTATCGCTACTGGTTCGAGCGCGTCATTTTCAACACCTCCTTCGGTTATTCGTGGACACAACGCATAGGTACTGGTTTGAACAGCAAAACAGCACAGCACCAACTGACTCCCTTCGACCTCACCTTTGTGAATATCCTCAACCTCGACCCGGATTTCATCGGTCGTATTCTCTCCTACGACGACCTTCTCCGTATGGTCTACCAGTATACCAGCCACTACATCTTGGCTGCGCGCTACGACTTCTCCTACTCCAGCCAGCAGTTCGGCCTCCGTAAGAACTTCTCCGTCTACCGCTTCTCCGCCGAGAGCGCCGGCAACCTCCTCAACGCCTTCAGCCACATCGTCGACGGCAATGTCGACAGCAACGGTGTACGCCAGTTTTTCGACGTTCCTTTCTCGCAATATGTCCGTTTCACGGGAGAGTATACCCGCTACCATTACCACGGTACACGCAACACCTTCGTCGCGCGTGCGCTCATCGGCATCGGCATCCCCTATGGCAACTCGCAGGATATGCCCTACGAGAAGAGTTTCTATGGCGGTGGTCCCACCACGATACGTGCATGGCAACTCCGCCACCTGGGTCCTGGCAGTTTCGACGGTGCCGACCATAGCGAGATTGAACGCGTCGGCGACCTCCAGCTCGTCGTCAACCTTGAGGAGCGCTTTCCTATCGCCGGCATCCTCGAGGGTGCCCTCTTTGCCGACATGGGCAACATCTGGGTTGTCAACCCCACCGACTTGTATGAAGGAGGCGAATTTAAATGGAATGAATTCTTCAAGGAAATTGCGGTAGGCGTGGGATTGGGTTTCCGACTCAATGTCTCTGTGGCCACTCTGCGACTCGACTTCGCCATCCCGCTCTACGACCCGGGCTACGAGACCTCGCTCCGCTGGCGCCCGCCGCACTGGACATTCTCTCAAATTGTCACCAACTTCGGTATCAGCTACCCATTTTAAAAAAAGTTTAAAGTTTAAGGTTTAAAGTTCAGATTAATAGTCAAGGATTAATGAAAAACAGCAAAACGCTGACATATATTCTGCTCATATTGAGTACCGGTTTCTGGGGCGTGAGTTTCGTGATGACCAAAGAGCTGCTCGACGTACCCCACATGACCGTTCCCATCCTTATCGTTCTCCGTATGGCTGTAGCCACCGCCGTCATGCTACCTGCATTGGCGCTGGCGCGCAAGTTGGAACGGGTCCGTCGCAAGGACATCAAGTGGTTCCTCCTCCTGGCTCTCTGCGAGCCTTTTATCTATAACCTCTGCGAGACCAACGGCATCGACAACGTCAGCTCTTCTCTGGCTTCCGTCATCATCGCCACCATTCCCCTCTTTGTGCCCTTCGGCATGTGGCTGGGGTACCGCAAACGCATCAAACCCGCAATGCTCATCGGTGTCGTGATGTCGCTCGCAGGTGTGGGTATCATGCTCGTCGGAGGCGAAGCGCTCACCGGCAGTTTGAAAGGATTGCTCTTCCTCTTCGGTGCCGTCTTCATCGCCGTCGTATACACCTTGATACTGGTCAAGATTGTCGACCACTACCAGCCCGTCACCATCACCGTCTACCAAAACCTTATCGGGCTCGTCTACTACCTCCCCCTGGCCTTTCTCTCTGCATCCTCCGACCATTTTCAATTCTCATTCTTCAACTTCCAATTCCAAGACTGGCTTTTCCTGCTGGCCCTCGGCATCTGCTGTTCCACGCTGGCCTATGTCTTCTACAACCGCGGTGTGCGACACCTCGGGGCCTCCGAAGCCTGCATCTTTAACAACGCTATCCCCGTGGTCACCTTCTTCGTGGCCCTCTCGCTCCCCGGACTCGCCCATCCCGAGACCTTCTCCTGGCTCAAACTCCTCGGCATCATCATCGTCATCTCTGGCGTGATAATAGCGCAGTACGAGCCAAAAAAGAAAAACTAATACTTAGGAAAATCCAACACCTCCATCTCCTGGGGCTTCCCGTCGATGACGAAACGCACCAATGTGCTCACCTTGTGGAAACCCGAGCGGCCGGCAGCACCGGGATTGATATGCAGGAAGTTGTACTCCTTGTCGTACATCACCCGCAGGATATGGCTGTGCCCACAGACGAAGATGTCGGGCTTCGCCAATTCTAATGTTCGCTTCAACTCATAAGGATAGTGACCGGGCCAGCCGCCGATATGCGTCATCAGCACCCGCTGTCCCTCCACTTCGAAGAAGGCTCGCTCCTCCAACTCATAGTGCAACGCAAAACTGTCGCAGTTGCCCCATACCGCCCGCACGGGCTTGAAGTCGCGCAACTCCTCCAGCACTCCAGGACCGATGTCGCCCGCATGCCACAGTTCGTCGCAGTCCTTGAAAAACTCAAAGACCTGCTTGGGAACCGTCCCATGCGTATCACTCAAAACCCCAATTCGTTTCATACCGCTTGTTTATACACTTCGTGTAGAAATCATTCAAAATCAAATTAAAAATCAATCAAAATAAGATTTTCTTTCAGATTTTCCAATATTTCTTGCCAAAGGCAATCCTGAAAACAGACCTATTCATTTGCATGTATCGCCGCGAGGTTCTCTCTAATCATCTCCTTCAGGTAGTTGATGATATGAATGTCGTTCATCGACATCCCGTCCAGGGCCTCCTTCAACTCGTCGGTGTCGAGCACATACTCGTCCTCGTCGGTGCGGTAGGTGATAACGAAATGGATGTCCTCGTGCGCCGACAGCAGCATCACCAGCGTTCCCGGCAGGTCGCCCATAGGCGGACGGTCCCAGTTGTTGTGCTCAAACCAGAATTCCAGCCGTGTGCCCACGCCCACCTCGGAGGTCAGCTTCATGCCGCCGCCACACTTCTCCGTGTTCATCTTGATGAGCGGCAGTCCCAGCCCCACCTTACGAGTGGTGCGAGAGGTGGTGTAGGGATCCGTTACCTTGGCCAGAAACTCCGGGCTCATCCCCTTGCCGTTGTCCTCTATAGTGAAGTGGAAGTCGTTGTTCTTCAAACTATCCACTATCGTCAGTTTTACATCCTTTGCATTGGCGGCCGTGGAGTTCTCCATCAGGTCGTAGACATGCATCGCCAGTTCCTTCATAACAACTATATGACTTTATTTCTTTGTCACAATGTCTTTATGACTTTATGACTTTCGAAATGCAAAATTACACAAAAAAACCGACCCGACAAAATAAAAATGTTTCGCGCGCGTTATTATTGATATTTTTCCGAAAAAAGAACCGACATGAACATCCCCCATAGAATAAAACACCGCCTCAACAATTTCACCTCCCACCTTTCTCCTTTCATCTTAATCGCCATCCTACTTTTCTCCGCTTGCACCGATGACAAGGACTTCGTCCCTCCCTCGTTCCTGCATGTCGACGCCATCAAGGTTGTCCCCACCACTTCCAACCCCATCTCGCTGGAACCCGGTTTCTACACATCCGACATTGTGGCCTGCTATGTGGTAGCCCACTATCCCGAGAGCTCCAAACTCGACTCCATAGGTCTCTTCCAGTTGCCCTTCACCGTCCCCGTGCTCCATTCCGGCGAGGTCGACTACCTCGAGTTCTACCCCGCCGTCAAACATAGCGGCGTCGCCGGCACCCTCCCCTACTACACTTTCTACAAACCCATCCGCATCAACAGCCAAACCCTCGTCATCGGCGACACCCTCCGCTTCGACACCCTCTCCACCACCTATGCCATCTCCATCTCCGACATGCAGATGTTCGAGCCCTTCGAGCCCACCGAACTCAGCACCCTCTTCGACTCCATCGTCTGGCACAAATACGCCGCCAGCGAGGCTTGTTCCGGTCAGGGCTATGCTTCCGTGCACGTCCCCGACAGCGTCACCAATGTCCCCTTCTCCATCAAGACCGACTTCTACGTCGCCGACCCCACGCGCGCCGTCTACCTTGAACTCGACACACGCTCCGACATCCGCTTCGAGGTCTATATGGAGTCCGCCTATACCTCCGGCGGCGCCACCGAAAAGCAACGCGTGATGGTCGTCAACCCCTCCGAAAACTGGCAACACATGTATATCAACCTCGGCCGCACCTGGTCTTGGTTCAACCACAATCCATCCTTCAAGATTTCTTTCGCCGCCCTGAACCCCTACGGAGAAGAAGGCGACGTCCGCATCGACAACGTCAAAGTCATCACCACAGCTTCTGTTCTATAAATAGTTCGCTTCGCTTAAAAGGTTTAAAAGAGTCGCTATGCTTAAACGGGTAAAAAACAGAACCTCTCAAACCCTTTTAACCCCTCAAACCTCTTAAACCTCTTAAACTTCCTCAATCCATGCAGAAAAAACAAACCCTCAAATATATCCTCTGCGACTTCCTCGCAGCCCTCCTCTCTTGGGGAGCCCTTTTCACATTCCGCAAACTCGTCCTCGAGCCCACCCCCCTCTCACTCCCCCTCACTCCCTCTCACTCCATTTCACTCCTCATAAATGATGCCAATTTCTGGCTCGGACTCTGTATCGTCCCTCTCGGATGGCTTGCCCTCTACACCATTCAGGGCACCTACCGCAATGTCCTCCGCAAGGCCCGACTCAAAGAGCTCCTCGACACCGCCCTCGCCTCCCTCATAGGCTCCGTGGTGCTCTTCTTCCTCCTCCTCATCGACGACAACGTGGGACCCTCGCGCAACCACTACCTCTCTTTCCTCTTCCTCCTCGCCGTCCACTTTGTCCTCACCTACTCCCTGCGCCTGCTGCTCACCTCGCAAACCGTCCACCGCGTCCACACCCGCCAGATAGGCTTCCCCACCCTCCTCATCGGCTCCGGCAACAAAGCCTTCCACACCTACCTCGACATCGAAAACCAGGAGACCTATTCCGGCAACCTCTTCGTCGGCTACATCCAGCTCAACTCATCACCCGCCACTCATCACTCATCATTAGATAAAGTGATGCCTTGTTTAGGATCGCTCGACGACCTCCGCACCCTTGTGGAGCAACACCATATCGAGGAGGTCATCATCGCCGTCGAAGAAGCCGAGAAAGAGCACATCAACGACATCCTCCTTCACCTCAACTACTGCGCCGACCTCATCATCAAGCTCACCCCCGACGCCCGCGACCTCATCATCGGCTCCGTCAAGCAAGACTCCATCTTCCACTCCCCCTTCATCGTCATCAACAACCGTCTCATGGCCGAATGGCAGTACTCTGTCAAGCGTCTTGCCGACATCTTCCTCTCCCTCATAGCCATGATCATCCTCTCCCCTGTCTACCTCATCACCGCCCTCATCGTCCGCTTCACCTCCCCGGGCCCCGTCTTCTACGCCCAGGAGCGCATCGGCTACCACGGCCGACCCTTCCGCATGCACAAATTCCGCTCCATGTATGTCGACGCCGAGCAGTCGGGTCCCGCCCTCTCCAAGGACGACGACCCGCGCATCACGCCCTTCGGCCGCTTCATGCGCAAGGTGCGCCTCGACGAGATTCCGCAGTTCTACAACGTGCTCAAAGGCACCATGTCCATCGTGGGTCCCCGTCCCGAACGCCAGTTCTATATCGACCAAATAGTGAAACGCGCCCCGGAGTATCTGCTCCTGCAGCGCGTCAAACCAGGCATCACCTCCTGGGGTCAGGTAAAATACGGCTATGCCTCCAATGTCGACGAGATGGTCGAACGTCTCCGCTACGACCTCCTCTACCTCGACAACATGTCACTCACCACCGACCTCAAAATCATGGTCTACACCGGCAAGATTATTCTCCAAGGCCGCGGGAAATAATCAATATCCCAGAATCTTAAGCATCGACTTGTAGCTCTGCTCTTTGGCGAAGAGCTTCGTTGTGTATTCGCCGTTCTCGTCCTTGTCGATGATGACATGCTTCGGGGCGGGAATCAGGCAATGCTGGATGCCACCATAGCCGCCGATGCTCTCCTGATAGGCTCCCGTATGGAAGAATCCAATATACAGAGGCTCGTCCTTCTGCAACTTCGGCAGGAAGATGGCGTTGGCATGCGAGTCGGCGTTGTAGTAGTCCTCCGAGTCGCAAGTCAGTCCTCCCAGGAACACCCGCTGGTACTCGCAGTCCCAGTGGTTGATGGGCAGCATGATGAAGCGCTGGTTGATGCCCCAGGTGTCCGGCAGCGTGGTGATAAAACTCGAGTCGATCATATACCACAACTCGCGGTCGTTCTGCTGTTTCTGGTCTAATATACTATATAATGTAGCGCCACTCTCGCCCACGGTGAACGAACCGAACTCGGTAAAGATATTCGGCTCCTCGACACCACGCTGGGCGCAGATATTCTTAATCTGCGCCAGAATCTCCTCCGCCATATACTCGTAGTCATAGTTCGAGGCCAGGCTCACCTTCGGAGGAAATCCGCCGCCGATATTCAGCGAATCCAAGTCGGGACACACACGCTTCAGGTCGCAGTAGACATTCACACATTTCGCCAACTCATTCCAGTAGTAGGCCGTGTCGCGGATACCGGTATTGATGAAGAAATGCAACATCTTGAACCGGAAACGGGAATTCTGTTTAATCTCCTTCTCGTAAAACGACACGATATCGTGATATCGGATACCCAATCGCGAAGTGTAAAAATCGAACTTGGGTTCTTCCTCGGCGGCGATACGTATACCCAGCAACATAGGTTCATTGCCCGCCCCCTCGGCCGACGCCTGCACCGCCTCACTGAGGACAGTGAATTCGTTCTTGTTGTCCAAAATGGGAATCACATTGCGGAAACCGTCGTTGAAAATTCCCACGATATTTTCGATATACTGTTCCTTCTTGAAACCGTTGCAGACAATCACCTTATCTTTGTCTATCAACCCCTGGGCATGCAGTTCCTGAATCAGGTTGATGTCGAAAGCCGACGAAGTCTCCAGGTTGATATCGTTCTTCAACGCCTCCTCGAGCACAAAAGCGAAATGGCTACTCTTGGTGCAGTAGCAGTAGTTATAGGTGCCGCGATAGTCGGTCTTGGCGATAGCCACGTTGAACATACGTTTGGCCCTCTGAATCTGGGAACTAATCTTAGGCAAGTAGGTAACCTTCAGCGGTGTTCCATATTGTTTGATTACTTCCATCAGAGGAATATCATGAAAATAGAGTTCGCCGTCCTCCGTCCGGAATTCGTCCTGTGGGAAGTCGAAAGTCTGGTCAATCAGGTCGTAATACTTATTCTTCATAATATTTAAATCAATTAGTTTCAGTATTTTTTACAAATCCGGCTCACTTGGATTCGTCTGCAAATATACAACTAATTTACTTACATCAAAAAAATTTTTCAACAGAAACCGATTTTTTATTTGCCAGAATGGGCGTAAACCTTATGTGACGGACATGTAACAGATTAACAAAAACACAATAATAACATACTGATTAACAGATAAAATTTTATGTGACTGACATGTAACCAACCACAAAAACAAAGAATGAAGACACTACGCTAGGGCTATCATAGGGCAGGCGTACGAAGGAGAAAGATAATCTTTTTTTGCTAATCCAATATTTCTTCGTATTTTTGCAATCGCTTACGCGCGTGCGTGCACGGGCTAAAATCATTGGGAGGCATTGCCGTTAGGCGCACAAGTCTCATGTCTTTCATAATTGCATAATCCCCGATTGGAGACTTGCGGGAACAAAGAACGACGAAAGAACGATAGAAAAATAACGAGTCAAAAAACATCCTTGATTAGGCTGAAGGATTAGAATTAGCACTTAAATAATAATAATGCAATGCCCTTAAACTCATACTATAGCAAATCAATTTCCGCTTTTCTGGATGACGACCCAGAACAGATTGAGTTAAGGTTATTGGCCAAAGGTGGTAATGCTCCCGAGCAGAAAAGTGCTTGGATAGAGGAGATAGATATTCTTCAATCAGCGCTACAACCTTATCGTGGGGAGGAAGGGCAAATAATATTTGAATACACAATTCCTCGAATGGGAAAACGGATAGACGTTGTCCTCTTATTACGTGGAATCGTTCTCGTTATTGAGTTCAAAAGTGGCGAGAAGAAGTATCTCAGGGCCGATGCTGAACAGGTTATAGATTATGCACTTGACCTGAAATATTTCCATAAAGAAAGTGAGATAGCACCGATTGTTCCTATTCTTGTTGCTACCAAAGCAAAGAATTTTGAACAAGTTTTAGAGACTTCCGCTTATCACGACCAAGTATATACTCCTATTTTTAGTAATGTCACGTCTCTACCTTCTACGATTGCCAAAATATTGCAAGAAGTTAAGGGTAATAAGATTGATTTTGATAGATGGGAAATTAGTAATTACCAACCAACTCCTACCATTATTGAGGCAGCACGAACTTTGTATGCAAAAAACAAAGTCGAAGAAATAACCCGTACAGAGGCATCTGCTGCATCCATCCATCGAACAACAGAGTTTGTAAAGAAAGTCGTACAAGAGACAAAAGATACCAACGGGAAAACAATCTGTTTTGTAACAGGTGTTCCTGGTGCAGGAAAAACTCTTGTGGGGTTGAATGTCGCATTTTTATTGGATGAAAAATATCGAGAGAGTGACAACCCCGAACAGGCAGAGGCTGTTTATATGTCTGGCAATGGCCCATTGGTAAAAGTACTACAAGCAGCATTAGCAAAAGATAAAATTGCTAGAGAGAAAGCCGAAGGTAAGAAAAAAACAACAAAAGCATCCGATGCACTACGTGAAGCGAGTTCAAAGGTACAAGGAATCTCCGACTATCGCGAACGAATGCTTCACAAGATAAAAACTCCAATTATCGAAGGGCAACAAGATTTAGCAATTGATCCTAATCTCGCTAAATGGACAGAAGAAAATGGTTATGCCGAATATGAGCACATTGCCATCTTCGACGAGGCTCAACGCTGTTGGAATAAGTCCAAATTGGCAGATTGGTTAAAGCGTGGCGGTAGCTATGGAAATAAAATGAAAGTACCAAACTTCCCCATGTCAGAGGCAGAGTTCTTGGTGTGGTCACTTAATCTGCGTCCAGATTGGGCTGTTATTATTTGTTTGGTTGGCGGTGGGCAAGAAATTCATACAGGTGAGGCGGGTATTGGCGAGTGGATTAAAGCAATCAACAATCGCTTTCCTGAGTGGCGTGTTTGTATCTCTGATCAATTGAAGGACGAAGCATACGAGAAGGGAAACACGAAAGAGGAAATTAGCAAAGTCAAGAAACTCACGCCCAACAAAGATTTACATTTGGCTGTAAGCATGCGGTCTTTCCGTGCTGAACGACAGGCAAATTGGGTTGAGCATGTTCTTCACTTTCAAGTTGAAGATGCGCAGAAAGAGTATTCAAGCCTAACATCAAAATATCCCATCGTACTTACCCGAGACATTAACAAAGCAAAAGATTGGCTCAAACAACATGCTCGTGGTTCTGAACGCTACGGAATGATTGTTTCTTCAAAAGCTGCCCGATTACGTCCTTTGGCTATTGATATCAAGCGTAAAATCGATGTTGTAAACTGGTTTTTGGCCGATAGGGATAATGTCAGTTCTTCATATTTTTTGGAAGATACGGCCACCGAATTTGATATTCAAGGATTGGAACTGGATTGGACATGTGTGGTTTGGGATGGTGATTTGCGATACCATAACAAAAAATGGACGCATCACCAATTCACTAGCACGAAATGGAACGACATACGGCAAGAGCAAGACCAAGAATATCAAGAAAACGCGTATCGCGTACTTTTGACTCGTGCACGTCAAGGAATGGTAATTTGTGTTCCTGAAGGGAACAATAAAAGAGATGCCGCTGGTGAATATGAGGACAAGAGCCGCAAACCAGAGATTTATGACAGCACCTACGAATACCTTAAATCTATTGGCATAAAAGAAATATGATTGCCTTTATTGATACTGAGGTTAGCTTTCAAAACAAGCAGGCAAAAGATTTCGGAGTTGTTCGCGAAGATGGTGCTGTATTACATACGCACTCCTTGGATGAGTTTCAAAAGTTCATCTACGATTGTGAATATATTTGCGGACACAATATCATTAAGTTTGATCTGAAATACTCAAGTATTAAAGGCAAACACATATATATTGACACATTACCCCTTTCCCCACTGCTCTTCCCAAACAAACCATACCACCGCTTGGTAAAGGATGACAAACTCCAGGTGGAAGAGTTGAATAACCCTGTCAACGATGCTAAAAAAGCCAAAGATCTCTTCTTTGATGAGGCGGAAGCGTGGAAACATCTTACCGAGCAGAAACATGAAATACTCTATCAGTTGTTACACAACAAACCAGAGTTTAGTGGCTTTTTCAAATATGTTGGGTATTATCCACAAACCCAATCTTCTCTTTTCGGGCGTCTGACATCGTCCAAACCTGATATTAGCTCATTAATCATTACTGAGTATCATAGTAAAATATGTGGCAATGTTAATATTAGTAAGCTAACCAATAGTTATCCCATAGAGTTGGCTTATGCCCTTGCCGTTATTGGGGCAGATGATATTATGAGTATTACACCGGCATGGGTACAACGGAACTATCCACATATGGCCAGTGTGATGAATCAGCTGAGAAACACACCCTGTGGCGAATGTGAGTACTGCAGGAATCAACTGGATGCACATAAAGGACTTCAAGAATTCTTTGGATATAATGAATTCCGCCTATTTGACGGGAAAAGGATGCAACAGGAGGCAGTGGAAGCTGCTATTCGCGGCGAGTCAATACTAACCATTTTCCCAACCGGTGGCGGAAAGAGCCTTACGTTCCAACTACCTGCCTTAATGGCCGGTCGTAACACGCACGGTCTTACGGTAGTCGTCTCCCCGTTGCAATCGCTCATGAAGGACCAAGTAGATAATCTTGCCGAACGAGGTATAAGTGATGCGGTAACAATCAACGGGCTTCTTGATCCAATCGAACGTGCCAGTGCGGTGCAACAAGTGGCTGACGGTTCAGCAAACCTGCTGTATATCGCCCCTGAGATGCTGCGGAGCAAAACAATCGAACGCTTGCTACTTGGGCGAAATGTGGTACGATTTGTTATCGACGAAGCCCACTGTTTCTCTGCCTGGGGACAAGATTTTCGTGTAGATTATCTGTATATTGGCGACTTTATTCGTCATCTTCAAGAGCTGAAGCAACAGCAACAACCCATCGCAGTATCCTGTTTCACCGCAACAGCCAAGCAAAAAGTTATTACAGATATCTGCGACTACTTCATGCAGAAACTTAATCTGAACCTAAAAGTATTTGCAGCTAATTCAGAAAGGAAAAATCTACACTACACGGTTATTCATTCTGATACAGACGACGATAAATACAACCAATTGCGATCTCTTATTCTTGGTCACAATTGCCCTTCTATCATATACGTAAGTCGCACAAAACGCACCAAAGAACTATCGGATCATTTAAGAGCGGACGGCATTCGGGCTCTCCCATTCAATGGGAAAATGGAGGCTGCTGACAAAATCCGAAATCAAGATGCCTTTATGAATGGGGAAGCTCAGGTTATCGTGGCGACTTCCGCTTTCGGTATGGGTGTAGACAAAAAGGATGTAGGATTGGTGATTCACTACGACATTAGCGACTCTTTGGAAAGCTACATTCAAGAGGCCGGCCGCGCAGGACGAGACCCCCACATGGAGGCTGATTGTTATATATTGTATGCCGATAGCGATCTTGACAAACACTTCATTCTGCTAAATCAAACGAAACTTTCCATTAGTGAAATTCAGCAGGTGTGGAGAGCTATAAAAGATATGACACAACAGCGTCCAACCGTAAGTTGTTCCCCTCTTGAAATAGCACGTAAAGCAGGATGGGGTGACGAAGTGGACGATGTGGAGACAAGGATCAAGGCAGCCATTGCAGCATTAGAGGATGCTGGTTTCATTGAACGAGGTAGCAATGCTCCACATGTTTTTGCTACGGGAATCACCGTAGGTAATATGGATGAAGCTCGTCGACGAATTACTCGTTCCTCTTTGTTTGATGATACCACTCGTGAGGAGGCTGTCAGAATTATCAGCTCGTTAATTAGCCGCCGCGCAACACAGCAAAATAGTGATGAGGCGGAGAGTCGCATTGATTATTTGGCCGATGTGTTGGGGATGTCGAAGGAATCCGTTATTCGCAATGTAAACCTAATGCGACAAGAAGGCATATTGGCTGACAGTCAAGATATGTTGGCAGGCCTTCCCAAAAGTAACACGATGCGTGAACTTAAAAACACATTGCAACTTGAGCGATTCCTTCTCTCAAAACTCACAAATAAGACTCGTGAACTGAACTATAAAGAGCTAAACGAAGAGGCACAATCGCAAGGAATGTCTTTCTGTAATGTAAAACGTATCAAAACATTACTATATTTCTTGCGACTTAAAGGATACGTAAGAAAAGAAGAACATACTGCAGCCGGAAGCGTAAGTCTTCGCTTGCAAGTTGATTCAGATGCAACGATGCAACATTTCGAGCGTAGAGCAGGCCTTTGTCAATTTGTAGTAGAAACAATCAGTACTCAGAAGATTGAAAAGGACAGTTCTTTCGTTCCTTTCTCGTTGGTAGGTCTACTTAACCAATACAACACTTCTCAGTTATCGCTATCCGACCCGCCTACCCTTTCTGATATGGAGGAGGCGCTACTGTTCCTGAGTAAAAATGAATTGCTAAAAATTGAGGGCGGTTTCTTGGTTATATATAACACCATGCAGCTTAGCCGTAAAGTGGAGCGTAAGTCAAGATACACCAAAGAAAACTACCGTCTACTGGATGAGTTCTATAAGCAGCGAATCCAACAAATTCATATTGTCGGTGAATATGCCAACCTGATGGTGCGTGACTACAACGCAGCGCTACAATACGTAAGCGACTACTTCACCATGGATTATCGTCGCTTCATCAACAAGTATTTCAAGGAAGACCGCAAGACTGAAATCAACCAGAATATCACACCTGCTAAATACAAGAAAATATTTGGCACACTTTCCACTCGTCAGCTGGAGATAATTAACGACAAGGAATCGCGCTATATTGTAGTTGCGGCAGGTCCTGGTAGTGGAAAAACACGCGTGTTGGTACACAAGTTGGCATCACTTCTATTGCTTGAAGACGTAAAACACGAGCAATTGCTGATGCTCACTTTTTCTCGTGCAGCAGCTACCGAATTCAAAAAGCGTCTTATCGAACTTGTTGGCAATGCGGCTCACTTTGTTGATATCAAAACGTTCCATTCATATAGTTTTGATTTGCTTGGCAAACAGGGCTCACTTGAAGAAGCTGACAGCGTAGTGCAGCGAGCTGCAGAGATAATCGAAAATGGTGAGGTAGAAACTGCCAAAATTGCAAAAAATGTGCTTGTCATCGATGAGGCACAAGATATGGGACCTGATGACTATCGTTTGGTACGAGCGCTCATGCAACGAAATGAAGAGATGCGTGTGATTGCTGTAGGAGACGATGATCAAAATATCTATGCTTTCCGTGGAAGCGATTCGAAATACCTCCACTCGCTTGTGGTTGACTATAACGCTACATTGTATGAAATGACCGACAATTATCGGTCAGCACAAGAAATTGTCAACCATGCCAACCGTTTTGTACGGCGCATACCAAACCGTATGAAACACACACCGATTAAAGCTGTAACAACAGATAAGGGTGTTGTAAAAACAATTCCTACTGATGCAAAGTTTGTTATTCAACGTTCGGCAATTAATGGTTCTACTGCCATTCTGACTCGTACTAACGAACAGGCATTACAAGTGGCTTATCAATTAGAGCAACATGGTATTCGTGCATTATTGGTGCAATCTGGCAGCGGATTCCGCTTTATTAATCTCGCGGAAGTACGATATTTTGTCAAATACCTCGGAGATGATGGCTCTGTTATAAGCAAAGACGTTTGGGAAACCGCCAAAGAACGCACGTGTCAAAACTATGCCACAAGCCGACTTCTTCCAGCAATGAAACATTTCTGGGAAGACTACGAACAGATTAACCGGACAATCTATCGGAGTGATTTACACCAATTCCTTTTGGAAAGCGATGTGGAGGATTTTGTCTCATTCGACAACAACTGTGTGTTCGTAAGCACTATTCATAAAGCCAAAGGGCGCGAGTTTGACACAGCTCACCTCTTTGTTTCAGAACCCGACACTACCAATCCTGACGACCTTCGCACCATATATGTAGGTCTTACCCGTGCTCGCCGAAACCTGTACATCTATAATAAGCCCGTTTTGGATCAAACAAACATCTCTATAAGCCTCAATCTACATGATGTTTGGCTTGATTACTTCAAAGAGCGTAAAGATAAGGTTTTAAGACTGCGTAGCGGTGATGGTTTAAAATATTCCAATGGCTACCTTATCTCACAACAAGGCGACTATATAGCATGTTTGTCGAAGGCGAGGAAACAGCAGATGGAAGAATTATATCAAAAAGGATACCATGTAATCAGCGTTCAAGTGAGCTATATCCTCGCCTGGCGTCCTAGAGAAGAGCCCCAGGAAGTAGCTGTTTGTCTTGCAAATATCATTTTGCAGAAATAAAACGGGGCACTAATTAAATACGGCAAAGACAACGCCGGACACAATAAGGGCGCGGTAGCAGTTCCATTCTCAGAACTGGTTTGCTGCAAGGTGTGATTTCCTATGACCGACACGATGACACCCGACCAGCGGCATGTCTGCATGTCGCACATTCGCTCGAAGGACACCAAACCCGAGCTGAAGGTGCGGAAGTGGCTGTGGAGCCACGGGTATCGCTACCGGTTGAACGTCAAGAGTGTCCCGGGAAAGCCGGATATCGTGATGCGGCCGTACAGGACGGCCATTTTTGTCAACGGGTGCTTCTGGCACGGGCACGGGGTGACGGAGTCACCAGTTCAAGGTTCAAAGTTCAAGGTTGATGGTTCCAAGTGTTGCAAGATTCCGCAGTCGAACCGCGAGTTCTGGGTGGCGAAGATACGTCGCAACAGGGAGCACTCGTCAAGTGGCGCAGCACCTGGGCGAGCTGCTGGGGGCCGACACCTGCCACAAGATGATTTTGTAGGGTCACTATTTATAGCGACAAAAGAAGAGGATGCCAAAAATTTGGCATCCTCTGTTTATGAAATCCTGTCCTTTTCTGCCCAAGGCGGATAGGGAGCATGGGGATTAATATTCGTAGAGTTCGTGGAGTTCGATTTCGTAGATGACGGGGGTGAAGGGGGGGATGAGTCCTTCGGTGCCTTCGGCGCCGAAAGCAAGCTGGTAGGGGAAGTAGAAGCGGTAGATGCTGCCGACATTCATGAGCTGGAAGGCTTCGATGAGGCCGGGGAACATGGGGGAACCGACGACATGGATGATGGGCTCGCGGTTGCCATAGGTCTGGTCGATGGGCTGTCCGCTGAGGAGGTTGAAGCTCTTATAGTCGAAGCGGATGCGCTGCGCGAATTCGGCCTTGGGTCCGTGGCCGGGCTTGAGGACCTCGTAGTAGAAGAGGTAGTCGCCCACCTGTTTCTGTTTGACGGCGGGATTGGTCTTCTTGAGATTGGCGAAGTAGACGCGCTGGAGGCTGTCGACAGTCTCGGCCATGTTTTTGGCTTTGTGCTGCATGATGGCGGCATACTGCAAGTTGGCATACTGTGCGATGTCGCGAGCCATCTCGTCGGTGAGGGGGTTCTGGGTGCCGCCCTTGAGGGTGTAGGCGAAGGCTTCGAGGACGAGGTCGTGATCGAAGACGGTGTCGAAGTATTCGCCCTGCAGGGCGAGGGCGAGGTACTGGCCGTAGGCCCAGGAGAGGGAGTCCTTGATGGAGTGGATCTCGGTGGCGGGGGCTTGGGCGGTGTCGACATGGACGGCGACGGAGGAATTGTTGTTGCCGCAGGAGGCGAAGAGGAAAGCTGCGAGGATCAGGGAGTAGAGAGACAAATGACGTTTCATGATGAGACTATTTTTTTAAATTCTAATTTCCAAGTGATTATTGTTTGACGATTTTGCGGACGGTGATGCCGTCGGGGGTTTGGATGCGGAGGATGTAGAGGCCGGGGGTCAGTGAGCTGACATCGATGCTTGATTGTTTGATTGTTTGAATGTTGCGGCCATGGGCGTCGAAGAGGGCGACGGTGCTACCCTGCGGGAGGCCGTCGATGGTGACGCGGTCGGTGGCGGGGTTGGGATAGAGGCGGAGTGCGGCGAGGGCATCGGGGTTGTCGATGGAGACCTGTGGGAAGAGGCGGGAGTAGGGTTTGTGGTTCTGGGAAGTCACCGAGAGTCGGGAGCCCGAGAGGTCGACGGAGGCGGGGATGTCGAAGGTGGCGACACCGCTGGCATTGGCATAGGCGGCGGCGATGAGCTGGTGGTCGTCCTCATTGACGAAGGCGACATAGGCATTGGGGACGGTGGTGACGGTGAGGTCGGAGGAGGTGCGGTTGACGACGGCGTCGAGGTCGGCGGCGCGTCCCAACCAAGGCATGAGCGAGGGGTCGCCCATGAGCTCGTAGATTTCCCAGTAGTATTTCTTCATTTTGCTGGAGGAGGTGGAGGAGTTGACGGCGAGGTTGCCGAAATAGACAATAGCGCCGGCGGTGGTGATGATGGAGGAGAGGGCCTCGTCGTGGGTGTGGAAGAGGCGGTCGTAGATGCCCAGTTTGCTGGCGATATAGTTGGGGGTCATTGCATGGCTGATATTGGAGCGGAGGCCGACAGACCAATCGAAGTCCTGTTCCCAGTAGGTGGAGTTGGTGCCGCCGATATAGGCTACCGCGCCGGCGTTTTTAGCTTTACGGAGGAGGGCTTCGGCGAAGCAGGTAGGCTTGTTGAACTTGCTGGAGAGGCAGCAGTTGCCAATCATGAAGGAGGGTTTGTTGTTGTTTGTCATTGCATTGACATGGCTGACAGTGAAAGAAGGCTTATGCCATTTGTCCCAGTCGCCGTGGGCGGAGTAGTTTATCCAGCCGATGCCGGTACTGTAGAGGTTGCGGAGTGCCGTTGCGGTGGCATTGGCGCTGCAGTAGCCGGTGATGGTGACACCGGAGGGGGCATAGGAGGTGTCGTTCTTGTAGTAGGTGACCTGGTCATAGCCGTGGTCGGCATTGATGTAGTTGTAGGCGATATAGTCCATATTGGGGTCGGCATAGACCCAAGCATAGTCGCTGTAGTTGTGTGTGGCGTCGTCTTCGCCAGCGATGAGGGCAGCGTGGGTGAGGTAGGAGTCGTCGGCAAAGGCGTACTGCTCATAGAGGAGGGTCTTGTCGACGATGGAGGCGAGGGTGGCGGTATCGGTGGCGGAGAAGCGACCTTGGTAGCAGTCGGGGAGGTTGTCGGAGGAGGTCCAAGTGGCGAAGTAGAGGTCGGTGATATGGTCGTTGGAGGGGTCGCCGGACCAATAGCCGGCATAGGGGAGTTCGGAGTCGAAAGCGTTAAGCTGGTTGTTGTCGCCCACGAGAAGGAGGAAGGTGGGGGCGGGAGAGTCGTCAGAGGCGCTGTCGTAGAGCATGGTGAGGTAGGAGGCGAGGTCGGTATTGGTGGTGATGCCCATGTCCTGATAGTTGAGGACGTCGACGAGGAGTCCCTGTGAGCGTTTCCAGTTGGCGAAGCGATCGATGGCGTTGCAGCTGAGGACGTTGGGGACGGCGATTACCATGCGGATGGGCAGATTGTTTGATTGTTTGATTGTTTGATTGTTTGAGTAGAGGCTGTTGAGGGTGGTGCCGACGGAGAAGGCGGGAGTGTGGTAGCGACGATAGTGTTCCTGTGTGCGGTCGGCATCGGAAGCCACATAGGAAATGGTGACATCGGCGGAGCGGCAGACGACCACCTGGCCGGTGACGGGGTTGACCTGCAGGGGGCTGAAGCGCAAGAGTGCCAGACGGCGGTCGCGGGCGACACCCATGTATTCCACTTCTGCCAACGGGACGCCCCAGAAGGCGTCGGTGGCATAGCGTTCGGCGTCCAGTAGGGGACGAGCCGGGAGGGTGTCGGACTTGGAACGCGAGGGTTGCAGGGGGAGGATGCCGTTGGTGGAGAGTTGCAAGGTGTCATAGACGGCGTTGGCGACAGAGACTACCATATCGTCGCAGAAGGGCACTTCGATGATATCGCAACGGATGGGCAGCGAGGGAGCTCCCAAGACACCCCCCTGCTGGTAGCCGGGGAGGTCGAGGATATCATATTTTTGGGTAACGAGCGTAACGGAATGGAGTTCCGGTGTCGGCACAGAGTAACGGACCTGCAGACGGGTGAACGAGTCGTCAACGACCTGCTGGGCATGGGTCAATGGGGAATTCAAGATTAAAAATTGAAAAAGGGCAATCGCCAAAAAAGTCTTTTTCATATTGGTGTTTTTTTATTGTTATTCGGGACAACCTTGGGTTATTTCAACATAACGTTATAACGTTATTATACTATTACATTATTATATATTAAACATTTTTTCGATGGAGGGGCAGGGGGCCTCGATGGTGACGGGGAGGTGGGTGACAGGGTGTTCGAAGGAGATGAGGCGAGCGTGGAGGGAGATGGAGCCGTCGTCGTTGCTGCGGGGAGCACCATATTTGAGGTCGCCTTTGATGGGGCAACCGATGTTGGCCAGTTGGCAACGAATCTGGTGGTGACGGCCGGTGTGGAGGTTGATATCGAGGAGGTGATAGCCGCCATCGGAGACGGCCACCTCGCGGTATTCGAGGCGTGCCAGCTTGGCGTTGGGACGGGCTGAGGAAAAGACATAGCTTTTGTTGCGTTCCTCGTTTTTGACGAGCCAGTTCTCGAGGGCGCCGACGGGCTGAGGAGGTGCGTTTTTGACGACCGCCCAGTAGTGCTTCTCGAACTCGCGGGTGCGTACCTTCTCGACCATACGGCTGAGGGCCTTGGAGGTCTTTGCCAGCAAGACGACTCCCGACACAGGGCGGTCGAGGCGGTGGATGACACCGCAGTAGACCTGACCGGGTTTATTGTCGCGCTCCTTGATAAAATCCTTCACCAAGTCGGCAAGACAGGGGTCGCCGGTCTTGTCGCCCTGAGTGATTTGCCCAGGGAGCTTATTGATGGCCAGCAGGTGGTTGTCTTCGTAGAGTATCTGATCTTTGATCAAGGGTTAAGGATTATGAGTTATTGACAAAAGGGTTAGATGATTTCGGCGATGGGGCTGATGGCATTTTTCACATGGTCCTGAAGATCGACGCTGATGGGGAAGTCGAGGGGCATGAAGACATCGACACGGGAACCGAAACGAATGAATCCGAGTTCCTGATTCTGACGCACACGCTCGCCCTCTTTGGCGTAGCAAACGATGCGACGCGCCATCACGCCCGCCACCTGGCGGATGAGGATGCGCTTGCCATTGTCGAGGAGGAGGCCCACCTCGGTGCGCTCGTTGAGGTCGGAGCTCTTGGGATAGGAAGCGACGAAATAGTTACCCCGACGGAACTTGACATATTCGACGGTGCCGTTGCAGGGATAGCGGTTGACGTGCACGTTGGTGCCCGACATAAAGATGGAGACCTGCATGCATTCGTCCTTGATATAGTTTTTCTCGTAGACCTGCTCGATGGTGACGATGGTGCCGTCGGCCGGGGAGATGAGTTCGGAAGGGCTGTCGGCGAAGATGCGGCGAGGGATGCGGAAGAAGGCCGTCACCAGGAAGCCCAAGACGATGAGGCCGGCAACAAACAGATAGTGGACCACATTCCACTGCGACACCAGCAGCAGGAGCAGCAACACAATCACGAAGATGACTGCGCCGGTGAGCGCGATGATTTTCTTTCCTTCACGATGGATTCTCATTGGCTGTGAATGGTTTTTCGGTTGACTTAATTTATTTCAGCGGTGCTCAAGGTACTAAGTTATTGAGTAATTGCATACTATGTTATCAAAAGAAGAGTTGGAGGATGAGGAAGAAGGCATTGTCGGGGTCGGTGACGGTGAGGTAGAAATAGACGAAGGGCATGATAATGAGCAGGCTGTCGAAACGATCGAGGAATCCCCCATGGCCAGGCATGATGCTGCCGCTGTCCTTCACACCGACGGAACGTTTCAGCATGCTCTCGACGAGGTCGCCGAGGGTGCCGACGATGCTGCAGATGAGGGCCAGTACAAGCCAATGAGGCCAGGCGATGGTGCTGACGGCAGGGCCTGCGAATACGGCAAACAGTATCGCCACCAGCATACCGAAAGCAGTCCCCTCCCAGGTCTTTCCCGGAGAGTGACGCGGCCACATCTTGTGACGGCCGAAGAGGGAGCCACCGATGTAGGCACCGGAATCGTTGACCCACACCATAGCGACGACCATGAGAAGCACCAGCGGACCACGGTCCTGCAGGAGGGTGAGCATCAGGGCCAACGGGACGGCGATGTAGAGAAGCGGAACGAGGGTATAGGCCGCCTCGCGGAAAGGCTGCTCGCTGTGCTGCCACAACTGCACGATGACCGAGAGGGCGAAGAGGCAGTAGAAGACGACCATGTAGCCGAAGAGGGCCACATTGAGACCCATCAGCGAGGGTATTCCCAACAGAAGAAATCCCACAACGGCGAAGAGATAGGCCAACAGTTGGGAAGGGTGAGCCTCCTGCCGACCCACCATGCGGAGAAACTCGAAGGAGCATCCGACCGTAACAAAAAGCAGGAAAGCACCAAAGATGAGTACACCCACCTGGAGATTCCCGGTAAAGACACCACTGAACATGGTGCCCAGGAAGAGAATCACATAGACGATGGCGCTGACGGTGCGAATCCAAAAGGTTTTCATTGCTCGATGTTTTTTTCCGAGTTTTCAGAACATTCAGGGATTTCCTGAGTTTCGGTGGTTTCAGGGGTTTCTGGAGTTTCCTGGATTTCGGGGGGGTCCGGGGTTTCCCAAGGGCGGGGACCGTAGATGCGTTCGAGGTCTTCGCGGAAGAGGACCTCTTTGTCGTAGAGCTGGGCTGCCAACTGGTCAAGTTGTTCACGGTGACTGAGGAGCAATTCCTTAGCCTTGCTGTAAGCCTCTTCGACCATGCGGCGCACCTCGCGGTCGATGGTTTCGGCGGTCTTCTCGCTGAAGGGCTTTGCGAAAGAGTACTCGTTCTGCCCCGTGGAGTCGTAGAAACTGATGTTGCCCACCTCGGGGCTCATACCGTAGTAGGTGACGAGGGCTTGAGCCATCTTGGTGGCGCGCTCGATGTCGTTGAGGGCACCGGTAGAGATGCGGCCATAGACAATCTCCTCGGAGGCACGGCCAGCCATGAGGGAGGTCATCTCGTCGAACATCTGCTCGTAGGTGGTAATCTGGCGTTCTTCGGGAAGGTACCAGGCGGCACCGAGGGCTTTGCCACGCGGCACGATGGTAACCTTCACCAAGGGATTAGCCCAACGCAGGAGCCAGGAGACGGAAGCGTGGCCCGACTCATGGTAGGCAATGGTATGCTTCTCCTGGTCGGAGAGCACCTTGGTGCGTTTCTCGAGACCACCGACGATGCGGTCGACAGCGTCGAGGAAGTCCTGCTTCTCAATTTGTTTCTTATTCTTGCGGGCAGCCACGAGGGCAGCCTCATTGCAGACATTGGCGATGTCGGCGCCCGAGAATCCGGGAGTCTGCTTGGCGAGGAAGTCGCGATCCACGAAGCCCTCACTGCTCTTGTCGACATTGATTTTGAGATTCTTCATGTGGACAGCGAAGATGGCCTTACGCTCCTCGATGTCGGGCAGTTCGACATATATCTGGCGGTCGAAACGACCGGCACGCATCAGCGCTTTATCCAACACATCGGCGCGGTTGGTAGCGGCAAGGACAATGACGTTGGTGGTGGAAGAGAAACCGTCCATCTCGGTGAGGAGCTGGTTGAGGGTATTCTCGCGTTCGTCGTTGCTGCCGGCAAGACCTCCACGACCACGGGCGCGACCGACGGCATCGATCTCATCGATAAAGACGATGCAGGGCGATTTCTTCTTGGCCTCTTCGAAGAGTCCACGCACACGGCTGGCACCCACACCGACGAACATCTCGACGAAGTCGGAACCGGACATGGAGAAGAACGGCACTCCGGCTTCGCCGGCCACTGCTTTGGCCAACAAGGTCTTACCGGTACCCGGAGGACCTACAAGGAGTACACCCTTAGGAATTTTACCACCCAATTCGGTGTAGTGTTTGGGGTTCTTGAGGAAGTCGACCACCTCCATCACCTCCTCTTTGGCGCCAGCTAGACCGGCGACATCCTTGAAGGTGACATTGATTTGCTTGGTAGCATCGTACTGCTTAGCGGTGCTGCGTCCGAAGTTGAAGAGGCCTCCGAAGCCGCCTCCACCGCCTTCGCCGCCCATCTGACGACGGCCCCAGGCTCCCATAAGCCAGATGAAAATGATGAAAATCAGCAGCGGGCCGAAGAAGACAAGGATATCTTTCAGGGCACTGCTCTCGGTCTCGTTCTCATAGCTGATGTACTTGCCGTCGTGCTTCTCCTTGAACTCTTCGAGCTGGTGGTCGAAATGCTCAAGGGTTCCCACATTGTAGGTATAGATGCCCGCGGAAGATTCACTTCCGAAGATGCCTCGCTTAGCCTTCAAGTCTCTATACTGAGGGTCTCTTTTCAGCGCCTCGTCTTTAATTTTTATCTCAGCGACAGACTGGTTGACAACAGTGATGGTCTCATAGTCGTCACTCACAAGGATTTTCTCAAATCGTTCCCAGGTGATGGGATGCTTCGAGCCACCTCCATCGAACATACCGAAGAGCAGCACAAGCATAATCGCGATATAGACGATGTAGAGGATGCGCGACGATTTGGGCTTTTTGCCACGCGGCATATTGAGATTTTTGTTGGGTTGCTTAGCCATAACGTTTTAACTCTTAACAGGGATTTCCTCGCCGTCGCTCCAAAGTTCATCGAGGCGGTAGAAGGCGCGTTTCTCTTTCTGGAAGATATGGATAACCACGTCGAAATAGTCCATCAGTATCCATTCGGCGTTGTTGTAACCCTCTATCTTGTGAGGATTCATCCCTGTAGCCTTCTTAATCACTTCGAACACATTGTCGCTCAAGGCGCTCACATGCGACGGGACATTACCCGAGGCAATGACAAAATATTCGGCCGGTGCGCCGTGAACCTTGCGCAGGTCGAGGATGCGTACATCCTCACCTTTTTTCTCGTCGAGAACCTGCGCCGCCAGGCGGGCCAGCACTTCCGATTCTTTTTCTCTATTATCCATATAATTATTATTCATTTTTCAATACGATACCACTTGAGCTGTCAGGATGCGGTGTCCTTCCTGTTCTTCGATATCCACTCTGACGTAGTGTTCGGGGAGCAATACTTCGATTTTTTCCGTCCACTCGGTGAAGCAGTAACATCCGCTGTAGAAGTACTCCTCGTAGCCGATATCGTAGGCCTCGGCCAGCGATTTGAGACGGTAGAAGTCAAAGTGGTATATCGGCTCACTTCCTGTATTCAGAGGGCGACTGTATTCATTGACGATGGCGAAGGTAGGGCTGCACACATTGTCTTCCACGCCCAAAGCAGCACATAACTCTTTGATAAGTGTGGTCTTCCCCACCCCCATCTTTCCAAAGAAGGCAAAAAAGCGCTCCTCAGGAAAAGAGGAGAGCAAATTCCGTGCCACCTCCGGCAGCTGCCCTATGTTGCTAATTTCAATCTTCATTTATCTCAGTCTATCTGCTGCACGCACCATAGCCTCGTCCTTCCGGATGGCCCGCTGGGCGAGGAAGAAGAAGACCAGTGCCGCCATCGGGACGAAAGCGCCGGCACACCAAGTCACCTCGGGCTTGGCATCGGCGAGGAATATCTTCAGCATCCCGTCGTTCGAAAGCACATCGGCATATTTGTCCACAGCCCAAAAGAAAAGCAGGAAGACGTAAATGAGTGTTGACATGAATCCCAAAGTTGTGAGGCGCATCTGCAGGCGGCGATTCTTGAAGAGGAAGATGCAAACAAGACCTATCACGCCAGTCACGATAGCCAACGTCATCAACGGCCAAGTGGTCATCTTGTCGACCATAGGGCCACAGGTAATCACGGGTTCACCAGTGTTCATTTGATTACGCAGGTCGGGGGTCTCTTGAGCCACCAAGCCGAACTGCGATTCGAGCCGCTGACCCTTGTCGGGCTTATCGGTATACTGATACTTTGCCACAGGCAGAATGAAGCAGAGGCCGATGCAAACCACCGCCAATGCCAGCCATAACGATTGAATTCTCTGAATCATTAGATGAAAAGATTTAAAGGGGTTAAGAGGTATAAGGGGTTAAAAGTCAAGGTCACTCACTTTGCGGCCTTTGTCGACCACCACGCCGTTCTTCATAAACATAAAGCCGGGATTGCCACGCATAATGGTCTTGATGGCAGTGGCGTCGGCGAAGTAGACGTTGTTCTCTCCTTCGATATCCAACACATTCACACGGATGCCCTCGATACCATTGTCGGACAGCCACACCTGGGTATTCTGCAACGGGCTGTCGCTAATGCGGCCCATCGAAGTCAGCATCACAAGACGAATCTCACGGCCTTCCTTATTCAGTTCGCGCACCTTATCCACTGCATTCTTCACTTCCTGAATTTCCTCCTCATCGACATCGGCAAGGTCATAGATGGTAACGAAGAGCACTCCATTGCTGTCGGGAAGGATATTCAAGGTCTGCTCCAAACTCAGCACACCGTTCTCATCGGGAGCCAACATAGAGAAGCCATCGGCCAATATGATATACTCGGGCGTTGTTTCGGCATCACCGAGCACTTCCCACTTCGTCTCGTCGAAATAGTCGTTCCACTTATTGTCCCACTCACCGTTCTTGTATTTCAGCGTATCCACCACATTAGGATCGGCCACGCTGCGGAACTTGATGATATTCATAGGCTCCTGATGTTCAACCATTGTGTTGCCAATCTTCCAGGGACGGAAGTCGATGACCGGCTCGTGCTTGATGTTATAGACACAGAAGACTATCATAGCCGCAATACCCACCAGCATCACAATAGCATCGCGTTCCAGACGACGACGGTAACGTAGTTTGCGGGTATAGAAGATAACCACAGCGAAGACATCCAACACGACATTCTTCCAGAAAGTCTCCCAGTTAGTCAGCTTGATGGCATCGCCGAAACATCCACAGTCGTCCACCAGATTGGTAACGGCATCAAAGAACGTCGTCACGGTGAAGAACGCCATCATCAGGGCCAACAGCCAAGCCGACAAAATACGCAACGAGTTGAATATCAACAATACTCCCACAAGAAACTCGGCACAAATCAGCGTCACAGCCAGCACTCCTGCCAATGGATACGCCCATTCGAACGACGAGCCAAACAGCGACCAACTCGACATATAATCCTGGATTTTGAACATCGTCCCCATGGGGTCGACGCCCTTGACGAATGCCGAGAAGAGGAAGACTAATCCTACAATCCAACGTGAAACCACATTCAACGTGTAGTTCAGTTTCGTATCCTTTGCTTCAAACTTAATTTTCATTTTTTTAATTTTTAAAAACTCTTTTTCGAATTGCTTATTTCTCACACTCTTCTTCTCTCATCCTCACTAAGCTGAAAAGCGAATAATTAATAATGTCCATGTATCCGCCCTCAACGCCCTCACTCACCAATGTGCGACCGTCATTGTCTTCAATCTGCTTGATGCGAAGAAGCTTCATCAGAATAAGGTCCACCATCGAACTGATGCGCATTTGACGCCAAGCCTCGCCATAGTCGTGGTTCTTATCCATCATCAAATCCAACACACGCTTCGTCTGCCCGTCGTACAACTCCATCACCTTTTCCAGTGATGCGTCAGTCAATTCTTCCTTCTTCATTCTTAATTCTTCATTCAGAATCAGCGCCATCACGGCATAATTCACCATGGCCACAAACTCCCCACGCAGTCCGTCGCCCACGCGATTCTCGCCACTCTCCTGCACGCTGCGGATACGGTTAGCCTTGATGAATATCTGATCCGTCATCGACGGCAAACGGAGGATACGCCACGAAGTACCATAGTCGCGAGTCTTCTTCTCGAACAGCACTCGGCACTCTGCCACTTCGCGTTCCATCTCTTTTCTTGTATCGTGTTGCACAATATTATCCTTTTCCATAATTTGTTTAAAACGCGAAGCGTTCTTTTTTATTGTATAGAATATAAAAATTATTTCTGCACAATATTGATTGAGTTCCTACGTTATGTAAATCATGAACTATACTCCATTTACTATCACCGTCCGCGGACGTCTGGTCACTTTCCAACGCCCCGTCGTCATGGGCATACTTAACATCACCCCCGACTCGTTCTACGATGGCGGCCGACACAATACCCCCAACGGCATGCTCGAACATGCGCGACGACTCCTCGACGAAGGAGCTGACATCATCGACATTGGTGCCGCTTCCTCGCGTCCCGGAGCGCAACTCCTGCCTCCCGAGGTAGAAGCACAGCGACTTGTCGACGCAGTCACCCTGCTGCACCGCGAACTTCCCGAAACGCTCCTCTCTGTCGACACCTGTTACAGCCTTCCCGCCCGTCGCGCCATCGAAGCGGGTGCCGACATCGTGAATGACATCTCCGGCGGTCAGTTCGACGACGACATGCTCCGTACCGTCGCCGACCTGCAGGCTCCTTATATCCTCATGCACAACCGAGCTCTTCCCGCTGAAATGCAACAACATACAGGCTACTCCGACATCATCGACGACCTCACCAAATATTTCTCCGAGAAACTCGACATACTCTACCGACTGGGGGTCAAGGATGTGTGGTTAGATCCCGGATTTGGATTTGCTAAAACTGTTGAAGAAAACCACGAACTGCTCCACAGACTTGACGAGCTCACCTCCCTCTTCCGCGAACCGCTACTCACCGCGCTGAGCCGCAAGAGCATGATATACAAACCTCTCGGCATCACTCCCGACGAAGCCCTTCCCGGCACCATCGCCCTCGACGCCATTGCGCTCCTTAAAGGCTCACGCCTCCTCCGCGTCCACGACCCCAAACCTGCACTTCAAACCATACAACTCCTTTTCAATAAATAAAAGCGAAAACCTAAAACCATAATCTACAAACTTCATGTTAGGTCTCCCGTCTATCAACATCGTCGACATTATCGACATCGCCCTTGTCGCCGCACTGGTATACTACATCTACCGACTCGTCAAAGGCACAAATATCATACTGATTTTCTGGGCGCTCATCATCCTGCTCATCATCTGGCGAGCCACCGATATGCTGGGTATGCGTCTCCTCGGAGCCATATTGAGTTCCATCGTCAGCGTCGGCCTCATCGCCCTTATTGTCATCTTCCAACCCGAGATACGGCGCTTCCTCCTCTTCGTGGGCACCAAGACCCAACTCGACGAATCCTTCTTCAAACGTATCAAATTCTGGAAACATAATATACAGGGCAACAAACAGACCGTCAACTACGAAGCCTATATCAACGCCTGCATGCACATGTCGCAGTCGAAAACGGGAGCGTTGATTGTCTTCAAGCGTCGCAACGAGGTTGACGACCTTGTGACCACCGGCGAGCGGATCGACGCCCTTGCCTCTTCGCCCCTTATCGAGGCACTGTTTTTCAAAAACTCGCCCCTCCACGACGGAGCTGTCATCGCCCGCGGAAACGCCATCCTCGCCGCCCGCTGCATTCTCCCCGTCACCTCGCGGCTCGATATCGACCCCAACCTCGGCCTCCGTCACCGCTCCGCCATTGGCGTCACCGAACAACTCGATGTGCTGAGTGTCATTGTCAGTGAGGAGACCGGAGCCATCTCCTACGCCCTGGGAGGTGAGATTCATCACGACATCTCCCTCGTCGAACTCCGACAAGCGCTTGAGAAATACGAGTGCTAACGGCCTCTACTTTTTGTTTTACAGATATTTTTTATCGAAAAACGATATTTTTTTTTCGTTTTTCATAAAATTTTTCTTGCATATTAAAAAAAATATGTATCTTTGCCGTCGAAAAACAAACCGAAAAAGATGGCTAAAGTCAGCAGAATAGCAAGAATCAGAACACTTTACGCAATCCTCCTTGGGGTGGTTGCTCTATTCATTGCACTGTTTATAATGAATGTGGTATCTGCCGCCGACCCCATCGGGGTGATGAATCTCGGGGATCAAAACAAGGACTATGGCATCGTCATCACCGACCTCCATCGGCCTGTCAAAAGCGGCCAACAAATAGCCGTCACTGGCCTGGGAGACAGTCTCTCGGCCACCGTATGTACAAGCACCTACAATGTCATCATTTCCTCCGACAACGAGCAACTGCTGAACCCCAGCAAAGCCAACTGGTGCTTTGGCCTTCAGATATTCAGCGTTGTGGCCTTTTTTATAATGATTATTCTCACGGTCATCACACTCATTTCTTTCTATATTAATGTACGCCGCGGAAAGGTGTTCCCCAAGAAGAACATTCGCTGGCTCACCTGGGCGGGTATCCTAATGATAGCCATGTCGTTGAGTATGGATATCTGCACATGGATTGAGCAGTCACTCGCCGCCAGCCTCCTCGCCGGGACCGAATGGGAGCCTACCACCTCGATGCCCATCCACATCGGACGCATCGTCTTCGGAGTGACCATCATCTTCATGGCGCAATTGTTCTACATCGGCCGTGAAATGCAGGAAGAACAGGAACTGACAATATAATAAATAAGCAGTTAAAGGAAAACGTAGTTAAGAAGTTAAGTAGTAGCGGAATGATTTTGGTAAATTTGGATATGATGATGGCCAAGCGGAAAATGTCGCTGACGGAATTGGCCGAGCGAGTGGACATCACCCCCGCCAACTTGTCGATTTTCAAGACCGGTAAAGCAAAAGCCGTGCGTTTCAGCACCCTTGAGCGTCTCTGCGAAGTTCTCGACTGTCAGCCTGCCGACCTATTGGAATACCGTCCCGATAACGAAATCAATAAAGAGACAAACAATTAAACAACCCATTTAAATAAACAACAAAATGAAAAAAACCTTTTTCTTCGCCCTCCTGCTGACCTTCGTCTTCAGTGGCACCTCTTTTGCTCAGCTGCCCGGCCAGGGAGCTGCCAAAGAGAAAAAAAGCGACCTCACCGCCCAGGTTCCCCTGGACAAGAAAATCGCCTACGGCAAACTTGACAACGGATTCACCTATTACATCCGCAACAACAAGAAGCCGGAGAACATGATTCAGTTCCGTCTGGCCACCAACGCCGGTTCCATCATGGAACGCGACGACCAGCAGGGTCTCGCCCACTTCTGCGAGCACATGGCTTTCAACGGCATCAAGGGCTATCCCGGCAACCAGATGATCGACAAGTTGCAGAAGCACGGTGTTGAGTTCGGACGCGACATCAACGCCTATACCTCCTTCGACCAGACCGTCTACTATGTCAACATGCCCGCCAACGACCCCGAGATGGTGAAGATGGGTATGGAAATCCTCGACGGCTGGGCCGGCAACATCCTCTTCGACCAGAAAGAGATTGAGGAAGAGCGCGGTGTCATCCACGAGGAGTGGCGCGGTGGCGTTGGCCACGGCGACCGTCTCCGTAAGAAAACCTGGCCCATCATGCTCAAAGGCTCCCTCTATGCCGACCGTCTCCCCATCGGTAAAGAAGAGGTCATCATGAACTTCAAACGCCAGTCCATCGTCGACTTCTTCAACGACTGGTACCGTCCCGACCTGCAGGCCATCATCATCGTTGGCGACATGGACAACTTCGAATACAATGGCATCAAGGGTGTCAAAGGTATGGAGCAGCAGGTGAAGGATGTCTTCAGCAGCCATAAGTTCCTCGGCAAAGAGAAACTGCCCCGTCTGAGCTATTCCATCCCCGACAACAAGGAGCCCCTCGTGGCTATCGCCACCGACAAAGAGGCCACCAATACCACCCTCGAAATCTTCTGGAAACATAAAAAAGGCGTCAACGGTACCGTCGGTGCCTACCGCACCATGCTTGTCCGCAGCCTCATCGGCATGATGATCAACGAGCGCTTCAGCGAACTCACCCAGAAGGCCACTGCTCCCATGATGTATGCTGGTGGCGGTTACGGTGGATTCCTTGGCCGCGAGATTGATGTCTTCGAAGTCAGTGCCAGCCCCAAGGACGGCCGCATCAACGAGACCGCTGAGCTCCTCCTTAAAGTCTTGAAGCAGATTGAAGACCACGGCTTCCTTGCCGCCGAACTCGACCGTCAGAAAGAGGAACTCCTCTCCCGCTACACCAAAATGGCCAAAGAGGAGAACAAGACCCAGAGCAACAGCCTCGCCGACGAGTACACCAACCACTATCTTGAGAACGACCCCACCCCCGGCATCCGTCAGGAATGGAAATATGCCAAGGAGTTCGTCCCCGAAGTGACCCTTGAAGAGTGCAACGCCATGCTGAAGAGCTGGATCACCGACGAGAACATCGTCTTCTACTGCACCGCTCCCGAGAAGGATGGCATCGCCGTCCCCACCGAGAAGGAAGCCATCGATATCCTCCGCAACTACAAAAACATCAAGACCGAACCTTGGGTCGACAACTTCAACAGCGAACCCCTCTTCAACGAGGAGGTCGCCACCGTCACCCCCATCCAAACCGCCAGCAACAGCACTCTCGGCTACACCGAGTACACCTGCCCCAACGGTGTCCGCTTCGTGGTGAAGAAAACCGAACTCAAGGCTGACGAAATCCTCATCTCCTCCTACTCCCTCGGCGGCACCTCGCTCTATGGCGATGCCGACTTCTACCAGGCCGACAACGCAGCCGAGTTCATCGATGCCGGTGGTATCGGCAACTTCAGCGCCACTCAGCTCAGCAAGAAGCTCAAAGGTATGAACCTCTCCATCAGTCCCAGCATCGACGGCAGCACCCAGGGATTCAGCGGCAACTGCTCGCCCAAAGACCTCGAAACCACCCTCCAGCTCATCAACCTCTACTACACCGCTCCCCGCAAGGACAAAGAGGCTTACGACCGCGAGATTGAGAACACCCTCCAGCAGCTGAAATTCATCCGCGACAATCCCCAGGTTGCCTTCATCGACAAATACATCAAGACCGCCTATCCCGACAGCAAACGCATCATCCAGTTCCCCTCTGAGGAGCAGGTACGCAGCCTCGATCTCGACCGCATGTACGAGATCTACAAGGAGCGTTTCTCCTTCGCCAACAACCAGACATTCTTCTTCGTCGGTAATGTGAGCGATAACGACATCGCCATGATTGCCAAATACCTCAACCACCTGCCCACCCTTCCCGCCGTCACCAAGAACTACGCTCTCGACCGCAGCCCGAAATTCGCCAAGGGTATCGTCCACGCCGAGGCCGTAAAGGGTATCGAGAAACAGGGCATGCTCCTCATCTCCGGTCAGATGGAAGTCCCCAACAACGAACTTGACCTCCAGACCCGTATCGCGCTCCAAGAGTTCGGTGACGCCTTGAGCATCACCACCCTCGAGATTATTCGCGAGAAGAACGGCGACGCCTACAGCCCCAGCGCCAATATCTCCTGTAGCCCCTCCATCACCGGCAAGGGTACTGTTGCTTGGCAGTTCTACATTGGCTGCGACCCCGAGAAAGCCGAGAAGATTGAGAAAGACTGCATCAAGATTCTCAAGCAGTACATGAAGAAAGGCTGCGACGAGAAGACCCTCGGCAAAGTCCAGGAGCAGATGATTGTCCAGCACGACAAGGGTGTCCAGAACAACAGCTACTGGCTGGGTCAAATCAAGGGCAGCTACATCTATGGCGAGAGCCGTGACGAATACATCACCGACTACAACACCTTGGTGAAAAACGTCACCCCCGAGATGATTAAGAATCTTGCCAACAAGTACATCAACCTCGACAACTACGTCTCCGTGAAGCTCCGTCCCGAAGACGGCGCCGTCGGAACCGCCGATTGATGGTCTGCGTCCTTAGGGAGCAAACCCAATTCAAATTGATATTCCATATCAACAATACGCCGCCTCAGACAATAAAACGCCTGGGGCGGCGTTCTTTTAGATATGAGAAATCAGGAAACTACGAAACACGACTACGGTCACGGGCTGCTGATTGCCGGTAGCTACGGAAAGATAGGCTGTGCTATCCTGGCCGCACGAGCAGCCTTGAGGAGTGGTTGCGGATTGGTGAGTGTGCATCTGCCACAGAAGTGTGTCGACCCCATGCAGGCCGCCTTCCCGGAGGCCATGGTCAGCATCGACCCCTCCCCCACTCTCTTCACCTCCGTTCCCGACACTCTGAAACACTACAATGCTATCGCCGTGGGTCCTGGTATCGGCACCGACCCCACCACCTCCAAAGCCCTTCACGCCCTGCTTTCCTCACTCGACAATCACCATTGTCCTTTCTCTCACTCCCCTTCACTCCCTTTCACTCCTTTAATATTAGATGCCGATGCACTCAATATCCTCGCATTGCACAAGGAGTGGCTGACGATGATTCAAGGTGCCATCATTACGCCTCATGCAAGGGAGTACGAACGGCTATTCGGTTCGGAAGAGCCCGCCGAGGTGGCGAAAAAACACAAGATTATCGTTGTCAAGAAGGCCCACCGAACTCGCATCTATTCTCCTGACGGACTGATACATGAGAACACTACTGGCAACGCTGGAATGGCCACTGCTGGAAGCGGTGACGTACTGACAGGAATACTACTCGGAATGCTGGCATCCAACTATTTACACGCATCAGTATACGACATTGTGTGCAAAGCGGTGGAGACACATGGCAAAATTGGCGATTTAGCCATCGAAAAACAATCAGAATCTAGCCTTATCGCCAGCGACCTCATAGAAAATCTTCGCAACGTATCCACCGATATTACAACCAATTAGCATCTAACGGTAAAAATATTTCAAAAAAAATTTGGTGGGTTACAAAAAAGTGTGTACTTTTGCACCCGCTTTCGAGAGAGAAACAGATTCTAAAGAGAGCAACCAACATTCCTCCTTAGCTCAGTTGGTTAGAGCACCTGACTGTTAATCAGGGGGTCGAAGGTTCAAGTCCTTCAGGGGGAGCAAAAAGAGCGCTGAAATTCAGCGCTCTTTTTTTTATTTATTGTATCTATTATAAACTCTCCTTGAGAATTTCTATCACCTCGTCGCGCGTAAGGGTGCGATAGCCGACGGGCAGCAGGAGGGTAGCGTCGGCTACAGCGGGGATATTCTCCTCGGTGACACCCAACTCTCGCGAGTGCATCACCACACCGATTTCTTTCATCCAAGCTTCGAGGCAAGAAAGGCCCTCCAGTGCCACCTGCTCGTCGCTCTTGCCCTCGGGACGGACACCCCATACATTTTTGGCAAAACGGACAAACTGATGCAGGCCGTCGTGCATCACATGGCGGTAGTAAGGCAGGCTCACCGAAGCCAGCGTCATTCCGTGGGTGGCGTCGGTGACGAGACCAATGGCGTGGCCTATCTGGTGCACCTCCCAGTCGCCGCCCTTGCCGCATTTCAGCAGGGTGTTGAGCGCCCATGTGGCAGTCCACATAATATTGGCGCGCGCCTCATAGTCGTGCGGATTCTTGGCGGCGATAAGAGTGCTGTGGATGAGCGACCGCATCAGGCCCTCATTGATATAGTCGGTGGTGCAGTCGGCCGTACCGGCGAAATACTGCTCCATCAAATGACTCATGATGTCAAAGAATCCCGCCACCATCTGGTACTGCGGCACCGTGAAGGTGAAACGAGGATTGAGGATAGCGAACTTGGGGATGACGTCGCTGCCGAAGACGCGACCACGCTTGAAACCCGTCGAGCGACTGGTGATGACGCTTCCGGCGTTCATCTCGCTACCGGTACCCACCATTGTTAGCACCGAACCCACAGGCACGATGCGACATTCGGGACACTCCTGACGCACCCAGTATTTCTCCCACGGATCCTCGTCGCACCAGGCGCTGACGCTGACCCCTTTTGCATAGTCAATGGTGCTTCCGCCACCAACCGCCAGAATAAGGTCGACATTGTTCTCTCGCGCCAGACGAGCCCCCTCACGCACCTTCTCGATGGTGGGGTTGGGCATCACGCCAGAGTCCTCGACAACGGTCTTACCTGCAGATTTCAGCGCGGCGACAACAGCGTCGTAGATGCCATTCTTTTTGATGCTTCCACCGCCGTAACTGAGCATCACGACGGGACCGTAATTTTTTAGTTCATCTGCCAGATGGCTCATGGCCTCCTCACCGAAATAAAGTTTCGTGGGATTGTGGTATTTGAAATTTCCTTTCATGGAGGGTAATGTTTTTATAGGTTATAAGTTTGTATATAACGCGAAATTAGCATTTTTATTCTTACGATTGAAAAAAAAATTGTACTTTTGCAGTTCAAAATCTTACTTAAAGATTGATGCATAAAGAATTCTCAACATGAAGAATAAACATTCATTTTTCATTTCCCGTTTCTCATTTATTCTGCTGTTGCTTATAGCCGTCGGTGCACAGGCACAAACGAACAGCGAGGGGGATTCCCGATGGGCCATAGGCCTGCGGGGCGGATGGTGTTCCACCACCATCAGCCGCTACGACGCGGGACGCATGGACGAGGATTACTCGGCCCTCGGTGGCTTCGAAGCCGGACTTCAAGCGCGCTATACGGTGAACCCGTGGCTCGCCATTCGCGCCAACCTCAGCTTCATGCAGCGCTCCCACCGCATGGATCGCCACCTCAACTATCTCGACCCTGTCTACACCGAACACCTCAACTCCTACCTGATGTTGCCCGTGGTGGCCGACTTCTCTTTTGGTGGAGAACGTCTCCGTGGTCACTTGCTGGCAGGCGGCTATGCAGGCTACTGGCTTCAGGAACAGCGTAAAGGCACCACCTACTGGATGACCGACTACTACGTCTATTTCGAGCCCTTTGACGAGACACGCGACTTCAACGACAGCGACCTCCGCCTCACCGCAGGCTTCACTCTCGGCGCCAGCCTCAGTTTCGCACTCACCAAAAGCTGGGAGGTAGAGCTCGACGCGCTCTACTACTACGACCTCCTCTCACACCACAAGGGCTACGACAACCTTGCCGACCCGCGATACCTCAACACCCTCTCATTAACCCTTTCCATCAATTACAACCTCTAAAGTCATGAAGAAACAGATTATACTTACCATTGTAGCAACGCTATTCCTCTCCTCCTGCCGCAAGGAGGCCGACTATATCCCCTATATCGGTGAGAACGACAAGCTGGCCTACAACACCTATACCGAGCAGTTCCAATACATCTGGAAGATGATGAGTACGGGCTATGTCTTCTGGGATGTGGACACCGTCGACTGGGATGCCGCCTACGACCGCTACCTGCCGCGTTTCGAGGCCCTTGACCAAAAATACCTGGACAGCGGCTATGTGCGCACCAGCGAGTTGTATGAGCTCTACCTCGGGCTGGTGGGCAAGATGCGCGACCACCACATGTCCTTCGTGGTCAAGAATCTGCACCCCGCCCCTGGCGAGATAAACCCGCGAGTGTCCATCCGTCCAGGCCTCCTCGAGGTGCAAAGCCGCGATTACTACATCGAAGCACGCGATGACGCACGGATGGGTATGAAGGCCTTCCTCAATGGCATCACAAGTCAATACACCGTCGCCGACAGTTGTAGCGGCACGGCTTACATCCCCGAATTCTACAGCTCGGTCTATTACCACTACTGCCTCTTCACCCTCGCCGACGGCCGTCAGGTGCCTTACCTTTGGACCACCAATGCCGCCCTCACCCCCGTAATGCGCGACATGGCGGGCTCTCGTGCTTATACAGCCATCGACAAATGGCTCACCGCCATCTGCACCTCTCCACGCAACCAACTTGCTGGCATCATCCTCGACACCCGCTCCAACGGCGGTGGCTATCAGGATGACCTCGACTACCTCGTGGGAACCTTCCTCAACGAACGCACCGAAATCTTCAAGACCCGCTACAAAGAGGGTCCCGGCCGCCTCGAATACTCCGTATGGTGCCCCTACTACCAGGACCCCAACCCCAACTACCACCGCGACATCACCGCCGAGAACATCCCTTATGTGGTGCTGGTGGACATCAACTCGGTGAGTATGGCCGAGATAGAACCCATGGTCATCAAGGCCGTCCTCCCCACCGCACATATCATTGGCGAACGCACCTTCGGCGGCACCGGCCCGCTGCAGAACGATGCCGTCGACCTCAACTACGGAGGACCCTTCGGCAATAGTTCCTCATATAACCACTATGTCTACACCTCCACTTTCGAGGCCCTCATGGGGGGCAAGGTACGTGAAGGCGAGGGCATCGTCCCCGACGAGGAAGTGCTCCGCATCAACGACCCCGCTCACAGCTTCAAGCCCCAACTCGATGCAGCACTCAACTACATACAGAATCACTAATCAATGAATACAATTCTTATCGTGTTGGCCATCGCCATCGGAGTCTTCGCCCTAATGATGGCCGGATTGGGCTTCAAGATGCTCCTCCACAAGGAAAAAGAGTTTAAGAAACCCTGCGCCAACGCCGACCCAAAGACCGGCAAATGTGCCCACTGCACATGTGGGAAGGGTAAAGTTTAACGGTTAACGGTTAAAGAGGGCTGCCGCTTCAAAAGGCTGGCGCAACCACTTTAACCGTTAACCATTAAACGTTACTCCTGGGAAAACTCTTTGATTCGCTGCTCTTCCGAGCGTTTGCAGACGAGGAGGCGGTCGCCTTTGGCGGAGACGATATAGCCGTCCAGTCCCTGCAACACCACCTTCGAGGCCTCTTCGGCATGCACCACACAGTTTGAGCACTCGTAGAGGCGCACCTTGCCCACGGCGCCGTTTCCGGCGCTGTCTTTCTGCAGCTTGTCGTGCAGCGAGGCCCAGTTGCCGAGGTCGCTCCAGCCGAAGTCGGCGGGATGGGTATACACCTTGCCGTCGGCAGCGGCGGGCTCCATCACAGCGTAGTCGATCGATATCTTCTCGCACTGCGGGAAAACCTCCTGCACATCGGCATCGGTCTTCATGCGTTCCATATCACTGGCGATGTTAGGCTTGTAGGTCTTGAGGGCCTCGGTGATGGTGTGGACATTCCAGACAAAAATGCCGGCATTCCACAGATAATTGCCCGCCCGAAGGTATTGTTCCGCTACCTCCAACCGAGGTTTCTCTTTAAAAGCCTTAACCTTACAGATTTCACCACCAACCACATCACCCGCCTCGACGTAACCGTAACCTGTTTCCGGTCTGGAGGGTTTGATGCCAATGGTGACAATGGCGTCGCTCTTCTCGGTGAACTGCAGGGCGTTGCCTATCACGCGGCGGAACTCCTCGGGGTTCATCACCACAGCGTCGGCGGGAGTCACCACCACATTGACCCCGGGGTCTTCCTGCTTGATGCGCCAGCAGGCCCATGCGATGCAGGGGGCGGTATTGCGGGCGGCAGGTTCCGCAAGGATATGGTTCACAGGCATCTCTGGGAGCTGCTCGCGAACAATGTCCACGTAGGCGGCGTTAGTCACCACCCAGAAGTTCTGCATCGGGCAGAGCCCTTTGAAGCGATCCACAGTGAGCTGGATGAGCGTGCGTCCGCAACCCAATATATCGATAAACTGTTTGGGGAATTCGGGAGTACTCAGCGGCCAGAAACGGCTTCCGATGCCACCGGCCATTATCACGATATGATTATTCATAATCAAATTGTTACGTTGATATATTGATACGTTAAAAAGTTTTTTTATAACGCCATTCAAAAAGTTTTATTGTGTGCCATTTTTAACAATCTACAACTCACAGACAATCAACACCATCTCCCCACCAACTCCTACCCAACTCCCTACCATCACCCTACCAACTCCCACCCATCCCCTACCACGGTTGGAGATGATAGGGTGATGGTATTTTTTTTGTCATGTTGAAAACCTTTCATAAGATTATTTGTCCATATCATGGAAAGTTCGTATTTTTGCACATTGAATTTTTTTGAAAAATGGCAAAGAAAGAAATCATAGAGGAGCCGCTGGAGAAACAGCTTTGGAAGGCTGCCGACAAACTGCGTAAGAATATCGACGCGGCAGAATACAAGCACGTGGTGCTGGGACTGATATTCCTGCGCTATATATCTGTGGAGTTTGAACGACTTTATAATGAGCTGGTGAAGCAGCGGGCCGACGGTGCCGACCCCGAAGACCGCGAGGAGTATCTGGCCGAGAACGTGTTTTATGTGCCGGAGAGTGCCCGATGGAGCCACTTGGTGGCCAACGCCAAGAACCCACAGATCGGCAAGCTCATCGATGACGCAATGGATGCCATCGAGCGTGAGAACCGTTCACTGAAGGGTGTGCTGCCTAAGGTCTTCTCGCGTCCCAACCTCGACCCTACGTCGCTGGGCGAACTGATAGACCTCATCGGCAACAGTACACTTGAGAACACCAGCACTCGCAGCGCCGACCTTTTAGGACACGTGTTTGAGTATTTCCTTGGCGAGTTCGCCTTGGCCGAGGGCAAGAAGGGCGGTCAGTTCTATACGCCGCGTAGTGTTGTGGAGTTGCTGGTGACCATGCTCGAGCCCTACCACGGCCGTGTGCTTGACCCCTGTTGCGGCTCGGGCGGTATGTTCGTGCAGAGCGACAAGTTTGTGCGCCAGCATCAGGGACGTGTCGAGGATATCTCCATCTACGGCCAGGAGAGCAACCAGACCACCTGGCGACTCTGTAAGATGAACCTCGCCATCCGTGGCATCGATGCCTCGCAGGTAAAGTGGAACACCGAAGGGTCCTTCCTCAACGATGCCCACAAGGACGTGAAGGCCGACTTCGTCATCGCCAACCCGCCATTCAACGACAGCGACTGGAGCGGAGACCAGCTGCGTGGCGACGCCCGCTGGCAGTATGGTGTACCGCCTGCCGGCAACGCCAACTTCGCTTGGATACAGCACTTCGTCTATCACCTTGCACCCAACGGGCAGGCAGGCTTCGTGCTGGCCAAAGGCTCGCTGACATCAAAGACGGGTGGCGAAGGCGACATCCGCCGTGCGCTTATCGACAAAGGCCTTATCGCTTGCATCGTCAACCTGCCAGCCAAGCTGTTCCTCAATACGCAGATTCCCGCCTGCCTGTGGTTTGTCACTCGCAACCGTCAGAAAAGGGCTGGCGAGATACTCTTCATTGATGCCCGCAATATGGGCCGCCTCATCAACCGCCGCACGCGTGAATTGACCGAAGAGGACATCCGTACCATCGCCGACACCTACCACCATTGGCGCGACGAAAGCGCCGACTATGCCGATGTGCCGGGTTTCTGTGCTTCGGTGTCCGTCAGCCGTGTGGCCGAACTGGACTATGTCCTCACCCCCGGCCGCTACGTTGGCCTGCCCGAAGAGGAAGACGACTTCAACTTCGCCGAACGCTTCACCGCCCTCCGTGCCGAGTTCGAAGAACAGCTCAAAGAAGAAGAACGCCTGAACAAAGTGATATTGGAGAACCTGAGCAGGATAAAGATAGACTGATTATGGGACAATATACAATAAAACAATTAAAGCACCTCAAGGAGTCGGAAGACAAAGTAGAATTCAAAAAGGTTTTTGGGCAAAAGAAGGCATAGGACCAGGAACAACATACTATATCAGTGATGAATATATTAAGAATTCCGAGATAATGAATAAGGCATTGGGCATTGGATTGGAGGAGTTGAAAAAAAGAGGAGAAATTAAATAACAATCAAAAGGGCCAAAAAAGGGCCAAAAAAGGAACTAAAAGTTACAGGAATTAAAGTGATAATATGTTCAAGTGATTGAATTATAGCTAAGTGCAAAAGGGCCAAAAAAAGGCCAAAAAAAGGCCAAAAAGGAACTAAAAGATACAGAAAACAAAGCAATAATATGTTTAAGTGATTGGATTATAGCGATGTGTAAAAAGGCCAAGAAAAGGCCCAAATAATAGGAATAGTATGAATACAGAAACAGCAAATCTGATAGTGGCTTGTGCGTCGCTTGTTGTGATGGTGGTGACGCTTGTCGTCGCCTGTGCGACGTTGGCCTTTATGGTCAAAAACAGCAAGGGCTACCTGCGAAGGAAGTTGCGCGAGAAAGAAAGACGGTATAACTCCTTGGATAATCTTTGTAAGACAAGTCCGTTCTCACCGTTGGCTGGCTTAGTGAAGAACAAGCATTTTGAGGTGCGTGACAAATTGGAACAAGAGATAGAGGATATCAAAGAAAAACTGTAATATGAGCGATTGGAAAGAATATAAGTTGGGAGAGGTTTGCTCTTTTGTAAAGGACAAAATCTCCATTAGAGATGTAGGTGCAAAGGTCTACATCTCCACGGAGAATATGCTGCCAGATAAAGGAGGCATAACGCAATCTTCATCTATTCCTTCAGAAGGAATGGTTACTAGATATTATCCCGAAACCATCTTAATCTCAAATATTCGTCCTTATTTTAAGAAGATATGGTTAGCAAAAACAGATGGTGGTTGTTCGAATGATGTGCTATGTTTCAAAGGAAACGACGGATTGGTCAATAGCAACTTCTTGTATTACCTATTGTCGCAAGATACATTCTTTGAATATGTAATGCTGGGCTCAAAGGGCTGCAAGATGCCAAGAGGAGATAAAGACCACATAATGAAGTGGAATGTGCTTTTGCCACCAATTGATGAGCAGAAGCGGATAGCTGGGGTGTTGAGTTCGTTGGATGACAAGATAGATTTGTTGAACCGCGAGAACGCGACACTCGAAGCCCTCGCCGAAACCCTCTTCCGCCACTACTTCATCGAAAAACCCGACCCCACCTGGAAAGAAGGAAATATTGCTGATGTTGTTGATTTTAATCCTGCGAGGAAATTGGGGAAAGGAGAAAAAGCACCTTATGTGGAAATGGCGAATATAGGAACTAATGGTTACGCTCCTTCGTCATGGCGAATAAGGTCTTTCGTGAGCGGGACAAAATTCATTAATGGCGACACATTAATGGCTCGAATTTCTCCGTGTTTGGAGAATGGCAAGGCGGCTTTTGTAGACTTTCTTGAGAAAGAACAAGTGGGATGGGGCTCTACGGAATTTATTGTTATGCGTTCAAAGCTTGGGATACATCCGTTTTTTGCGTATGTTTTATCACGATATGATGATTTCCGTGACCATGCTGTATCGTCTCTTGTCGGTTCGTCTGGCAGGCAACGCGTAGACCTTGATAATCTTATAAAGTATCCATTTATTATTCCAGGCAAGCAAGCAATAGAATTGTTCAATCATGAGTTAAATACAATTTTTCCGAAAATGCAGAACAACCAGAAGCAAATACTTACTCTGACCGCCCAGCGCGACACATTGTTGTCACGGCTGATGAATGGAGAAGTAAATGTAGTTGAATAATAAAATGTCATACTATTGAAATAAAAGTGATAATATGAGACGGGAATTAAAAGATAAGGTAAAATATTGGAATGATAAATACTGGCCTGATTTACAAAAGGCAACTGATGATTCTGAGGAAAAGCTTGAAAAGTATTCAACTACCATTAGTATGGGTGCGATTGCTTTAATCCTTGGCACGATGGGTTTTCAGAATAAACCTGACGGAATTGGTTGGGCAATAGCAGCTTTGTCCGCATTTGTGGTTTCATTTTTGTTATTTATTATTTACCATATTGTTGCCATCAAAAAACATAATAAACAATTTGATATGATTAGAGCCATTGTGGCAAACCCGGAGACTGATGATGAAACTTTACAAAAATCAATAATAAAATCAAATGGAGCACTCGATATTCTTTCTATTGCCGCAGTAGCACTTATTGTTACAGGAATATCTTTTTTTGCTGTCTATTTAATTATAAATTTAACATAGATATGGACGAAAATATTAAAATTGTTGTTGAAAATGGGGACTATCTTAAAAATAGCAAATCCCCACAGCCTAAACAACAACCTACGAGCACAAACGAGCCGAAAAAGAAGAAATAATCGTTATTGACTCACCGAACCATCGTCGAAGGATCATAGACCCACATAGAAAAATCGAAGAAGGGAGACTAATAAAAATCAATCAAGATGAGCAGTAAACCTACTATAATAAAAACAGAACAAGGGCTGATGAATCAGTTTGAGGATGTCGTGACACTGATTCAGAGGACGCGTAGCGAAGTAATACGTACGGCCAATACCGCTTTGATAGATTTGTATTGGCAAATAGGAGACTATATCTCGCAAAGGATTGCCACGGCAGAATGGGGTGACGGTGTGGTGCCTCAACTTGCTGATTATATCGCCAGGAATTATCCAGAAATCAAGGGCTTCTCCGACAAGAACTTGTGGAGAATGAAACAGTTCTATGAGACCTACCGCGACGCTGATGAAAAACTCTCATCATTGGTGAGAGAAATTAGCTGGACGAATAATCTAATCATTCTAAGTAGGACAAAAACCATTGAAGAGAAAGCGTTTTACCTGAAGATGTGCTTGACAGAAAGATTGTCCAGCAGAGAACTTGATCGGCAGATAAACAGCGCGTTATACGAGAGGATGATGATTGGCGAGCCAAAACTCTCAGCAGTGCTGAGAGAAATTGCACCAAATGCAGACAAAGTGTTCCGAGACCAGTATGTAATGGAGTTTCTTGACGGTAAAAGGTATCGGCATGAGAACGATATGAAGGCGGCACTGATTGACCAAATGAAGCAATTTATTCTGGAACTGGGAAAAGATTTTATCTTTATTGACCAAGAATATCGCTTGCAAGTGGGCAACAGCGACTTTAGGATAGACCTGTTGTTCTATCACCGTGAATTGCAATGCTTGGTAGCATTTGAACTGAAAATGGAGAAGTTCAAGCCAGAACATCTGGGGCAATTGAATTTCTATTTGGAAGCTCTTGACCGCGATGTTAAGAAGCCGAAAGAAAATCCCAGTATAGGTGTTCTGCTTTGCAAAGATAAAGATGATGAAGTTGTGGAATACGCTTTAAGCCGTAGCCTTTCCCCAACGATGGTTGCGGAATATAGATTGTGCCTTCCCGACAAGAAACTGTTACAGCAGAAAATGCGGGAAATATGTGAAGAAAATAAGGAGGACTGACTATGACCAAACTGACGGAATCGGACATTGAGCAGATGACCATCGAGCTGCTGGAAGACAGAGGGTGGAAGTCTCTATATGGGCCGGAGATTGCGCCGGATGGAACTACGCCGATGCGGACATCGTTGGGCGAGGTGGTGCTGCGCGAGAAACTGGAGGCGGCAGTGCGGCGACTCAACCCGTCGCTGCCTGCTGCGGTACTCGACGAGGCCGTCAAGACGGTGCTGCGCATCGGCTCCACCGACCTGCTGGCCGACAACGAGCAGTTCCACGAACTACTGACACAGGGCGTGACGGTGTCGGTGTATGAGCAGGGCGAGGAGCGCGGCAAGAAGGTGTGGCTGGTGGACTTCGACGACCCGTGGAACAACGACTTCGCGGTGGTCAACCAGTTCACCGTCATAGAGAACGGTCATAACCTGCGGCCCGACGTGGTGCTGTTTGTCAACGGCCTGCCACTGGTGGTGATGGAGCTGAAGAATGCCGCCGACGAAGAGGCCACCATCACCGCCGCCTACAACCAGATAGAGACCTACAAATCACAGATACCGTCACTGTTCATCTACAACGAACTGATAGTTATCTCCGACGGCCTGGAAGCCCGTGCAGGCTCGCTGTCGGCAGGGCTGAGCCGCTATGCGGCCTGGAAGAGCGAGGACGGTGAGACCGTGGCCTCGCATCTGGTGGGCGAGCTGGAGGTGCTGCTGCGCGGCATGCTGAACCGAGAGACACTGCTCGACCTGGTGCGCGCCTTCACCGTCTTCGAGAAAGACAAGCACGAGGACAAGGCCACCGGCCAGCTGACCATCACTACGGTGAAGAAAGTAGCCGCCTACCACCAATACTATGCCGTCAACAAGGCCGTGGAGTCCACGTTGAGAGCCACGGGCATCAACAGCGCAATGCCCAAAGCGGCAGAGTCGCCACAGAACTTCGGCTTCAAGACCGTCAAGGAACAGCAGACCGGCGACCATCGTGCCGGTGTGGTGTGGCACACGCAAGGTAGTGGCAAGTCGCTCTCGATGGTGTTCTACACTGGCAAGATAGTACAGCGGCTGAACAACCCCACCGTGGTGGTCATCACCGACCGCAACGACCTCGACGACCAGCTCTTCGAGACCTTCGTGGCCTCCAAGCAACTATTGCGTCAGACACCCGTACAGGCCGACAGCCGTGAGCACCTGAAACACCTGCTGCAGGTGCAGTCGGGCGGCGTGGTCTTCACCACCATACAGAAATTCCAGCCCGAAGAGGGCAACCAATACGACAGGCTTACCGAGCGCAACAATGTGGTGGTGATAGCCGACGAGGCTCACCGCACGCAGTATGGCTTCGGCGCCAAGACCAAGGAGGTGCGCAACGAGGCCGACGAGGTGGTGGGTTCGGAAATCAAGTACGGCTTCGCCAAATATCTGCGCGACGCGCTGCCCAACGCCACCTATATCGGCTTCACCGGCACGCCCATCGAGCTGAGCGACAAGAACACCCCTGCCGTCTTCGGCAACTACATCGACGTCTACGACATCGCACAGGCAGTGGAGGACGGCGCCACGGTGCGCATCTACTATGAGAGCCGTCTGTCCAAAGTGGAACTGAGCGCCGAAGGACGCAAGCTGGTGGAAGACCTCGACAAAGAACTGCAGGTGGACGAGATGGACGATGTGCAGAAAGCCAAAGCCAAATGGACACAGCTGGAGGCTCTTATCGGCAGCCCCAACCGTATAAAGAACATAGCAAGAGACATCGTGGAACACTTCGAGGCACGCCAGCAGGTGTTCGAAGGCAAAGCCATGGTAGTGGCCATGAGCCGAAGAATTGCTGTGGAACTCTACGACGAGATTGTGAAACTGCGCCCTGAGTGGCACAGCGACGACCTGCGGAAGGGTGCCCTCAAGGTGGTGATGACCACCTCGGCCAGCGACGGCCCCGCCATCGCCAAGCACCACACCACCAAGGCCGACCGACGCCTGCTGGCCGACCGTATGAAAGACCCCGACGACGAGCTGAAGCTGGTCATCGTGCGTGATATGTGGCTAACCGGTTTCGACGTGCCCTGCCTGCACACCCTCTATATCGACAAACCCATGCGGGGACACAACCTGATGCAGGCCATTGCCCGCGTGAACCGCGTATATAAAGACAAGCCCGGTGGCTTGGTGGTAGACTACCTCGGCATTGCCTCCGACCTGCGCGAGGCGCTGTCGTTCTACTCCGACAGCGGCGGCAAGGGCGACCCCACCCAGCAACAGGAGCAGGCGGTAGCTCTGATGCAGGAGAAACTGGAGGTGGTGCAGCAGATGCTCCACGGGCTCGATTACAAGCAATACTTTGCATCCAACACTGCTGGCAAGCTGTCGTGGATACTCAAGACCGAAGACTTTGTGCTGGGACTTGACGACGGTAAGAATCGGTTTGTCAATGAGGTAACCGCCTTGGGCAAAGCCTTTGCCCTTGCAGTGCCCCACGAGGCAGCCATGGAGGTGAAAGACGAAGTCTCCTTCTTCCAAGCCGTCAAGGCGCGACTCTGCAAGTTCGACGCCAAGTCGGGAGGGCACACCAACGAAGAGATAGAGACCACCATCCGACAGGTGATAGACCAAGCCCTGGTGTCGGAGCAGGTGATAGATCTCTTCGATGCCGCCGGCATCAAGAAACCCGACATCTCCATCCTCTCCGAGGAGTTCCTGCTGGGACTGAAAGACATGGAGCACAAAAACATTGCCCTCGAGGTGTTACGCAAGCTGCTGAACGACGAGATAAAAAGTCGCATGAAGACCAACCTCGTCGAGGGGCGCACGTTGATGGAGATGCTCGACGGCGCTATCACCCGCTACCACAACAAGATAATCTCCGCTGCGGAAGTTATCGACGAACTTATCAAACTGAGCAAGCATATCGTCGAGAGCGACAATACGGCACAGGAGATGGGTCTAGAACCTTACGAATACGCTTTCTACACCGCCGTGGCCGACAATGAGAGTGCCCTGGAACTGATGGGTAAGGAGAAGCTGCGCGAGCTGGCTGTGGTGCTCACCGAGACCATACGCAAAAACTCGACCATCGACTGGACCATTAAGACCACAGTGAGAGCCAAGATGAAAGTGGCTGTAAAACGACTGCTACGTAAGTATGGCTATCCGCCCGACATGGAGCAGTTGGCCACCGACACCGTACTGAAACAGGCTGAGCTGATAGCAAATGAACTAGTAAAATAATTTTGGACATATTATAATTGTTTTTGTAATTTTGCAGCATGATAGATACCACTACCGAAAAGATTTTTTCACTTGAAGAGATTGATTATGCGCGTTTTTGGGGCGCTAACGACAAGATGCTGGACTTTGTGCGGATACTGTTTCCAAAGTTGAAACTGGTGGCACGCGGCGAGATGCTGAAAGCCATCGGATCGGAGGAAGATATCGCATGGTTCGACGGCAAACTGCAGGCGATGATGACCTACTACCAGAAGTTCGGCCGTATCACGGAGAATGCTATCATGGGCATCATGGAAAGTGGCGGCGGAAGTCCCGAGGCAGAGGTGAGCGACGAGGTACTGGTACACGGCCGCAACGGTCTGCTTATCAAGGCCCGCACCCCCAACCAACAGCGACTGGTGCGGAGCGTCTACGAGCACGATATGGTCTTCGCTATCGGCCCCGCAGGTACCGGCAAGACCTATACAGCGGTAGCCATGGCAGTACGCGCGCTGAAGAACAAGGAGATACGCCGCATCATCCTCACACGCCCCGCCGTAGAAGCCGGAGAGAACTTAGGCTTCCTTCCGGGCGATTTGCGCGACAAGCTAGACCCCTACCTGCAGCCCCTCTACGACGCCCTGCGCGACATGATACCGCAGCAGAAACTGCTCTCCTACTTAGAAGACAACACCATCGAGATAGCACCGTTAGCCTTCATGCGCGGCCGAACATTAGACAACGCTTTCGTCATCCTCGACGAGGCTCAGAACGCCACCTCGGCACAGCTGAAGATGTTCCTCACCCGCATGGGACGCAACGCCAAGTTTGTCATCACCGGCGACCTGACTCAGGTGGACCTCCCGCGCCACCAACAGAGCGGCCTGCTGCAAGCCACCCAGATACTGAAAGAGGTGAAAGGCATCGAGATTATTCAACTGGACAATAGCGATGTGATTCGCCATCGGCTGGTGACGGATATTATTAAGGCATATAATCACTTAGATAACGTTTAATGTTTAACGTTTAAAGAAGGCTGACGCAAGTACTTTAACCATCAAGTTTTATGCCTCATAAGAGGCTTTGAACACTTTAGAATTAAATCAAGTGAAAAACCGTTAACCTTTATATGATTACCTATCCTAATTGCAAAATAAACCTGGGACTTCATGTGGTGGGCAAGCGACCGGACGGGTACCACGACTTGGAGACCATTTTTGTTCCCGTGCACGATTTATCCGACACCCTGGAGATTGTGGAGAGCGATAACCTGCAGATGGCGCAGGAAGGTATCGTGCTCGACAACGCTCCCGAGGACAACCTATGCACTAAGGCTTGGCGGTTGCTACACGAAGAGTTTGACATCCCCACGGTGAGCATCCGACTGCAAAAGGGCATCCCCTTCGGTGCCGGCCTCGGAGGAGGCAGCAGCGATGCCGCCTTCACGCTGAAAATGCTCAACGAGATGTTCGCATTGCGGCTCACCGACAGCCAGCTGGAGCAACGCGCTGCACGACTGGGTGCCGACTGTGCCTTCTTTATCAAGAACCAACCTGCCTACGCCACCGGCATCGGAGACAAGCTGGAGCCGATTGAGTGGAATATGAAAAGCGAAAAGTGGAAAGTGATTATCGAGATTCCGGAAGGGGAGCATGTGTCGACAAAAGAAGCCTACGGAGGACTGAAACGCGACCTTTTCGGCACGGTGCGTCCCAACCTACGGGAGGTCGTGAAGCGACCCATTGAGGAGTGGCGCAGCCTTATCGTCAACGACTTCGAGGCTTCGGTATTCCCTGCCCATCCTGCCATTGCCGCCCTCAAAGAGGAGATGTACCGCCGCAATGCCCTCTACGCCAGCATGACCGGCAGCGGTGCCGCCGTCTTCGGTATCTTCCCTCGATAATTTTTTTCATTCCAATGTCAGATTTCGGTTTCATGAGGGGTAATGTATAGATGTATGAACCCACATGAGCCATTCACCGTTTTTCTGCGCAGCCACTCCAATCTCATCTGGAGCATGTGCCGCGATGCCTCACACGGCAACTGGGAGCAGTGCCGAGATTTGTTCCAGGATGTGTCGTTGCGACTCTGGCAACATTTCGACGAGCTACGTCCTGACGCCCAGCCACACGAAAGAAAGGCCTGGGTGGAATGGCAGACGCGCCATGTACTGGAACATGCTGGACGGCGGCAAAGACCCGAACCCCTAAGCGAACTACCGGAACAAGTCGACGGAGACGCTTTGGTCGATGTCGAGATCCGCACACTCATCAACGACCTGTTGGTGCAGATGCAGCCCGACGAACGGCAGTTGGTGCAGATGCGTCTGGAGGGGTATTCGGCCAACGAGATTGCCAAAGAGATGGGGCTCAGTCGCGACGCTGTGTATCAGCGTATGCACAGGGCATTGGCGAAAGCCCGCAAAGTGTTGCTGGTGTTGTTTTTGTTGCTTGTGGCCAGCACTGTTGCCATCGCTGTGGTGCCACAGTGGCGCCATCGGGTTTTCGGCGGCGGCGAGCCGGCGGTGGAGGATACGCTCCCTGTCAGTGTCCCTGCCGCCCTCTCCCCTGCCCTTTCTGTTGTCGGCGACAGCATAGGGGACACCGTCGTTACGCGCCGCACATGGATTCCACCGGAGCCCCTTTCCCATCTCGTCACCGTTGCCGACACGGTGTTGCCTGTCCCCGTGCCGGGCATTGCCGGGCCCTGTGGGTGCTCCGACAGCGCCCGTGGCGGCGGGCAGCGTGCCGACTGCGTTCCCTTCGACGATACCGACGAGGAGCAGCAGGAAGAGGAAGCCGATGTGACCATCCGTGTGGTGGGGAACAACATCGTGGTGGAAGGCGTCAGGGACGAACGTGTCGATGTCTTCGATTCTCGAGGGCGCCTGGTGGCCACAGCGCGGTGCAACGACCATTGCATGCTCACCATAGGGATGCAGGACCACTCCTATTCACCAACCACTACTTCAGGAACCAACGCCTTCTGGGTACAAGTGGGAGACCGCCCGCGGCAGCAGGTCTTCATCAAGCAACTCCCCCGAGGGAATCCGACACATCCTATCCCTGCCTCAACCCAGCGGATATACATGTTCTAATCCATATCATCTAAATCTTTTTTTTCATCCAATGTCAAATTTTGGGTGTTAGGGGTGTATTATATTTGTAGAAGAACATGAAAACATCAATTAAAACCCACAAACAATGAAACACCACATTATCAAATCCCTCGCTGCCCTTTTGGTGGCGGCAAGCCAGCCAGCCGTTGCTTCCGCTCAGTATTTCGAATCGGACGGCATCGTCTATGGCATCACATCTGGGCAGACCGTCGAAGTGTTGTCGAACTATTATTTGCACAACACCCCCTACAGCGGCTCCATTGTCATTCCACAGACGGTGGAATATGACGGCAACACCTACACAGTGACGGCACTGGCTGAAACTGCTTTCGAGAGTTGCACCACCATGACCAGCCTCACCCTGCCGCCGACCATCCGCAGTATCGGGTCGCATTGTTTCTACAACTGTTCTTTCACGACGCTGCAGCTGCCCGACTCGTTGCGCCGCATCGACGACTGCGCTTTCCTCTACTCCAGCATCTCGTCGCTGCACCTGCCTGCCTGTTTTGAAGAGTATGACGAGTGCTCTTTCTGGGCAAGGAACCTGATGAGTATCACGGTGGACGAGGCCAATCCCCGCTACCGTTCCATCGACGGCTGGCTCTACAGCAAGGACAGCCTGACGCTCTGCATTGTGCCCAGCGGGGAGACGGGAACCGTCGCGGTGCCACAATTCGTACAGCATCTCGGCAAGATGGCTTTCGGCTTCTGCAGCCACATCACCTCGGTCACACTGCCCGAAGGATTGGTTTCCATCGGCGACTTCGCCTTCAACTGCTGCGCGACGGTCGACGGTATTGTCGTCCCCTCGACGGTGACACACATCGGTGTCAACCCCTTCTCCTACTGCCCGCAGATGAACAACCTCTCCATCGCCAGCGGCAACACACATTATGTGATGGACGGCCTGATGGTATACAGCAGCGACTACGACACGCTGGTCTCGTGCCACAAGTCGGGTACCACCGTGACGCTGAACCCCAACGTGAAAGTCCTCGGCGGCTTCGAGAACAACACCTGGGTGAGGAACATCGACATCCCGGCGGGGGTGACCGACATCCTCGACAACTGCTTCAACGGCTGCGCCATCACCACCATCGCGCTGCCGGCGCACATGAATTCGATAGGCCGTTTGGCCCTTGCCACCAACGACAAGCTCACCCACGTCACCATGCCGCAGACGCTGCGCTCGATGGGCGAGAAGGCCTTCGAGTGGTGCATGGGGCTCACCTCCATCGTTATCCCCGACTCGCTCCGCGTCATCCCCAAGGAGGCTTTCAACTCCTGCCCACGCCTCACCTCCGTCACCTGGGGCAACGCCGTCGAGGAGATAGGATATGCGGCCTTCTGGGCGATGTCGGCCATGGCCACCTCGGCTGTGCACCTCGACCTGCCGCCGACGCTGAGGAAACTCGACGACTATGCCTTTGCTGCTTGCGAGAACAACCTGCGGTCGGTCACCGTGCGTAGCCAGCTCGACACGATGGGCGAAGCCGTGTTCCGACACGCCAACCTCAACCGCATACGTTTCTCCGCCGCCGTCCCCCCTGTCGTCACAGGTGAAGGACCGCTCTACGATATTGGCCGCCTCGACAGCATCGTCGTCCCCTGCGGAAGCCTCAGCGCATGGCTGGCCGACAGCTATTGGGGGCAGTTCGCCGACCAAATTGTCGAGGACTGCAATATGGGCATCGGCGACCCCAACGCTAACGCCGTCAACATCTACACGCTCGGCGACCGCATCATCGTCGAGGGAGCCGAGGGCGAGACCGTCCGCATCTTTGACATCACCGGTCGCAGCGTCCGCAATGAGGCACTGCACACAGGTGTCTATATAGTGAAGGTCGGCGACCGTCCAGCCCGCAAAGTGGTGGTGACAGAATAGCCCGTTTGTAACGCTGAGAGCTTTACATTGAATCACTGAGAGCTTTACAACGAATCACTGAGAGCTTTACAATGAATCACTGAGAGCTTTACAAACTGATACGGAAACAGCACTGAAAACCAGCACGATAAAAACACCCCCAACAAAACTACTAAAAAGGGTGCCACCCTTTGCCTCGCTTTTGTTGCCACCCTTTACCTCGTACAAGTTTTGAATCATTTTTAAACCCTTATTCAATATGACAACACACAACATCATCAAATCCCTCGCCGCCATTGCCCTGGGCGCAATGCTGCTGACGGGCTGCGAGAAAGACAAAAACATCGATGAGCCGGCCCAGACAGAGACGACAGACCCCTTCGATGCCAACGGTGCCAGCAAGGCGCTCTTCTCGGTGGCGGCGAACAGGCAGGTGCGCATCTCGCGGGGCAACCTGCAGTATCAGGCCTCGACCGACACCTGGCGTTTCGCCGCGAAGCAGTATGAGGTGATGGGAGCGGCCAACACCCAAATCTCTCCAAGCAACGAAGGCTGGATTGACTGTTTCGGCTGGGGTACCAGCGGATGGGAGAGTGGCGCCAACGCCTATCAGCCGTGGTCCATCAGCGTGGACGGTGCCGACTATCAACCCGGTGGCAACTGGCAGAACGGGCTTTTCGGCAATTATGCCAATGCCGACTGGGGAGTGTACAACCCTATCTCGAACGGCGGCAACCAGACAGGCATGTGGCGCACATTGAAAAATACGGAGTGGGCTTACCTCTTTGGCGGCGGGAAACGAGTCAACAGGTGGGGACGGGCCTCTATTGAAGGTCGTTACAACGGCATCATCCTCCTGCCCGACGAGTGGACGGCTCCCGAGGGTATCGACTTCTCACCCGCTCTTGTCGGTTTTGTTTCCAATGCCTACACTCTGGAACAATGGGAGCGTATGGAGGCGGCAGGTGCCATCTTCCTGCCTGCCGCGGGATACAGGGAAGGGACTGCTTACGGCACACAAAATGAATTTGGAGCCTACTGGTCCGTCTCTCCCCTCAACGCCGATTATCCTGATTGCGCTCTCAGTCTCATCTTCAACGAAAACGAGCTCCATTGCAATGCCGGCGTCAGCCGCAGCTACGCTTTTTCGGTGCGATTGGTGCAGGACATATAAAATTTTTTTTTCATATTTTTGCACCTCCGATGTCAGATTTTGGTGTCGGAGGTGTATTATATTAGTAGATGAGCCGTCATAGTGCATACACGGAATTGCTGCAGCGCCACCGGAAGATGGTGTGGCGTCTGTGCTGGAAGTATGCCCGTGGCCATTATGACCGCTGTTGCGACCTGGTGCAGGAGGTTTCCATTGCTTTGTGGATTCATTTCGACGACCTACGACCTGACACGTTACCCGAAGAGGAACGTGCTTGGGTCCACTGGTGGGCCCGTTCCGTGCTCGACCTGCAGCGACGCAAGGAGCGTCCGTCGCTGCTCCCGTTGACCACCGTGGCCGACACTATGGCTGCCGACAACCCTCTGGCGCAGCAGGAAGAGATGGAGCACCTGATGGCGGCCCTCAGTCCTGAGGAACAGCGTTTGGTGAAATTGCACATCGAGGGTTACCGTTCCCGAGAGATTGCCGAGATGATGGGCCTCGGCCGCGATGTCGCCTACCAGCGTATCCACCGTGCACTGGTGAAAGCCCGCAAGGCGATGCTGGTGGCATTTCTGTTGCTTGTGGCCACCTCCATCGCCATTGCCGTGGTGCCGTCGTGGCGGCAACGGGTCTTCGGCGGTGGCGCGGCTGAGGAGGAAGGTGCAATCCCCGTCAGTGCCCCGAAGCTGCGCTCCTCCACCCTGCCTACGCTTGTCGACAGTGTCTGTGCGACAACTCCCGTGTCCAAGAGAGAGGTCAACTGGGAGTATGTGGGTGTAGGACTGGAGGGATGGTCCGTCACTTGGTGCCGCAACGACAGTTCCATCAGCTATACCCGCACCCCCGGTGGCCTTATCGCCACAGTGCCACGGGCTTTCGTGGAGAACGACACCTTAAAAATCGACAGTATGAATATTTCATTGAAACGGACCGCTACGACGGCGGCCTTGATGGCTTTGACCACCGCCCCCCAGGCGCAGGTGGCGTACGATTTCCAGTCGGTCACCCCGCAGGGCGACACCCTCTTCTGCACCGTCACCGACTCGGCGCAGCACCATGTCAGCGTGCGCGGCGACGAGAGCGTGTGGAATGCACCCTACATCCACTACAACGACACGCTGGTCATTCCCTCCTCGGTGGAGCACAACGGCGTGCAGTTCACCGTCAGCGCGCTGGGCGACAGTGCCTTCTACAACCACGGCGAAATTACGGCGGCGGTCATACCAGTCTCCGTCACCGCCATCGGAGGGATGGCCTTTGCCAGTACCGGAATCAACGAACTTGTGGTACCCGACAGTGTGAACACCATAGGCGCCAAGGCATTCGGTCTCGTTCCCAATGTCATCTACCACGGCGCTGCCACCGGTGCCCCGTGGGGAGCCTTGACGGTGAACGGATTTGAAGAGGACGGCCTCTTTTATCTGGACAGCAGCCGTACCGCCGTCACCGCCTGCCGGCCATGGGTGACGCAGGCGGTGCTGCCAGCCTCGATACGCTCCATCGGTCGCTACGCCTTCAGCCTTAGTCAGCTGGAAAGCATCACCCTGCCGGAAGGGTTGGAAACGATAGGCAACTCGGCTTTCCAGAGTTGCAGCCGGCTGGGCTCGGTGGTCATTCCCTCGACGGTGACGGAAATCGGCCGCTATGCCTTCTACAACGCCTTCCGTACCAGCAGCGAAGCCACGGTGACCATCGCCGACGCCGAATGCAGTATCGGGCAGGGAGCGTTTTGCTATAGCAACATGAGTGCCATCGACCTCGGCAGCCGCGTCACCTCCATCGGGCAAGATGCCTTCGCCTCGCTGGGCCGCACCGACTCCATCATTGTGCCCAACAGCTGCACCTACCTCGCCGCCCGTGCCTTCTGTTACAACTACTCTGGTTGCCTGAGGAAGGTACATCTGCCCGACAATCTCGACACTATCCGCGACGAGCTGCTGCACGGCTGCACTGGGCTGGAGGAGGTGAACATCCCGCAGTCGGTGGTCTATATCGGCGAGATGGCCTTGGCCGAGTTGTTCAGTGTAATGGAGCTCACGCTCCCCGCCGGTCTCACCTATATCGGGCCGTGGGCTCTTGGCTCCTGCACGAACATCAGTGAGATGACGAGCCTCGCCGTAGTGCCACCGCAAGCTTGTGACAATTCGTTCGAAGACCTGAACGCCAACCTTATGCTCACCGTGCCGTGCGGCAGTGTGGAGGGCTACCGCACCGCCCCCTACTGGGGGGATTTCCAGAATATCTACGACGACTGCGAGGCTGTGCCCGAAGTGGAGCCTTCCGAGGTAATCATCAAGGCCAGTTGGCGCCGCATCATCGTCGAAGGTGCCGAGGGCGAGGTGGTGACGGTCTATGACGCCGAAGGCCGCCAAGTGACCGACGCCATCGGACGAGCCCAATGTATCCTGCGGGTACCCGATGCGGGCCTCTATCTGGTGAAGGTCGGCAAGAGGCCCGCCGTGAAGGTCGTCAGCCGGTAAATGGAAAAAAAATTTGGCCATGTGAAATATTGTTTGTAATTTTGCAGTTTCAAATCAGACAATTAAACAATCATTCAAACAATATCACTATGGTAGATTACAAGAAAATCGGTCTCGTGAATACTCGCGAGATGTTCAAGAAAGCCGTGAATGGCGGCTACGCCATCCCCGCCTTCAACTTCAACAATATGGAGCAGATGCAGGCCATCATCCAGGCTGCTGTCGAGACCAAGAGTCCCGTCATCCTGCAGGTGAGCAAGGGGGCCCGCGACTACGCCAACCCGACCCTCCTGCGCTACATGGCCGAAGGTGCTGTCGAGTATGCCAAGGAACTTGGCTGCCCCAATCCTCAGATTGTGCTGCACCTCGACCACGGCGACAGCTTCGAGACCTGCAAGAGCTGCATCGACATGGGCTTCAGCAGTGTGATGTACGACGGCAGCGCTCTGCCCTATGAGGAGAACATCAAGATTTCTCGCCAGGTGGTGGAATATGCCCACAAATACGACGTCACTGTCGAGTGCGAACTCGGCGTGCTGGCCGGCGTGGAAGACGAGGTGGCCTCTGAGGTGAGCCACTACACCAAACCCGAGGAGGTGATTGACTTCGCCACCCGCACCGGTTGCGACTCGCTGGCCATCTCGATTGGCACCTCGCACGGCGCCTATAAGTTCAAACCCGAGCAGTGCACCGTCGACCCCCAGACCGGCCGTCTCGTGCCTCCTCCCCTGGCCTTCGACGTCCTCGAGGCCGTCGAGAAGAAACTCCCCGGCTTCCCCATTGTGCTGCACGGCTCCAGCTCGGTGCCTCAGGACGAGGTGGACACCATCAACGCCAACGGTGGCGCGCTGAAAGCCGCCGTGGGTATCCCCGAGGAACAACTGCGCAAGGCTGCCAAGAGCGCTGTCTGCAAGATTAACATCGACAGCGACAGCCGTCTGGCCATGACCGCCGCCATACGCAAACACATGGCCGAGCATCCCGACCACTTCGATCCTCGCCAGTACCTGAAACCTGCCCGTGAGAGCATGAAGAAGATGTACATCCACAAGATTGTGAATGTCCTCGGCTCGAACGACAAACTCTGAGAGCAGACTAATTAACAAGCAAAGTGGCCACCCGATGGGCGGCCACTTCTTTTATTCTATCCCCTTCAGTGTAAGGCTGATTCTGTGACGTCGCTGATCAACCTCCAGCACTTTCACTTTTAGGTGCTGATGGAGATGAACCACCTCGGAGGGATCGTTGACACGGCGATTGGCCATCTGACTGACGTGGATGAGGCCATCTTGATGCACGCCGATATCCACAAAGGCACCGAAGGCGGTGATGTTGGTGACAATGCCCGGAAGCACCATGCCCTCCTGCACATCCTCGAAACGGGTGACGTTCTTGTCGAACTCGAACACCTCAAACTTGGCACGGGGATCAAGACCTGGCTTCTCCAACTCTTTCATGATGTCCTGCAGGGTCGGAAGGCCGCAATCACCACTAATGAAATCAGCGAGTACAATGCGGGAACGCAACTCTTTGTCTTTCATCAGTGTCTCCACATCGCTTCCCACCGAGGCCGCCATCTTCTCCACCAACGCATAGCGTTCGGGGTGGACAGCACTTCTATCCAACGGATTCGCGCTCTCTCGCACACGCAGGAAACCTGCACACTGCTCGAAAGCCTTGTCTCCAAGACCCTTGACGTCGTGCAATGCTGCACGGTCGGCGAAAGCGCCGTTCTTGTTTCGGTGAGCCACTATCTTGTCGGCCAACGCGGGGCCGATGCCGCTGACATAGCTTAGTAGTTCGCGGCTAGCGGTGTTGAGCTCCACGCCCACGCTGTTGACGCAACTCTCCACGGTGTCGCCCAAACTCTCGGCCAGCATCTTCTGGTCCACATCGTGCTGATACTGACCCACGCCGATGCTCTTGGGGTCGATCTTCACCAACTCGCTGAGGGGATCCATCAAGCGGCGGCCAATGCTGACGGCGCCACGCACGGTGACATCATAGTCGGGGAACTCGCGCCGGGCCACGTCGCTGGCGCTATAGACGCTAGCGCCCGCCTCGCTGACGCTGACAGCGATGACCTTGCGGTTGAAATGGCAGCGCTGTACCACCTCTTCGGTCTCGCGGCCGGCGGTGCCGTTGCCGATAGCGATAGCCTCTATCTGGAAGGCTTCCACCAATGCCTCGAGTTTGTTGATGGCGGCACGTTCCTCGCGCACCGAGGTGAAAGGATATATGGTCTCGTTGTGAAGCAGTTGTCCTTGTGCATCGAGGCACACCACCTTGCAGCCGGTGCGGAAGCCTGGGTCGATGGCCAGAGTGCGCTTCTGACCCATGGGGGCCGCCAATAACAGCTGCCGCAGGTTCTCCGCGAAGACGCGGATAGCCTCACGGTCGGCCTTCTCCTTGAGGAGATTACGGAATTCCGTCTCAATGCTCGGCATGATGAGCCGCTTGTAACTGTCGGCAATGGCCAGTTGGAGCTGCTCGGCGGAATCTCTGGAGATTCCAGCTTTTCCGGATAATCCGGAGCAGGCCGCAATGCAATCCTCGTCATCGTCTGGCCGTACATGCACCTTGAGCACTCCGGCATCCTCTCCTCGGAAAAGCGCCAGGATACGGTGTGATGGAGCTTTGGAGATGGGCTCTTTCCAGTCAATCCAACTCTCAAACTTACCCACCTTCTCGTCGTTCTCATCCACCCCACGCGCCAAGGTAGAGGTAAGCATTGCCTTACGGCGGAAAACATTACGCACACGGTTGCGTACCACAGCGTCCTCGCTGATGCGCTCGGCGATGATATCGCGGGCATACTGTAGGTCTTCTTCTGTCGTCTTCCCACTTTCATTTTTCCACTTTCCACTCATAATGGCATCGGCCAACGGCTCATAACCTTTCTCGATGGCAATGGTGGCACGGGTGCGACGTTTGGGACGGTAAGGCAGGTAAAGGTCTTCGAGGTCGGTCATACTCTCCGTCGCTTCAATCTGCTGACGCAGTTCGGGAGTGAGTTTCCCCTGTTCCTCAATGGAAGCAAGGATAGCCTCGCGGCGCTTGTCGAGTTCTTTGAGACGCAGCAGAAGGTCGCGAATGGCGGCAATCTGCACCTCGTTGAGGCCACCGGTGGCCTCTTTGCGGTAACGGGCGATGAAAGGCACCGTGGCACCCTGCTCAAGGAGTTCTATGGTCTTTTCAACCTGACGCTGGTTGACATTCAGCCGGTTGGCAATAACAGTGGCGTAATTCATAATTGCAAATTTACGCAAAAAACCTCATATGTTCAGTTAAAAAAATGCGATTATTGAAAAAAAATCCTTGTATTTCAAAAAATATACGTACTTTTGCATTTTGTAAAAACATTATTAAACACATCTCAATATGAAGAAAACATTATTATTTCTTGCTGCCGCGCTGAACTTCTGCATGGCTGCAAATGCACAGGTCGCCCTGTCGGAGAATTTCGACAACTGCGCTGATGGTTCCGTGCCTACAGGTTGGACAACCTATGGTGACGGCTTGACCAACCATTACACCAGTCCTTCCACCTTGAACGACAGCTGGAGTGCTCTCCAGCAGGCTATGGTCTGCATCACTTGGACCCAAGAGTCCTCGGCCGTCGACCGTTGGCTCGTCACCCCGCAGGTCACCGTGCCCACCACGAACCCCATGCTTGTTTTCGACATTATGGGTGTCAACTACGGTCCCGAATCGCCCTATGCCGAGAGCCTGAAAGTCATGGTCTCCACCACCGACAACCAGAAAGCCAGTTTCTCGGTGCTCGAAGACCTTGGAAATCTTTTAGTAGGCAATAACACCTATGGTATCAACCTCAGCAGTTATGCCGGACAGAGCATCTACCTGGCTTTCGCCTGCTACACCGCCGACGGTGTGTACTTCTTCCTTGACAATGTCGAGGTTAAAACCGTACCCGCCAACTGTATTTCCGCCGTCTCCGCCACGGCTCCTGCCTACAGTCCCCAGAATGGCAACTGCAATGTCAACCTTACCGTGCGCAACGAAGGTTTCTCCTCACTGGCCGCTTTCGATGTGACCTACTCCGTCAACGGTGGCGACGATCAGACCCTCAACGTGACGGGTGTCGATGTGGCTCCCTTCGCATACTACACCTACACCTTCCCCGTCCAGATGCTGGACCTCGGTGTAGCTCTTATCAACATCACCGTGAGCAACCCCAACAACGACACTGATGCCGACGAAAGCGACAACAGCACCAGCTGCGAGACTAATGTCTATGACCCCGCTTCTGTCACCGACCGCAACACCGTGCTTGAGCACTTCACCACCGCCCGTTGCGTCAACTGCCCCGCTGCTCACGAACGTCTCGAGACCGCCGTTCAGGGCCGTGAGAACCGCGTCATCTGGATTGCCCACCACGTGGGTTACTACACCGATGACATGACCATCAACGAATCTAACCAGATGATAACCTTCTACAACGATGGTGGCAGCACCTATGCCCCCGCCGTCATGCTCGACCGTGACAATGGCAACGCCACCTCCGAGGACCCGGGTCCCGTCTTCTTCCCCGACAATGATGTTGCCGACCACATCACCAACGCCATTGCCGCCCCCGCTTTAGTGGCTGTGAACATCACCGATGTGAACTACGACGCCCAGAGCCGTCAGCTGAGCCTCACCGTCAGCGGTAACTTCGTTGGCGACATGACCTTCGACAGCCCCCGTCTCTCTGTCTACATCATGCAGGACGACATCTGGGGTAGCCAGACAGGCGCCACTGGAAAATATCAGCACAACCACGTCATCCGTGGCTGCATCACCGATGTCTGGGGCGATGCCACTGCCATCACCAACACCACTGCTGGCAGCACCTTCAGCAAGACCTACACCTACACTCTGCCCACCAAATTCAACGCCAAGAATTGCTGGCTGGCTGCTTTCGTGAGCAACTATTCCTCCGATGTCAACAACTGCCGCATTGCCAATGGCGCTAAGACCGGCTACATCCTGAACGGCGAAGATCCCACCACCGGTATCGGTGATGTGCAGGCCAACATGAAGGTCGTCACCTACCCCAACCCCACCACCGAGATGGCTTATGTCTCCACCGAGGGCACCATCCGCAGCTACGAGATGGTCGACGCTATGGGCCGCAAAGTCATGGCTCAGGAGAATGTCAATGCCGACATCCTGGAACTCAACGTCAGCAACCTCTCTGCCGGCATCTACTTTATCACTGTGACCACCGACAAGGGTGTCGCCACCCAGCGCCTCAACGTGACGAAGTAAAAAGACTCACATCCTATTCAATTATAGAATAGTATAAAAAAAGTAACGCGGGATGCAATAAATCGTTGCATCCCGCGTTATCATATAAATTTTCTTATAAAAAGATGAAACGAATACTGACCTTTGCAGCCTTGGTGCTGTGTACCTCAATAGCCTTCTCCCAGCAGGTCGCTTCGCGTGCCAAAGCCATGCGGATGATGAACTTCAGCCGTCCCGAATACCAAATCAAGGACATCAAGGTGTATGCCGACACCATGACCGTCTACTCGCTGTCGAGTCAAATCATCTATCCTTTTGGCCAATGGGATTCCATTGAATATTTCATGACCGACAATCAGCTGCATTGGTACCGTGAGAGCGACTACCGTCGCTACCTCGACTCCATGGAGGTGAGCGTCAACCGCATCAAGCGTCTCGACGACAGCTATCTCGACCTCTTCTACTCCATCTGGACCCGCAAAGTGGAACTCCTCGGCGGCCGCATCAACGACTCCGAGGTGGTGCTGTCCAACGGCTTGCATGTGGGCATGTCGAAAGACGATGTCTTCAAGGTGTTCTTCAAGAAATATCCTAAATCGTACACCGCCGACGTGCAGGTGCTGAAGGTCATCTCCGGTGCCAACGAGGTGGCCGAAATCTACACCTTCAAAGGCCAGAAGCTCCGTCATATCAAGATTGAGACGGCGTACAAGTACTATTGATGAAACGCACCGCTCTTTTTTTCGGATCCTTCAATCCGATTCACGTCGGGCATCTCATCATTGCTAATACCATCCTGCAACAAGAGGACATCGACGAAGTGTGGCTTGTCGTCTCACCGCAGAACCCACTGAAAGAGCGCGCCTCCCTCCTTCCCGACCATCACCGCCTGCAGATGGTGCAACGTGCCATCGACGACAACTACCGACTGAAGGTCTGCGACATCGAGATGCACCTCCCCATTCCCAGCTACACCGTCGTCACCCTCGCGGCTCTACAAGAGAAATACCCCGACCGCGAGTTCTGCCTTGTCATGGGCAGCGACAACCTCGACTCTTTCCACCGCTGGCGCAACTACCAGTATCTCCTCGACAACTACCGCCTCCTCGTCTATCCCCGCCCGGGAACAGAGCACTGCAAACTCTCCTCGCATCCCAACGTAACCATGGTCGACGTACCCATGATGGACATCTCCTCCAGCTATATCCGCCAGCAGATTGCAGCACATAAAGATGTGAGGTACCTGCTCACCGAACCGGTGTACAAGTACCTCACAGAGATGCACTTCTACGAATAAGAATTATTGCTGCGGCACCTGGTTTTTATCCCTCTTGTATAATCCACTCAAATCACCCTCCATATAGACGCTGTCGCCTATGGCTGCGATATATCTCCCTGTGAGAAGCAGCGTGGTGTCAGTAAAGCTGTTGATGGTGTAGCGCAGCACCTCCAGATGACGGTTCGGGCCTTCCCCATAGTAGTTGGTCAGTGTCAACTGATCACCCTCAATTTTCCAGTTGTTGAAATACAGTCTGCTAAACGAAGCAGTATGATTCTGGTTCAGTATCAAATTTTTGCCTGCGAAATCATTCATTGCCTCATCACCTATAGTGAGTGGCGCTTTCCATACGGCAATCAATTTGATTTCAGGAACCAAAGGCTCCACTGCTTTTTCGCACGACACCGCCAACACCATGGCAGCAATAAGGATGATGACACTTGCACTTATCTTTTTCATCGTTAATCTCATTTTTTTCTTCATTAACGCCAGCAAAAGAAAATTATTGTACAATCTCCCAAGAAAGTTTTTTTATAAAAACACAAAAGACGACACAATAAAGGCACCCCCTTGCCGTTGTCTGTAATATTTAAATATATGAAACGTTCTTGGAAAATAGTCCTGTGGGTCATAGGTATCCTGCTCGGAGTCATCATACTGGCGACCATACTCGTATCGCCCATTGCCAAAAGCTATATCAATAGCCACGGAAAAGAGTTGGTGGGTCGCGAGGTGCATGTCGATGGTGTCACCGTCAATGTCTACACCGGTCACGTCGCAGTCACCGGTCTCACACTCTATGAAGACAATGGCAAGGACATCTTCGCCAGTTTTGACACCCTTGATACAAAAATCAGCCTCTTCAAACTCCTGGGTCACACTGTCGAGTTGAAGCATATCACCCTCGCCGGTCTCAACGTCAACATCCTCAAACAGGGCGAAGCCTTCAATTTCGAGAGCATGCTCGACCACTTTGCCTCAGACAGTACAGAAGTACAGGACACCACCCCAAGCGATTGGCTCATCAAACTTCACAACATACACCTCAGCCACGCCCAGATACGCTACAACGATATCTCCGAAAACAAACAGTGGCACTTGCCCGACATCAACCTCATAGTACCCAATCTCGAGCTGGGCGGTACCCAAGCCAGCGAGGGTGGTCTCAACATCGCCTTTACCGAAGGCGGTCAGCTGAACATCAACGGCCACTACCACGAGCATCAAGGCACCTACGACCTCGCCATCAACCTAAAGAAATTCAACTTCAAGAACCTCGAGCCCCTTTTCACCGACCTGCTCAACTACAAAGACCTCCACGGAACCCTCGAGGTGAATATCAACGCTCAGGGCAATGTCAGCGAGATTACCAAGAGCCGTATTGGTGGAGCCGTGGTAATGACGGATGTCGCCCTACAGGACAACAATGGACAGGTGGCCGGATGGAAACGACTCGATGTCGCCGTCAACAACATCAACCTCGATGCCAACGACTACAACATTCAGAGCCTCAAACTCGATGGCTTCACTGCCCGCTACGACCAGTGGGCCGACCACAGCAATATCGATGGCTTGATGAAACCGGGGAGACCTGACAATCCAGAAACTCCGGATAATCCGGAATCCGCCTCTTCTCCCCTTTCCCTCACCCTCCACACCCTTGCCATCACCAACGCCTCCCTCACCTACAACGACCATACGCTGCCGGATCTCTTCACCTTCCCCATTACCAACCTCAATATCGAGGCCACCAACCTCTCCCTCAAGGGGAGCAACAATGCCAAACTCCACGCCACTCTACCCGGTGGCGGCCACCTTCTGATGAAATGGACCGGCGACATCACGCACTGGAAGCAGCACCAAGACCTCTTCATCGCCGTCAAGGGTCTCGACATGAAACAACTCTCCCCCTGGGTGGTCTACTTCACCGGCCAGCCCATCGAAGACGGCATCTTCAGCTTCACCTCGCACAACACTATCAACAACAGTATCCTCAACGGCAAAAACAAAATCGACATCTACAAAGCCCAGGTCGGCAGCCGCCGCAAGGATGTCGAACCCCAGCAGAAACTTCCCCTCAAGACTGCCCTCTACATCCTCAAGGACAAAGACGACAAGATACTCTTCGACATCCCCGTCAAGGGCAATATTGACAATCCCGAATTCAGCTACATGAAGATTGTGTGGCAAACCCTTGGCAACCTAATTGTCAAGGTAGCCACTTCACCCATTCGTGCCTTAGGCAATGCCCTGGGATTTGGCAACGACAACCTCGAATTCATCGAGATTGAGGCTCATCAACGCGGACTCACCTCCGAGCAATACCATATCCTGGGCGACCTCGCTACTATCGCCAAGTCCGACACCCTCGTCTTCTTCACCCTCGAGCAGCACATGCCTGCTCCTGCCAACGACACCGTGGCACGCGGCTACGAATTCCGCAACGACATCGTGCGCCGCTACCTCATCGAACAAGGGGTCAACGAACGCCAGATCTCCGTCACCACCGGCGAACCCGTCACCGACGGCGAGAAGACAGGCTACACCATCACCAGCGAAATAAAAATAGAAGAATAATCCCTTAAACTCTTTAAACGTTAAACATTAAACGTTAAACGTTACCATGGAACAACCCGACATCCTCTCCCCCATCGAATACAACGACGACTCCATTGTCCACCTCGAAGACATGGAACATATCCGCCTGCGTCCCGGTATGTACATCGGCAAACTTGGCGACGGCTCCTCGCACGATGACGGCATCTACGTCCTCATCAAAGAGGTCATCGACAACTGCATCGACGAGTTCACCTCCGGTTTCGGCAAGAAAATCGAGGTAAAAATCAACTTCGCCGAACGCAAGGTGAGCATCCGTGACTACGGTCGCGGCATCCCGCTCCTCAAGATGGTCGAAGCCGTCAGCAAACTCAATACTGGTGCCAAATACGACAGCAAAGTATTCCAGAAATCTGTGGGACTCAACGGCGTAGGTACCAAAGCCGTCAACGCTCTCAGTAGCTGGTTCCGCGTGCAGTCCATCCGCGACGGCAAGACCCGAATCGCCGAATTCGCCGAGGGCAAACTAACCAAAGACACCGATATCATAGCGGTCGACGGCACAGCTGTCGACACAGGTACCCTTGTGGAATTCATCCCCGACAGCAAACTCTTCGGCAACTACCATTTCATCAGCGAATATGTCGAGCGCCGCATCTGGAACTACTGCTACCTCAACCGCGGCCTCACGATGTACTACAACGACAAACGCTACTACTCCAAGAACGGCCTCCTCGACCTGCTGGAGAACAATCTCCAGTCCGACCCGCTCTACCCCATCATCCATATTAAGGAGGGTGACTTCGAGGCCGCCTTCACCCATGTCAACGGCCAATCCAACGACTACTACTACTCCTTCGTCAACGGACAGCACACCACCGAGGGTGGCACCCACCAGAGTGCCTTCCGCGAGGCCTATGCCCGCGTGGTGAAAGACTTCATCAAGAAAGACTTCTCCCCCGAGGTCATCCGCGGTGGCCTCGTCTGTGCCCTCTGTGTACGCATCCAGGAACCCGTCTTCGAAGCCCAGACCAAGACCAAACTCGGCTCCACCCACCTCGAGCCCAACAAGGTCGACGGCACCAACGACTCGCCACTCCTCAAGACCTATGTCCTCGACATCCTCAAACGAAACCTCGACAACTACCTCCACATGCATGCTGAGACCGCCGACGCTCTGCTGGCCAAAATCACTGCCAATGAGAAAGAGCGCAAGGATATCGCCGGCATCAAGAAGGTAGCCCGCGAGGCAGGCAAGAAGGCCAGCCTCAACAATCGCAAGCTCCGCGACTGCCACGTGCACTATAACACCAACCACGACCGTCGGCTCGAGAGCACCATCTTCATCACCGAGGGTGACTCCGCCTCGGGCTCCATCACCAAGAGCCGCGATGTCGACACACAAGCGGTATTCTCGCTGCGCGGCAAACCCAAGAACACCTACTCTATCTCCAAGGTCGATGTCTACAAGAACGAAGAGCTCAATCTCCTCCACAACGCCCTCGACATTGACGACGGCATCGAAAACCTGCGCTACAACAATGTCGTCATCGCCACCGATGCCGATGTCGACGGCATGCACATACGCCTCCTCCTCCTCACCTTCTTCCTCCGCTTCTACCCCGAGCTCATCCAAACCGGCCACGTCTACATCCTCCAGACGCCCCTCTTCCGCGTACGCAACAAGCAGAAGACCACCTACTGCTACACCGACGACGAGCGCATCGCAGCCATCCACGACACCCCCAAGGCCGAGATTACACGATTCAAAGGTCTCGGCGAAATCTCTCCCGAAGAATTCAAAAATTTCATTGGCAAAGACATGCGCCTCGACCCCGTGCTACTCCACAAAGACTTCGATACCAAGAGTGTCCTCTCCTTCTATATGGGAGAAAACACCCTCGAGCGTCGCGAATTCATTATGAGTAACCTACGCATCGAGGACGACGAATCCATCGTAGTAGCGTAAAAAAAATTTGGCTATATAAAAATAACTTCCTAATATTGCATCAAATTCCAACAACTATGGCAACTACCAAAAAACGCAAAAACAACCTGATAGTCAGTTACAAGAACCTTTCCGAAGAACTAAAGGAAAAGTTCAAAGAAGCCTATCCCGACGGCTATAACGACCACCTGCAACGCTTCACCAAGCCCAACGGCGATGTCATTTTTGTCGTTCCCTTCGAAACCCCCGAGACGAACTACATGGTCAAGTTCGAAGTGATTATCGACACCCTCGGCGAAGACCTTGACAAAGCCCTCTTCGACGACGATGACGACAGCGGCAAGGAAGACGAATTCGCCCCCATCAGCGAGGCCCTCGAGAAAGAGGAGCTCGACCCCTCCCACAAGGAGCGGGTCCTTCGCCACGGCGACTTCGAGACCAACCTCGAGGAAGACGAGAAGCGCAAGAAGAAACTCTCCCTCGGCATCAACAAAGAGGAAATTCGAGCCGCCTTTGGTGACGACGATGTTGAGGAACTTGACAGTTACGAGAAAATCGGCGAGGACGACGACGAGCCCTCCGACGACGATTTCGAGCCCTCCGACGAGGAAATCCGTGGCATCGAAGAGGAATACTTCGACGCCGAAAACCCGCCACTCGACGCCACCATTCCCGAAGAGGAAATGGTCAAGCCTGCGAAATCCAAAAAGAAGGCTGATGAGCCCAAGAAACGCGGCCGCAAGAAAAAAACAGAAAAATAAATCAACAAATACACAATCATGAAGAAAATAGTAAAAGTTCTCTGCCTCGGTGCTATGCTTATCGGCATGGGCACCTCAGCACAAGCCCAGTTCCGCCAGGGTATTTTCATCAACGGTAACATTCCCACCGGCGATTTCGCTTCCACTGCCAGCAACGGTCCTGTTCTGATTGCCGCCTACAACACCGGCGTACCTCTGACTTATGAACAGATTGGCAAAGACGCCACCCTTGGCTTCGGATTCGGTTATCGTGCCAGCTACCGCTTCGACGTGGGAGTCGGCCTTGTGTCACCCTACGCCAACATCGACTTCCTCTGGAACACTATCTCCAGCAAATGGAGCGAGAAATACAGCGACGCCTACATGAGCTCTCCCACCTACTTCAACATTCCCCTCTTGGTTGGTGTAACCTACATCTACGATGAGATGCCCTGGAACGACATCTCGCTCTTCGGCGAGTTCGGTATCGGCACCGACTTCTTCTGGATCACCTCCGAGGGTTCCAGCGACAACATCAAGCTCGCCTACAAATCCACCTTCGCCTTTGCCTGGCAACTAGGTGTCGGTGCCTTCTTCGGCGAACATGTCAGTGTCGGCCTTCACTACTATGGCCTCGGTATCCACAACATCGACTACACCTCGGGCACCCGCGAAGATGTCCCCGCCGCCGCCGCCCAACAGGATGCCGGTGGCCGTCAGCGCCGCTCCGTCGGCAGCCTCATGCTCCGTATCGGATTCCACTTCTAATCCCCATAGATAATGCTAAAAGAAATCCCCGCCGGCTGGCGGGGATTTCTTTTTAGTTTATCTTATCGAAACCTAGATACGGTCGCAAGCACTCGGGCATCACGATGCCGTCAGGCGTCTGATTGTTCTCCAAGAGGGCAGCCACGATGCGCGGAAGGGCGAGGGCGGAGCCGTTGAGGGTATGGCAGAGCTGCATCTTGCCGTTCTCGTCTTTGAAGCGCAACTTCATACGGTTGGCCTGGAAGGTCTCGAAGTTGCTCACCGAGCTCACCTCTAACCAGCGCTTCTGTGCAGCGCTCCACACTTCGAAATCGAAGGTCATGGCACTGGTGAAACTGATGTCACCACCGCAGAGTTTGAGGATATGATAAGGCAGACCGAGCTTGTCGAGCAGGCCTCCCACATGCTTCTTCATCTCTTCCAGCATCTCGTAGCTGTGGTCGGGGTGCTCGATAACGACGATTTCGACTTTCGAGAACTCATGCAGACGGTTCAATCCGCGCACATCCTTGCCGTAGCTACCGGCCTCACGACGGAAGCACTCGCTGTAACCCACACGTTTGATGGGCAACTGCTTGGGGTCGACCACCTCACCGCGGAAGATATTGGTGATGGGCACCTCAGCGGTGGGAATCATATAGAAGCCGTCCAGCGGGATGGCGTACATCTGACCTTCCTTGTCAGGCAGCTGACCGGTACCGAGACCCGAAGCCTCGTTGACCATCAGCGGCGGCTGTATCTCCAAGAATCCGGCATCGGCAGCCTCATTGAGGAAGAAATTGATGAGGGCGCGCTGCAAACGGGCACCTTTGCCTTTGTAGAACGGGAAGCCGGCTCCCGTCACCTTGTTGCCCAACTCAAAATCGATGATGTCGTATTTGGCACAGAGATCCCAGTGGGGCAGTGCGTCAGCAGAAAGCTCGGGTTTGTGGCCGAACTCTGCGACCACCACATTATCGGCCTCGCTCTTGCCACAAGGTACAGTGATATGCGGTGTGTTGGGCAGCGAGATAAGTTTCTCGTTGAGGTTCTTTTCCGTGGCGGCCTGCTGCTCTCCGAGGGTTTTCTCCTCGGCCTTCAGTTCGGCGGTACGGGCTTTGGCAGCCTCTGCCTCGTCACGTTTTCCAGCCTTCATCAAGGCGCCAATCTCTTTGGCGATGCGGTTCGATTCGGCCTTCACGCCGTCGGCCTTCACCTGCAGGGCGCGACGCTCGGCGTCGAGGGCTATGATTTCGTCGATGCGTGCCTCCACATCGGCGACATTCTTGATTTTCAAACGGGAGATGCACTCCTCACGATGATCTTTAATATATTGCAGTTGTAGCATCTTGTGTAATAAAATGGACATACCACTGTATGTCCTTGTTTAACTGGCGGAGAGAGAGGGATTCGAACCCCCGGACCCTCGCAGGTCAACGGTTTTCAAGACCGCCGCAATCGACCGCTCTGCCATCTCTCCGATTCGTAAAAACGGGTGCAAAAATACAACTTTTCGCCGACATGGCAAAATCTTTTTCTCATCACACACACATTCAACCATTAACGCATTGACGCATTAACGCATTGAAAGTCATTTTTTCGTAAAACTAAACTCAATAAGCTGTGTTCCATTGGATGTGGTCGACAAATGCGAGAGAATCATCTTCTTGTCGTCGAGCTTCTCGATATGATTCGACTCGAAGTCCGGAAGACTCATTTTCAGTTCCTCATCATCAATGCTGTAATCGAACTCCGTGGCTGTCAACTCAGTTGAGTAGTCAATGGGATTGATACGTGGAGATGTCAAAACACCCTTGCCGCCTTTTTGGAAGGTAAATATCCAATTCTCGACAGCATCCCCATTCGTGCCGCTTTCGCTATATACTATCCAATAATCCAGTTTCCAAGAGCCTATGATCTTTTCGTCGTAGTCCTTTCCACAGCCTACCAGCATCAGCGTCGCACAGCACAGCGTCGCCAGTAATATCATTGTTCTTTTCATCATATCTTGTCTTTGTCGATTCAGGTTGCAAAAATACACAATCCTTGTCATACGACAAAATATTATTTACAACGCCATAATTATCAACATCATCATCCACCATCTTGCAGCCCAGATAGACACTGTGGGAGGCACGGCCGGCATAGTTGGCCACAAAGCCGTAGAGGTGTACCTCTCGCCCCTGCCACTCGTCGGGCAGCACCATGCTGATGCTCTTCGAATGCCGATATACTGGAGCCGACAAGAGTCTGGCATCCAACGATGGACAGAGGGCGACGAGGTATACCTCGTCCTCCGATTCCGCCCGCATGTGCAGCGGATTCTTCTCGAACGGAATGGTGACGACACCATCCTCCTCTTGCACCTCGCCGAATCCCACAGGTGCCACGGGCCCCTCGCTGACAATCAGCCGCTCGTAATCCACCTCCAGACCGCCTTCACCATTGGTAAAACAGTCGCTATTAAGACGGAAGAAATAGTTACATTCCGTCATGTGTGCTTCCATAGCCCTGTCATGCAGTCCAATACGGAGTACCTGTTTGATATTGGCGGCATAACACACCACCTCCCTGAAGAGGGCACGGTTATGCTGCTGTCGCTCGGTGCGGGGATTGCGCACGAAACGCGGACGCGCGCGCATGCACCACTTACCGCGCCATTGATAGCCGATAACGGTTCCCACCGTACCACGGAAACCGTCGTTGATTCCAAAACGTTGCTTTGCCATAATATTAGATTTAAGAGATGAGGAGACTGGAGATAAAGAGGTGGGAACTTACCCCTTACACACCAGTCTCTTTAATCATTAAACTTTAAACGTAGAACTTTACCTATATATAATATAAGGGCAAAGGCTGTTACCTCATGTTAAAAAAACATAAAACAACGCAGCCTCCTTCTTCCAACACCTACCGTGGTAGGCGATGGAAGGGAGAAGGGAAGATGATGGGAAGGTTTTTGGTAGGAGTTGGTGGCAGCAGGATACTGAGAAAGAGGCAAAAAGAGAACCCCGCAGGAGACCTGCGGGGTTTCTAGATCCAAAATCTAAAACAAATTACTTTTTCTTCCTAAAGTCTTTACTCGGCCTTCTTGGCGTGGCAAGCACTTCAAAGAGTTCCGATTACTCGGCCTTCTTGGCGTGGCAAGCACTTCAAAGAGTTCCGATTACTCGGCCTTCTTGGCGTGGCAAGCACTTCAAGGAGTTCCGATTACTCGGCCTTCTTGGCGTGGCAAGCACTTCAAGGAGTTCCGATTACTCGGCCTTCTTGGCGTACTTTTTGTACTTGTTCATGAACTTGTCGACGCGTCCGGCGGTGTCAACGAGTTTCAGCTTACCGGTGAAGAAGGGGTGCGAAGTGTTCGAGATTTCGAGCTTCACAACGGGATACTCATTACCATCGGTATAGGTGACGGTCTCTTTGGTGTTGGCACAGCTCTTGGTGAGAATCATGTGGTCGTTGGACATGTCTTTGAACACCACGAGGCGGTAGTTGTCGGGATGAATTCCTTTTTTCATTTCTTTACTTTTTGCCGTCTAACCCGTTAATTGTTAGACGATTGTTTATAAATATGTTACTTTTTTCGTGCTGCAAAGATACGAACTTTTCCCGAACTGCCAAAATATTTTTTTATACTAATGGCGAAATTTTCTTCTTCATCAGCATATTATGTTATCACATTTTTACGAAACGTGTGCTATTCCAAAGACATATCCATCGGGCGATTCCAGCGTGAGGTAGGCCTCCACATCCCAACCCGTGAGATAGCTATAACCTATAATCCATAACCCTTCACTGCACCTTGGTGTAAACGTAGGTATCAGTGCCCATCACGCGCTCCATATCGGGGTTATCCGTATCGTGAGTGATGGTCTGGGTGGCGGCATCATAGATAAATTCGGCAGTTTCAACATATTCTTCTCCCGACCCAGCATCTGTCCGAATGATGGTAACCAGAATTTTGTTGTCTTGAGTGGTATAGGTGAAGTCGAACGTCCGCTCCCTCTCCTGATTGGCGGAGGGATGTTCAGGTACTTCAGCGACGATCATCTCGAAATACTCTCCATTCACTGTATCCTTGAAATCGAGTATGCTCTCAAGGTTGATGTAAATGGTGACACCTTGTTGCACAAACGAGTTCTCCATCGTGCAGCGCCACGAGGTGCCCGCCAGACCCTCTACCGTTAAGGGGACAGGCTCGTTGTCTTTCTCGCAAGCGGAAAACATGGGGGTGAGGACTGATGCCACCAGCAGCATCGCAAAAAGTCTGAATGCTTTTTTCATTTTTTGTTTTTTTTATTGTTAAACAAAAGTTTCTATAATACAATACACATTTTTAGGGTGAAATATGACAGGTGGGGAGATTTTTTAATAACGGTATATTCTGCCATATTGTTTTTGTTCATTTTTCAATTTGCAAAGATACGAAGCATTTTTGGATTGGCAAAATATTTTTTATACAATAATCTGTTGCAGGAAGCGTTATGGGGGTATGACAAAGACGATTTTTCTGGCCGGCGGGTGCTTCTGGGGCACACAGCACTACTTAGACCAAATCAACGGCATCATTGAGACCCAGACCGGTTTTGCCAACGGCAACGAAGAATACAAGGATCGTGTGGCGGCAGGCGACGGACCGAGCTACGAGGAGGTGTATACCGACACCACAGGCTTCGCCGAGACGGTGCGTGTGGTGTATGACGACGAGGTGCTGCCGCTGAAGAAACTCCTGGAACTCTATTTCCTCTGCATCGAGCCCACGTCAGTGAACCGTCAAGGGGAAGACGAAGGAACTCGCTACCGCACAGGCATCTATTATATTGATGCCGAAGACCTCCCGACCATCATGGAGGTATACCGCCAGGTGGGACACGGCTATTCGAGTCCGCTGGCAGTGGAAGTGGAGCCGCTGCGGGTATTCCAGCCCGCCTCGGAGTACCATCAGGACTACCTGACAAAACATCCCGACGGCTACTGCCATCTACCTGAGGCTCTGTTCGAAATGGCAAGAAGGGCGAACAAGAAAGGTGAAAGGTGAAAGGTGTAAGGTGAAAGTTTTTTCTGCTATGTAAAAAAAAGTGCGTATCTTTGCACGATTTTTCTGCCCGAAAAAAAAGCCATGCGGATATGGCGTAATTGGTAGCCGCGCAAGACTTAGGATCTTGTTCCGAGAGGAGTGGGGGTTCGAGCCCCCCTATCCGCACATCAGGTGAGAGGTGAAAGGTGAGAGGTGAAAGGTATAAAAGAACAGAAATGAAAACATATCGCAACAAAGAAGGTTTATGTGGAAGGCATTTCACCTTTCACCTTTCACCTTTCACCTTGCTGTGCTTTCTTTTTTTGTTCGCGCACGCGCAGGCGAGTTATATTTTATTGCCGATGGACGACGTGCAGAAGAACCACCTGAAGGCCTACGGTGTAGCCTATTGGGCGCTGGAGCGTGAGGTGGAGGTAACCTGGCTGCTGAACTATCGCGGCGGCACTTTCATGATGAAGCATGCCGACGCCATCGAGCGTGAATGCAAGTTGCGCGGCGTGACCTGCGAGGTGATTGCCGACGGGCAGAGCAGCGCCATCCTGAGCCATATCGCCGACCCGAGCGTGAATATGGATGCCGTGAAGCTGCAGAAAGCGCCGAAAATTGCAGTCTACTCACCGAAGAACAAGCTGCCGTGGGACGATGCGGTAACGCTGGTGCTCACCTATGCCGAGATACCCTACGATGTGGTGTATGACGAAGAGGTGATGAGTGGCGTACTGCCCACCTACGACTGGCTGCACCTGCACCACGAGGACTTCACTGGACAGTACGGCAAATTCTGGGCCAACTACCGCAACCAGCAATGGTACATCGAGGATGTGCGCTTACAGGAAGCCACGGCACACAAACTGGGCTACAGCAAGGTGAGCCACCTGAAGCTGGCGGTGGCCAAGAAGATACGCGACTTCGTGATGGGCGGAGGGTTTCTCTTCGCCATGTGCTCGGCCCCCGACAGCTACGATGTAGCGCTGGCAGCCGAGGGTGTGGATATCTGCGCCGAGATGTTCGACGGCGACCCCATACAGCCCAACGCCCAGTCGGCTTTGGACTACAGCAAGTGTTTTGCCTTCAAAGATTTCCGCATCAGCACCAACCCTTCGGAGTATGAAATCTCGACCATCGACATCGACGACCGCACCCGCCAACAACGGGTGAACGAGAAGAACGACTTCTTCGTTCTCTTCGACTTCTCGGCAAAGTGGGACTGGGTACCGACGATGCTGACACAGAACCACACGCGCGTGGTTCACGGCTTCATGGGACAGACAACGGCTTTCCATAGCGAAATGGTGAAGACGAGCTGCGTGATTCTGGGAGACAACAAAGAGCTGGGCGAGGTGCGCTACCTGCATGGCGACTACGGGAAAGGCACCTGGACTTTCCTCGGCGGACACGACCCCGAAGACTATCGCCACTTCATCGGCGACCCGCCGACCGACCTGTCCCTCTATCCCAACTCACCCGGATACCGATTAATTCTGAACAACATACTGTTTCCAGCAGCAAAGAAAGAAAAACATAAAACTTGACAAGGTGAAAGGTGAAAGGTGAGAGGTGATAACACATTTAAAACAATAATACAAAAACGACAAAAGCATTCATGAGCAGAAGCCTATTACAGGACAAGAGTCTATTGTTTGCTGTACGCTGTGTAAATATGTATCGTTATTTGACAAACGAAAAAAAAGAGTATGTGCTAAGTAAACAAATGCTAAGAAGTGGTACCAGTATTGGTGCAAATATTACCGAAAGCCGAAATGCTCAAAGCGATGCTGATTTTATAAGTAAATTATCGATTGCCTTAAAAGAGGCTGACGAAACTGCTTATTGGTTTGAACTGATGAAAATGACAGAGTATATTTCAGAAGAAGAATATGTTTCGGTTAATAACGATTTAGGAGAAATTGTTGCAATGCTTGTAACAACATTGAAAACTAAAAAAAATCAACTATGAAAATAATGCCTGTTCTATCGAGAGCAGTGATTGCGTTAGCAATACCTTTCACCTTTCACCTTTCACCTCTCACCTTGAATGCCCAAAATGGCATCTGGACGGTGTACGACACCCGTACGAGCGACATCTGCGGCAACAATATCTCGGCCATCACGGCCGACGACAACCTGTTGTGGGCCGGTTCCTATCAGGGGCTCTGTCGTCTGAAAGGCAACACCTGGACCGACTACGCCATGTTCAACGAGAAGTTGAAAGGGCAGTCGGTGAACTGCCTGATGGTGGACAAACGCGGCATTCTCTGGATTGGCACCGACGACTACGGTGTCATTGAGTGGGACGGCACCACCTGGCAGGAGCACAGCGAGGAGACGCGCCGTCTGAAGATGAAGTTCGTCAAGGAGATTGTCATCGACCAGGACGAAGTGGTGTGGATTGGTGTGACGTTGGGCGGCGTGGTGCGCTACGACGGCCGCAGTTGGGAGAAGTTCACCCCCGACGACAGCGAGTTGCTGAGCGACTTCGTGCTCGACCTCGCCGTGGATCGTTCCAACCGCAAATGGATCACCACCAATGCCGGCATCAGTGTCTATGACGGCACACGCTGGAGCAGCTATACCCCATTCAATTCGAACCTCCCCGACGCCATCGTACCCGCTATCGCCATCGACGCAAACGACGTGAAATGGTTCGGTACCCTCAGCGGACTGGCGCGCTTCGACGGCCGTACATGGAAGGTGTGGAACACCAAGAACAGCCCCCTGCCCAACAACCAGGTGAACGATATCGCCATCGATGGCGACGGCCTGCTGTGGTTGGCCACCAACGACGGTGTCGCCGTGTTCGACGGCGAGGACAACTGGGTGGTCTTCACCTCGAAAAACTGCAAGCTTCCCGCTGGCAACACCTACAAAGTGTGTCACGACAACCGTGGAAACCACTGGTTCGGCAACGACAGCAAAGGGCTTTCGAAGCTCAGCGGTTTCACCATGCCCGCCAAGAGCACCCAAAGCGGTAGCCTTTCGTCAACGTCTTACAACGACGGCCCCAGCGACGAGAACGTGCGCATCCAGCCCAATCTGGAGGAAGGCTACATCACCCTCACCATCGAGAGTCCTTCGGCACTCGTCACCTTTATCAACAAGGACGGCAAGACGGTGAAGACCGTCGACGGATACGTCAGCGGCAAGAAAATCAAAATCAACAAGATGCCCAAAGGCATGTACACCGTATCCGTGAAGACCATCCGTGGAGAGAAGAGAATTAAGTTTAATTTGAAATGAGGAGTAAGGAGTAAAGAGAAAAGGAGTAGAGGAGTTAACAGTTGAAATTGAACAAATCAGTTATATGAAGAAGCTTTCGTTATTCGTGTTGATGATGGCCGCGATGTTTGTGGCCAGCGCCCAGATGTTGGACCCCGCCAAGGTGTCGTGCAGCGTGAAAGAGACTTCGGCCACAGAGGCCGAGTTGGTCGTCACCGTGAAACTCGATGCCGGCTGGCACATGTATTCGCAGCACACCGACCCCAACGGCCCGCTGCCCACGGAGTTCTCGTTCGAGAAGAGCAACGACTACGGCCTTGTAGGCAAAGTGATAGAGCCCAAGCCCCATGAGGAGAACGACCCCCTGTTCGGCTGCGTGGTGAAGTCGTTCAGCGGCAACGTGGTGTTCCGTCAGAAAATCAAGAAACTTTCGACGAAAGACTTCACCGTGAAAGGCACCATCAGCTACCAACTCTGCAACAACGGTAGCTGCATCGCCCCCGAGGATCACGATATCTCCTTCAAGGTGAAGGGCGCCACAGAGGAAGTGGTCGTTGTGGAAGAACCTGTCGAGGACACGACCGCCTTGATTTCTGAGAACTCTGAGAATACTGAGTCTTCAGAAAATTCCGAAATCTCCGAAAGCACCCAAACCACCGAGAACACCGAGGCGCCCGAAGAGAAACAGAGCCTGCTGATGATATTCCTTATCGCCCTGGGTGGCGGCATCCTCACCATGTTCACCCCCTGCGTCTTCCCGATGATACCGATGACGGTGAACTTCTTCATGCGTGGTGCTGAGAACAAGCGCAAGGGTCGCCGTCAGGCATGGGTCTTCGGCCTCTCCATCGTGCTTCTCTTTGCCGTGCTGGGTGCCATCCTGGCGCTCATCCTCGGACCCGAATCGCTCTACACCCTCGGAACCCACTGGATTCCCAACCTCATCTTCTTCGTCATCTTCTTCATCTTCGCCCTGAGTTTCTTCGGCCTCTTCGAAATCAAGATGCCCGAGAAATGGGTCAACTCCAGCGACGAACAAGCCGATAAAGGCGGATTCCTCGCCCCCTTCTTCATCGCCCTCACCACCGTGCTGGTCTCCTTCAGCTGCACAGGTCCCATCCTCGGTGCCGCTTTGGTGGGTCTCACCACCAGCACCACCGACCGCTGGGTGTCGCTCATCACCATGCTGGGCTTCGGTATCGGCTTCGCCGCCCCCTTCACCCTGCTGGCCATGTTCCCCCAGTTCCTCAAGAATATGAAGAGTGGCGGCTGGCTCAACACCGTCAAGGTGGTCTTCGCCTTCCTCGAGCTGGCTTTCGGATTGAAATTCCTCCAGCAGGCCGACCTCTACTGCGACTGGGGTCTACTGCCGCGCGACATCTATCTGGCGCTGTGGATCGTCATCTTCGGCATGCTGGGCTTCTACCTGCTTGGCAAGCTGCGCTTCAAAGGCGACGACCCCGTGGAGCGTATCGGCACCGGCCGTCTGATGGTCGCCATCATCGACTTAGCCTTCGTGGTTTACATGATTCCCGGCCTCTGGGGTGCCGACCTCAAGGGACTCTCGGGCTTCCTACCCCCGATGTCGAGCCAGAGCTTCTCCATCCAGAAAGTGGTCAGCGAATTCAGCGGCAACGACGAGACGGGCCTTCCCAAAGACCGCAAATATGTCGAACTCGCCGAGCATACCCCGCTGGGCTTCGAGACCTTCTTCGACCTCAACGAAGCCAAGGCCTACGCCCGTCAGGTAGGCAAACCCATCTTTATCGACTTCACCGGCAAGACCTGCGCCAACTGCCGTGAGATGGAGCACTATGTGTGGCCCGATGCCGAAGTGAAGCGCATCCTCAACGAAGACTACGTGATGGTCTCGCTCTACTGCGACGCCAACACCATCGAACTGCCCGAAAGCGAATGGGTCACCAACGACAAGGGACGCACCCTCACCTCGCTCGGACAAAAGAATCTCAACTACCAGAAGACCGCCTTCAACATGAACGCGCAACCCTACTATGTCGTCATCGATGCCGACGGCACCATCCTCACCAAGGAGAACTACAAGTACGACCGCGACGTGCAGAAATTCGTCAACTGGCTCAACGAAGGAAAGAGCAACTTCAAGAGATAAAAGATAAGAGATAATAGTTAAGAGTTTAGAGTTACCATAATGAAAAAGACCATCCTGCTGATAGCCGCCTTCTTTACCTTTGCGGCAACTGCCATTGCTCAAACGGTGAGCACGGAACTGGCACAAACTGTGGCCACCCGATTCTGGAACAGCTACCGCCCCGCCGATGTCAAACCCGCCACCTCAGTGACCGCCCTACCCTTCTCCGAGTTGCAGCATCTCCACATCTTCGATGTGAATAACGGAGAAGGCTTCGTCATCGTCTCCGGCGACCAGCGTGTGCGCCCCATCCTTGCCTACTCGTTTTCCACCCCCGCCTCAGAAAACCTCAACTCCGAGGTGGGCTATTGGCTGCACGGCTATGAGGCACAGATTGCCGAAGTGGCCAAAAGCGATATGCCGCTACAAGAGAGTTCGTTGCAACAATGGGAAGGACTGATACTCTCCTGCAACGACGAACCTGTGGGTTCATTGCAGGCCATCCCCGCCTTGATGACCACCCGTTGGAATCAGAGCAATCCCTACAACACCCTCTGTCCCTACGATTCGGCGAACCACCTCCGCACTGTCGTGGGCTGCGTGGCCACCGCGATGGCTCAGATTATGCGCTACTGGAGCTATCCCGCCTATGGTCAAGGTAGCCACACCTACCACAGTCGTCTCGGCGAAATCAGCGCCGACTTCGAGAGCACCTCCTATCTGTGGCATATCATGCCTAATGTCTGCAACGAATTCTCGCAGGAAGCGCAAATCACCGCCACCGCCACCATCTCGTCCCATTGCGGTGTCGCCGTCGACATGATGTACGGTCCCAGCAGCGGTGCCTATTCTAAATGCGGTCCTTGGTCCGACCGCTGCGCCGTCTCCGCCTTCGTAGACAACTTCAAATACGACTCCACAATCGCCTTCAACAATCGCGATGATATCGACGATGCCTCCTGGATAGCAATCCTCGACAACGAACTCGATCACCGTCGCCCGGTCTACTACCACGGTTCCGACTCCACCGGCGGACACGCCTTCGTACTCGACGGCTCCGACCTCGAAGGACGCTACCACTTCAACTGGGGCTGGGGCGGTTCCTATGACGGCTTCTACACCGTCGATAACCTGGCCCCCGGCAGCGGCGGTGCCGGCGGCAACGCCACCTACACCTTCAACCAGGGACAGGGCATCATCTACAACATCAAGCCCGCCTTTGTCGAAGTGTTCGACACCGTCGACTACCAAGACTCCATCTGCGAGAACACCCAGTATGTCCAATTCAGAGACTACAACCTGCTGGTATACAACGTAGCCAACCGCGACACCCTGCTGCACCACCTCGACACCGTGTTCCGCTACCACCTGAAAGTCATCCAGAAGAAAAAACTCTACCTCAACCCCAACAACGGAGAAGAAGCTTTGATGAAGACCTATTGTCCCGCCGATGGCTACACCTTCCCCGAATGTACGTTCAGCAAGAGGAACTGCATGTTCACCGGCTGGTGCCGCAACCGCGAAGGCAACAACATCATCTACCAGCCCGGCGAGACGGCCTACTTCAACAACAGCCCCACCTTCTACGCCCTCTGGATAGACACCACAGCCTCCCAAGTCATCGACGACAACGAAATGACCGAAGGCATCCGTCTCTGGCCCAACCCCACTTCCGGCGAGTTGTACATCACCCTTGAGATGGGACATGATGCACAGGTATTCGTCATCGACGCTGCGGGACGCATCGTGATACGAGAGAACTACCCCAACCTGATGAGCGGGCACACCAAAATCTCGCTGCAGCAGCTTCCTGCCGGCAGCTATACGGTGCAGGTGAAGACCGAGATGGGCATTTATAACCGACGTATAATCAAACAGTAGAAAAATAATTAAAAGAAAAATTTGGCCGATTCGGAAAATGTTCGTACTTTTGCACCCGATTTCCATGAGAGGTTATGGGTTAGAAGTTATGGGTTATTGACGGCTGTCGCACCCATTATCATAACCAACAAACAACACCTTTCAAAGAAATAAGAGAGTGCGGGGTAGAGCAGTGGTAGCTCGTCGGGCTCATAACCCGGAGGTCGTCGGTTCGAATCCTTCCCCCGCTACCGAGACGGACTTGTCAACTGGCAAGTCCTTTTTTGTTGCCCTTAACTGCTTGGTTTCGTTGTCGATTAGTTCAAGTACAGCATTGGTTTTTGTGGTTCGAAATGATTTTCCGTCAAACTCTACTTTTTCTGGGAAAATCAAACCAAGTAGTCTCTGTTTGACTTCGATGGGGGAATCTTCAAAGTATCGTTCAAGGTTGTCTATCAGTGTAATTGAGTAGTCTAACTTGGGTTGTAAATTGGTGCGAATTGCTGTCCGTACGTCCTCTATCTGGTTTTTTACTCGACGGATGTCTGCCTCAACACCTTTTTTAAGTTCAGAATACAATGCAGCATCAATCTTTCCGTCCATATAGTCAACAGAAAGTCTATTCTTTCTATTGTCTAATGTCGTTAGTTGTTCTTCCAATTCGGATTGATATTTTCTTTGGTCAACACAATCATCCTCGCGTATCGACCTTAACACCTCATTATATAAGTTCAACACCTCTTCACGAGGCTTCAATCCACTGACATAGCGGACAAACTCGCTGTTCACCTTTTCAGCTCGGACGCTGTAATGCCGTGGGCTACACATACAATGATAGTAAGGGTATTTCCCTCCGTTGCCGTGGCTGAATGACGCGGTGATTGGTCTACCACACATAGGGCAAACAACATGACCACGTAGATAGAAATCGGGGTGAGGCTTTTTACCCTTAATTAATGTATGCTTGCGACGATTACGACCTTCTATCAGGTCTTGCACCCGATAGAATGTTTCTTCGTCAATTAACGGCTGATGTTCACCATCAATAATACGCTCTTCCTCTTCACCTAATGCTGGTATTTTAATTTTTCCGATGTATAGGATGTTATGGAGCATCTGCATGTATGATGACCTTGCTATATTGGGGCACATACGTTTACGGATTGTGTCTGCACTTTCAACACCTTTGCTAACCTCTTTAAAAATTCGCCGTATAAGTGGCGCGGTCTTTTCATCAATAACCATGTGCGTGTTATGTTCTTTGTATGAGCCGATGCGGTGATGCCTATACCCTCTCGGCGCATGGTTGCACCAGCGACCTTCTTTTAATGACTTTCTAATGCCTTCTTTTGTACGCTTTGATATTTTAGCATCTTCTGTATGTGCGATGCCACAATAGATACTGAGATGCGTACTCCACTCCGTTCCATTAAAATCAATGGGCGATTCGATGGCATTAATCTCAACGCCCAGTTCGTCATAGAACATACGTTTGTAAGCAAACGCAAATTCCACGTTTCGTGAGTATCTGTCCCATCGTAGGAATAACACCTTATCAACCTTACCCTTGTTTTTCTTGCAGTATTCGTATATGGCTTTCATTTGTGGTCTCTGTAAGTCGTAGTGTTTGGCAGAATAATCCTCACGGTATACACCCACCACATTATATTTATGATAATTACAATGGTTCATCAAATACTCCTCCTGCACATTCAGAGAGTTATTGTCTTTTTGCTCGTCGCTGCTCACTCGGCAGTATAAAATCACGTTAGTCGTTTTTTCCATAATATTTTTCCTCCTTATATTTCTCTGTTATTATCTGTTGTTCCGCCATAATCTCCAATGTTCTCAAAATCTCTTTGACCTGTTCATCGTCGTAGGCTCGTTTTCCTTTGTTTAATATTTTCTTCGCTTTAGTTAAACTAATCATAGCACACTCAGTGCTAATGTCCGCATTGCTGCGGTTATTCGCTTTTCCACCTCTCTCGACGGTTGGTCGCCAGTCGAGAGACTTCTAGTCGGTGTAGGCAAGCATCAGCCTGTTCTTCTTTGCCCTTATGCTACGGGCTATTGTTCAAAACTTTCATACTAGTAATATACAGAATAATTTGGAATACATAAAAAAATCACAAAAAAACTTGCAATTTTCGCAAAGTATTGATGCTTGTGCCTGTCAATTTCTGGACATTTCGTAGGCTGTACGATTTCTTCAACAACTTGATTTCTTCGGAATATTGGGCTTTCATGTCCTCGTCACTTTTGCGGTAGCCAGCTTTTCGTCCTACTTTGCCGCCCTCACTGCGGTAGTGCAAATATCCGCTTTCCATACGTGCACGAATCAGATTACGCTCCACCGAATTGAACTGCGCCATGATACCCAACACCAATTGCGCGATGGGATTGACCGTGCCTTCGGGCTGTAGGGTCTCTAAACCGTTTTGATGGATATACAGACTAACTTTCAGTTCGTTCAGTTGCTCGACGATGGAAAGAAAGTCCACAATACGGCGAGAAAGACGGCTGCACTCGTAGATAAGCACCTTGTCAACTTTGTGCGTCTGTACGTAGTCCATCAACTCGCTCAACTGTTCACGTTCGGCTACTTTCTTGGCCCCGCTGACCTTTTCGCTGAACTCCTTGACCACCTCATAGCCCATTCTGTTGGCATACTCCCGAAGGTCGGAGATTTGACGTTCATAGTCCTGTGTGTTGGTGCTGACCCTTGCATAGATGATTGTTTTCATACAAATAACTTTTAATATCAATTGCAAAATTACGAAATGATATCGGAATGGCAAAATAAAAATGACAACTTTAGTCATTTTTAACTATAGTCGATGCTATTTTAAATCAATTTCATATATTTGCATTTTAAACCGCAACATTATGAGTAACAATATTAGCCTAAAAGTGAAAGAGTTATGCCGTAAAAAAGACATGACAATTAAGCAAATTGCCGAAAAGATGGGTATCGCCCCCGAAAGCCTGTCGAGAGCCATCAATGGCAACCCAAAACTATCCACCATCCGCAAAATTTCTGAAGTTTTGGGCGTTTCCATCACGGATTTGTTCGACAGAAACGAGGATGAGCTGCTGGCAATAGTCGTTTGTGCTGGCAAAACACAAACCGCAACTACCAAAGCCGAACTGAAAAAGATTGTCGATGCACTATAATCTTTTAGGTTAGATTGATACAAAAACAAGTGTGTCAAACCACCCCTACAAAGATTAAAATGACACATGAGTCAAAATGATACACCACCGAGGGGTAGCCCCATGTATTGTGGGTGAGGGCCAGGCGTATCCCCGCTTATCGTAGTAGGGGTGGTATTGAAATGTAATGGGCTATCCATTGCCCGTGTGAGTACCTGTCCCCCACAAAAAAAATTTCATGTCCTATCGCGATATTTAACAATGCCGTGTCTCTTTCTCCAGCGTTTCAACGTAGAGACGCTGACCTTCACCCCATATTCAGCCATCGCTTTGACGTTCTCCTTGTCGGTCAGTTGCAAGTCGTAGAGTTCGCCTATCCGCTCGTCGTTCCACACGCCTTTTGCCTTTGCCACCGCAGCCTTGGTTGATATACCTTGGCGCTTCCAGTATGCCACATCCACCTTGTACTTGCGTTTGTCGTGTCCCTTAATGGTTATCTCGTCGAGGGGCTTTTCCAATGCTACTTTCGCCACTCGCAGGATGAGTGACTTATTGAGTACACCATCAATGTTGTTGTAATAGTGTACCACTTCGTATGCGAGACAGTAGATAAGATGCTCGGCGGTGATGTCGGGTTTAATCTTGCGGATGATGAGTGCAACGGTGGCGAGTTTCTTTCTGCGTCCCTCGCCGTCCTGCCATTTATGTATGCGTCGTGCGCTCACATCCCATTGGCGATAGATACGTAGATAATTCTCGTCGATGGGTGCGTAGCCGTTGCGGTAGGTCAGTTCGCTCTCCTCGATGACTGGGTACTCGCTGCTGTAGGTCGAGACAAACCGCCTCAAAGACATACCCTCAAAGTCTTGTCTGAAAGTGTCATTGCATATAATATCGCTCTCTTCCTTTTTTATTTTTATCTGCTTTGACACTTTTTCTTTCTTCTTCGTTGTCGTGCTGGCTGCGGTAGGTAGGTGATAGACGTAGTGGGTACACACCATCCGACAAGTGGGCAAGGCGTTACCGAAGAAAGCCTGTGCTGGGCTGTGTGTGCAGTTGTCAAGTTCACCAATGCCACTCTCAACTTTCAACGTATCATACAATGTCTGATACCCACCAACACCCTTTATCTTGCTATCAAAACAATATATCAATCTGTATCGGTTGCCCTTGATGCCGTCGCTTGTGGTAGTGTAGGCGATTGTCGGCTGATAGGTCAGCGTGGTCAAGTATTCTTCCATCCGCAAGGTGTTGTCGTCGATGTCGTAGGGAATGAACGAGGTGTAGCGGAAGTTGTTGTTGTCCTTGGTGGTGTTGGTGAACGTATCATCATCATCGTCAAAACAATGGCAGAACGAGTGCCCATCCTTAATAAGTCTACAGAGAGTGTCGATGTCCGCTGATTGTTTCCGATACTCCAACCTGTTAGAAACTGCCTCGAAGTCCGCTTTGTCCTTGTGTGTGGTCGTTGATACGCTCACGTTGAAAGTGTAATCACTTGGTGCTATGCTGTATGTTATCATGTCGATTCGTCTTTTTCTACTAATATACAACTTTTTTCCGAATATATTAAAAGTTTCGACTATTTATTAATAAATATCAATATACTTCAATAAGTATCAATAAACAAACAACAACACAATAAGTATCAAAAATCAAACACGATGGCAAAGAGAGTAACACGCAAGGTGTCCGACGAGACAAAACGCAAGATGTCAGCCGCCCACAAGGGACGCAAAAACGGAATGTGGAAACGCAAACACAGCGTAACCACCAAACTAATGATAAGCGAGGCATTGAGACGCTACTGGCAGCATCTGCCAAAGATATAACACAACCTATGTATGATGAACACTTTAAGTAGCAATCTCGGCTGCAGTTTCACTCGCTTAATTGACTGTAAACATAGATATAAGAGCATCAAGCCGACGCGTAAACCAGTAGAAATTAGCAGGAATAAAAGGTTACAGGCATTGATGGGCAAGATGTTTCGCCGAGTCTACAAACTCCGAACAAAACGAAAGGGCGACATGTTGCGGTCGCCCTAAAAATGTTCACGCCTACAGATATAGAAAATATAGAGAATCACAATTATGACTGCTAAGACAATACCAATGAAGGTATTTTTTTTGAACTTTTCAGCAGCATTAATGGAATCTTGCGCATAATTCTCCTTTGTTGTATTGCAAGCGCTCAACCCACCCATTCTATTGATAGACAACATTATTTGCTCGGTTTGCCCTACTTTAACAGCATGTCTTGTTGAGCGAACACCATTTCTGAAATCACTACGATTGAAATCAATAATGCAGTCATGGTCTATTTCTACAACAAGGGTTCCTCCCCTTTCAATGGTTCCAACGTGGCGGCCTTCAATGGAAACCTTCACAGGGGCTTTCCCTACCTTTTCATTGTAACCGTGGATTACTATTTTGGTTGTACAATGTGTTATAAAACCACATTGGGGGCAATTTGCCAATTCAGAACTATACTGGTTTCCACATTCAGGACAGACAATAGTTTGTACATTGGGGTTATACCCGCAATGAGGACAGATTGGAGCCTTGTCACTTACGTCCTTCCCGCATTCGGGACATTTAATCAGTGCCATATAAAAATTATTAGTATCGTATTTTAGTTGAATTCACATAATCTCTAAGCATACGCCTGTTGAATTCGTCCGTCTTGATTCGTTGTTTCATCCTCATATTATTCAGTTCTATGGATTCCCTCCATTCTCGTTTTTCTTCCTGTTTACGAATAAACTTATATATTCCCACTCCACATAGCAAAATAGCAACAATTACCACTACGACGATTAAGGGAACATAACTAGTTTTTTTTGCAGAATGGGTTGAGGTTGAGGAATTGCTTTCGGAATAGCTGTTATTTCGATTGGGTTTGTTTTGTTCCAATGGGCAACCACAATTCGGACAGACTTTTTCTGACGGTGGGACTTCTTGCCCACATTCAGGACATTTTACGTTTTTATTTGAGAAACTGGGGCATGGGCTATCATCGAATTGCGGTTTTCGTCCATAAAACGAACATTTGATTTCACCAGCGTAGCCCCCTTGTTTTGCTCTCTTGCATTTTGAGCATTCTTCTTGCTTTGCCATAACGATTACGGTTTGACTTTGTTATACTTAAAATTTGAAATGCTGTAGGAATCCGTCCAATTCAGTGGTATAGAATAGTTCCCCGTCGATGTAAATGTCAACTCGTTTCTTTGTTGTCGTTAGTTGACTTAATGGGATTTGACTGGTTTCGCGAGCATCATTGAGGGCTGTTTCCTGCATTGCTGCCTTTATTTCTTCCATTGTTATACCACAATGAGGACAACTTGCAGCCCTGTCGCTCATTTCCTTTCCGCATTTGGGACATTTTATCAGTGCCATTTCTTTTTTGTTTGTCCTCGGCTCGGCGGGGTTTGACCATAACGAAGAAAGTGGAGCCATCCATCTTAACCCTATTCCAATAGTAGGGCTTAGGCTCCCCGTAGTAAAAATAAAGGTTTTAATGAATTGCCCCACAGATGTTGTATTGCTAAGAATACAAACCATGGAAGCAATCATTTCCCCATTATCCCCATTTACTACTTTTGTGAATTGCCTAAGTTCACTATTGTTGGAATAACGCGAAAATGCGCTTTCTCTCGGTAAACCTAACTATTGGTTTACGACTGCAAATATACAAACTTTCCCCCATGTGACAAAATAATTTTTTATTTGATTTTTTTGAGCAACCATAATATATTGACCTATAGACGTTAGTCTTGGATTCGAATGGGCGGTATCGGCTTTGTCGGGTCGGGAATCCACTCACGCATCGCCCACAACTTCTCCAAATCTTCAAGGAATTGGTGAGAAAAGATAACGGTCGAGCCTACCAAAATCAAAAGTGAGCAGGACGCAAGTCCTGCTTTTTTATTATGGTAAGAATCCTTTCGAGATTTCATAAAGCATATACCTATATAATAATATGGTGTAAAATGCGTTATAGGGCTGTAGTAATATTTTATTCTTGGTATGCAGAAGTTACTTCTCAATGAGCGGTTTATGCTGGGCGCTGTGACGCTCAACGTGATTATTATCTTTCTGCAGGGATGCGGCTTAGAGAATGGGGTGATGGGGGCTGTGGATATCCTCTGCACTGTGCTTTTCATCTGCGAGATGGTGTTGAAACACCGTCTCTACGGGGTGCGAGGCTACTGGAAGGACGGCTGGAATATCCTCGACGGCACGGTGACCCTGCTGTCGCTGCCCTCTCTGCTGGTCTATTTCCTCCCCACCACCGGCGGCATGAAGATTCTCGTCACACTGCGAGCGCTGCGTGTCTTCAAGTCGTTCCGCACGGTGCGCCATTTCCCCAATATCAAAGAGATATGGAAGGGCTTCCGCCTGGCCATGCGGCAGTCGGCAGGATTCCTGATAGGCTATTTCGTCATCATCGTGGTGATAGCGATGTTCAACAGTGCGCTGTTCAGCGAGAGCGCCCCGCAGTATTTCAAGACACCGCTGGATGCTATCTACACGGTGTTCCAACTCTTCACAGTGGAGGGCTGGTACGATATTCCCAACGCAGTGGCGGGCGATATGGCGCCCATCTGGGTACATATCGTGCGCTTCTACTTCTGTGTGCTCCTTATCGGCGGCGGCATCATAGGGATGTCGCTCATCAACTCGATATTCGTCGATGCGCTGGCGGAAGACAACAACGACGACGTGAAGGCCAAGCTCGACGCTATGGAGCAGCAGATGGCCGAGAATCAGCGGCAGATGGAGCAGAAAATCGACGACCTGCAGCAGACGATAGAACGGCTCACGGGGTCGTGGAAATGTTAATTTTTTAACTTTTTTTCACATAATTGAAAGATTATATGTATCTTTGCGAATCGAACAAGGAAACGATTTTTTGAAAACTAATTAATAACACTTTAAAAACCAACACAAAATGAAGAAAATCTTATTAACTGTTGTGGCTATTTTTGCCATGAGCACGATGGCTAACGCCCAGATTAAGGATCTCGGTGTCCGCATCGGATACGGTGGAGAGGTTTCTGCCATGTGGGGCATGGGCGGCAACCGCTTGGAGACCGACCTGGGTTGGAATTCCAAGTATCTGGGATTCACTGCCACCTACCAGTGGACCTGGGAACTGGGCAGCGGCTTCAGCTGGTTCGCCGGTGTCGGCGGCCGTCTCGCTGTCTATGATGACAAATTCTCGCTGGCTGTTGCCGGACAGATTGGTCTGGAGTACAACTTCAGCTTCCCCCTGCAGCTCACCCTCGACTGGCGTCCCGGCTTCATGCTGATACCTAACACAGAATTCGTCGGCAGCGACGTCTGCCTCGGCATCCGCTACCGCTTCTAATAACGGTTAAAGGTTAAAGTTTAACGATTAAAGAGAAAAAACCTCCCAATTGGGAGGTTTTTTTTCGGTTATATAACCATTATTTCAGTTTCTTCAGGATTTCGACGGTCTGGTTCCAGAACATCTCGACGGTCTTAATCTCGATGCGCTCGTCGGGGCTGTGGACTCCGCGGAGGGTGGGGCCATAGGAAATCATATCCATCTTGGGATATTTCTCGCCGATGAGGCCGCATTCGAGTCCTGCATGGATGGCGCGGACGATGGGTTCGCGACCGTACATCTGCTTGTAGACTTCGACACCGATTTTCAGCACGTGGCTGTCGGGATTGGGGGTCCATCCGGGATAGCCATCGGAATGCTTCACGCGGCAGCCGGCCAGACGGAAGGTGCTTTCAATTTTGGCGGCGGCGGCCATCTTGGCGCTCTCGACAGAGCTGCGCTGGCTGGTGGTGATGAGGATGGAGGTCTCGCCCATCTTGACGCTGGCAAGGTTGGTGGAGGTCTCGACGAAGTTCTCAATTTCACGGCTCATAGCCAGCACACCGTGGGCGCAGGCATAGAGGACGTTGACGAGGCGTTCCTGGGAATCCTTATCGACGACTTTCTTTGGCATATCGACGGTGCGGAGTTCGAATTTGAGGTCGGGTTCGGTGGTGCGGAACTCGAACTGCATGGCCCTGCCCATCTTGGTGACCATTGTCTTGAAGGTGCGGACGAGGTCTTCGGGGACAGTGATGACGGCCACTGCCTCGCGGGCGATAGCGTTGCGCAGGTTGCCTCCGTCGATGGAAGCCAGCCGCATGCCGAACTTGAAGGTACCCTCCCAGAGGATACGATTGATGAGCTTGTTGGCGTTGCCAAGTCCTTTGTTGATGTCGTCGCCGCTGTGGCCACCTTTGAGGCCACTGACGTGCAGACGGAAGGCCTTATGGCCTTTGACAGCAGGCACATATTTATAGTCCATCTCAGCGACGGTGTCGACACCGCCAGCACAGCCGATGCAGTATTCGCCTTCGTCTTCGTCGTCGAAGTTGAGGAGTATTTCGCTCTTGAGCCATTGCTTGCTGAGGCCGTTGGCACCGGTGAGGCCGGTTTCCTCGTCGACGGTGATGAGTGCTTCGAGTGCGGGATGGGCCATTTTCTTGTCCTCGAGGATAGCGAGGATGGTGGCCACGCCGATGCCGTCGTCGGCGCCGAGGGTGGTGCCGTCGGCGGTGAGCCAGTCACCGTCGAGGACAGGCTGGATGGGGTCGGACATAAAGTCGAACTGCTTGTCGGAGTTCTTCTCGCAGACCATATCCATGTGTGCCTGAAGGCAGACGCGAGGCGATTTCTCATAGCCCTTGGTGGCAGGCTTGCGGATAAGCACGTTGCCCAGTTTGTCGCTCATGGTTTCGAGGCCGTGGTCCTTACCCCACTGCACGAGATAGGCGGAGATGAGCTCTTCGTGTTTGGAAGGGCGCGGAATCTGCATTATTTCCCCAAACCAATGCCACACGCGGGCGGGCTTAAGGTTCTTCAGCATGTCTTGTTTCATAGGTATCGTGTTTGATTGCTTGATTGCTTGATTGTTTGATTGCTTTATTCCTTGATGAAGCTGTCGGATCCGAAGAGTTGTTTGGCGTAGGGAGTGAGCTTGAGGTGCTTGGAGAGCCAGAAGATGGGGAGGGTGATGGTCTGGACACCGCAGCAATAGGGGGTGATATGGTAAAGGTCGTAGATGACGTTGATGGTGCTGCGAGTACTATCGATAAAGAAATTCTCGGTCATAGGCATCTCGTCGGCATTCTGGTATTCGTCGAAGAGGCAGTCGCGGGTCTCGCTGTTGACATCGAGGTCTTGGATGGCGCGGGCGATAGCGTATCCGAGGCGTGTGGTGTCGAGGAGGTCGGAGAGGTGGACAATCTCGCCGGTTTCGACATCGACGGTGACGTAACACTCGGCATACATGCCATGAATGGCACCAATTTCATAGTTGCCATAAGTGATGAAGAAGGTGGCGAGGTTACCGTCCTGACGGCAATCGCTGTGCAGTTCATGATAGCTATAGGGCAAATCCTCGTTGACCTCCTTGACCATTTTGCCACCATACTGGTTCTTGACATTTTCGCGCCATCTGCTGACGGCCTTCTTGATGTCGGCTGGTGCCTCGGGGCCGAAATAATAATTCATAAGCTCGCGCATGGCTTTCTCCGTCATCATGCCCTCCTCGGGCCATTCCACGGAGAAACGTTCGCGCACTCCATAGTTCTCGAATTCAGGAGCAAACGGCTCCTCGTCGTGAATCATAAAGCAGAGCTTGTCGCTCACGGTGAAGGTCTTGAATTCCTTCATCGGCACTGCCGAGTCGAGAGCCGAGTCTTGAATCTGGAAATCCGATTCTGTTTTAGCAGATTCTCCTCCACAGGCTGCCAACAAGGTGGCGGCAAGGGCGAGGGTGAGTATCAACTGTTTCATCGTATCAGATTATCTTGGATAATGAAGTGCAAAAATACAACTTTTTTGCGATGTGTGCAAAAAAGATTTCACTATGTCGGAAAAAATAATTATTTTTGCATTCTCAAACAAATAAAGACATATGTATAAACCAAAGCATTTCTTTATACTTTTGGCAATCCTACTCTTTGTCTCGTGCATCAAGGAAGAACCACAGAACAGCGAGTGCGACATTGAGAGCGCATGGGTAGAGGGCGAAGAATATGAAGGCTATTTCTACCAGAAAGCGCAGATGCGGATGGAGAATGTGCCGTCGAACAGCAGCACGGTGGTCTTCACGGTACGCTCGGTCGACGACCTCCCCCCGATGCCAGTCTATTTCATGCTCAGCGAAGGTGCCACCATCACACCGGCGAGTGGTTCGCTACAGGACTTCTCGCAGGGGCCCGTGACCTACACGGTAACCTCTGAGGATGGAGAATGGAGTCGCACCTACCGCGTCTATTTCCAAAAAGTGAATGCCGAATCGTCCTACCTTTTCAGCTTCGAGCATGTGGACGAGGAGGTAGCGAATAACGGCAGCAGCTATCATGTTTTCTATGAGGAGAGTGCCGACGGAGAGCGCTACGACTGGTGGGCTTCGGGCAATGCCGGCGTAGCCATCCTCCATCAGGGATGGACTCCCGAGCAGTTCCCCACCTATTCGACGACGGAGGGCCTTATAGGACGTGGGGTGTGTCTGAACACCCAGTATACCGGTGATCTGGGAGAAGCGATGGGCAAGCCCATCGCCGCCGGCAACTTCTTCCTGGGGCGCTTCAACGTGGATGCCGTGCTCACCAATGCGCTGGCGGCCACTCAATTCGGCATCCCCACCGACCGGCAACCCACAAAGGTCAGCGGCTGGTATAAATATCATCCCGGCGAGGTGTTCACCAATGTCAATATGGAGGAGATTCCCGACCGCACCGATCAGGCCCATATCTACGCCGTCTTCTACCGCAACCAAGATGCAGTAGGCAACGCGGTAGTGCTCGACGGGAGCAATGTGCTCACAAGCGAATATATCGTTAGCAAGGCGACGTTCACAGTGACATCGGCCGTCGACGAGTGGACCCACTTCGAGCTGGAGCTTGAGGGAGACAGCGCCGACCCCCAGATTCTTGCCGCCATGGGCTACAACTTCACGGTGGTCTTTTCGTCAAGTAAGGGAGGCGACCTCTTCGAGGGGGCCATAGGCAGTACGCTGATGGTGGACGAGGTGAGGGTGGAGTTTTGATAACGGTTAAAGATATGAGTTATTAGATTAGAGATTAGAGTTAAGAGATTAGAGATAAGAGTTATGTTTAATATAAGACAATCATCATTGCGTTTCGTTGCAATTCTTGCACTTATCGCTGTTTTTGCTGTTCCTTGTCAGGCGGGGATAACAGATAGTTTGGATGTGAAGTTGCGTGCCGGGTATCATCTGGGAGGCACCTCTCCCCTACCCTTGCCGGCCACAATACGGAGCATCGATGCTTTCCGTCCGACGGTCTCTGTGCGCATCGGTGCCGATGCCACCCTGATGCTGGCTAACAGTTGGGGACTGACGGCAGGTCTGTTTTTCGAGGGGAAAGGGATGGATGGCGAAGTCACCGTCAAAGGCTATAACATGGAGATGAAGAAAGGGAACTCGCAGATTAGCGGTCTCTTTACGGGTCATGTGAAGCAGGAGGTGAGCCAGTGGATGCTGACGCTGCCTGTGAAGGTCTGCTGGCAGTTGAGCGAGAAGGTGGCGCTAAAAGGAGGTCCTTATGTATCGCTGCTGGTCTCGAAAGGATTCAACGGCACCGCCTTCGACGGCTACCTGCGGCAGGGAAGCCCCACTGGCCCCAAAATCAAGATTGGAAACAAAGAGGGCGAATGGGCTACCTACGACTTCAGCGACAACATGCGAAGCCTGCAATGGGGCGTGAGTGTGGGAGTCGATTGGCAAATCAGCGGACACGTGGGACTCTCCGCCGACCTCGATTGGGGACTCTCCGGACTCTTCCAGAGCGACTTCAAGACCGTGGAGCAAACACTCTACCCCATCTTCGGATGTGTGGGAGTGTTCTATAATTTATAGGTATGAAAAGAATACTAACCATTTTGCTTATGATTGCATCAGCCTCTACAATGAATATTTCCGGTCAAAATGCCGATAATAAATCGATGAGACTTCACTGCGAGAAGCCTCCTTACCTGAAAGCGGGCGACCGTGTGGCGCTCCTCTCACCGGCCTATGCCAGCACAATGGGAGAGGTTGATTCGGCCGCCGACGTGCTGCGCGGCTGGGGTTTCGAGCCCGTCATCGGTCCCCATGTAGGGCGTGTGTTCGCTGGAAAATATGCCGGTACTGACGAGGAGCGAGTGAGCGACCTGCGGTGGGCACTGAGTGACACGAGCATCAAGGCCATCCTCTGTAATCGCGGCGGATATGGAACCATCCATTATATCGACCAGATTCCGCTCGAAGAATGGGGAGCACACCCCAAATGGTTGGTGGGATTCAGCGACATCAGCACGCTGCACGGGCTGCTGACACGTGCGGGTGTGATGAGCATTCACGGAACGATGAGCATGTTTCTGGCCAAAGGTGGTGAAGATTCGACGAGTACACTGATGCGCGACCTGCTGATGGGTATTGTGCCACGCTATGAGGTACCGGCTCATCCGAAAAACATCGAGGGAAAAGCCAATGGAATACTGGTGGGGGGCAACCTCTGCACTTTCGTCCCCAACCTCGGTACCCAAGCCGACGCCACCCTCGGTGACAACCTCATCCTCTTCATCGAGGAGATTGAAGAGACAATGCACAATATCGACCGGCAGCTTCAAATTCTCGCCATGCACGGGGTTCTTGACCGCTGCAAAGGTGTGGTGCTGGGCGATTTTACCGACTGCGGCGATGAATTCACCTACTCTTGTATTGAGGAGATGCTGCGTCCTTATTTTGAGAAATACAACATTCCTTTACTCTGCGGCTTCCCCGGTGGACACGATACGGTGAACCTGCCGATAGTGATGGGTGCGCCGGTAACGATAGATGTCCGTCCCGACGGTTCCACTCTCCAGTTCGACATAGAAGGTCGTCAACAGAAAGTCACTTGCGCCGACACTGAGGTTCGACACAAGTGACCTTTACTATAGAGAGGCCATCGCCTCCGATTCCATGATTACTTGAAGTATTCGACACCCGACTCGAAGATGTGCTGATCGTCACGGAAGTCGATGTTCTGTGCGCTCCATTCGGTGCGACGCTCGCTGTGACCCATCTTGCCAAAGACGCGGCCGTCGGGGCTGGTGATGCCCTCGATGGCCATATAGGAGCCGTTCATGTTGTACTCCTCGTCCATAGTGGGAACGCCCTCAAGGTTGCAGTACTGGGTAGCCACCTGCCCATTCTTGAAGAGGCGGTCGATCCACTCCTGCGGCGCCACGAAACGGCCCTCGCCATGCGAGATGGGAATGGCGTAGACACCACCGAGTTCGGCCTGACGGAGCCAGGGGCTGAGGTTAGAGGTGACGCGGGTGTAGGCTATCTTGCTCTGGTGGCGACCGATGGTATTGAAGGTCAGCGTAGGAGCATCCTCGGCTTGAGGACGGATCTCGCCATAGGGTACGAGGCCGAGTTTGACGAGTGCTTGGAAGCCATTGCAGATACCCAGCATGAGACCGTCGCGTTTGTTGAGGAGCTCCATCACAGCATCGGCGATGCGCGGGTTGCGGAAGACGCTGGTGATGAACTTGGCGGAGCCCTCGGGCTCATCGCCGGCACTGAAGCCGCCGGGAATCATCACTATCTGGCTGTTGTTGATGGCGCGGACATAGGCATCGACGCTCTCGCGAATCTGCTGGCCGTTCTGATTGCGGAAGACGATGATTTCGCTCTCGGCACCGGCGCGGTTGAAAGCGCGGGCAGAGTCGTATTCGCAGTTGGTACCCGGGAAGGCGGGGATGAAGACTCTCGGCTTTGCCGAAGTTGAAAGCTGGAAGTTGAAAGTTGAAAGTTTTTCCTTGGGTGCATCATAGAGGTCACATTCCACTTTGCTCTTTTCGCTTTCCACTTGCATAGTGCGGGTCGGGAAGACACCTTCGAGGGTTTTCTGCCAGGCAGCGAGTGCTTCCTCAAGGTCGATGCGCTCGATGCTGTTTTCGGGGTTGCTCCCTTCGGTCGCGACCTCGAAAACAGGTTCGTCGATGACGCGGCCAACCTCTGTGCAACGGAACGGCAGTTGATCGACGGTGACGTTTTCTTCCACCTCGACGACGATATTGCCGTAATGGCGCGCCACCAATTCTTCATTCTTAGTTCTTAGTTCTTCATTCAAACGCACACCGCGTTTGTTGCCGAAGGCCATCTTGCTGACAGCCTCGATGAGGCCACCGAAGCCGACGACGAAGGAACTCTTCACCTGGTCGGCCAGAATGGCTTTGCGCAGAGCGGCATACTGAGCCATCACGTCGTCGTAGACAGGCATGCCGTATTGGTCCTCCTTGACATCGAGGATCATCAGACGACCGTTACGGCTCTTGAGTTCAGTGCTGACCACATGGTGCACGTCGCCCGTACCCACAGCGAAGGAGCAGAGCGTCGGAGGCACGTCGATATCGTTGAAGGTGCCGGACATCGAGTCCTTACCACCGATGGCGGGCAGTTTGAGACCCATCTGGGCGTTATAGGCTCCCAGCAGGGCGGCGAAAGGCTCACCCCAGCGGTAGGGGTCGTTGCCGAGTTTCTTAAAATATTCCTGGAAGGTGAGTCGCACACGGCTGGCGTCACCACCAGCAGCAGCAATCTTGGCCACGCTGTTCACCACGTTCCAAGCGGCACCATGGAAGGGGCTCCACGACATGAGGTAGGGATCGAGGCCGTAGGACATGAAGGTCACGAGGTCGCAGTGGCCGTCGAGCAGCGGCAGTGTGGCAGCCATCACCTGTGTGGGCGACAGCTGGTATTTTCCGCCGTAGGGCATGAAGACGCTGCGGGCGCCGATGCTACTGTCGAACATTTCGACCAATCCCTTTTGGGAACAGACGTTGAGGTCAGCGAGAGTGGAAAGCCAGAGATCCTTGATGGATTTCGGAGTATTCTGATTATTCCGAGTATTCTGAGTGGGCATTGCCACGCTGACGGTAGTCTCTTGGTGGGCGCCGTTGGTGTCGATGAAGCGGCGGCTGAGGTTGACGATTTCCTTACCGCGCCAGTTGATGACCATGCGGGGCTCCTTGGTGACGGTGGCCACCACGGTAGCTTCGAGGTTTTCCTCATCGGCGAACTTCAGCATCAGGTCGACATCCTTGGGGTCGACGACCACAGCCATACGCTCCTGACTCTCGCTGATGGCCAGTTCAGTGCCGTCGAGGCCGGCGTACTTCTTGGGCACGCGGTCGAGGTTGATCTGCAGGCCGTCGGCCAACTCGCCGATGGCGACGCTCACGCCACCGGCGCCGAAGTCGTTGCATTTCTTGATAATATGAGAAACCTCCTCGCGGCGGAACAGACGCTGAATCTTGCGCTCGGTGGGAGCGTTGCCCTTCTGTACCTCGGCGCCGCAGGTGGTCAGCGACTTGGTGGTGTGCGATTTGGAAGCACCCGTAGCACCGCCGATGCCGTCACGTCCGGTACGGCCACCCAGCAGGATGATGATGTCGCCGGGGTCGGAAGTGAGGCGTTGCACGGCGCGACGAGGAGCGGCGGCGATGACGGCACCAATTTCCATACGTTTGGCCACATAGTTGGGGTGGTAGACCTCGTTCACCAGGCCCGTTGCCAGACCTATCTGGTTGCCATAGGAGCTATAACCATGAGCAGCGGTAGTGACAATCTTGCGCTGCGGGAGTTTGCCGGCGAGGGTCTCGTTGAGAGGCTTCGTGGGGTCGGCAGCACCGGTGACACGCATAGCCTGATAGACGTAGGTGCGTCCCGAAAGTGGGTCGCGGATGCAGCCACCGAGGCAGGTGGCTGCGCCACCAAAGGGCTCAATCTCCGTCGGGTGGTTGTGGGTCTCATTCTTGAAGTTGATGAGCCACTCCTCCTTGTTACCGTCGATAACGACGGGCACCACGATGGAGCAGGCGTTGATTTCGTCGCTAGGCTCTTGGTCGTCGAGGATGCCGGCCTTCTTGAGTCGTTTGGCGGCAAGGGTGCCGATGTCCATCAGGCAGACGAACTTGTCGGTACGGCCAGTATACTGCTCCTTGTGGTCGGCGAGGTACTGCTTGAAGGCGCCCTCGATAAGGGGACGATAGAAGCCGTCGTCGAACTTCACATCCTTCAACTCAGTGGCGAAGGTGGTGTGGCGACAGTGGTCGCTCCAGTAGGTGTCAAGCACACGAATCTCCGTCATCGTGGGGTCGCGATGCTCGTCATCGTGGAAGTAGCGCTGGATATGCTTAAAGTCGGCGAAGGTCATGGCGAGACCGAGACCGTCGTAGAGTTCCTTCAGCTGAGGCTCAGCCATATTCGCAAAACCATCGAAAGTGATGACATCAGCGGGTTCGTCGAAATGGTCCTCGAGGGTCTCGGGCTTAGGCTCATCCGTCACACGGCTGTCCACAGGGTTGACGCAGTGCTTGATGATTTTCTCTCTAGATTCACTAGACAATCTAGAGCTGCTAGAAATCACATAGGTCGTGGCGCTCTTGATGATAGGTTCCTCGGCATCGTTCAGCAGTTTGACGCACTGCTCAGCGCTGTCGGCACGTTGGTCAAACTGACCAGGGAGATATTCCACCGTGAAGCAGAAATCGTCAGCCTTATGCGGGAACTCCTCATCGTAGATGTCATCCACCGGAGGCTCACTGAACACCGTCTGCTTGGCCTGTGCGAAGGTGGCGTCCGAGACATTCTCCACGTCGTAGCGGATCAGCACGCGCACCTCCTCGGCCTCAATGCCGAGGTATTCGCTCATTTCATTCTTCAACTCCTTGGCCTTCACGGCAAAGGGAGCCTTCTTCTCAACAAAAATTCTTCTAACCATATTATTGATTGCTTGATTGCTTGATTGTTTGATTGTTTTCTACTTCGTCCTGTGGAGCAGCCTTCTGGTCGCTCACCTCCACGAAGTTCTCGGGATGCTTGGCCATTTCTTTCTTGAAGAGGCTGCGAATCTTGAGAATATCGGCCTCTTGGTCGTCGGTGGTCCATATTGCTTCGCCGAGGTAGATTTCTTTTCTGCTGAAATCCAAAAATGCCGGCACGATAGGCACACCTGCCTGATGGGCTATCTCCCAGAAACCACGTTTCCAACGCTTTGTAGGCTTACGGGTCCCTTCGGGCGTGATGGCGATGGAGAGAGACCCGCCTTTGGCGAACTCATGTACCGCGGTACCCACCATATCGTTTTTGCGGTTGCCACGGTCTATCGAGATGCATCCCAAATGACGCAGAATAGGAGCCAGAGGGCCCTTGAAATATTCTTTTTTGATGAAAATCTTTCCGTTTTTACTGACTTGCCAAAGATAAGCCGTACCCACCATATAATCAGCCGATGACGTATGTGGAGCGACGGCAAAAACACATCTGTCCACCTCAGGACGGGAGCCTTTATCCGGCAGGATAAACTTCCATCCACCGAGTTTCGCTATTGCTATCCAAATCTTTTTCATATCGGCTGCAAAAATACACTTTTTTTCGCGAATATAATAAATATTTTTTTCACCACCTGTTGAAACGGGGTTTAAAACGTCCCCTACCCCACCCCAACGACCTAGCAACACCCTATCACCCACTAACAAGGAAGCCGCCCTTGCGCGTTTCGGCGCAAGGGCGGCTATATATTGATTTATAATTCCTTACAACAAATACTACAATTGAGCCCGGATAGCCCTCTCGACGGTCGTCATGGAGGAAGTCTGGGCATCGTAACGGCCCACCACGTTACCCTTGCGGTCGATGAGGAACTTGGTGAAGTTCCAGGGGATGTCGCCGGGCTTCTTGCTCTTGAGCCACACATAGAGGGGCGAGGCGTTGGCGCCGTTGACGTTGATTTTGGCGAACTGGGGGAAGGTGATATTATAGGTGCTGGTACAGAAATTGTGGATGTCCTCGTAGGAGCCAGGAGCCTGGCCGCCGAACTGGTTGCAGGGGAAGTCGAGGATGGTGAATCCCTGGTCGCGATAGGTCTCGTAGATGCGCTCGAGGTCCTCGTACTGAGGCGTGTAGCCGCATTGCGTGGCGGTGTTGACCACCAGGAGCACCTGGCCTTCGTAGGTGGCGAGGGAGACGCTGTCGCCCTGACCGTCGAGGACTTTGAACTGGTAGATGTTGTCTCTGTTTTCAGTCTTTTCGTCATTCTTGCCACAGGCGGCGACCAGCATCGTGGCGACCAGCATCAGCACTAAGATTTTTACTTGTTTCATTTCCATGGTTTTTGTGTGTTTCGCGGTGCAAAAGTACATATTATTTCCAATATATCAGAAATTAATTGTATTTTTGCACCGCGAAATAATAAATCATTTATAATATGAAGGTAAGACTCATTGCTTTAGCCATCGCTTCACTGCTGATTTTCGGCACAGCGACGGCACAGAAAAAGAAACAACAGGAGCAGTACAACGGCGGCATCACCACCGAGATGATGCAGCAGATGAAGAAGGGCTTCGGCGGCTCGGCCAGCGACAAGGCGCTGCGCAACATCATGGTCAACAACGCCCCTAACAAGCTGGCCATGAACTACGAGAACGCCACCAAGTTCGACTCTCACTTCTCGAACCGCGTGGAGAGCAGGGCCGTCACCGACCAGAAGTCCAGCGGCCGCTGCTGGATGTTCACCGGCATGAACGTGCTGCGTAACCAAGCCATCCGCAAGCACCACCTGCCCGACAACTTCCAGTTCTCGCAGGCCTACCTCTTCTTCTACGACCAATTGGAGAAGAGTAATCTCTTCCTGCAGGCCATGATTGACACATGGCAGAAGCCCATCGACGACCAGGAGGTGCAGTGGCTGTTCAAGAACCCCATCGGCGACGGTGGCCAGTTCACCGGTGTGGCCAACCTCATCGACAAGTACGGCCTCGTGCCCAGCGATGTGATGCCCGAGACCTACAATACCAACAACACCTCCAGCATCAGCAACCTGCTGTCCCTCAAGCTCCGCGAGGATGGACTCCAGCTGCGTGAGATGGCCGCCCAGAAGGGCATGACCCCCGCCAAGCTGCAGGCCAAGAAGACTGAGATGCTCGGCACCATCTACCGCATGCTGGCCCTCACTTTCGGCGAGCCCCCGGCACAGTTCACTTGGCAGCAGAAGAACGCCAAGGGCGAGATCGTGGAGACCGCCACCTACACCCCCATGGAGTTCTACGAGAAATTCGCCAAGACCGACTTCTCGAAGTACTACATGGTGATGAACGACCCCACCCGCGAGTACTACAAGGTGTATGAGATCCAGTACGACCGCCACGTCTACGACGGCCAGAACTGGCGCTACCTCAACCTGCCCATGGAGGACATCGCCCCCATGTGCATCGCCTCCATCAAGGACAGCACCATGATGTACTTCAGCTGCGA
>ONBK01000018.1 GCA_900316055.1 uncultured Bacteroidales bacterium
GCCTTCTGGTCGACGAGCGGACGCAGGTCTTCCATATCCCAAGCCTCGATCTTCTGGATTTCGTGGCTGGTGCGGAAGCCGTCGAAGAAGTTGAGGAACGGCACGCGGCCCTTGAGGGCGGCGAGGTGGGCCACAGGGGCGAGGTCCATCACCTCCTGCACCGAGCTCTCGGCGAGGAGTGCGAAGCCGGTCTGGCGGGCGCTCATCACGTCGGCGTGGTCGCCGAAGATGGAGAGGGCCTGGGCGGCCAAGGCGCGGGCGCTCACGTGGAACACGCCGGGCAGCAGCTCACCGGCGATCTTGTACATATTCGGGATCATCAGCAACAGACCCTGCGAAGCGGTGTAGGTGGTGGTCAGAGCACCGGCCTGGAGGCTGCCGTGCACGGCACCGGCGGCGCCGGCCTCGCTCTGCATCTCCACGACCTTCACGGTCTCGCCGAAGAGGTTCTTACGACCGCCGGCGGCCCACTCGTCGATATACTCGGCCATAGGGCTGGAGGGGGTGATGGGGTAGATAGCTGCTACCTCGCTGAACATGTAGGCCTCGCTGAACATGTAGGCAACGTGTGCTGCAGCGCAGTTACCGTCACATGTCATGAACTTTTTTTCTTTTGCCATAATTGCTTAAACATTTAAGGATTAATTATTTATTATAACTTTCATTCAACGTGTGAAACTACAAAGATACAAAAAATATTTTGACAGGCAAATAAAAAATGTAACAATTCTGGTTTTCAATGGGTAATCAGTTATCAGTACAATATTCACGCCGATGTTGCGTTAATGAAACATGAAGAATGAGAGGAAACAAATTGAGGTGGTAGCAGCCATCATATATGATGCCGAAGGGCGCATCTTCGCCACCCAGCGGGGGTATGGCGAGTGGGAAGGCTGGTGGGAGTTTCCTGGTGGCAAGATGGAAGCAGGGGAGAGCCCCGAAGAGGCGCTGCTGCGCGAGATATGGGAAGAGTTGGAGACACGTATCGTCATTGAGCGGCTGGTAACGACGGTGGAGTGGGATTACCCGAAGTTCCACCTCAAGATGCACTGCTACTGGTGCCATGTGGAGAGCGGCTCGCTGATTCTGAAAGAGCATGAGGCCGCCCGCTGGCTGGCGAAAGACGAGCTGGAGAGCGTGAAGTGGCTCCCCGCCGACCTGCAGATTCTGGAGAAGATTCGAAACTTAAAATGACAAAATATGAAATTCAGTAACGATATCATCACCATCGAGGTAGCAGAACACGGAGCCGAACTGGTGAGCCTCCAAAAAGGCGGTCGCGAATACCTATGGACGGGCGATGCCGCCTATTGGAACCGCCATGCTCCGATACTCTTCCCAGCCGTGGGGAAACCCTACAACAACGAACTGCATGTCGACGGTAAAATCTATCCCATGAAGCAGCACGGCTTCGCGCGCGACAGTGAGTTCGAGGTTATCGGCGACGGGCGACTGAGAATAAAGGAGAGCGACCTGAGTGCCGGTTACCCTTATCGGTTAGGTCTGGATGTATGCTATCGTTTGGAGAGTAGCACGGTTGAGGTGGTGTGGACGGTAAGGAATCTTGAGGACAAGGAGGCATATTTTCAAATTGGCGCCCACCCAGGATTTCTGTTGCCCGACTATCATGCCGAGGATAAACTGCATGGCTCCCTGCGCTATTACGACCGTGGGGGAAATCTCATAAACCCCGTCATTGTCAATGGCCTTGAGGATGGCAACCGCGTACCATTAGCGGATGGAGATGTCCGCGTTCCCAGCGAGATGCCCATCGAAGTTGATACATTCGCACACGATGCCTTGATGTTTGAAGGAGGTCAGGTAACTAAAGCCATACTCTGCGACAAGGAGGGAAACAAGGTGCTTGGGGTCAGCTGCCCGCAAGCTGAAGCCTATGGCATCTGGGCACCCCATAAACCCGGCTGTCCCTTCGTCTGCCTCGAACCCTGGTGCGGCATCTGCGACCCTCATGGTTTCACCGACGATATCAGTCGTCGTCAGTATATCCATCGTTTGGCTCCGAAGGAGACCTACAACTTCACTTACACCATAGAGGTATACCCATAGTAAACTGCCGCTACCAGTTGTACAAGCAGGAGGGCGGATACCCCGTAGAAGCACAGCCACGGAGATGTGTCAATGGTTGTGTTTGGCCTTATACCTGTCTATTCCGTAAAAGATGAAGACCAACAGGTTGATGGCGAAAAAATTGAGCAGCAGGCGCATCATAGCAGACCTGTTTCTTTCATCATCTGCCGGTAGTAATTGGCTTTCTCGGCGAGCGGCATGGGGTAGGCGCGCGAGGAGGAGGGCATACGCCAGAGACGCATGGGGCGTTCGGCAATGGTGAACTCATTGTAGGTGCCCATGGCTGGAACGGGGACACCATAGTCTTCTGTCAGCACGGAGAAACTTTTCTGACCTGTGCAAACAATATCATGGCACTGTGGAATCTTTGAGAGCAGTGCAGGGATATCTGTCTTCTCGACGATTTGAAGGTCTTTGTCGGAGGCATTGCCACTGAGGCGGCGGACGGTACTGGCGGTGTCGAAAATGGCGATACCACGCTCTTCCAGTAAGACTTTAATGTCTTCCTTGCGGAATGTCTTATGCTCCGCATCCACCAGCCGCTGGCTATCGTCGAAAAACACCAGCCCGAAAATCTCCCACATCATATTTGTCCTGTTGGGGTAGAAAAAGTCCATGCACCAACGCTTTCTTGGTGGCGGGAAGCTGCCGAGCATCAGCAACCGAGCATTAGGTGGCAGGAATGGTTGCAACGGATGGCGTTCTATCTCTGGCTGGTTTTTCTCCATTCTTCAAAGTGTTATTTCGACATAAAACAAAGGTCGGCAAGGCGAAAGTTAGTCTTTACACTAACTACCTATAAACCACTTACCAACGCCTTATCAACTCCTACCGTGGTAGGAGTTGGTAGGGTGATGATAGGGTGTTGGTAGCATGATCATATGATTAAATCCGCAAGTGTTCCTTTGGCGGCACGGAGGAGGTCGACTGGTGCCAGACAGAATTGTAGCCCCCGCTGACCAGCGCTACAAAAAACAGTTTCATAGTTGGTAAGCGTCTGGTGGAACCATGTGGGCAGGGGTTTCTTCATGCCTATGGGCGAGCAGCCGCCACGGATATAACCCGTCAGGGGCAGCAGCTCTTTGACGTGAATCATCTCCACCTTCTTGTTACCAGTTACCTTGGCGGCCTTTTTGAGGTCTACTTCCTCGGCACCCGGGATGACACAGACGAACAATCCCGTCTTGTCGCCCCGCAGCACCAGCGTCTTGAAGATGCGCTCGATAGGTTCGCCCAGCACCTCGGCGGTATGCTGGGCACCGAGATGCTCCTCGTCCACCTCGTAAGGGATAAGTTCGTAGGCAATCTTCAGCTGGTCGAGCAGTCGCGCTGCGTTTGTCTTTTTCGTTTTGTCTGCCATCAGGCCTCCTTCCAGTTAAAGTTTTCTTTGCCGGCGGCGATTTCAAAATGGTATTTGGCGATGCCAAGATCCATCTTTCCGTAGCCAATTAGCGTGAATCGGGCACGGGCGACAACGGTATGGTCGTCCACCAGATCAAACTCAAACTTCTGCTGATTCACGGCCGTAGGAGCTAAAAGAACTGCCTCCATGCCGTTCTTAAACCAATCGGGCAGTGGTATATTGGCCTTGATGAATTTCTCCATTGGCCGCATCGGATGCTGCACACCTTGGTTGGCGCCGTAGCCGAGGGCGATGACGCAGTGCAGTTTCTCGCCGTCGGCAATTGTATAATGGTCGGGCTGTTTTCTAAAAGAGAGTCCCACCCAGCAACTGTTTAGCCCCAGTGTCTGCGCCAGCAGCACCAGTCGTTCGCCGTAGTAGCCAATGGCCTCATCGGCCCCCTTGGGACCCACCATCGCGAGGTAATTGCTCACCCCGCTGAACTTGCCGTACTTAGCCATTCCGCCAGCAAAGGCTTTCGGCTCGTCGGTGACCATCTGTATATGCAACTTACCCTCCCGATTGCTGAGAGCAATCTCCTCATTGAGACGCCTGATAATCTCCGCCTCCAAAGGCTTTTCTATATATTGTCGCACCGAATGCCGCGCGACGATGGCTTCCTGTAGTGTCATATCATCTTTTTTACAGTCCTCTTGTTTTTCGAGGTGCGGTAGAAATGACCGCATTACGGGAACGAACCAGAGGTTTATTGTTTACGTGTTTAACTGCTTGAGTGCTTGATTGGGTTGTTTTCTTCTTGGTGGTCGTCGTGGTTTTTGTGGTGGGAGTGTTTGAAGGTTCCTTGTTTGAAGGGGTAGCCGGTGAGGTGCTTGTGGGACGCTCGTAATCCGTCGGGGTGTAGTTGCCACGAGAACGTTTGTAGTTGGTCATGGAATTCACACGGCTGATGCGCGACGAGAGGTTGTGTCCGCCGGTGGTCAGCAGGTCGTTGTAAGTAATGATAAGCGACGAAGTCTTCATATAGCGGCCGGTGTTGCCCGACAGGTTGGAGGCGAAATAGTTCTTCACGTTGGCGAGATCCATCCCTAATAGGTCGAGATTGTTCTTGCCCACCTCGCGCATCAGTTGATTGACTTTTCGTGCCCGCAAATAGGTGTTATAACCTTCTCGGTCGCGAAGGGTCATCCCTCGGGGATAAGAGAGGTATTTGGCCAGCTTCTTGAACTGCTCTTCCGAGAGCCCACAAAGCATCGCCTTCACCTCCTGAAACCCCCGACTGATATTGGCTTGGGTGTTGCGATGCACATCCCGATAGATGTTGTCTATATTTTCCTCAGTATACGAGAAATTATGCGCCTGTTCGTTTTCTCGCAGCTGCTTGTCCACTTGCTCCTTTTGATAGCTACAGAAACTGCGCTGCGAGAGGCTGTCGGACAACTGGGAAATCTCCTCCCCGCTCAGCCCTTTGAGGATTCCCAACAGATTCATCGTAGGCTTGTATAGCAGGAAAGGCTTATTCTTCGGGAACGAGGGATAGGTGTTGCCCGAATAACTGATGTTGTTGTCGATAAAGAGTTGGTAGAGGGCAGTATATTGCACCACACGGGCGAGGTCGGTGTTTCCGAGGGTAGCGAAGTAATGGTAGGCCTGACTCTCGTAGCGGTAGCCTATCGACTGGCTTCGCTCCTGCGAATTGAAATAGCTCACCGGTAGCGACCCCGTGCGACCTAATGTATAAATGGTGTATCCCTCGCGGTCGATGGCATACATAGCCCCTGCGGTGTTCCAGTTGTACACCAGTTCGTTCAACCCCAATTTCTTGAACAGCGGTTTGTCGAAGGGATAATATCCAGGTTCGGGATAACGGTAGTAGCCTTCCTGGATGGTACCACGCTCCGACCAGTCTTTCAGCAGCACGTCGGTGATGGTCATTAGGTCGCCAAACTCAGTATTCTCTAACTCTTTGCTCAGGTAGGTGGGACACCAGTCGCGGCCATTGTTCATCTTGCCGGCCATCAGGTCATTGATGTCCAAGCTCTGCGACAGTTCCTTCTCGGTGGTGGAGGCTAACAGCAGGATGCTCTCAATCTGCAACGGCGGCAGTTCATATAACGGTGACTGGCGTTCGCGGCCGATAATGACCAGCGTGCTGCTGTCGGCCAAAGCCCCCAGAATCAAGTCGGCATCGAGCGTAAACTGCCGAATATCTCCCATCTGCGGAGCAAGGTCGGAGTTTTTGGCAATGGCCCACGCCACAAAGCCTGGCTGTTGGCTGAAGTAGACACCGCGAGCCTTCGAAGAGAACATATCAGCAACAGTCAGCACGGTGTTGGTGTCATTGAGGCGGATAAACCCCTCCCCTTCTTCCATGAACCAGGTATTGAACTCATTGAGGGTAATCTGATAATCGATATTCTCTTTGGCGAAATAATGGCGTTTATGCTCCGCTGGCAGCGGCATCACAGTAGGCTTGTATTCGCTGAGAAAGAGTTCGCGGTTCAGCCTTCGTATCAATTTGTCACAATTCTCTTGGGTAGCATTGCCAAGCAGGAGAATTATGTCAGTCGTATAGCCGTCGTAGCCGATGGGGTGTTTCCTCAACTCTGTCTTATGAGTGAACTGAGTGAAGATGGGGGCAATGGAGTCGGTTTCAAAATGCGGCGGGAGGTCGCTCAGCAAGATCATACGGCTGCTGTCGGCAAACGAGGCCATACCGAGGGTCTGGTAATGGAAACGGAATTTCTTCCGGAAGTCCTCGTAGATGGAGTCGGCTGCCAGCGCTGCCGCACAGCCCTCAATCTCCACATCCTGATTAGGGATGTATTCATAGTCAAACAGCCGCGCACTCCCGCGTCTCACCTCCTCCCCTATTGGTGTACGTGTCAGGAGGAAGAAGACAACGGCAGCAATGGCTACAATCACTGTCAGCCAAAATATCGGGCGTTTGATTTTCATACGATGGTATAAAATAGTCGGACCGACAGATCCTGTGTGTCGATCCGACTATTTGTATAAAAGAGTCTCTTAGCCTTCGATTTCCTTGCGGACTTTCTTGAAGGCCTCAATGCATTTATCGAGGTGCTCGTGCTCGTGGGCAGCGCTAATCTGCACGCGGATGCGGGCCTGGCCTTTCGGCACGACGGGATAGTAGAAACCGGTGACGAAGATACCCTCTTCCTGCATCTTGGCGGCATATTGCTGGCTCTTGGCGGCGTCGTAGATCATGACGGCGCAGATGGCGCTCTCGCTGGGCTTGCAGTCGAAACCTTCCTCCTTCATGCGGCGCAGGAAGTAGTCGGTGTTCTCGTGCAGTTTGTCCTGCAGGGCGTTGGTCTCGCTCATGAGCTCGAACATGCGGATGCCAGCGGCCACGAGGCCGGGAGCCATGCTATTGGAGAAGAGGTAGGGACGGCTGCGCTGACGCAGCATGTCGATGATTTCCTTCTTACCAGTGGTGAAACCGCCCATGGCGCCACCAAAGGCTTTTCCTAAAGTGCCGGTGAGGATTTCAATCTTGCCACGCAGGTTGTAGCGCTCGGTGACACCACGACCAGTCTTGCCGACCACGCCGGCAGAGTGGCTCTCGTCGACCATCACCATGGCGTCGTACTTGTTGGCGAGCTCATAAATCTTGTCCAGCGGGCAGACGTTGCCGTCCATGGAGAAGACGCCGTCGGTGACGATGATGCGGAAGCGGTTCTTCTGGGCTGCTTTAAGCTGCTCCTCGAGGTCGGCCATGTCAGCGTTGGCGTAGCGGTAGCGCTGGGCCTTGCAGAGACGCACACCGTCGATAATGGAGGCGTGGTTCAGAGCGTCGCTGATGATGGCATCCTCTTCGGTGAGCAGGGGCTCGAAGACACCGCCGTTGGCGTCGAAGCAGGCTGCGTAAAGGATGGTATCCTCGGTACCGAAGAACTCGGCGATTTTCTTCTCAAGCTGCTTGTGGAGATCCTGACAGCCACAGATGAAGCGCACAGAGGCCATGCCGTAGCCGCGGGCGTCCATACCCTTCTTGGCAGCCTCGATAAGCTCGGGGTTGTCGGCCAATCCAAGGTAGTTGTTGGCGCAGAAGTTGAGGCACTTCTTGCCCTTCACCATAATTTCGGCGCCCTGGGGACTCTCGATGATGCGTTCGTGTTTGTAAAGACCGGCTGCCTCGATGTCGGCCAACTCTTTCTGCAAATGCTGTTGGAATTTAGTGTACATAATTACAATATTTTATGTTATTATTTTTTTATTATTCCGACGTTGTTACAGCCTACAAAAATACAAAAAAAACTTGACGCTGCAAAAAAAATTTATGCTCACATACGCACTTCGGTGCCCCACATGAGTTTGTCGCGGATGGCGGAGAAGAAGTTCTGTGAACTGATGCGGATAAGCTTGATAGTAAAGGGAGCGCGGCAGAGGTCAATGGTGGTACCGCCCTGCAGAATATGGCGGTGGGAATCAATGCCGAGGGTGAACTCCTCGCCCTCGATACGGAGGCTGATACGTGCGGTATCGGGAATGATGATGGGACGGAGGGTGAGGGTGTGGGCGGAGATGGGGGTGATGGCGAAACACCGCGAGGTGGGAGTGAGGATGGGGCCACCGCAGGAGAGGGAATAGGCGGTGGATCCTGTAGGTGTGGCCACGATGACACCATCACCGGCATAGGTGGCCACATAGTCGTCGTCCACGAAGACCTGCGTGCGCAGCAAGGAGCCCTCTTCGCGACGATGGATGAACACTTCGTTCAATGCGAATTGAATGCTTGAATGCTTAAATGCCTGAATGTCTGAGTGGGTAGAATCAAGTTGGAGAAGGGTGCGTTCTTCGACGGAAAAACGGCCTTCTAAGAGCTCCTGGACAAGGAGGCCTACATTTTCCTTACCCACGGTGGTAAGGAAGCCCAGATGGCCGAAATTGATGCCTACAATGGGGATGTTCGAATATGCGATTGCCTGATTGCTGGAGTGGGTGAGGAGCTGGACGGCAGAGAGCAATGTGCCGTCGCCGCCGACAGAGAAGAGATAGTCGTAGCCGGCGATACTGTCGCTTTCATGCACGGTGGTGACGGCGACACCGCAGCGCTGTAACTCGGCAATGAGTTGTTCGAGTGCCGAAGTGTCAGCTGGGTCGATATGACGGTAGAAAAGGGCAATCTTCATAAAAGTTAAGGGTTATAGGTTATAGACATTGTAAGTTATTTAATGACGAGGACGGTACCGGTGTGGGTTTTGATGATATTGTTGTTGTAATGGCAGCGGATGGCATAGGTGTATACCCCCTGGGGAGTGGAGGTGGTAGGGAGCCACCCCTCGGCAGGGTTGGCTGTACTGTAAACCAAGATACCCTGTCGATTATAAATATGCATCTCGAAAAGGTCGCCCTTGAGTCCACGGAACTGTGGAAGGAAAGTATTGTTATCGGGGTCTCCTACAATGATGATGTTAGGAATAGCGGCAGCAGGTGGCATCGGGTCGGGAGTGACAACACATAGAGTGGAAGAGTATTTCTCATTCATGTCACAGGCATCAGTGACAGAAAGACGATAGCAGTAAAGGGAGTCAAATGGGTTAATATCATAATCAACGTAGGTGTCGAGTGGAAATGGAAGTGTAGCAATTGCCCTCCAAGGGCTATTGTCAATACTGCGCCAGAGCGTGTAATGATCGGTATGATAGGAGGTGTCTGAATCAAAAGAGAGTTGAATGCTAGTTGTAAGACTGTCGTAGTCGGCAGACGTGATGTGTATGAAAGCGGCTGAATCGACAGTGAGACGCTCCACCGCAACGATATTGGATTGTGAGACAAGTCGCCCTCCGCTAAGGGTATCGGGGAAACCCACAGCATGCACTTTGAGCCACACGCGAGTGACATTTTCCTCAATCTCAAAATGGTAGGCATAAGGACCCGTGCTATCGATGCTGTTGACAACAGAAAAGTTTTCTTCAATGGGTTCTTGTTTGACCCATAACTGATAGATAGCGACCCCGCCAGGCATTCCAATATAAGGAGTCCATGTGGCTGAGACCTCGGTGGAACATTGCGGCACAGAAGCGGTGAGGACGATATTTCCAAAAGAAGGCGTCAGCGAGCTGACATTGTAGGCGCTGTCAAATACATGAATCCTATAAGTGTGTTGCTCTTGTGGGTTGTGATCAACGCAAATATAGCTTCTATTATTGCGACCAAAGACAGTGTCGTAGTCAAGACAAGGGCTTCCTGGATTCCCCGTGCAGATATGATAACCCATGGCGTGGGTGTCGGCACTGGGAGTCCACGAGAGGACAATCTGCTGTGAAGGATCGACAACGGTGGCCAGCCAGCGGGTGACGGGGGCTACGGTGTCTTGGGCAAAAAGGGAAGTGAAAAATGAAAAATGAAAAATGAAAAATAAGTTGCCACAGAATATCTGCGCAAATACATTTTTGATTCTTATTTTTTCATTCTTCATTTTTTAGAAGCTTTGCAATGCAACCAGTTCGGAGTAGCGGCCATGGATATTCATCAGTTCAGCATGGGTGCCTTGCTCGACGATGCGGCCGTGATCGAGAACGACAATGTTGTCAGCGTTAACGATGGTGGAGAGACGGTGGGCAATGACGATGGCCGTACGGTCGCGCAGCACCTCGTTAAGGGTGGCCTGAAGGAGACGCTCGTTCTCGGTGTCGAGCGCCGAAGTGGCCTCGTCGAGGATGAGAAGGTCGGGATTAAGGAGCAGCGCACGGGCAATACTGATACGCTGCCGTTGGCCACCGGAGAGGAGGCTTCCGCCTTCACCAAGGGAGGTCTGGTAGCCCTGCGGAAGGCCAAGGATGAAGTCGTGTGCCTGTGCCGCTTTTGCGGCATTGACGATTTCATCCTGCGTGGCATCAGGGCGGCCGAAGGCGATGTTGGCAGCCACCGTGTCGTTGAAAAGGAGTGTATCCTGCGCCACCACACCGATGCGGCTGCGTAGGGCGGAAAGTGACATACCGTTGATATTAACCCCTTCGAGCAGTATCTGCCCTTCAGTGCAGGGATAGAAGCGGCAGAGGAGGTCGGCAATGGTGGACTTACCACTACCGGAAGAGCCGACAAGCGCCAGCGTTGTTCCTCGTGGAACATCGATGTTGATGTCGTGAAGAACCTCTGTGCCGGGATTGTAGGAAAAAGAGACGTGGCGAAGGGAGAGGGCAAAAGATTCTGATTTCTCAGAATTATCTGAATATTCAGAAAAATCGGATTTTTCAGAGGGCTCGCCGAGAAATTGCTCGATGCGGTCGGCACAGGCGCGGCCTTTCTTAATTTGGGAGAAGGCTGTGGAGAGGTCTTTTGCGGGGGGTATCATCAACACAAAGAGCATCACATAGGAGATGAAGAGCTCGGAGGTGAGCCCTTGGTCGCCGTTGAAGACCAGCCAGGCACCAAAAAGGAGGATGCCGATGACGATGACATTACCCAAGAAATCGCTGACAGGCGATGCCGCATCCACCCTGCGGAACATGTGGAACCGACGACGTGTGTATTCGCGATTGTATTCGCGGAAACGCTTGTTGGAGAAATCAATGGCTGTGTAAGCCTTGATGACTTTCAGGCCTCCGATGGCTTCGTCAGTAAGCGAGATAAGGTGGGCATTCATCTCCTGCACCACCTTCGACGCCTGCTTAAGTTTGCGCGAGATGCCGGAGATGACGAAAGCGACTATCGGCAGCATGCAGAGCACAAATAGCGTGAGTTTGACGTTGAGGTAAAGGAGCATGGAAAGATAGAGAAGCATCGAGATGGCGGCCGTGAGGAGCATCTGGATGGAGTTGAGGATGCCTTCCTCATATTCAACCATATCACTGCTGAAACGCGCCATCACGTCGCCCTTGCGGTGCCGGTCGTAGTAGCTCATCGGCAAACGCAGCATCTTATGGAACAACTTATTGCGTAGGTCGCGGATGACGTTGCTGCGAATCACGGCAATCTGGATGGTGGAGAGGTAGGAGAAGACATTCTTCAGCGCATAAAGCACAAAAATGATGGCAGAGAAAAGATGCAGAGCGTTGAGCTTGCCAAAAGAGATAAGCCAGACATAGAGCGAGTCGAGCCACTGCGCAATGAGGTTGCCCGATGTCACCGCAACACCCTCGCCGGTACCGAAGAGGATTCGCAGGAAGTCGGCCACCGATAACGCTGTGGCCATAGTGAACACCACGCTGAGCACTACGAACAAACCATACAGGGCACAGCGTACACCGTAGGGTTTGAGTTGTCTCAGGGTGAAGTTCTTCTTCATGTTTACAGGTTATAGAGAATAACCAATGTAGTTGTGGGGGGTAATCTTTTTCAGGCGCTCCTTAATGTCCGGGGTCACGTCGAGGGTCTCAACGAAGGCGGCGATAGTTTCAGAGGTGACTTTCTCGTTGGTACGGGTGAGCTGCTTCAAGGCCTCATAGGGGTTGGGGTAACCTACGCTGCGCAAGATGGTCTGGATGGCTTCCGCCACCACCGCCCAGTTGTTTTCTAAGTCGCGATAGAGAGCCTGCTCGTTGAGGAGCAACTTGCCTAATCCTTTCTCCAACGAGGCAATGGAAATCATCGTGTGAGCGATGGGCACACCGATATTGCGGCTGACGGTGCTGTCGGTGAGGTCGCGCTGCATGCGGCTGATGGGCAGTTTATGACTGAGGTGCTCGAAGATGGCATTGGCCAGACCTAAATTGCCTTCGGCATTCTCGAAGTCAATAGGGTTCACCTTATGCGGCATGGCGCTGGAACCCACCTCGCCGGCTTTGATTTTTTGCTTGAAGTATTCCATCGAGACATATGTCCACACATCGCGGCAGAGGTCGACGAGGATGACGTTAATGCGCTTGCATGCATCGAACCAGGCGGCCATCATGTCGTAATTCTCAATCTGGGTGGTGAGCTGCTGACGCTCGAGGCCGAGATGATTCTTCACAAAGTCGTTGCCGAAAGCGCGCCAGTCAACCTCTGGGAAGGCGGCCAGATGGGCATTGTAGTTGCCTGTGGCACCACCAAACTTGGCAGTGAAAGGAATTCGCTCGAGCTCCTCTATCTGACGGCGCAGACGGTAGGCAAAAACACCCCATTCCTTGCCCAGTGTAGTGGGCGAAGCGGGCTGTCCGTGGGTATGGGCCAGCATGGGGATATCCTTCCACTCGTTAGCACGCTCGTCAAGCAGTGCGAGAATCTTCTTGTAAGCGGGCAGCAGCACTTCATCGTGGCACTCCTTCATGCTCAACGGCACGGAAGTGTTGTTGATGTCCTGCGAGGTGAGGCCAAAATGGATAAACTCCTTGAGGTCGGAGAGGCCCATCTCATCGAACTTGCCCTTGAGAAAGTACTCCACAGCTTTCACATCGTGATTGGTCACCTTCTCGATGTCCTTGATGGCCTGTGCATCGTCGTCAGTGAAATTGCGGTAAATATCGCGCAAAGATTCGGCCTTCGAGGCAACAGCGGCCAACTGGGGACGCAGTTCCTTGAGGCGGTCACTGAGGGCAATGAAATATTCCACCTCTACTCGAACACGGTATTTTATCAGCGCCCCTTCAGAGAAATACTTAGCCAAGGGCTCACATTTGGAACGATAGCGCCCATCAATGGGCGAAACGGCATTCAAACTATTCATGGGTAACGGTTATAGTGTTTTATTTAAAAATTCGTATTTGTTGAGGACCTTCTCTATTTTTCGGTCGTTGCTGAGGTCGACGAGGGCCTGTGCGTACATGCCGTTGTGGGTATCGGTACCCATAAACTCTACCCAGCCGTTTTCCAGCATCTGGTAAGCACGACGCTTGGGTTCTTCCCCATAGAAGCCGCCCAGCGAGAGGGCGTTGATCTGGAAGAAGACCCCTTGGTTCTTCAGCTGCTCCATGCGGGAGCCCAGAATATTGAGGTAGGGGTAGCGTTCGGGGTGCGCCAGAATGATGTCGTAACCCTGCATCTGCAGGTCGAAAATCATCTCGTCACAGCCCATCATCTGCTGGTGCAGCGAGAATTCGACCAACAGGTATTTATCGGCGATCTTCATGAAACGGGGATTCTCCATACGGTTTCTGAAACCGCTGTCGATTCGGTATTCGCCGGCAACACCAGCCATCTCGATATCCACACCTTCTTCGACGGCTCGTAATTTCAAATTCTGATAGCGAAGGCGGATATCGTCTTCGTCGTTGTTAAAACGGGGATACTGGAAGTGGGGGGTGATGAACACCTTATTGAATCCCACAGTTTTCAGCGTATGGAGGCACTCAACGCTCTCCTCAAAGCATTTCGAGCCATCATCGACTTGCGGAACCAAATGGCAATGCATATCGGTACCCAAAGCTTCGAAGATGGGTCGCGGGGTGTGTTTTCTTTTGAAAAGGTTGAACATCTCTAACTTTGTTTAGTCAACTCGTCTGATTTCAGCACCCAGTTTGACCAGGCGCTTGTCGATGAACTGGTATCCGCGGTCAATCTGCTCGATGTTGTCGATGCGACTCTTCCCTTCAGCGCTGAGGGCGGCGATGAGCAGCGCCACACCTGCACGGATATCGGGCGAGGTCATACGTACTCCGCGTAGCTTGTGCTCACGGTCGAGTCCGATGACGGTGGCGCGGTGGGGGTCGCAGAGGATAATCTGGGCTCCCATGTCGATAAGCTTATCGACAAAGAACAGGCGGCTCTCGAACATCTTCTGGTGGATGAGCACACTTCCTTTGGCCTGCGTGGCCACCACGAGGGCAATAGAGATGAGGTCGGGTGTGAATCCTGGCCACGGGGCATCGGCGACAGTCATGATTGAGCCGTCCATGAAGCGTTCAATCTCATAGTGCTCCTGCGCGGGGACATAGAGGTCGTCCCCACGCTGCCACACCTCGATACCTAAGCGGCGGAACACCTGCGGGATGAGGCCCAGATGTTGCACTTGGGCGTTCTTGATGGTGATGTCGCCTTCGGTCATTGCAGCCATACCGATGAACGAGCCTACCTCAATCATATCGGGCAGCAAGCGATGGGTGCATCCGTGAAGCTCTTTCACTCCGCGAATGGTGAGCAGGTTGCTCCCCACACCACTGATGCGGGCACCCATGCTGTTGAGCATGTTGCAAAGCTGATAGACATAAGGCTCGCAGGCGGCATTCATGATAGTGGTGGTACCACGGGCCAAGACTGCAGTCATGATGATATTGGCGGTACCGGTGACGGAGGCCTCGTCGAGCAGCATATAGCAACCCTTAAGCTTCTTGGCATTGACCAAATAGGCACCACGTTTGTACTCTACGGTGGCGCCGAGACGTTCCATGCCGATGAAATGGGTGTCTAAACGGCGGCGGCCAATTTTGTCGCCACCAGGTTGCGGAACGACGGCTTGTCCATAGCGCGACAGCAGCGGACCCACAAGCATGATGCTGCCACGAAGGGCTCCGGCCTGCTCGCGGAACTGCGGACTCTGCAGCACCTCGAGGTTCACCTGGTCGGCCTGGAACTCGAAGGTGCGGCCACTCTCGCAGGCCGACGGCACATCCTCGCGCACATTGACGCCGAGGAGTTTCAGCAGGTCGATGAGCTTGTTGACATCGCGGATGTCGGGCACATGCTCGATGCGTACCTTCTCGGAGGTCAGCAACACAGCGCAAAGCACCTGCAGGGCCTCGTTCTTGGCTCCCTGCGGCACTATCTCGCCCTTCAGCTTGTGACCTCCTATGATTTCAAAACTGCTCATTTTTTCTTCTTTTTCTTTTTCTTGGCGTTGCTCTCTTTCTTGGCGGCAACGGCGGCCATTGCGTCAATGTAGAGCTTCGTATCGTGGAACTCGAAGTCGGCCGGCAGCGTGATGCGGCCGCTGGAGAGCTCTGTGAGCTGCTCACGGATGAGGTCGTCATCCACCGAGTCGCGGTTCCACTGCAGGTACTGCCGCTTCATGGTGTGGGCTATCTGCTGCGAAAGGACGCTCTTCTCCTCACCTTCGGGCATCTCGGCAACGGCGCGGATCATATCCTCCAGCGCCCGTCCATAATGACGGTAGCGAATCTCGCTATCACTATAGTGCAAGGGCTGCGGCTTGAGAACCTCGGTCTCCTCGCGGTTGATAGGGTATGGACAATCCACATCGAGGTCGAATTCGGCCATCATCATCAAGTGATCCCATAGGATGCGACGATAGTCGGTACGCTCCTTCACCTTAGGGTTCACGAGGGCCATCGCGTCTACGATGAGGTTGGCCATCTGTGTGCGCTCAGTGCGATCCTCGATGGTTTTGGCGTAATCAATCATCTTGCATACATTACGCCCATAGTCGTTGATTGTTAATTTTTCTCGTTGTGTGTTATATTCCACTTTACAATTTCAATTTTCAATTCTTAATTCAAAATCCCCACGGACCGCTGTAGAGTTCCCATGAGGGAACGCCTATTCCGTAATAGGGATGGCCCAGCAGCCCGAGAGCACTGTTGCCGTAATGGTCATGCACGATATGGAAGTGCATCTCGAAGAGAGAGTGGTTGCTCAGCTCATAGGCAAAGCCTCCGCTGAAGGCGGTGAGGCTCATGTCGAGCGCTTCCCCCTGCGGGGTCCACAGCGGTTCGTACCAACCTCCCACATGCTGTATCGAGGCCCAGATGTTCAATCGCGGGTTCACCTGATAGCTCGCCGACGCGAAGCCACCCAGCAGACGCGTCCCTTGACGGCGCGGAGCATAGCTCCTCACAGGCATCCGCAACTCATAGCCCGGCAGCAGCGATCCCACCGTAGCGAAACCGCCACGAAGAGTCAGACGCTCACTGGCGCGGTACTCCACACGGGGAGCCGTCCAGAACAGCGCATTCGTCTTGCCCCAGCCACTACCTATGGTAACACCCGTCGACAGATGGAAATTCCACCGCGAGGTGTCGCTTACCCCCACTTCCTTCCATTGAGCCGATAGGGTGAAACAAGCCGACAAAAGAGCCAAAACGATGATGACCTTCTTATGCATAACCTATTTCTAACGTGGAAATAGAAATATTATTGCGCGATTGTAAAAAATATATTTCCCACAAACACGCTCTTCTCCCCAAAAAGATTGTTTCTGAAGGAGATTTCCCTCGTTCAGAGTTCCATGAGCTTGAGGAACGAGGCAGGAATGGGGGTTTCGAACTTCAGGCGCTTGCCAGTGACGGGATGAGTGAAGCAGAGGCGGTAGGCGTGGAGGCAAAGACGGTTGACGGGAGAGAGGTCCTCCTTGTAGCCATACATCGGGTCGTGAACCACGGGATGCTGGAGGTCGCGCAGGTGGACACGAATCTGGTTGCGTCGGCCGGTATCAAGTTTCAGTTCCACGAGGCTATACCTACGCGATGTCTGTTTCACCTCGTAATGAGTGATGGCCAACTTGCCGCCATTGTCGGTGGGCGACGAGAGGACACAATACTCGCCATCGGTGAACCACGAGCGCACCTCTCCCCTACTCTTCTCCAGATGGCCCCATGCCACCGCCACATAACGACGGTCGAAGACCATTCCTTTCCAGTCCTCTTCGAATTTCTGGGAGACCTCCTTGCTTTTAGAGACCACCATCAGGCCACTGGTGTCGCGGTCGAGGCGATGGACGATATGGGCGTGACAGCGCTGGTGGCTGGCCTCGAGATACTGATTGAGCACCGTGATGACAGTCTTGTCGTTGGGGTGTTTGCTGTTGCTTAACAGACCCTCGTGCTTATTGACCACCAGTAGATGCTGGTCTTCGTAGACGATATCGAGGTCTCGCGGCCGCAGACGGTCTTTGCCGGTGGCCTTCTCGATGGAGACTTTCATGCCTTTTTGTAGCGGGAAATTAAACTGCGACGTGCGGCGTCCGTCGACATAGACGTTATGGGCAAGCAACTCCTTCACCTTCGACTTGGAAGTCTCGGGAAAGCACTCAAAAAGGAACTCCAAAAGATTCTTCGATTCACTAACAATATATTCGTTTTTCTTCATAAGTTAATGTTTCACGTGAAACATTGATTTTACTACGTTATCAACAATTCGGGTCGTACAAATCAACAATCTCGTAGGGGTTGCCGATGGCGTTGATAAATTTCAACATATTTTCCTTAGTTATCACCAGCGAGGCTCGATTGTCGTTGGGATGGAAACTCACTTTTTCGGCCTCCAAAAGGTGGCGGTCGACAAACAATGTCACCTCATGGTTCGCGTCGTTGACCAAGGTGAAGAGCGAAACACTTCCAGGCTTTACCCCGAGGTATTTCATCATCCTCTCAGGACTGGCGAAACTGAGTTTCCCCTGATGTAAACGATGCTCCATATCATGGATATCCATCGGGAAACGACTGTCCATGATGACCAAATAATGGCGGTTGCCTTTATGGTTGCGGAAGAAGAGGTTTTTGCAAAGTGTGGTTCCCTCGCCGCGGTAGAACTGCGCGGCAATCTCGATGGTCGGAGCTTCGGGGTGCTCGTAGTAGTCGAAGGAGATGCCCATCCTTTCAAGGGCATCATATACCTGTGGTTGTCCTATCATAGTTCACAAATCTGTTTTGTCATTCTGTTTAAAGATAAGCACATAGTACGGGTCAGCGGTATCTGCTCGTTTTGATGTTCCCAAGGTGCCAAGATAAGAAAACGCCCTTCGGAACAGGCTTCGTAGTACTGATGGCCTGGCTTGCTGAAATTGTTGAATCCCCAAGGGGTAAGGAAGATTAGTGGCAGGTGCTCGTCGAGGGCTGCACGCATGACGGACTGCTCTCCCTGGGAGATAGCTGGCGACACCAGGATGGCCCCTTGACGGGCCAACATCAAGAACTGTTGCACACGCTCGGCTACCTGCTCTTCTGTCAAGCTTCGCGAGAGCTGCACCTGTACTTTCTCGGGATGCTGAAGGAGGAAACGGTTGCCAATGGCAGCATAGCTCTGTCCCGCCACCTCGATGCCGAAACGGACACGGAAGAAATCAGGGTGGGCACGTTTCACCGCCAAGCGACGAGGGTTGTCCTGCAGATAGGCTTTCCACTTATCGAGGGTACTGTAGTTGTGGAGAATCTTGTCGTTGTAGCCTTCCGCCCAAAAGATGGACTTTCCAAATGGCTGCGATTTAATCGCAGCGAACGAGAGAAGCCAGTTTCTAAAAACAACAGCCTTCCTCCTCCCCTCTTCGTCTCGTCCCTCTTCCTTCGTACGTTGCGTTTCCAACGCAACCCCCTCCCCTTCCAGCAGTCTCCTCAAAGCCCTGTTACAGCCCAACTTGAAGCCCTTGATTACCTGCCCCAAATGGTACTCTGTCTGCCCACTGACATAGAGGATGCCATGGAGATGGTCGGGCATCACCTGTTGGGAGACCATCGTAATCTGTGGATAATAACGAGGAATGCCTTCCCACTCCCTTGCCACCGCCTCTCCTAAAGGAGACAGCCTGATGCAGGCTTCATTTCCTTCACCTTCCAGTCGGCCCAATATGGGTATCCTCCCCGTTACCTCGAGCGTTATCATATAAAACCGCTTGGAACGATAGTCGTGTGTCTCGCTCCGGCGCTTCATTGACGGCTTTTTCTCGCCGGCAAAACGTTTCTTTTCTTCTATTTTCCTTCCATCAAGCATCTTTACATGCTCTCGTTTGAGGATGCAAAAATACGACTTTTTTTGATGCACTAAACTTTTTTTTCCTCATTTCATTTTTTTTTTTACTTTTGCACCATCAAATAATAACGGTAAGACAATATGAAAAAGTTTCTATTCTATGCCTTGTCATTAGGGTTCCTGCTTCCGACGCATGCCCAGGACAGCGTTCCCTCCTACCACGTGGCCGACTTCCAAGTGATGTACGACGTGATGCGCAATAGACCCAACACCAGCGCCGAAATGCTCTTCCGCGACGGACACATTGCCTTCTCCCTTGATCTCGATATCTACCACCGTTATAGCAATAAACAAACAACCATCAGCGCCGATTTTGGCTATACTTATTTCTTCCGCTCTAAACTTGGCGGCTGGGGTATGCATGCCGGCTGGAACGGAGCCTACGTACCCACCAACGCGATGCATGGGGATTATCTCCTAATCAACCACTACCTTTTTGGACCCGAATATATGGTATTCACTAAACGAGGGAATACCTTCAACTTCCGCTGGCTTGGAGGATGGAACTATTACCACAGTTCCGATAGGAGATTCCTATTTTCTTTTCAGTTCGACTGGGATATTCCCAATCTATTCGGGCTACAGGGGCTCTCCTTCATGGGTGACTATGAATTCATGTTTGGACCGGAATATAGTTTCGGCGGTTACAAGATACTTCCATTTGCCTCTCACGGTGAGGTAACACTGCTATACAATACAGCTCGTCTCTTTGATGGAAAAGGAATTAATCATTGGCAGGGACGCAAAGGAATGGGATTATTCGTCAAACTGCTTTACACCGATAACTACCCGCTTGGATGGCACAGCGGCGACAATTACGAACTTAACTACGACGTAACCCTCACCCCTTGTCTGGGTATACGTTACGACTTCTAAACTTTACTTGATGATGCCCAATTGACGGCTCATCTCCAGCATACGGACGATGGGGCGTTTGGCGGCCTCGATCATCTCGGGACTCATCAGGATTTCCGGCTGCTCGTCGCGCAGGCACTTATACAGTTTCTCGAGGGTGTTGAGCTTCATATAAGCGCAATCGTCGCAGGCACAGCTCTTGTTGTCGCGCAAGGTGATGAACTCCTTACCGGGATTCTCTCTCTTCATCTCATAGAGGATGCCCGTCTCGGTGGCGACGATGAACTTCTTAGCGTCGCTGGCCTTAATAAAGTTGAGCATCGCTTTGGTGGAGCCCACAAAGTCGGCCACCTTGAGGAGCGCGGGGTTGCACTCGGGATGGGCGATGACAGGAGCGTCGGGATATTCGGCCTTGAGCTGCAGCACAGCCTCCGCCTGCATGGCGTCATGCACAGTGCAGACACCGTTCCAGAGCAACATCTGGCGGCCTGTCACCTGGTTGATATAGCCGCCGAGGTTCTTGTCGGGAGCGAAGATAATCTTCTGCTCTTCGGGTAGTGAACGAACCAGTTTCTCAGCATTGCCGGAGGTGCAGATAAGGTCGCTGAGAGCCTTGATTTCGGCGCTGCAATTGATATAACTGATGACCATGTGGTCGGGATGCTCGGCTTTGAACTTGGCGAAATCCTCACCCTTGCAACTCTCGGCCAACGAGCAACTGGCTTCCATATCGGGCAGCAACACCTTACGCTGAGGATTGAGTATTTTGGCCGTCTCCGCCATGAAGTGAACACCGCAGAAAACGATGATGTCGGCTTCCGTCCGCTGTGCTTCCTGCGCCAATGCCAAACTGTCGCCTACATAATCGGACAGTTCCTGTATCTCATGCCGCTGGTAGTAATGCCCCAAAATGACGGCGTTTTTCTCTCTTTTCAGTCGCAGTATTTCCTGCTTCAGTTCATTGTCGGTCATAGCTATAATCTTTCAGTTATTAAATGCAAAGATTAGAAATAAAATTATTCTCCTACAATACTTCCTGCTATAAAAGCAAACAAAGCAATAACAAATAACAAATATCCTGACATCTTTTCACCTTAACTCAGAAATAATTTGCAAAAATACACAAAAAAATTCAAAAACCTTTACCCTAAATAAAAAAATTCTTTATTCTTATTTTTAATTTTTATTTTTTCTTTTACTTGTTCATTTGGTGAATAACTTTGTAAGTGTGTTTTTGAAATAAAAGTTATTATTTTTCTATTCACAAGTTATACACATGTTTTTCCTTTGCAGAACAATGATTGTTGTTATTTTTAAACATCATGTTGATATCCTGTTTGAACGGTGTTTTGTTAAGAATTCCCGATACAGTTAAGATGAGCTTTCGATGTTGAAAAAGGTTTGAAAAAAGGAGATTTTTCAACAATTATGATTGTCAAAATATTTTTCAACAATGTTATCTTCCACTATTAACATCGAATTTAACTCCTTTTTGTTGATATTTTGTTTACGGCTGATATTCTTGTTTTTGGCTCTTTCGGTGAAAAAATGTTGATAATTTACTTTCGTTCATTCACAGCAACTTCCGTTTTTGTCGTATTTTTGCACTCTGAAAAAATTATAAACAATAACGAAAATGCAAGAAATTATTCCTATAGCCTGCGATCATGCTGGCTATGAGTTGAAGTTGAAAGTCATTGAGCACTTGAAAGAAAAAGGTTTCGAGGTGAAAGATTACGGTACCCATAGCACCGAGAGTTGCGACTATCCCGACTTCGCCCATCAGGTGGGATCCGCCCTCGAGAAGGGGGAATACAAACGTGGTATCGTGATTTGCGGCAGCGGCAACGGTGTGCAGATGACTGTGAACAAGTATCCCCATGTACGTTGCGCTCTCTGCTGGACTCCCGAGATTGCCCATCTGGGCCGTCAGCACAACGACTGCAACTGCATCTCCATGCCCGCCCGTTTCATCAGCGAGGAGACCGCCCTGCAGATTGTCGATGAATACCTGAACACCGAGTTCGAAGGCGGCCGTCATCAGCGCCGTGTGGAGAAAATTAGCCAGATAAAGTTTTAACGGTTAACGTTTAATGGTTAAAGATTTAGAATTAGCCAAGCAGGTGTTCTCGTGCATCGACAACACCACGCTCAACGGTACAGACAACGAGGCGCATGTAGAGGCTTTCTGCCGTCATACGATGGAGATGGGGCAGGTGGCTGCCGTCTGCGTCTATCCGCGTTTTGTTTCGGTGGCCCGGAAAACGTTGGAGGGCAGCGGCATCCGGGTGGCTTCGGTGGCGGGAGCATTCCCCCATGGGCAGCTGCCCATAGCGCTAAAGGTCGACGAGGTGAAGTATGCCGCCGGCGAGGGGGCCGACGAAATCGATATGGTGCTTTCCCGCGGAGCCTTGCTGGCCGGCGAGGACAACATCGTTCGCGACGAAGTGGCCGTCCTCAAAGAGGCCTGTCAGGGTCGCACCCTGAAGGTCATCCTCGAAACCGGCGAACTCCTTACCCCTGAGGTCTCACCTTTCACCTCTCACCTTTCACCTCTCTGGAGAGCCTCGCAGCTGGCTATCGACGGCGGTGCCGACTTCATCAAAACCTCCACCGGCAAGATTGGCATCGGTGCCACCCTCGAGGCAGCCGAGATAATGTTAAATGTCATTAACGAAAACGTTAAAAAAGGTAAAAAAAAGGTCGGATTTAAGGCCGCTGGAGGCATTTCAACCCCCGAAGAGGCTCTTGCGTATGCCGAATTAGCCAAAAAAATCTTGGGAGACGATTATATTAATAATCAAACTTTTAGAATTGGAGCAAGCCGTTTGACGGACCGTCTGTTCGCAAATTTAACATAAAATTATTTTAATAATTAAGAAATTTTTTGTTACTTTGCACTTTAAAAGTATATATATTATTTGTAATTTAGTTTTATGAAGCCGTTACAAGCAAAGTTAGCACAATACACAGTCCCGCAAGAGGCCAAAGCCGCTGGGATCTATCCTTATTTCACTCCTATCACGTCTGAGCAGAACACCGAAGTCTATGTGCAAGGTCATGAGGGTAAGGTACTTATGTTTGGTTCTAACTCTTATCTCGGACTCACCAACGACCCCCGTCTGAAGGAGGCTGCTAAGCGTGCCATCGACAAGTACGGTACCGGCTGTGCTGGCTCGCCGTTCCTCAACGGCACCCTTGACATCCACATCCAGCTGCAGGACGAGCTGGCCGAGTTCCTCGGCAAGGAGGGCGTCATGCTCTTCTCCGCCGGCTTCCTGGCCAACAGCGGCGTCATCCCCGATGTGGTCTCCCGTGGCGACTATCTCTTCTACGATGAGCGCGTCCATGCCTCTATCATGGAAGGCAAGCTCATCACCTTCGCCAACACCCAGAAATACAAACATAACGACATGGACGACCTTGAGCGTGTGCTGCAGAAAGCACCTCTGGAGGCCTCCAAGCTCGTCGTCACCGACGGCGTCTTCTCTATGGAAGGCGATGTGGCTCATGTCGACAAGATGGTGGACATCTGCAACCGCTACGGCGCCACCCTGATGGTCGACGAAGCCCACGGCCTCGGTGTCTTTGGACGCGAGGGCCGCGGCACCTGCGACCACTTCGGAAAACTCAAGGATGTGGAACTCGTCATGGGCACTTTCTCCAAGAGCCTGGCCTCTGTGGGCGGTTTCATTGCATCCGACAAGGAGACCATCAACTGGATGAAGCACTCCGTGCGCCCCTATATCTTCACCGCCTCGATCACTCCCGCCAGCACTGCTTCGGTGATTGAAGCCCTTCACATCATGCGCAGCGAGCCCGAGCGCAACGTCGCCCTTTGGGACAACCAGCGCTACGCCTTCAAAGCCTTCAAGGACCTCGGCTTCGAGGTGGGCAACACAGAGACTCCCATCATCCCCCTCTTCATCCGCGACAATCCCAAGACCTTCGCCATCACCCACGAACTGCTGGAGAACGGTGTCTTCGTGACCCCCGTCATCGCTCCCGCTGTCCCCAACGACGAGACCCTCATCCGTGTGGCCCTCATGGCTACTCACACCCACCAGCAAATCGATATCGCTGTGGAAAAGATCTACAAAGCCTTCAAGCACCTTCAGGTCTTCTAAACCAATAACTCTCAACTCTCAACTTTTATCTCTTAACTCTTAACTCTCAACTAAACTCTCATCTATGATTACCATCCGTACCGTCGCCAGTCGTCGTGACCTCAAGAAATTCATCGCCTTCCCCAACAAGCTCTTCAAGGATGTCCCCAGCTACATCCCCGCGCTGAATTTCGACGAACGCAACCTCCTCACCGACAAGAATCCCGCCTTGGAGCATTGCTCGCGCGAGCTCTTCCTCGCCGAGCGCGACGGCATGATTGTCGGCCGTGTGGCCGCCATCATCAACAGCAGCGTCAACGAACATTGGAACAAGAAGTCTGTGCGCTTCGGATGGTTCGACTTCATCGAGGACTACGAGGTCTTCACTGCCCTGCTCGACAAGGTGGCTGAATACGGTCGCACCCACGGGATGACCGAGATAGAAGGTCCCTTCGGATTCACCGATATGGACAAGGAATGCTGGGCCATCGACAACTTCGACGCCCGTCAGAACACCTCGACACTCTACAACCCCGAATACTACGTCAAGTTCATCGAGCGTGCCGGCTACGAAATCAAGTGTAAATGGCAGCAGTATGTGATGCCCGCCAACCAGCCCGTTCCCGACAAAGTGGCCCGCCTCAACACGCTCATCATGGAGAAATATCACCTCCACCTGGTGAAGACGAAACGCCGCAAGGACCTCATCCCCTATGCCTGGCAGTTCTTCCACGCCATCAACGACTCCTTCAAGGACCTCTACGACTTCGTCCCCATGACCGAGAAGGAAATCAAGGTCTATATCGACGAGTATTTCCCCTTCGTGAATATGGATTTCGTGCAGTTCGTCGTCGACGAGAACGACAAGCTTGTGGGCTTCGGACTCAGCATCCCCGACCTCACCAAGGCCTACAAGAAAGCCAACGGACGCCTCTTCCCCTTCGGATGGTACTACATCCTGCGGGCCCTCAAAAAATTCGACACCATCGATTTGCTCCTCAACGGTGTGCTGCCCGAATGGCAGAAACGCGGCGTCCACAGCATCTACTATAGCGACATGAATGTGTCCGCCATCAAGCACAACGTACACACCGCCTACACCAATCCGCAGATTATCGGCAACGAGGCTGTGAAAATCTGGGAGACGCAGTACAACACCACACCCTTGATGCAGCGCGCCGTCTTCGGCAAAGCCCTTTAAGATTTATAGTATCCGCGTAAGATCCTTTAACAGGTTGGCCTTGTTGCTCAGCTCTTATAATAGCTTCGCAAAATGCCGACCATCTGGTTTCCCGTCAGCACGCGCTTGATGACCACCGAGAGCTTCTGCTCGAGGTTGGCCACCACTTTGCGCAGCGGCGGGTTCTTCTGCTCCACCATCTTGACGATGCGGCGGGCGAGGATTTCGGGCTTCAGGCCACCGTTCTCTTCCTTCTCGATGATGGCCAGCGAGCGACGGAAGATGGGGCCGTAGTCGGGGTCGTCGAGGGTCGCCTGGCTGTTCTTGCGGCTCCCCGTGAAGCCTGTGGCGAAATCGCCCGGCTCCACCATGCTCACCGTGATGCCGAACCCCTTCACCTCGGCGCTCAGGGCCTCAGAAAAACCCTCGATGGCGAACTTCGAGGCGGAATAGAAGCCCTGATAAGGCAGGCCCATCACGCCACCGATGGAGCTGAGGTTGATAATCTTCCCCTTGCGCGCTTTGCGCATATAGGGAAGCACCGCCTGGCAGAGGTTCACGCAACCCATGAAATTGGTGCCCATCTGCAGGTCTATCTCCTCCTCTGTGGCCAGCTCCAAGGCACCGCCGATGCCCATACCGGCGTTGTTCACCAGCACGTCCACCCTACCCTGCTCCTTGACGATGTCCTCCACCACGGAGGCTATCTGCTCGCGGTTTCGAACATCGCATTGACAATATTTAATATTGCCCACCGCGGGCACGCGGCGGCGGCAGAGGCCGTAGACGATATGCCCTTTCTGGGCCAAGAGTTCGGCCGTAGCCTTCCCGAAACCCGACGAAGCGCCGGTGATGATGATAACCTGTTGCATAATTTTCTTATAACGACGAAAAAATTTTTTTATTGTATGCTAAAAACAGAGCGCTTGTTATCAATGGTTTAAGAAAAGGTGTAAAAAATATTTTCACCCCTTTGGCCAATTTTTGCCAAAAAAGGGGGTATTTATATATAGAATATTTTATTTTTGCACCTCGAAAGGTCGCCGCCCATGAAGAACGAGGACATCAGGAAACTCTCTCGTGAGGAGTTGTTGCAGATGCAGCATCTCTATGAGGCTGTGGTGCGCCGTCACGCCAAGCTGATACGCTATGTGTGTGCCGGTCGGTCGGGAGGCAACGAGGAACTCTGCAAGGAACTGATACAGGAGGTCTCCATAGGGTTGTGGCTGCATCTCGACAGCTACCGTCCCGGCAGGCTGGAGGGTACATGGGTCTACTGGCGGGCACGGAAGGTCATCAACGACTTCTTCCACCAGCGGATTCCGTCACCCGAGCGGCTGAGCAGCGAGATAGTCGACACTTTGGCCGAGGAGACCTATGAGGGACGCGAACAGCTGGAGGAGATTATGGTTCGGCTCACCCCCAACGAGCGGCGCCTGATGGAGATGCAACTCGAAGAGATGGATGTCGACGAGATGGCTGCAAAGCTCCAATGTTCCACCAATGCCGTATACAAGAGGCTTCGCCGAGTCATGGCGAAAGCCCGCATTATAAACGAAAAACTGAACAAACGATGAAAAAAAACGACAAAGAAACGCTTTTGACGACGCTGCGGTGCCAGCATTCTTTGGCCAAAGAACTGCGACAAGGACAGCTGCGTCTTGCGACGACGCTCACCGACGAGCCTGTCGACCCTCTGATGCGGCGCGAACGGCGCGGTTTTGCCCTCCGCCTCTCCTGTCTGGCGGCCTTCGTCGCCTTGGTCACCTATTCCTGCTCTCCGGCGACCGACAACACCGCCATGCGTCTCGAACGCTATGCCTCTCGCGAGCAGGCTTTCAACGACACCTTCAACCTCCTCCATCGACAATGAATAAACGTAGAGTCATATCGGTAGCGGTCTGCCTGGTGGTGGCGGCATTGGTGCTGCTGGTGAAATACCATCCGCGCACGGTGCCCGTCGAGGAATGCAGCCAGATTTATAGGGATTATGCCGACAATCCCCATATCGCCGTTGCCTTCATCAAGGACTTCCCCGTCAACGACACCCTCCGTGTCGATGTCACCACCCTCCAGGCCACCGACTCTCTCGGCTGGGAGACACTGAAGAATGAGTTCCATATTATTTCACTTTCGGACAATATACAACGAAAAATAGAGCAAGGGATTGATAGGGTGAGCACTCGTATTGTATCCAAAACCGACCCAACACTCCCTATGGATACCTCCGAATTACTTAATAATAATGTTATTGCTATTTCTCGACTCCATCGTACAGTGAGTGTCTTTTATATAAAAGCAGAAGCTGAAATAGACGCAATACTATATAATCAATTAAACATCGATTTACCAAATTAAAAACAAGTAACAAATGAAAAAAACATTGAAAACAGTTGCTCTCCTCTCTGTAATGAGCCTGACAGCCGTAAGCTGCCAGAAAGAAACCTTAATTACCCCGCAAGGAATTTCCGAAAACGTCTCCACCTATACGTTGTGTTATACTATTGATGGTGAGACATCTCAAATCACCCTTGTTGGTGAAGTTGCCTGGAATGAATTTGTCGAACGGCTTATTGCTTTGGCCGAAGAGGGACACTCCGTAAGTTTCCGTCAAAACAACCAAACGCGAAGCATGTCGAAGGAGAAAGTAATCTACACCACCCACGATCACGACGATGCTGTTGCATGGGCAGTGGGAATGGCCAAACAAGGCTATGAAGTTACAATTGATTTTGACGAAGCAACGCATACATATACTTGTATTGCTGTCAAATAGAGTGATTACCCCAAAAAAAAGAAAGGACCCATAAAAATCATCTTTTTCCGTCTCTGCCGATAGAGGTGCGCCGTTCGCAGGGACAAGAAAGGGTGCCCGCAGGAAGAGTGCCATGAATACGTTTTGGAAAAACACTCTTCCCTGCCACCCGGCACCCAAGGCATAGAGCGGAACCCTATACGTAAAGAATAACGTGTATCGCCCGACTTTATTGTGTTGCATCGGAGAAAAACTGCCGTCCATCACACAGCACCTGTTTTGGCAGTGAAAAAAAACTAAAAGAAAACAACTAAAAAAACAAGAAAATGAAACAGTTATTTTTTGCATTTTTTATTGCCGCAATTGCATTTTCAAGCTGTACCAACAAAGACAATGAAAACACTGCGTCGGAAAACAACACGGGCACAAAATACATCCCTGTACAGACAACCATTGGACAATACTGGTATGATTTTAATTTTACCCATAGTTGTACCAACATAAGACTATCAGACTCGTTATGTTATATTACTATGGAATACGATGGGAAAGATGCCATACGGGCTATAGCGGATATCGGTGATGGCGAGATAAAAGACATAAAACTTCCCGCTAGCATCCTGAACACGAACCTAGCATCGGCCTACTCAAAATTTTTGTCTAATGGATACATTGTTTTTGCCCACGATTGTCCTATTTACGATTCTATGATTTTGACTCAGGTTTCCCAGAATTATATACCTGCAGGGAAATATCCCATCTTCCTTGTGAACAGTGATATTGTGATAACCTTTTAATTTTTCCTTGGGGAGCGGGCGAAAGCCCGTTCCCTATATTTAAAAACAATTCCATTATGAAAAAAGTATTATCCATATTTTTCTGTGCGATGGTCGTGCTGACGGTCTCCGCGCAACAAAACTTCGGAGTGATAGGCTTCGTGTCGGGGAATGTGGCCTACAGCATCACAGGGCCGAACACCGTCGAGGTAATATCGCTTCAAGAACTGGCCACTTGTTCCCGGTATTCTGGTGCGGTGGTCGTTCCCTCAACAGTGGAATGCAATGGGACGACCTACACGGTAACCCGCATTGGTGAAAAAGCCTTTGACGGCTGTGCCGTCACGAGAGTGTCGTTGCCCTCCACCATCGAAGAAATAGGACGTGATGCCTTCTCATCAACCCGACTCCAGAGCATAGCGCTCCCCTCGTCCCTGCAGTCCATTGGCATCGGGGCCTTTGCCTTTTGCAGCCGTCTGAATACCATACATCTGCCGGCTTCTGTCAGTCACATCGGATCCTGTGCCTTTCATTCTTCAGGCATCACATCCTTCACGGTCGACAGCGCCAACAGCCACTACCGTGTTGTTGACGGGTTCCTCTGCAATGCAGACACTACAGTCCTCATATCCACACCTCCCGGAAAGAGGGTTGACACGGTGTTTCTGCCCGCAACCCTGCAGCGCCTCGAGTCATGGTCCATCGGAAGAAGAACCCCCATCGCCGTCATCATGCCCCCGAACCTCAAGGAGATTGGCGAGGGTGCCATTCCCACCTCCATCAGCACCCTGTATCTTCCGGCATCGGTCTGTCGCATCGAGGGCAACCCCGTGGGGGAGTATCCTCCTGAATGGCTCTCGGTGGTTGTCGATTCGGCCAACAGCCACTACACCTTTGCCGACGGTCGCCTGACGAGTGTCGACGGCGACACCCTGCTTTTAGTCACCAATGCCAGTGGTAACTACAGCGTCCCCGAAGGTGTCAAAGTATTGTCCAACGAACTTTTCTCCGGCAACACGGACCTTATCTCGGTCACCCTGCCCGAAGGGCTCACCGACATCGGCGAGGGGGCATTCTTTGACACCCGTTGCAATGTCAACCTCCCTTCCACTCTGCGGGTCATTGGCCTGCAGGCCTTTATGCGTAATACAGGCATTAGCGAGGTGGTCGTTCCTGCAGGTGTGCGTGAAATTTCCTGGCAGGCTTTCGCCGAAAGCAGCATCACCTCCATCGTCCTCCCCGACTCACTGAAGATTATTGGGAAGGAAGCCTTCTATGCGTGCCAGTCGCTCACCGACTTGCAGTGGGGTTCCATGCTGGAGGAGATACACCCCAAAGCCTTTCGTATTACCTCCCTGGACACCTTACCACCGATGCCGGCATCGCTCAAGACAGTTGGAACACAGGCATTCGACGGAGTAAATGGCGCTGATTATGTAGAGTTTCTCGGTTCCCCCGACACCATCGGGAAGTCGGCATACAACATGAGTGAGGTGCGCTTCCGCGGCGAGCAGCCCCCCGTGATATTCGAAGAGGCTTTCTGGCATGCTTCTCTGGTGTATGTACCCTGTGGATGCAGTGCTGCCTATCAGGCCCAGCCGGGACTGACCAATATACAAATCGAAGAAGATTGTGACGGCATTGACGGGGTGGCCGATGAAGAGACCGCTGTGATGCCCAATCCGGCGACGAACAAGGTCAGGGTGACCTCCAGCTTCGGACTCACCCGCATTGAGACCTATGACGCCAAGGGCCGCCTCGTCCAGACCCTCCCCGCCTCGGGCCTCAAGGCCGACCTCGACATCAGCACCTGGCCCCGCGGCACCTACCTCCTCCGCATCTTCACCCCCGCCGGCCCCACCACCAAGAAACTGCTCGTCCAGTGACGCTAACACAAACATGAATTTCCATGAATTAACCATGAATTATTTAACGGTCAATTTCTGATAATTTCTGTTCATCCAAACTTGAAACAATTTTTTTTTATATCTTTGCACTGAAAAATCAAAACACAAATTATGAAAAAAACAATTCTTTTCCTCGGATTTTTGATGGCGTTGCTACAGCCGTTGGCGGCGCAGGACACCGTCCATCTTCACGACATGCGAATGATAAG